>NZ_AOGY02000043.1 GCF_000332455.1 Leptospira vanthielii serovar Holland str. Waz Holland = ATCC 700522 | reverse complement strand
AGCTTCAAAAAGGATTTCTATAAATTCTTTATAATGGGAAAGAATATATGGATATAGAAAAGAAGGTAACTTAAAAACAAGATGATAATGTGGAGAATTAGTAACTTTTTCCTTTGTATTAGAATTCCATTCTCTTTTATTTTCTGATTGGCAAGTAGGACAAGATCTATTGTTACAAGATTCTCTAATGAATATAGAGAAGTGTCCGTTTGGACAAGAATAGACTCTTCCCTTCATAGCATTAGTTCTGCACAGAGTAACAGCAGAAACAACCTTCTTAACATGAGTAGGCAGGTTGGAATCTTGAATCTTATCTATTTGCTTATATAATACTTGTTGGAATTCATTCATAGAATAAAGTTCTAGGGCATTGCAGATAACGAACTAGTGGAGACGACGTTTCCCGACCCTGAGTCCCGAACGGGACGTTAGGGACTGGCACGGAGTTTGCGGATGCAAACGAGTGACAGAAGGGAAATGTGGCGGAGCCCAAGCGAGGCCTTGTGCCGAAGCGCAGCGTTTCCATGCTGTTATGCGTAGTGCTTTTGTTTTAACAATTTAGTTTTAAAAGAAATGGTTTTTAAGTTTCAATTTCACTTTATTTCTTTTTTAAATTTATAATCTATAATATTTGAAACAACGAGTATCCAGAAGACTAGTGAAGGAATCCATACCCATATATTCTCAAATTTCAGAATCATTCCAAAGATAAAAAGAGGATGCAATAGACTGAAAATTGCAGCGACAATAATCCCGATGATTGGGAATGGATTGTGAGGATGATTACTTAAAGAAATTGATGTAGTAAAAATATTTATGGGAATAAATATCAAGTAAATTGCCGTAATAAATTTTCTCATTATTTTTTTATTTTATAAATCCATTCTAATGCTAGAGTTTCAACATAATCAATAAAACTATTTATGGAATTGAATTTATAAAATGTATAATCCGGTTGGTTGAAAATTTTTGTTACATTTTCAAAACAATGATCTGGTGCAAAGAGTAGTATATTTTTCTTTTTAATATCATAGAGTGTAAGATTACCGTTTGCCTCTTCAGTAAATGCGATTAGATTGTTGTATTCAATTTCAGTTATATTTTGATCGATAATTGATTCTTTATAATATTCTTCCCAATTTTTAATACCGACTTTACATTCTGATTCTAAAATAAGAAATTTTGATTATTTGAAAGTGAAGGTTCTGGATCATTGTAGGTTTCTATAATTCCACCGATTGTTTTTAAAATTAAATCATGTTCTTCTATGAATAAGTGGTTTCTGCAATTAAGAAATTCAATTTTAGTTAGCCAACCGAAGCTTTTATCGTTATAATCTGTCCATGAATATAATCGATAATTTTCGTTTCTATTCGTTAAATTTAAAATTCTAGCTGATGTAATTAAGTTTGTTAAATTTGGGAAAGTAGTTTTAAATATATCTGAAATTTCTTGTTTACAATTTTCCTCAATGGAATCAAAAAGAATTTCGCTATTGAGCCCAATTCGTTTACTTCGAAAAGTTTCAAAATCTTTATTTTTCATGCTGGATTAGTTAAAAGCATTACGCATAACGAACTAGTGGAGACGACGTTTCCCGACCCTGAGTCCCGACGGGACGTTAGGGACTGGCACGGAGTTTGCGGATGCAAACGAGTGACAGAAGGGAAATGTGGCGCAGCCCAAGCGAGGCCTCGTGCCGAAGCGCAGCGTTTCCATGCTGTTATACGCTGTGTCAAACTACTTGATAGATGCAATTTGGATAAATTCTTTCTTACTTATTATCTTTAAAGTATAATACATTTGGTAATTATTATATCGAATAAATCCGCCAGGGAGAAAGTCATTTAATAAATCATAATAAGCATTTGATTTGTATTCAATATTGTTGATTTCAAAGAGAAAGTATTCATTTTCCTCAATTTCAACGTTTTGTATTTCTTTTTCTAGAATGTCGACTAGTGATCCGTTTTTATACGTTCCGAAGGTTCTTCCCGTATAAAAAGAGAGAAAATAGTATTCGTCAATTCTAACTTTTTCAACTTTCTTTATTTCACCGCCATTGAACTTAGTTGCAGTATAGAAGATTCTTGATTTATTGAATGAATCTGTGGGTTGATCCTTGATATGAAATGTAGTGCCTTTTAATAGGTTTGGATGCAGATCATAGTTTATACAATTGATTAAAGAGAATAGAATAAAAATCGATAGGTAGTGAAATGGTTTCATTAGAAGATATCTCCTTCGATCAAGATACTTTTGTTTGAGAATCCAAATGGTCTTCCAGTGTAAATGTATAGCGAAGATGAGAAAAGTGCTAGCGGATTTGGAAGTAGACCTAAAGAAAACCAAGAATTGTTGTATATTCTAATTTTAAGATTTTTAATTCCTTTTGAACCCGGATATTTTTCCAATTCATTAATAATAGCTTCATTAACCTCTTTATTTCCGCTAAGACTTTGGCTGAACCAATAGTGGTTAGTGAATTGCACTTGGAATTTCGTAATGGAAGGTTCATTTATATCTGAATAGGTAATTTTGTATTTATCTGTTTCAATCTTTGTGTTTATTGTGACACATGCGCAAAGGAATAATAGAACAAAGATATTGAATATTTTTTTCATTATTTACTTATATCCTTTAATTAATTTTTGACATAGCGTATAACGAACTAGCTAACCAACGTAGGCTGGCCCTGAGCCTCTGGAGGAGGCGTTAGGGATTGGCACGAGGCTTGCGTAAGCAAGAGGAGTGACAAAAGCCTATGTGCCGCAGGCCGAGCGAGGGCGAAGTCCCGAAGCGAAGTGGTTAGCGGTAGTTAATTGCAGTTGGTTTCCTGTTGTAATTGAGACAGATACGAAGTGTGCGAAATCCCAGTGCGCAAATTTTCTTTCTTATTCTTTGTCTTCAAAGCCCGATAATCATTTTTGAATCATGCAAACCGTGACCAAAAAATAATAGGAAATGTAGCGAATTAAATCTCTTAATTCTTATTCTTTTCTTTAAAGCGCTTGAATCATTAACAAAGTAATAAAACCGATATAAAGATCTATTATTGAATGGAGCAAAGTTGGACTCTCACCTTTTAAGAAAAATTGCGCGCTGGTTTTTTTGAATAGAATTAACCAATTGCAATTAACGAACTAGGCTAACCGACGTAGGCTGACCCTGAGTCCCGGAACGGGACGTTAGGGACTGGAACGACACTTGCGAATGCAAGGGGAGTGCCAGAAGCCTATGTGGCGCAGCCCAAGCGAGGCCTTGTGCCGAAGCGAAGCGTTAAGGCGCTGTTAAGCGCCGTTTCAGCAGTATTTATTGAATTGATTTCTTATTCAATTTCATAAAAGATTTCTTTGAATGATTTTTTGGAAAGGTCAATGGCAATTTCATCCGTAATTATAGTGCCTTGTGGATAACCTAAATAGTCAACTTCGAGTTCCTTTCCGATATTGTGTTTTATTGTCTCGTAGAAAAATGCTTTTTGATATCTTGATACATAGGCTCCAAGAATGTTTATATTTTTTTCTGTTATTTGTATGCTTTGATCCCAAAGTATTTTCTTTTATTTTATACGTGGCGT
>NZ_AOGY02000044.1 GCF_000332455.1 Leptospira vanthielii serovar Holland str. Waz Holland = ATCC 700522 | reverse complement strand
ACGCCACGTATGTGTATCAGAACATTCTCATTCGAAAGAAATAATTCTCCTTCGAAGATGAATTGGTTCTGGAGAAATGTTGAACTAGATGAAGATGAAATTTTTATTCTAGAAAATAATGCTAATTATTTATACTTCTACGAAAACTTAAACGAACATTAAAACCTACGTATCAATCCGAAATGAGCCAAATCTTTGATGAATTTTCATTTTCACTTTTTCAGAATCTAGGGCCCATTCTTGTATTAAATGAGATTTATAATTACTTATACAAAAAATATCGAGATTTACAAAAAAATTCCACACTATTAAAGGAATCAGAAAATCTTCGTGAATACAATGAATTATTGCATTCAATAAAACTATTTGATAATGTTATACTTGATGATATTTTTTTTACTCATAAGCAACTAAAATTAGTTCAAATAAAAAATATATTTGGGAAAGAATATAAACACAATTACCTTGAAATTTCAAAACAAATACTGACTTCAAAAAAAAACATAATGTCCTCAATCTATAAAACAAAATTTGACTATTTGCAAAACAAAATAAGTATAAAAATTTCATTTCATAACTACTTAATTCAAGTTGGAATAATCATATTTACATTTATTACACTTCTTTTAACAATATTTAAAAATTAGACTTTAAAACTAAAAAAAACACAGCGCATAACAGCGCCTTAACGCTTCGCTTCGGCACAAGGCCTCGCTCGGCCTACGGCACATAGGCTTCTGGCACTCCACTTGCATACGCAAGTGGAGTGCCAGTCCCTAACGTCCCGTTCCGGGACTCAGGGCCAGCCTACGTCGTTAAGGCTAGTTCGTTATACGAAATTCCGCAAAATCTTTTTTGAAATCAAGAAGGAAATAACAAATGAAAACACTTGGAAAATTTATTAAAATTGATTTACGTGAATTTTGGCCTGACGAAGCAAAGTCATTTACTCCTTGGTTATCTAAACAGGAAAACTTAGTCGTATTGTCAGATGAAATTGGAATAGATTTAGAACTTGAAGGTATTGAAGTTCATATTGGCAATTACAAAGCAGATATTGTATGTAGAGATATTTCAAACGATCAAAAAATAATCATAGAGAATCAATTAGAAAAATCTAACCATGACCATCTAGGAAAGATTATAACTTATGCCTCTGGAATAGATGCCTTTACTATAATTTGGATTTGTAGTCTTATTACTGAAGAACATAGACAAGCAATAGATTGGTTAAATCAAAATACTATTGAAGATATAAGATTTTTCGCAATAGAAATAGAATTGTGGCAAATAGATCAATCCAATCCTGCACCAAAATTTAATATAATATGTAAACCCAATGAATGGGTAAAATCATCTAAAGATCTTAAAATAAATAAAACTTTGACTGAAACAAAACAAATCCAACTAGATTATTGGAATTTTATAATTGATTACTTTAAAAAAAATAAAACCACTCTTAGCTTAAGAAAACCTAGACCACAACATTGGTATTCACTTTCTCTGGGAAAATCAAAATATAGTCTTTCACTGACTGTAAATACAATGAAAAATAAACTAGGTTGTGAAATTTATATCAGAGGAGATGTGTCTTAGTTCAGTGAAAAACAGAATTTTGGGATTCAAAATTAAGCTAAGCAACAAGCCTTATATTAGCCTTTACCGAGTATTGTTTTCTCTTCAATTTTGCTTCAAGTAGTTTTTCTTTTCTTTCTGCTAAAATCTTTTCCTTGCGACCATAAAACACATCCATAGGTGTTACGTAACCGATTGCAGAATGAAGTCTTAGCGAATTGTATTCTTCAATCCATTTACCAACTTCTTCTCTAATTTGTTCGAGTGAATACATTGGTATTTCACGGATTAACTCAGTCTTAATGGTTCCATGAAATCTTTCTAGTTTCCCGTTGGACTGAGGATGATTTACAGAAGTCCGAACATTATGGATAGAAAATTCTTTCAAAATTTGTTTGAATTCCTTAGTCAAGAATTGAGATCCATTGTCAGTTATAGACGAACCGCTAACTTATCGCCTCCAAGCCATTTGTCGCATGCTCCCATAAAACTAACTGTGTATCAAGTGACTCCATTCGGGTACTGATTGACCATGCAAGGACTGCACGTGAAAAACCGTCTAACACTGATATCAAATAAACAAAACTCCCTTTAAAATTGATATATGATATGTCCATATGCCAGTGTTCATGAATAGCTTTAGGTTGATCAAAACCTGTTTTCTTTGAATCTCCCAAGGGCTTTTGCCATCTAGCGGTTTAAACCACAGTCCACCAGAATGCGATATACACTAGAAGGAGACATATATGCTATGTTTTCATCAATCATCATCCATGCCAAAAGAACATATCCTTTGAATGGATGATTTCGTTTGTAATCTTCAACTGCCTTTCGTTCCTCTGGTGTTATCCAATGCGATTTTGGAATTACTTTCTTTGGTGATTTGTTTTTACATTTTCTCCAAACAGTTAACTTGCCTGGATTTACATCTATTTTACTACACAGGTATTTGATGGGGAGACCTGACGCCTCTTTCAGCCGATCTAAGGTATTTACAATCTCATGCTTTAATGCAGTCGAAACATGTAATCTGTCAGAGCTCCCCAGCTTCTTTTTTTAGGTCGATGATCCCCCTGTGAGTTCGGCTATGATTCTGTTTTTCCTCTCCAGTTCCTTTTCATACTTTTCTATCAGTTTCTTGTTTTCATTGGATTCTTTTTGATTCGACCCAGCCAATGCTTCGCGTCCTGCTTCCAATACTATTTTTAACCAATTTTGCATCATGGTTGGATGAATCCGATATTCATCACAGG
>NZ_AOGY02000045.1 GCF_000332455.1 Leptospira vanthielii serovar Holland str. Waz Holland = ATCC 700522 | reverse complement strand
CGAATTATTACGATAAAGTCCACGCCACGTTTTGCGCAGTACGGGCCCCATCGAGTGTTCTTTGGGAATCCTTTCATTGGAGAGGTAGTTGGCTTTGAAGAGATATCTGATCGGCATTGTCGTCTTTACTTTGCGGATGCAATTCTTGGAATTTTGGATTTGTATACGAGTAAAGTGTTGAAATACCAGAGGCTATTGTATAGAATTGACTAGTAAAAGTGTAACCCATGTGAGTGATCTAAAGTGTTACCGATGTGCCTTTCCATACACTCGGTGGATTTGGTTATGCGACATATAAATTAAAAGTCTTTTTTCCAGAGAAAACACCCAACCTCGCCTTTCACAACCTTGACCTTTCCTCTGCGTACAGGTTGTACATCAATGGCAAATTAGTTGTGGAACAAGGAAGTTTTGGAATTAATCCCAACTACTTTGAACCATCCTATAAATCCGTTCTTATGGATTTAGAACCACTTTCTGGCGAAACTGAAATTGTATTTGAAATTTCCAACTTCCACTACTCCAAAGGTGGATTTTGGGAGAGTATGGAACTCGGCGAAAGACGAATGTTATATGACAAAGTCAATCGTAGTTACCAAATCACCTCATTTCTTGCAGGAAGTATCTTTCTCTGGGCCTTGTATCACTTGGGTTTGTTTGTTATGCGTAGACAAGACAAAGCCAGTCTCTTTATATCTCTTTTTAGTTTACTTATTGTTATGCGACTTCTTACCATCGGCGAAAGGAATATTCTAAACATTTTTCCTGGGATGCCTATGGATTTCCTCATTCGATTGGAATTTGCCACTATTTACGTCGCAACCATTGTCTTTGCCTTTTTTTATAGGTTGGTATTTCCCAATACAGTGGGTAAAAAAACGATGTGGGTGCTTGGTATCCTCATCACACCATTTCTTGTTTCTATATTTTTACCCGTTGCCTTCTTCAGTGCACAAATTCATTATTTCCAAATCTTTTTGATACTAGTTTGTGTAAGGATCACCATCGCCATCATCATGGCTTACAGATCCGACACAGTGGGTGCTGGTTTATCTCTTATTGGGTTTAGTTTTGTTTTTGGAACGGTTGTTCATGATATTCTTTATCAAAACAATGTGATCAATACAATGAACCTAACTCCTTTTGGTTTTTTGGGTTTTATTCTTTTCCAAGGATACATTCTCTCTTATGGATTCACAAGAGCTTACCTATCGATTGAAAAACTAAAAGAACGATTAGAAGTTTCCAACAAGGAACTAAACATCCTAAAAGAAGGACTGGAGGACATTGTTGTTGAAAGAACTCACGAGTTAGAAAATTCCAAAGCTAACATAGAACGGCTGAACGAATTTGCAAAAACATTAAATACATCTCTTGAACTAGATAGTATTTTAACAAAAGCCTTCGATTATCTAAACGATGAAGTTTTTTGCGACTCGATGATTTTACTTTTAATAGATGCAAAAAATTCAAAACTTATTTATCACAAATCCGTTTCATCTCCTAACTCTGGATTGGCGTTAGAATCTAAGTTACAAGGAATGAGTTTCCCTTTGGATCCAAGTGCCGGACTTTTTTATCATGTATACAAAAGAAATCGTCCCTTCCGATTTGCAAAAGTACGGGAGTCACGCCTTACAGAATCAAATAAAAAATTTGTCCAATTGATTGGAAAACATCCAGGAATGATCATACCCCTCAGTTCGCAAGGAAAAGTCATCGCCTTGTTGGCTCTTTTTAGCGAACAAAGAGGAACCAGCTTTTCTAGATCACAACTCCAGTTAGTCGAAAACACCGCAGAGAACATTGCCACTGCCGTAACAAATTCCATCCTCGTGGAAGAAATGAACCGCGAAAAGTTCATCGCAGAAAATGCAAGATTGCAAATGGAAAATGCAAAAAACGAGGTTGTAAAGTTAAACGAGTTCACAAAAAAAATCAATTCGGAATCTAGCCTCTCACAAATCATCCAAGAAATGTTTAATTACATTTTAAAAACATTTGAAATCGAAGCTACCCTCCTCCAACTCATCGACACAAAGAAAAAAGAATTATACACTTACAATACAACCATTCCCGCTTATGCGACAGAAGAACAGTTGTCATTTGCAAAATCAATCCGCGTTCCCTTAAATGAAAAAGGGGGGATAATTTACAAAACTTTTCTCAGAAAAAAAGCTTTGTTCGTTCCTAAACCGCCAAAACGATATGAATCAGAGTTAGACGAACAAATTTTTTCACAATTAAGTCTCACTTCTTTTGTAGCCGTTCCACTAGTTGTGCAGAACGAAGTCATTGGTATGGCATATTTTACTTCCTACCAAAAACCAATGGAAGTCACACGCGAAGTAATCAGAAGGATCTCGGGATTTTGTGATCAAATTGCCGGTGCCATTCAGAACTCTCTATTGTTACAAATCACAGAAGAGGAAAGAAAAAAATCCGAAAGAGCCAAGGCAGAAATTCAGAAGATGAATGAGTTTGCAAAAAACGTAAACTCGCAAAATAACTTAGAAAATATCCTCGCAGAAATTTTTGGATTCATCCGAAAGAACTACAAAATCGAACATTGTGTTTTATATTTTCTAGACAAAGAATACAATGAATTCCGTTATCTTAACCACTCCGGATTCGATCTATTAGTTGACGATAATATAAACTTTTTTAAAACCCTTCGTTTCCCTCTCAGAGAAGATAGTGGCTTTGTATACAAATGTTACAAGAGAAAACGCCATTTCTATATGAAACATATACCGAAAGATATGCCGTATGCAGTAGACAAACAAATCACAGAGAAGTCAGGGATGAATGGATTTCTCATCTCTCCTCTTGTCAACAATGATGAAGTTGTTGCCATGGCAGTTTATGGAATCAGTGATGAAAACATCCAACTGACTACTGATGAAGTCAATTCCATAGTTGGTGTTTCCGAACACATTGCCAGTGCCATAAACAACCACTTTTTGCTTAAAAAAATTGAGGAAGAAAAACAAAGATCAGATTCCCTTTTACTCAATATCCTCCCCAAAAATGTAGCAGAAGAGTTACAGAAAAAAGGAAGAGTCAACCCTGTAGAATTTGAGAATGTAACACTGCTTATGACCAGTTTTCCTGGTTTTTCTCAAACAACAGGGCAACTCACTCCAGAAGAACTCATCGAAGGATTGGATTTATATTTTTCAAGGTTTGATGAAATCATCAAAGCACAAGGAATGGAAAAACTTCGGATGACTGGGGATATGTATCTGGCAGCGGGAGGACTTCCTGTTGGGAACTTTACCCATGCAGTGGATGCTTGTCTTGCCGCCTTACAAATCAAAAATGAAGTGATAAGGATGATGGAAGACTTCAAAGACATTCCATTCCGCCCCAATGGAATTACGATTGCCATTCATTCAGGACCTGTGGTTGCAGGAGTCATCGGCAAATCAAAGTTTAATTACGATGTTTGGGGAAAAACGGTAACACAAACACAAGCTATACGACGTGGTGGTGTGGGTACTCCAATCAATATCTCACTAGAAACAATGGAAAAAGTAAAACGACTTTTTCATATAGACAACCAACGCCAAATCAATACATACGAAGGTGACCAGTTCCCGATTTATGAATTGTTATCTTTAAAACCAGATTTGTCCGATGATACAGGGTTTATGCCTAACGAAAAGTTTGGAAGGTTGTATACACAACAGAAACGTGGAGCAAAAATTCTAATCAAATGATCTACGGACTTTTCGGTATCACAATTCTTTTTATTAGCATTCTGTATTGGATGATCTCTTTATACAAACAAAAAGAAGAAAAAGAAAATACTATCATAACATACCAATCAGAACTGCGGTTGTTAAAAGAAGAACTGGTAAGTAGAGAAAAAGAACTCATCAATACTAAATCTATCTCAGAAGAATTTTCAGACAAACTGGTTGATTCCTATACTCAACTCTCTGATTTAGATGGACTACTTAGAGAAATCAACTCTGCCTCAGACCTAAAAGAGATTCTCTATATATTGGGTCGTTACATAAGAGAAAAATTCAAAGTTCCCCATTATCTATTGTATGTTTACAAAGGAGAATTGGAAGCTTTAGAATTCTTTCATAGCAATTTTCCAGAAGACCTCACAGATAGGGTAAAAGAAGAAATTATGGGACGTAAGATCCCTGTTTCCGATTCCTATGTTACAATGTATGCTCATGCCTATGTTCGCAAACGCAAACGAAGTTTTTATATCCAAGATTTTGAGTCCTATAAAACAGAAGGTGTCGAACTTGCGAACAAACAATCGGCAAATCTAAAATCCCTCCTAATCGTTCCACTCTACTTACGGAACAAATTCATAGGCACTTTGGATTTATTAGATTATTCAGGAATTTTTGAACTCACCGAACAACAATTAAACCAAATAAAAATCATTGCCGATTATATTGCGGGAACAATTGAAACCGGATACCTTTTGAATGAACTCAAACAAGGGAATATTACGATCCAGAGGGAAAAAGAAAACATTGAAACCAACCGATTGAAGTTAGAAAACTTACATCGATTCAATCGAAGGATTAACTCTTATTCACAAATTGAAGATATCACCAGAGAGGTCTTTTCTTATCTGAAAATCAATCATAGGGTAGAGTTAGGGTTCATCCTTCTTGTAGATCTGAAAACTAATTCTCTTGTTCCCCTTATGGAAGGTGCGGAAGTTTTTAACAAAGGGCTTATTGTAAGTAATTTTCTTAGAACCTTTCGAACCGTCCTATCACCAAACATAGGTTCTCTTTTCAGAACCTACCAAAAACAAAAACCCGTATATTTAAAAAAATCAATCAAATGGAAACAACTGTCTACGATTGATACTTCCATTGCGGATAGTTTTAAATTGGAATTGTTTGGACAGATTCCACTCGTTGTGCAAGGTCAAACCATAGGAATCATTTGTGTCACTCGTCTCACACGAGAACAAGATTGGACCAAAGACGAATTCGCAGAAATTATTTCTTTTTGTGAACAGGTGGCTGGTGCGATCCACAATGCAAACCTTAGGCGAGACTTAGAAAAAGAAAGGGAAAAAACGCTCCACTTCATTCGGAACATTCTACCGGGAGATTTAGCCGACGAATTGATTGAAAGAGGAGAAGTAGCTCCAATGGAATACGAGTCGGTAAGTATTCTATTCACTGACTTCAAAAACTTTACATCTGCCGCAGAGTCACTCTCTCCAGAAGATCTCATTGAACAGTTGGATGGATGTTTCTCTCAATTTGATGACATCGCTGTCCGCCATAATTTTGAAAAACTAAAAACCATTGGTGATTCTTATATGGCTGCTGGAGGGATTCCTCAAGGAAATTTCACTCATCCTGTGGATGCCTGCCTTTTTGCTATGGAAATTAAGTCCTTTATGACTCAGATCAGATCCTTTAAACAAATGTTAGGTCAGGACTTTTGGGAAATCCGTATTGGAATTCATACAGGACCAGTTGTTGCGGGTGTTGTTGGTAAAACAAAATTTGCTTACGATGTCTGGGGAGATACAGTCAACACAGCAAGTCGAATGGAAAGTTCTGGTGATGCTGGAGAAATCAATCTTTCGGAAATCACTTATGATAAAGTAAAACGATTCTTTGAATGTGAATACAGAGGAAAGATAAAAGCCAAAAACAAAGGTGAGTTAGGTATGTATTTTTTAAAGAGACTACGCCCTGAATTTTCAAGGGATGTGGAAGGTATGGTTCCCAACCAAATCTTTTTAGATTTATACAAAAATTTGCAGATTGGTGCTAAGATCATTTATAGGCAAACAGGTTCCTAGTTCAATCACCTCCTCCAGAGGAACTGGAGCTGGAACTGCTTCCACCTTTTTTGCCAGAACTGGAACTAGAAGAACTGCTGGATCTTGTTGTCGTAGTAGATCTGCTAGTGGATGCAATCGGACACTTCTCAGAACACATCACATACATTGTGATACAAGTTACAGTTGTAGATGCGGCATTGTCCAATTGAGGGGCAAGAGCCAAAGCACAAACATATTGTTCTCGAAGACATCGATCCATACACTGAGATCGTGTCTCATAGTTTTTTGAATTGGAACATCCGGTAAATGCCAATACAAATCCGAAACAGAGAAACCAAAATTTGAAAGCCCATCGGTTCATGGGAATAGGATCTCACAATTTCATCGATCCTTCCATGGAGGATACCCGCAAATGTGGTGATTACCTAAGAAACTGACTTGCGTATACAAGGACTAGTTGCAAAAATTAGATAGATATATGGACACTCGCAAGGTAAGAATTCTTTTTTTAGGTTTTTACGTTTTATCTCTAATTGTTTGGATTGCTGAAGAAATTTTCACCCTGACCAACCCACCTGAGTATTTTGACCGATTCCGAATCATCATTGCCACGGTAGAGTCCTTCATTGCCCTTTCTTCCTTTCTTGTGGTCTTTATCCTTTACAAAGAACTGAAGGCGGAAGCAGTAGAAAACGTACAAGCAAAGTCTCAAATTCACGACTTAAAACGCACTAACAGAATTTTAAAAAATCCAGAACTGGGTTTTTGGGCTGAGGCAAAAGCCCAAATGGAAGAATGGAACCTATCAGAAGCGGAAACGGAAATCGCCATACTTTTACTACGTGGTTTCTCTCAAAAACAAATTGCTGCGGTTCGCAAAAAAAGTCTTCGCACTATCGAAAATCAAACCGCTTCCATATATGAAAAATCATCAATGAGGGGAAAATTGGAATTTATTTCTTACTTTTTAACTCCATTGTTACCTGAGGAAGATTAAACAAAAAACCTTGACCATTCCCATTTTCTTTGGTTTTTTATAGTTTGTTTTATGAAAAATCAGAAAATCCTTCTAACGTCTATTTTTCTTTTCTTCTGTTACTACCCGATTGTTTCTCAAACTACATTGGAAGAAAGGGACAAACAAAGGCAATCCGGTCTTGTCACTGCAAACCAAAAGAAACAGGAAGAAATTTTACAAAAATACAATGACTTTGTGAATCGAGTGCAAACCAAATTCCCTGGACTCAAAATTTCTTCATCCCCAATCGACTTAAAACAAGCAGAAGGAATTGCAGATCATAATGCAGCACCCGGTGCAAAAGATAAAAAATCAAAATCTCTTTTGGCAATTGCCGGAGATAGTTTTTTTCTCCAACTAGAACCTTCTAACAATGTTTCCAATCGTTCAGCAGTGAAGGTAAAAAAAGGAGATTCCTTGGAAGTGGTAATGGTTTTAAAACAAGACGTAACTGCAAAAAAAGAAGGGCCACATTGGGTTTTAGTTCGAACTAAATCTAAACAAGAAGGGTATGTTACCCAAGATTTACTTTCTCCAACCAAACCTGCAGTTAAGTCAAGAAACACAGAAGGTTTATCTTTAGACTTATCCTCTCTTTCTGGAAGGATCTCCGAATCACCTGATGCGAGTTATTCGGATTCAAAAAAAGGAAAAGATATGTGGGTAGAGGCAAGTTCTCTCAACATGAGAGGTGAACCCGATGTGAATGCCTATGTTGTAGCAAGATTACCCAAAGGATTGAAAGTCAAAATAGAAACATCTACCACCGCAGAGGAAACCATCGACGGAATCACTTCGCATTGGCAACAAATATCATCGGCTTATGGAAATGGTTGGGTGTTTGGTGGGTATTTAAGTTCTTCAGAAGTTGTGTCTTACGATGTCCAACCGGGAGAGATCACCTACCCTCAAGAAAATCCTGACGAACTAAAGAATGGAGAGAAACGTTATGTGCGCTCCACAAGTTTACGGATGCGAGATGAACCTAACGACTATGGTTCTGTTGTAACTACAATTGCCGGTGATGAAAAAATCAAAATCATTGATACCAAAAAAGAAATCGAGACCATTGGAGGAGTTCGTTCTAAATGGCTTTACGTTTCTTGGAATGATGAATGGGAAGGTTGGGTCTTCGGAGGATTTGTATCTAAAGAACGTGGCCCCCTTGTAGACAGCGATGATATTTCCAAATATTTTCAGATCCCTGTTGATAACGATCGTTATGTATCTTCCAACTTTGGAACCAGGGTAGATCCAGTCACAGGTAAGGTTGGTGCCTTCCATTCAGGGATTGATTTACCAGCTTCCATTGGCACTCCGATAAAAGCCGTGAGTGATGGGAAGGTATGGAGAACCACAACAACTAGCGGTGGTTATGGGATGCTTACCATCCTCAGCCACAAAAATAATATATTTACCTACTATGCTCACCAAAATGAACGCCTAGTAAAAGAAGGTGACACTGTCCGAACTGGAGATATCATTGGTCAGGTAGGAAATACCGGTAAATCGACCGGCCCTCATTTACATTTTGAAGTTAGGAAAGGCCCTGACCAACAAGCGTTGGATCCAGATGCTTATTTACCCAAATGAAACATAATCAAATTACTTTTAGTTTATTCCTTCTACTCATATCTTTTGGTAGCAGTTTTGCACAAGAAAACTTAGCCGAAACTACATCAGTCACTATTGTGGCTCCCGACATGGTTCAAATTCTATCCAAAGGGAATCTAAAGGAATTTGAAACAGCCATAACCAATGGCGGTGACATCAATGCCAGTGACGAATCAGGGAAAACCCTCCTCGTACTTGCAGTGGAAAAAAACAAACCCAAACATTTTGAAATTTTACTGAACCAAGGTGCCGATCTCAACAAAAGAGATTTATCCGGCAAAACATTGTTACACTATGTGGTCACCTCTCGTTTCACAGACCAAATCAAAACCATTGTGGAAAAAGGTGCGGACCTCAATGCATACGATGCAGATGGAAACACTGCACTACACGTAGCCATTCTGAAAGCAAATCTCACCGTACAGAAGTTACTTGTGGAGAGCAAAGCCGATGTAAATTTAAGGAACAATCCAAGAAAATCGCCCCTTTACTTAGCATTTGAAAAATCTAAAATAGACTCCATCACCTATCTTCTTCAAAATGGGGCAGACATTAATCTTCCTGACTTAACGGGTCGAACACCAGTTTTTGTTTCTATCGACCAAAAGAATTTAAAACTTTTAAACTTAAGTTTGGATTCCAATGGAAATCCCAATACAGAAGATACAAAGTCCATTCGACCCATTGTTTTTGCCATTGAAAAAGGATTTACCCAAGGATTAGAAGTTCTTTTGAACCGAGGTGCGGACGTAAATATTAAAACACCAGATGGAGAATCTCTACTGTTTTATGCGGTAGAAAAGAGAAACCTAACAGCCGTCAGCTTACTGCTCAAAAAAGGATTAGCTGTAGATTCAAAAAATCTAACCGGTAAAACTCTATTTGAACTTGCTTTACAAAAAAACGATTCTAATCTTTTAAAACTAGTTTTGGATGCAGGTGCCAACCCCAATCAAACATTATCCACAAATAAAAATCCATTGGAAGAATCCATTGAAACATCCAAATGGTCTGTCGCAGAAATTCTCATCCAGAAAAATGCAGATTTAATGACAGCAAATCCGTCCGGATACCTTCCCATTCATTTGGCTTCCCGGAAATCTGGACTTAAGATAGTAGAGGAGTTGGTGAAAAAAAATGTTCCCGTGGATGTCATAAACCAAAAAACAAACGAAACATCACTTTCGTTAGCTTTAGAGAACAAACAATTATCCATTGCAAAATTTCTCTTATCAAAAAAAGCCAATCCCAACCAGAAACAGAAAGATGGAGCCAATTTGATTTTTTCAACCATTGAAAGAAAGGATGCAGAAGCATTTAAACTTTTAGCAGCAGCAGGTGCCGATCTCCAGTCCTTAAACGAGGAAGGAGAAAACCTAATTACAATAGTTTGTAAGTTGGATATTGAGAAAAAAGAACAAAAGTTCGCAGACGAAACAATCAAACTATTGATTACCAAAGGTGTGAACCCAAATACAAAAAACAAACGCGGATTAAGTGCTCTTCACATTGCCCTCAACAGAAATCGTATAGACACCATGTCCCAACTCATTACGTTAGGTGCTGATCCTAACCTAACAGACAACAATGGACTCACAGTTTTACATAAGGCGATTCAAAAGTTTTTATCCTCTAGAGAGAATATCCAAACAGAAAGTTACAAGAAATTAGTACTATTCCTAGTGGAAAGAAGAGCGAACTTAAACCAACAGGATAAATTAGGGAAAACTATACTTTCCGAACTAGCAATCCAGTTTGATCCTGGTAAAAGTGATTCCATTTTGGAATTGGCTAGAGTTTTCGTTTTAAATGGCGGAGATTCTAAAATAGAAGATAAAACAGGAAAATCTCCGTTGGAATATGCGGAGGATAAGAAAATACCTGAACTGATTGAGATTTACCGCGGCCTTTAATGTCCATTCCTAAAAAAGAAAATCGAATCAACATCTTTGACTTCGTTAACACTGTCCCTACAAAGACATTCAAACGAGGAGAAATCATCGTAAGAGAAGGTGAACCGTCTAACGAGAAGATGTATTTCATCCTTAGCGGTTCTCTTTCTGTGGGAATGGGTGCACCTGATCAGGGAAATTTCCATGAAGTTCGTAAACTTTCCACAGGTGAATTTTTTGGAGAGATTGCACTTATATCAACCCACCCAAGAGCTATGACAGTTTTTATAGATTCAGACCGAGCGCAACTTGGCATCTTAGACAAACAAAATCTAACACGTATCGCAAATTCAAATCCAATGTTTGTTTATGCATTGTTACAAACTTATGTAGAACGTTTGATAGAAGCAGAACAAAAACTAAAAGATCTAACGGAGTCAAGTGATGGGACTTAAAGAATCTCTCGCAAAACTAAGTATGATCAATATCAAACGGGGAGAGGTACTCTTTAAAGAAGGGGTGCCTTCTAACGGAGCTATGTTCTTTTTATTTGAAGGACAGTTAGATATTTACAAACAAATCGAAGGCAAACATATAAAGCTGAGAAGTATATTACCTGGTGAGTTTTTTGGTGAAATGGCTATTATCAACAATAGCCCAAGAGCAGCATCCATCGTAGTTGTTTCCGAATCAGCAAAACTGGGAATCATCAATCGGACAACTTTTGGACAAATGAGCCAAGAAAGTCCCGAGTTTCTCTTTCTATTACTTAAAAAAGTTATAGAAAGACTTTATGAGACTGATGGAAAAATTCGTGCCATCAAACGAAAACAAGACGAAGATACTATGATAGCGAAAGTACTCCCTACACCCGCTTCTGGTTTAACCTCAAGTGGAAGTGGAGAACAAAATGGATCATCTGGTGATCCATTTTCTGATAATGCAACACCCATTGGAGAGTGATTTAGTTAATTTTGTTTTTTACGTTTTAACTTAAAGAGTTCTGGCGAAATTTGAATTTCAGGAATTACCCAACCACGATCATCAACAACTAACTCCTCAATCACTTCTGCAATTTGATCCGGTAATAAATAAGACTTTGGATCTTCGTCAGGTTCAAAGTTTAATTGGTGATAGATTCTAAAGTTTAACGCAACACTTCCTTTATTTTTTCCGCGGGAGTTTTCCAGCCAAGCGTTTTTCTTGGACGCTCATTTAAAAGCTTTTGGACTCTTTTCAGTTCTTTTCTTGATATATCATTAAAGTCAGTTTTTTTAGGAAAGAAATCTCTTATTAGCATATTCGTATTTTCACAAGTCCCCCTTTCCCAAGGACTTCCCGGATGACAAAAATATACTT
>NZ_AOGY02000046.1 GCF_000332455.1 Leptospira vanthielii serovar Holland str. Waz Holland = ATCC 700522 | reverse complement strand
CTCGCTTGGCCTTCGGCACATAGGCTTTTGTCACTCCTCTTGCTTACGCAAGCCTCGTGCCAATCCTATATGTGAGAAGATTCTACTAAAATAAACCTGTTAAAAAACAGAACGTAGGATAGAACAATGATGGCCAGGACTCCAGGAAGAATTCTGCAGATCTGTCCCGACGAGGACTTGCTAGGGCTTTGATTCTCCTGGAGTTCTTGACCCTGCCATCACCATTCATAGTAAGTTAGTCTTATGACGAAGACTACATAATAGGATTCATGGGATGACAGGGTTTGGCAACTTTTTTTCAGGAGAAAATTGTATGGAAACCATATACATCGGAATCGACTGGAGTAGAGATTTTGTAGATCTAGCCATCATCAACGGAGATGGAAATCTGTTACTTGGAGATAAAATTTTAATCACCAAGATGGATTCAAAAGTTAGATTCAATTATAGATCGGTTTCAGAATCAGTTTCGAATCGTTGCAGGTATAGAAAGCTGTGAGCATATTCTTGCTGGATATCTACGTAAAAAACAAATTCCTCTTCACGAAGTGAATCCTCGTAAGTTACATAGATTCAAAGAAATCTATTCGTTAACGGGGCAAAAGGATGATCGTTATGATGCCAAAATGATCGCACTCTATGTTCTAAAAAACATCAACACCTGTCAGAATAAAAAAATTAGAAATGAAGAATCTTCCAGGTTGATGAAGCTAAACAGCAACCTAGATATTCTAAAGAAAGATCGTGCACGGTTAGTGAAATCGTTTAAAAAACAATCTACAATCATATTTCCCTTATTTTTCAAGGTGTTTTAGAGATATTACAAAACCAGTATTAAGTGCACTCAAGATCATCCAATCACCTGAGAAATTAGAGACTTTAACCCTGGAGGATTTTTTAAAGGAAACTAATGACATCCAATGGAGCGATAAAAGAAAAACTTCTCTGTTTGAAAAACTATGTAAAGAATCTCCGGATTATATTTCTCCCATACAAAATGAATGCATTCAATACACTGAATCGTTGATTGACCAAATCAATACGTGGCGTACCCAAATAAAGAAAACAAAAAGCACGATCGATAAAAATTTTAAGAACTATGAAGGAAGCAATATCCTGAGTTCCATTCCAGCTGTTGGGACTACAATTGGAGGGGTCTTATTATCCGAGTTATCGAATGATACATTGGAATTTACTGACTATCGGGCATTTCAATCGTATGCAGGAACATCACCTGTCACAAAACAAAGCGGGAAAACTATGAGGAAAGTCACCATGCGGTATGCATGTAATAAAAATTTACGCCATGCTTTGTATTGGTTGGCATTCAATTCAATTACCAGAGTCGATTGGGCCCGTCAATTTTATGACAAGCAGAGATCAAAAGGCAAAAAGAATTCCATAGCTCTTCGCTCTCTATCTAACAAGTGGGCAAAAATAATCTTTTCTATGTGGAAACACCAAACCCCCTATTCACCAGATTTTTTTGAGACCAACCAAAAGAAGAAAAATCTCTTGACTGGTTTTGCATAGTAAGCCCTGGCGCAGGAGATGGTTTTTTGATTAAAAATAACCCTTTATCAACTGGTAGTAAGAATTGAATAATAACAAAAAACAAAAGGCAATCAAAACCATTCTCCCAATCGATATGGGTTTAAATGGAATTTTGAGTCTTAAAACTTTGTCCCAATGTGTGGTTCCATTTCTGAAAATGTAATATAGAGTAAATAATGCAAATAGTGTTGAAATTTTAGGAATCAAAAACCCAAGTCCAAAAAAGCAAACATAAAAGGATCGATATAATACTTTTGTAATCGGAATTTCCTCGTTCTCATTTTCGTTCGATACAATGTGAATGTTAAAAATCTTTTTTCCTAAACTACCTTTGATAAAAAATTGAAAGGAAGTATCGTATAAAATAAATACAAGGATGGTCAGTATGTAGGGGAGAATTTGATTTAATATTTCTCCATCGATTGGAACCAAAAAAAGGTCTATCAAATAAAAGGATAATATTTCTGCAATTTTGATATCAAAGACTTTGGCAAGAATTCGAGAGATATAGTGATTGTTAGGTTTTTGGTTCAATTTGATTTTTCCCTTGGGTGAGTTTTTAAAGGCATATAAACTTGCCAATTTTTCTAAATCGGTTCCATACAAAAATATTTTAATGTGTATTCGAAATTCCAAAATAGATGGAATTGTGTGTGTCGGTTAATCTTGCAAATCGGTATCCACCGGTAACCAATAGATGGTTGTCTGATCCTAAATAAGAATAATTCGTTTGGTCAAAGTTAATGGATCGTATTCTAGATTGGTTTCTAATAAAACCAACATACAATTTTAGATTTTCATAAACTTGATAAGAAAGTGAAATTTCAGCCTGAAAGCCTAATATTTCTGTAATGTTATTGGGATTTGTTTTGGATAGATAAAAGTATGGGCTCCTGGATCCATCCTAATTATATACATTACTCACTCTTTGGTTTACATAATTTCGATTTCCATACGTCACATAGGGATCAAATCCTAAATTCAATTCCAAACCATCCATCAATTTGATTTTACTTCGGAGCGGCATTGAAATTCCATAAGAATTGATTTTGTCAGAATAAATGTATGAAAACTCTTCATAGTTTTGGTTCTTATAAAATCGATCTATCTTTAAGACCCCTAGTCCAAAATAAAATAGTTCATTCTCCAAAGGATAATAAAGGAAATTAAACCGATATTCTTGCCTTTGTATATTACCATAGGAGAAGGTAGTTGATAAGGCATTTGCACCAGTCAATACCCCTGTATAATATGGATTATTTAGTTTTACATCCATCATATCAAATTCAAAACCAAATTTACGATTTGTGTCTCTATATTTAAAGAATGGCAAGTAAACCAAATCCTTGTTATTTTTTAACTTCGATTGCGATTGTCGTAAAGTAGATGTTTCGTATGGAAAGTAAGTGATGTTTTGCGCTTTCAGACCATATTCGAAAGTTTTGGTTTGAAGTTTGGGTTCTTCGGCGTAAAGAAGGGAAGAGGATACAATTAGAAGACAGATTGAGGTTTTGAGTTTCATTGAATGCCTTTTAGTTTTTTTTATTGTTTGGATGATTTTACTCGCATTTAGTTAGTTAGTTGGCGATTGTTCATTCTTAAACCGACTGGTAGCCATCGTTAGATGGCTGATGACGCTCCCTTCCTCAGCCATCTAACGATGGCAGGGGACCAGGCCCTTCAGTGGGTTACCAGATGAAGAGGGAGAGTTTTCGCACGCCACTTCTACTGCCTAGGACAATAATTAGTAATTTTCCATTTGTAGGATCTAAAATTGCCTCTGGTTCATTATAATCAGATAGAGTTATATAGTTACCATATTCATTAGTTCCTTGAGGACCTATTAAGTCGGTATGTGTGCAGTTTGTTCGATTTAAGTCACATCGATATAAGCTTGGCCTGAAGTAGTTTGAGTCATTTCTTGTGACCAGTAAAATCTTTCTGTTTAAAAGATCGATATTTAGTATCGGGAAATTTCCTGAGCCATACGATTGACCAGTCGAAACGTCAGCTAGAGTACAGCCTGTTCCATCTAAGTTACATTGGGTTATGTTTGGTTTTCTGGAGTTTCCAAAATGCGTTGTAGCGATCAACAATTTGTCGTTGATCGTATCGATTGCAATACTGGGACTTGAGCCTGATCGATTAGTTCCGTAGTTTCTATTGGAACATGTTGTTCCGTCAATGTTACAGCGAAAAATTGTTAAAGTATCACTTGAATTTTTAATTGCGATTAGCAATTTCTGATTCTTCTGATCAAAAATCATGCTAAGTAAATAACTTGAACCAGAACCCATAATCTTTGTATGCGTACAATTGAGTCCATCTAAATCACAGCGAAAAAGGCTCATTGTAGTTTGGGAAGTATTTTCAGAGAGCACCAATAGTTTTTTATTGATAGGATCTACTATAGCTTTGATACTTTTATTTGTAGCAGAGTTTTGTCCCTGACCTGCAGAAATATCTTTATAATTGCAGTTTGATAAATCAACATCACATATAAATGCGCTAGGGACTAATCCTATATTATTGATTACAATTATTTTTTTGTTAAATGGATCAAAGACTAATTTAGATTTCGTAACTAACCAATGGGAAGCTGATTGTTCACTTGTAAGGATAGTGTAAATGCAATTAGTCCCATTGAGTTCACAACGTACTAATCTTATTTCAGTAGTAGAAGGTAATGTTGATGATACATAGAGTTTTTTTCCAACTTCATCAATGGCTGCACTAGGATAATAATCCGGAACTACTTCGTGATCTGCCGAAAGATCTATAAAATCACCAGTTAAATTTGTTCCAGGTGGATTTCCCGTTGTTAATGCCCCTGCTTCAAGTAAAGACAACGCACTTTGGCCTACAACATTATTAGCAGCCACTCTAAAGTAATACAATGTCCCACTATTAAGTCCCGTGATTGTCGCATATGGATCTGTCACAGGACCAAAACTTGCCTCTGACGTAGTCACTCCTGGGCTTGTGCTATAGTATACAGTGTAAGATGTTGCACCCGTTACTTGCCACCATTGAACGAATCCAGTAGTTCCTCCTCCTAGTGCTGTGACAAAAACTGGTGCATCAGGGGGACCAACGATATCAAAACTCTGATTCCCCGCAGTGCTTGTGTTGCCCGCTACGTCGCGACCCAAAAATTTCACTTGGTTGCTACCATTAGAAAGGGCCACAGGTGATGCATACACAGTTCCATTGGTGACAGCTCCACTTCCATCAAACGTGGGTTCTGTGCCATTGAGTGTATAAATGACTTTGTCGCATCCACTCCCGCCCGTGTCGGAACAACTGAGTTGGAGTTGGGTTCCCGAAGCAAAGGGCCCGGAGCCAGTTGGAGAGGACATTGTGACTACCGGAGCCGTAGTGTCTTTATTTGTAATGCGCGTGGTGGAACCAAAACTATCAATTAGGTTGGCCACACAAATGCGAATGGTATTCTCACCTTCCACAAATTGTGAGTTTGCAATCGTAGTGGATGTGTCGGTGGTGGCAGCGATATTGCCGGTTACATTGGCATTGGAGCCGGTATTGGTAAGTGCAGTTCCGGTGGAACAGCTAGAGCCACCCAGTCGAATTTGGTAGTTACCCGCTTTGCTACTTTGCCAGCTAAGAGTGACATTGGATGATCCATTAATGGCGGCTGTATGCGAGTTCACCGTGACCGTTGCCACTTGGGTATCGACCGTATAATTTGCTGAATGGACACTCGAGACATTGCCCGCTTTGTCACGAGCCACAAACTTCGTATAGGTGACAGATCCATCGGTCAAACCAATGGCAGCCGTGAATAAGGTTCCACTGCTTACCGTTCCCGTAGTTCCTTGGATGGCAGGGTTTGTCGGTGCGGAACCAGCTTGCAGGGCATAGGCGATTTGATCACATCCACTTCCGCCAGTGTCTGAACAGGATAGAGAAACCGAAGTGGCCGTTCCATAACTTCCTGCCCCAGGATCAGCGGACACAACGGGAGCGGTATCATCTCTTAGCAATGAGACTGAGGCAAAGCCGACCAGAGCATTGGAACCAGTCACACAAATACGATAGGTTTTGGTTCCTTCGCCAGTAAAGTGGGTGTGAGAGCGAACAAAGGTTTGGTCAACGTTTGCTGTTGCCGTTCCGGTTGCTGCTATGGTACCGGAATCACAGGCACTCCCTTCGCGGACAGTAAAAGAACCAGAACGATTGGTTCTCCATGTGGCAGTGGAACTACCGATGGCTCCCGCTTGGGAACTGATGGCAAGCGAGGATTGGCTTACAATGCTGATGGCGGGAACTTGGGTATCGATCGTATAAACCATGCTAAGTGGTGTGGATAGGTTCCCTGCCAGGTCGCGACAGGCCGCATTGAGAGTATGCGTTCCTTCCGAAGAAAGAGATACAGCTTTAGAAGAGGTTGTGATGACTATCCCATTCTTTGGGGAGAAAGCGGGAGTGGATCCATCTAAGGAATATACAATGAAACCTGGTGCTCGATTGTCTGTACAAGTCAAGGTTGTGGTTTGCGTTGTAGAAAATATTCCAGCTAACAAAGAACTAGTGAGAGTAGGCGCAGTGGTATCGTTTAGGATGGCGACAATTGCTGTGTCATTCGGAGTTCCATCTCCATCGGTATCAAAACCAATTGGGTTCCCACTTCCATCCACAATGATCACAACAGGATTTCCTGACCCACCGGGGCCCGTTGTTAAAAATCCAGGAGGGTTCGGACTAATGTAATAGTCTGGCAAACCATCCCCATTGGAGTCGACTGCATCAGGGATTCCATCTCCATTGGTATCGATTAAAATAAGGTTCGGAGTTGTGCCACCAGTGAGATTGATTCCGTCTGAAACACCGTCCCCGTCCGAATCTACCAAAGTTCCATCCGGTTTTCCATCGCCTGACAGGTCCACAGCGGTGCCTGGAGTAAGGTTCTGGGAAGAGCCCGGTGATCCTCCCACAAGGCCAAGTAAAAATGCAAAGGGACTAAACCCTTGTTGTGGAGTTCCATTAGGTAGAAAAAACACACAATTGCTATAGATAAGTAGGACTAGAGATAGAAGGTAAAGTCGTTTTTGGATTCGCATATTTTTTAGCCTAGAGGTTCACATTTATATTATAAATCGCTAATTTAGATAAAGTTAGGTCTGGTGCCTATCGCATTTTCCCTGCTAAATTTAAAAATTTGCCAAATAACGCTAAAAACGTTCTGAAAATGGGTTTCCACCGGTTTTAACGTTCTGAAAAAAGTTAACGGTTGTGATGGGAAAATTGTTTAGGGAAAAGCTGGTAAAGAAATCAGTCGTTAGGTGTGAGAGGATGAAACAAAATTTGGCTAGAGTTTTAATCTTTTAATTTCTTCCCCATTTCCTTTAATGCTTGTTCAATTCTCGGTAGGGAACTTGGGCCAAATCCATGCAAACCTAGAAGGTCTTATTTAGAATAACGAGTTAGGTCTTCCAATCGTGAAATTTTAAGTTCATTTACGAGTGCCCGCTGTGCAGGACCTCCCAAAAAACTTAAGAAATGTGGTTCCATCTTTTTTTTTCTTTTTCACAAATGGGGCAAACCGGACAGTCACTGGTTTTGAAAAATTCATGACCGTTTTTGCAGACTTTCAATTGTTTTTTTAACACCATAGTTCACTCCGATAGTTCCTTACAGTTTACCATCCATCTAACTTTCTTTCATTTGATAGATGATCTACTGTAAGTTATATGTAATTTAAAAGATATGCACTATTTCTTATAAGGCATCTCACCTAAGTAATCTTTTTTCCCAATTTCCACCCCACTATGCCGGAGAATCGCATAGGAAGTTGTTATGTGAAAGTAAAAGTTGGGAATGGCATGTTGGGTAAGGTATTCAAATCCAGTTAGGTATTTTCCTTCCCATCTAGGTTGGGATACTCTAATTTCGGAAACTGATATAAAATCTTCTTTTTTGTAGGTTTCTAAATATTGGATCACAGAATGGATTCTTTGTTTTAATTCCTCTAAACTCGTTTCTGAATCTTCGTGGACAGGAGCGTCTTTTCCTGTAATGCGAGCCACACAAAGTTTTGCAGTATCACAAGCAATTTGAATTTGTTTTGTTAGGTGGAATTGGTCTGGAAAAAGGCGAGCATTGAGCAAATTCTCAAAGGCAAATTTTTTGGTAACGGAATAGGCTTCCGCTTTTTCCAAAATTTTAATTAAATTCCCGAGACCTTTTTTAAAAGATTGGATGGAGATTTCATATACGATAGATTCATTCATTGTTCTACTCAAATCAGAGGAGACCCCTTAAGCAATTCATTAATCAGAAAAATAACAGAATGTTGTCGTGAGATCATTTAAGTTTTTTTGGAGAGAGATGATTGGAGAATGACTCTGGTCATTGGGACAAGAGCCATATTGATAAGTATCCTAAATGGAAATTCCCCCTGACAAAACCAATTCTAAAAATCCGAAATTTTGTGATGCGCGGTTGGAACCACCACTGGTTAATACATCTGTAAGATCGATATACCCACCTTTGCCACCAAATTCTAAAAAGTAAGTTCGAGAGAACTCATAACGGGTGGCTACGTAACCAGAGACACCATAACCAGAAAGATGGAAATTGTTATTCTGACCTTTACCTAATACGCGTACGTCGCTTCGACACACAACAGGCCCTCCACCGATGGTAGATACCAAACTTAGACCACTGAGTCCATCAGAAGAAGTATAAAGCGGAGTGATCCATCCAAAATCTAAAAAAAGATAATTCAATCCATCGGTATGTTCGTACTTTAAAATATCGGGAGTTAAGGAAATGGTTTGATTTCCACCGTGATAACCTGCCATTTCCTGAACATGTTCTGGGAAGAGAAGGGTAAAGAGAGCAGCCTCCGTGGACATTGCCATTTGATTTTTTGCAATCACTCCTGGGTCTATGTAACCGGAATATTTTACTGGTTGACCTGGGGTGACAACATATTTCATGTGGTCTTCCCCAAAGGCCAAAAAGAATCGGTCTGTAAAAAAATAACTGATCTTTAGGTTGTATTGCGGGATTTCAAATTGTCTTAGTTCAGTGAAAAACAGAATTTTGGGATTCAAAATTAAGCTAAGCAACAAGCCTTATATTAGCCTTTACCGAGTATTGTTTTCTCTTCAATTTTGCTTCAAGTAGTTTTTCTTTTCTTTCTGCTAAAATCTTTTCCTTGCGACCATAAAACACATCCATAGGTGTTACGTAACCGATTGCAGAATGAAGTCTTAGCGAATTGTATTCTTCAATCCATTTACCAACTTCTTCTCTAATTTGTTCGAGTGAATACATTGGTATTTCACGGATTAACTCAGTCTTAATGGTTCCATGAAATCTTTCTAGTTTCCCGTTGGACTGAGGATGATTTACAGAAGTCCGAACATTATGGATA
>NZ_AOGY02000047.1 GCF_000332455.1 Leptospira vanthielii serovar Holland str. Waz Holland = ATCC 700522 | reverse complement strand
CAATTTCGTATAACGAACTAGCTAACCAACGTAGGCTGGCCCTGAGCCTCTGTAGGAGGCGTTAGGGATTGGCACGAGGCTTGCGTAAGCAAGAGGAGTGACAAAAGCCTATGTGCCGAAGGCCGAGCGAGGGCGAAGTCCCGAAGTGAAGTGGTTAGCGGTAGTTAATTGCAGTTGGTTTTGTGTTGTATTTGCTAATAATACGAAGTGTTTGAAATCCCAGCGCACAAATTTTCTTTCTTATTCTTGGTCTATACGTGGCGTCAATCATTTTTGATCATGCAAACCGTGACAAAAAATAATAGGAAATGTAGCGAAATAAATCTCTTAATTCTTATTCTTTTCTTTAAAAACGCCTGAATCATTAACAAAGTAATAAAACCGATATAAAGATCTATTATTGAATTGAGCAGTTGGACTTTCACCTTTTAAGAAAAATTGCGCGCTGGTTTTTTTGAATAGAATTAACCAATTGCAATTAACGAACTAGACTTACCGAAGTTGTCCGACCCTGAGTCCCGAAGGGACGTTAGGGACTATACGTGGCGTGCGGATGCAAACGAGTGACAGGAGGACAATTTGGCGTAGCCCGAGCGAGGGCTTGTCCCGAAGCGTAGCGGTAAGTCGCTGTTATTTGCAGTGTGACTATATTTCTCTCAATTCTGATTCGAAAATTTTATTGTTTTCGATTTCTTGATTCCAAATTTCGAATTTTTCATTTAGGTTAAGATTGTAATCGTAATTAGTTTTAATTAAAGCTTCGTTTTTGATTGAATCTAATAAAATGAGAATTTCTTTGCCTATAAAAGAGGCCATACCAAAATAGATTAGTTTGTTTCATGACGTGATTTTCTCATTTAAAAGTAAAATTTTTAAAGTTTAAACTTGTGAAGGTTGTATGTATAAAAGTTGAAAAATGAGAGATACGTGGCGTGCTATTATGCTATTGTTAACATTGGAGTTAGGAAATAGAAAACCATTATGAAATTTTGCCCAGTTTCCCTTTTTAATAGCGTTTATAGATTCTTTAGATAGTGTTTTATACTCATCATTCGATTTGATGAGCGCATAAATTTCAGTTAGTTGTTGGTCATGAATTTCGTTATTTTTATAGTTTATAAGATTATTTTGGGAATTTTTGATGTCACAATATTTCAAAATGTAAAATCTGAATTTAGTGATTTTGTTATTATTATTGAAATTTTCGAAAATGAAAACTATTTTCAATTTGATTTCTAGCATTATTCTCAGAATTGCACCGATAGAATTGTCATCAAGAACTAGTCTATTTCCGAAAACTTTGGTCTTGAAATTTCCGATTAAGTTAATTGTATTGTAACTTGTGTAAAATTTAAGAACCAGTTCCCTTAAAAAGATTTCGATTTCATCGTTTAATTCTATTTCATAATAAATTTCCATTAAAAAATCGTATATAATTTTTATTTCCAAATATTCATTATGGTAATAATCTAATAAATTATCGAGATTATCTGGGTTTTCAATTAAAGAGTTAATGAATTCAACGAATTCTTTTTTTGATTTTATGAAGATATTTTCATTGTTCATTAATTTTTGTTAGTTTTTGATTTGTCACATTGCAAATAACGAACGAGGCTAAACGACGTTCCTCGGAGCTGAGCCTACGGAGTAGGCGTTAGCGTCGGCACGTATTCTTGCATAGCAAGAATCGTGACGGAGAGGAATGTGCCGAAGGCCAAGCGAGGGCGTAAGACCCGAAGCGCAGTGTTTAGCCGATGTTATGCGAAGTTAATTTATTAATGTATAAATTGACTTTTCAGATTCTTTAAGTTTCGCATATTCATTTTTAAGGATTAAAATTAATTCGGAATCACTCATTCCTCTAACAGGTGTTGTAACTAATTGAAATTTGGAATAATTTCCTGGTTCCATATATTTTTCGAAGTTAAAACCTTTAGCTGAGACTGCAAATCGCAGGCCTGGAAGTTTTTGTAATCGAGAAGCAAAATTTATTGATGGACCAACAAAGTCGTTTCCATTTCCGACGGAAAATAGATTTCCTTTCGCAATTCCACAGCGTAACTTAGGCGGCGGATCTACCACTTTCTTTCTAATTTTATTTAGAAATTTAGATTCGTAGTCGCTGCATATCTGCCAGAGGGAGATTACCAAATTAGTCTGACCTAATTCATCAAGATCCTTAGTATTCCAAAGGAACAAAAGGCCATCTCCCATAAACTTTGAGAAATATGGAAACTCATGATAAAGACTTATTCCTTTGGGAAATTTTTTTTCAAAGGCTTCCTCTTTTAAAGAGTTGAAAATCCAGTTTAGATATTCGGAAAAAAAGACGGGAAGGAGCAATTGTGGATCTGCTTGTTTGCTAAAGTTTGTAAAGCCTTCTAAATCAAAGATTGCGCAGAATGAACTATGCATCTCTGAGTTACTTTCTATGTTTCCTAACCCTAATACAGATGGATTGAAATTTTCAATTGATTCATTTGTATAGGCCGAATAAATATCTCCCTCATGTTTGATCGAAATTTGGTCTTTTTTTGTGAGTTTAAATATCATTTTTTCCTCAATAATTTGAAATTAATTTCGCATAACGAACTAGTGGAGACGACGTTCCTCGTAGCTGAGCCTCGTAGAGGCGTTAGCGTCGGCGCGCTTCTTGCGTGCGCAAGAAAGCGTGACGGAGAGGAATGTGGCGCAGCCCAAGCGAGGCCTCATGCCGAAGCGCAGCGTTTCCACGCTGTTATACGCTGGCCAGAAATATTGTAATGTTTGTTCTTTCTTTACTAAAATTCTTAGATTTTAATAATTAAGGATTTTGAATTATATACGGATTAATTATAGAAATTTTTATTTTATTTGTGAGCAAATCTATCAGCATATAAATCTAAAACTTTTTTGATCATAGATTGATAAGGTACACCTGATTTTTTAGATTGAGCTTTGAAAAAACTTATACTTTTCTTGCTTAATAAAATGGTAACTTTTGAGTTATCTTCTTTTGTAATCAACTTATCCGGAGGAGGTAAGAAATCGTTAATAACTAGAGAAGAATTGAGAGCTTTCGCTACGTCACTAGGAGCTTTAGTGTAATTTGTTTTCTTTTTCATACAGTTTTTTTCCCTCTCTCCAGAATCCCGCACCGTAGATTCTAATGTTTTTTCCTCTTAAGGTAAACCGAACAGTAATAATTCCCTCAGGGACTAAGCCAAAACAGAAGAAACGTTCTTCAGATTCTGTAGAATGCAAAATATCTTTTGAAATAATTCTATTTTTATCAAGAAAAGCGAATTGGGCAGTATAAAAGTCAACACCGTGTTTCTCTAGGTTTTCCTGATTCTTTTTAGAATCCCATTCAAATTCCACATCTATATTTTGTATATTTTCGTAAGTATGTCAATACATATATTTGACTGTATTTTGGAGTTTTGTTTCCTCTTTTTTGTCCTCAGAAAATATTTTTTCTGGCTTGCGTATAACGAACTAGTGGAGACGACGTTTCCCGACCCTGAGTCCCGCCGGGACGTTAGGGACTGGCACGGAGTTTGCAAATGCAAACGAGTGACAGAAGG
>NZ_AOGY02000048.1 GCF_000332455.1 Leptospira vanthielii serovar Holland str. Waz Holland = ATCC 700522 | reverse complement strand
GATTCTATAAGACTCTAAAATTATCTGCTTAGTCAAAAACCCAACTGCAACTAACAGCGACTTACCGCTACGCTTCGGGACTTCGCCCTCGCTCGGGCTACGCCAAATTCCCCTTCTGTCACTCGTTTGCATCCGCAAACTCCGTGCCAGTCCCTAACGTCCCGTTCCGGGACTCAGGGTCGGGGAACTTCGGTAAGTCTAGTTCGTTAATTGCAATTAGTTGATCAAAAGATTATAACGCGCAAATTTTTTTATGATTTTTGTGGTGCTTAAAGCTTTTAAAAAGACTCGGCGTGCAATATTAATTTGAATGTGTTATTAAGGATTTTAGCTTTTTAAGATTTAAGAGAAAAATTTGCGCTGGCTTGGATGAACCTTTCGACTAAACTTCATTACTATACGAACTAACTGCAATTAACAGCGGCTTACCGCTCGCTCAGGACCTTGTCCACTTCGCCTCAGATTTCTGAAAAAATCTGGATCTCGTGGGGCCTTCGCTCGGCCTAAAGGCACATTCCGTGTTACGCTAACGCCTCTTGCAGAGGCTCAGCTACACGAAACGTCGGTAAGCCTAATTCGTTACACGCAATTTTGCCAACTTAACATCTAAAATGAAAAAAATCTTAACACTGGCTTTTGCGTTATATCTCGCAACGTGGCACTTTTTCAAAACATACTTTCCAGAAAGCAAATACTAATTTCCTCAAGAAAATTGATAATTCTTATAATGAGTATGTAATTCACATCGAAAATAAATTTAACGGTAGAAGTAAAAAAAATAGTTTGGGAATATATTCTGGAATTATCGATTCTTTAAAAAATAGCTCAATACAAAACAAGAGAATTTACCGATACATTGGCTTCTCTAAATTTCTAAATAATTCTTCTGAATCACTACAAATTTTGTCGGACGAATATCAAGGAAATCAACCTAAACGAATTGACCTTCATTTAATTTTAGATGATGAAGAATCCGCTGGAGACTTATATAATAATTCCGATCAGCTTTCGAAACATTCTTCATCAAAATACAATTCTAAGAAACTCCACAACTACAACCTATATCACTATTCCATTACTAATCCTTTAATAAATTTTGAATTTATTGAGAATATCGAATATGTTGGTCCTAGTTTAAATAACAATGAACCAGAAGAATATCTGGCTTTTGGAAAGATATTAGGAACAGAACTTTGTGAAGCATTAAAGAGCATCAATTAATGCAAAACTGCGTGTAACATCGCCTTAACGCTTCGCTTCGGGTCGAGCCCTCGCTCGGTCTGCGACACATAGGCTTCTGGCACTCCCCTTGCTTACGCAAGTGTCGTTCCAGTCCCTAACGTCCCGTTGGGACTCAGGGCCAGCCTACGTCGTTAAGGCTAGTTCGTTATGCGCAATGGGTTAAAATTTGATTTTTGATAAAAAAGAATAATATTTTAGGTTGACTAAGTAGCCATTATAGCTACTATTAAGATATGAAATCTGTAGGAATTAAAGACTTAAAAAATAATCTTAGCAATTATTTGGATTTTGTAAGAAATGGCGAAACAATTATTGTTATGGATAGAAATACTCCAATTGCTGAGTTAAAAAAATTAAGTAAGTCACCAGATCTAACTCAGGCTTTTATAGATGAATCTGTAGCAAATAATTCTATTATCCCTGCAAAGGATAGAAGTATAATCACTTTTCCTAAAACTCTACGTATAAAAGATAAATATAGAGAAGAATTATCAAAATCCTGGAAGCAAGCGTATTTAGAGGATCGAGAATAGTTTGGCTTTATATATTGATACAAGTTTTCTATTAAATATTGTCTATTCAGAGACCGACTTCGAAAAAAATTTAGATAAATTAAATAAATCTAATAATCTCTTTAGTTCTATATTGATAGAAATTGAAGCATATCGAAGTTTAAATTATACATTCAACCGAAATAGGAAAAATCTTGATAATATCTGGTATCAAGATACTCATAATTTCATTGAAAAATTGATCTCAAACATTAATCTTAAAAATCTAGATTTTGAAATCAAAAATGAGTTCAAAAAACAAAAAAACATTTCTGAACTAAAGTCATTAGATGCCATCCACTTATCCACCGCTTTATATGTTAAAAGATTAATTTCTGAAGATTTAATATTCTGTACCTTAGATGAAAAACTAAAAGAAGTGGCTTTAAAAAATAATTTTAAAGTTAACTAACCCACAGCGCATAACAGCGGGGAAACGCTTCACTTCGGCACTAGGCCTCGCTTGGGCTACGCCACATTTCCCTTCTGTCACTCGTTTGCATCCGCAAACTCTGTGCCAGTCCCTAACGTCCCGTTGGGACTCAGGGTCGGGAAACGTCGTCTCCCCTAGTTCGTTATGCGAAATAATTTCAAAATCTTCCAAAATGAAAAAAAATAAAATATATTTAATAATTCTCCTTTTTTCATCTGGGTTTCATTTATATGCAAATGATACTGAAAGAAAAAAATACCATTTCTTGGTTTCGACAGTTGGACATATTAATATAGAAAAAGCTGCAAGAGAAATTGATAATGCTCCAAATATTCAAATCCTTTACGGTTTAACCAATAATTTCTATTTAGGTTTGAACTATTCTATCGGAGATAATGGTTATAAACGTTTCGAATCTTTACCTACAAATTCACCTTCTACAGTAAGAATCTATAAGTTCTCAACTTCTAAAAATTCTGAAACCTTCTCACTTAATTTACAATATTTCATTTGGAAATCCATATATTCAAGTCTCAATGTCGGAATGGAAAAAAGTTTTACCGTAGAAAGAAATAATTTCGCAATTAATCGCGGAAACAATATTACTCCACAACCTTTCGCTTTAAAAACTATTTTTGATGATAGAGTCTTCGGCTCTATAGGCTTAGGCATAAGGCAGGAAATATTCAATAATTTTCTATTAGCTTTCGAATACCAAAGAGGATATATTGAATCTGGTAAAATAAACCAACATTTTACTTACAATCCAGAATATTACGGTAACAACTTACCATATATGTTAGAAAGTTACCTTTTCGATAGTATTATCAATGGAAATAAGCTTAGAAATTCTCAGTTTGAACAATTCTATTTGTCCGCAGGATTAGCATTTTGAGTTTAATAAAGAAATTACTTCGCATAACAGCAACTAACCGCTGCGCTTCGGGACGAGCCCTCGCTTGGGCTGTGCCACATAGGCTTCTGGCACTCCCCTTGCCTGCGCAAGTGTCGTTCCAGTCCCTAACGTCCCGTTCGGGACTCAGGGCCAGCCTACGTCGGTTAGTCTAGTTCGTTATCTGCAATGCCCTAGAACTTAATTCTATGAATGAATTCCAACAAGTTTTATATGCAAATAGATAAGATTCAA
>NZ_AOGY02000049.1 GCF_000332455.1 Leptospira vanthielii serovar Holland str. Waz Holland = ATCC 700522 | reverse complement strand
TTGCAATTCCTTTTTTAGTTCGCCTCTCGGAGATAGATATAAGTATAAATAGTTTGATGGGAAACTGATTCTGTAATTCCGCTTGGCAGATTTTCTTTTAAAGACATCTCTATTTGCTCTGGTGACCATTTAAGTTCTAATTTAGATTTTATAAATTTTCGTAAATTTGGATGTTTTTGCAACTTTATTTTACCAGAATTTCTGGAACTTTCATTCTTCTGTGAAATGATTTGAGCATTTGATACTGAATAATTAATGAAAGAATTTCTTGAATAACCTTTAGATAATTCTCTGGAAATGCTTGAAGGACTTCGATTCAGTATCTTAGCTATACTTCTAATACTTTCCTCTTTAAATCGCATCTCAGCAATTACTTCCCTTTCTTTCAAATTAATTCTTGTATAATGATTCATTTATTAACACCTTATTCATTAGATTATCGGTGTTGCGTTAAAAATTTGATTCTACCAACAATAAAACAATAGAGAAAAAATAATTTCTCATGATTTATGATATTTTTTTTAAAGATCCCAAAACTCAGTTTTGCATTGGAGGAATCTTCGTGAGTGAATGCATTTTCAATCAAAGTATGAAAAATGAGAGGAGGAATGAGTTCGTTATTATCAATGCCAACTGTTTTGAATTTATATTCTTTTTCCATCCGCATTTTCATTACGCCAATATGGTATCTGCATAAATCAATTTCATCACCAATAGGAATTAGTTGTTTTGATGCCACTTTGAGGATAATGCGAAGTTCTCCGACAAGTGAGTCTAGGATTAATGCTGATTTTTCGGGACATTCGGATACCCAGTAACGAATGGCCGACAAGGAATTCATTAAAAAATGTGGTTGGATCGTTTTTTTATAAAGTTCGAGTTCCATCCTTTTTGAATGAATGTTTGAGTGATAGATTCTGTCATTTAAAAGGACAGATTGTTCTAATTCTTCTTTTTGTTTTTCTACTAGTAAATTTAGTTTTGAGTGTTTCTTTGAGAGAAAAAATGATTGAGAAAAGAATAAAACAAATGTACCTATCGGGCCGTAAATTTCTGTTTTGATAATGTTTTTCTCGAATAAAATATCGTTTAGGACTGTCAGGAATAAAAACAGGAATCCCAATAAAAAACCAGCCGCACTTTCTCTTTTTTTGATAAGAGCTTGGGATAAAATCCAAAAGGTATAGATGCAACAAAATAACATAGTTATTTCAGCTGGAAATAATGTTTCTTCTATCCATGTGGATTCTGAAACTAAAACAAAAATTGAAAAGGAAAAAAATAGAAACTGGAATGTATAATAACAAAATTTATTGGTTTCATTGGGAAAAACTTTTGCAATGAAACTTAGTAAAAAAGGAAAGGTCAAATAAACAGAAAGGAAAAAAAACTTTATCAACCATCTCCATTCAAAATCGGGAAATAGTATAAGTAAAAAAAATTCACCACTTGTTAGTTTGTAAACCATACTCACAAAAGCATACATAGAAAAATAAAGTAGGCTTTGGTCATTCTTTCGTAAAAGAAAAAGTGTAAAGTGGTATAACGATATTACAAATAAACTTGCAATTAAAAAAATATCCAAGGCAAGCCTTGACTGTTTGAGTTGAATCATTGATTCTTGCGTGCCAATTTCAATACTCTGTCGAAAACCTGCATTTAAAGATTTATAGTTTGCTACTTGGATAATAATTTCTACGGTTTCTGTTTTGGGTGTAAAAAATATAATTTTTGGTAACCAATATTCTTTTGTTTCTATTTCCGTTGTACCAACAATTCCATTTTCAGAAATCAGGTATCCATCTAAATACATCCGATATGTGGTAAATGCATGAGGAATATAAAAAGACCATTGGAAGTTTGTTGGTTTATTGGGCAAAGTTAGAAGTAAACGAAAAGTACTATAGGATTTTGGTGAATAAAATTTGCCCTCAATTTGTTTTTCATTCCAAAATCCAGGAAGTACCATTATCTCTTTAGCTAATAATGCATTTTGATTCTTAAAATCTTCGGAACACAAAAATTTTTGGTAATAAAATTCCCATTCCCCATCAAGTTTAATCGATGTTTGTTTCTGAAACATTGATTCGCTTAAAACCAATTTCCCGTCAATAGCCTTCGGTAAACGATTGTTTGATGTATTGTTTTGGCATGTGAAGAGCAGCGAAACCAGAATTAGGACTTTTGTGTGGTTTAATGCGCTACGGGAAATCCTTGGAATGAATTGATAATGTGCCATTGTATTGAAAGCGGATTTGTCTGATCCCACTCCTGATTCCAGTCCCAGGACGACAGATTTCATCATATGAATTAGAATACAGTGTATAGGAATTCGTCGTGAAGAATCAAATCAATATTGTAAATTTATTTTTAATCACTACATCTCTTTTTTTACACCTTCAATGTGCTCCTGCGAAATTAAATTCAACTTGTGATCCCGAAAGTGAAAGTTTTGCGATGACCGCATTGTTGGAGTTTGGTTCGACCGATGGTTCCTTCTTATGCCCTATACTTTCTGGTTTTAGTCCATTACGATTAGATTATGGAACTGATTTTTTTGTTATGCGACAAGAGGAAACGATTGGTATTTTAAAACCGGTTTCTTCGGAGCCAATAACTCATTGTGAGTCATCACCTAGTTTGCCCCTTGGTATAGTTCTGGATGAATCAAATTGTGCACTTTCGGGTACTCCTTTGGTCGGAATGAATGCAACCAAATTTATGATCACTGCAAAAAGTCAACATAAACAAATAACAATTCCGTTGGTGATTAAATCATTATTTATCCCGAAATTTGCATTTGTTGCTAATATTGGATCGGGCTTGATTAATTCTTATACCATCAATGCAACTTCTGGAGTTCTCGGGGCAGGTGGTTTTGTTGCGGCAGGGGGAGGGCCAGAATCGATGGCTCTCAGTACCAATCAAAAATATTTAACAGTTGCTAATCGCAATACTAACGATCTCAGTCAGTTTTCCATCAACCCGCTGAATGGGAATTTAACTATCGTAGAAACAATTTCGAGTGGAGGAACAATTCCAATCGCAGTGGTTTACCATCCATCAAAGGATTTACTTTATATAAGAAATAGCGATAATATTGCCACTTTTTCTGTAAGTCCGCAAACTGGTGATTTAACCCTGATAAATACAACCTCTAATGTCCCTGATTCTTCAGGGATTGCAATAGATCCGTTGGGGAATTTTTTATATGTTGCTTCTTTTAATGCTAACTTAATTAATTCTTTTGGGATAGACCCAGTCACAGGTTTTTTAAATCCCAATCCCATTCATTCTATCCCATCCGGTTCCCGACCAAGAAGATTGGTAACTCATGCGAATGGTAAGACTATGTATGTCGCATACGAAAATAGTAGTAATATCTCTACTTATCAAATTGATGTTAACACTGGTTCTATGAGTTCAATTTTTCCCGATACTCCATCCACTGGAGTGGTTTCTGGAGCTATCGTTTCTGATCCAGTGGGAAAATTTGTGTATATGGCAAACCGAGACACCAATACAATTTCTATGTATGCAACCTCTTCAACGAATGGGGAATTGATTCCAATGTCACCAAACACTGTGGCCACCGGGAATGGTCCTTTGGGGATTGATGTTGATCCTTCTGGGAAATTTTTGTATAATACAAATATGACAGATTCTACTGCGGGAATTTTTACGATCAACCAAGCGAATGGAAATTTATCACCGAACGGTTCCATCGGAACAAGTACAAGCCCGGCGGTCATTGTAACGGCAGGATCCAATCCTTAATCTATTAGGTATGGTTTCTAAAAATTATGATCTTTTTAATCAATGTAGTTTTAACATTTAGTTGTGATTTTAATTCTTGTGGTCTTTCTTTAGTTAGGATACCTGTGTTATACATTAATAAAATTCTTTGTTTCAGTGATGTTTGAGCTTATAGTGGATATAAAAGACCTCTGCCGATATTCTGATGCAGTAATTTTTAGTTCCTTTTTGAAAGCATCATAAAAACTGGAAAGGGACTTGTAACCTACCTCAAAGCCAATATCGCTTACATTCTTTTCCGGGTATTTGATTAAAAGATCTTTAGCCTCTTTGATCCTATAACTATGTATAAATGTATTAAAGTTAGTCCGTTTTTTCCCATTTAAAAATTCTGAAAGTTGTCTTGGGTGTAACTCTAGTTTTGCGGCCAAAGTTTTTAGAGTTAAGTCCTCATTGAGATAAACTTTTTCTCCTTCCATCAGATGGGACAACTGATTTTCGAGTTGTTCTAAATCCACTTGTAGTAAACGTGATTTTACATAGTTGGGGTTCTCATTTTGTTTCGGGTTGATTTTTCGGCGGAGAGAATGTCTTTGCAGAGCTAATCGTAACCTTTCTTCTGAAACAGGTTTTGCGAGGAAGTCTAAAACTCCGTATTCAAAAGCACGGATTGCGTTGTCTGTATTTGCTGAAACTATAATTGTATTTGCCGATTCTTTGGGGAATTTATCAAAAAAATGAAAACCATCAGACCCGAAAACGTTTAGATCTAAAAGAAATAAATCTACCGTTGTTTGCCTATAATACCTATAGGCAAGGTCCAAAGAAGTGGCGTGCATAATTTCAATAATAGATGAACCTAAAATTGTAATTAATAACTTGCTTAGATATTTTGCATGTATCGGTTCGTCTTCTAAAATCAATGCTTTCATTTTATACTTTTGATTCAGGATTAAAAATGGCTATTCTCTTATTTGTTCTCTTGGGTTAACCCTTGTTATCAAAATAAGAATTCATCAAGTAAAGATTGTTTTACTAAAGTGAATCCGTTTAAAATTCCTTTTTTTTTGTATTTGGTAATAATCTTCTAATATATATAGTTTTTTTAACATTGGCAATGGTGTTTCCATGGAAGTCAGTAACATCGGTCATAAAGATGTAGCTAATTTTTTTTTGTTTCGATAGGAGGGATTCTATCTCCTCTATATCAAGATCAGTAACCTCAAATTTTGCAAAAACGGAGCTGTTATTTTTATTAATATAATCAATCTCTGCTCGTTTATCCCAAACCATATAGTTACTTCCCAATCGTTTCATTAATAAATATACATAAAAAGGGTCGCACATGGAATATAGGGATCCGCCGAAATGTGTACCCATGTAACCTTTGTTAAAGAAATTCATCTTTAGTTGAACAAATATCTTGTGTTTCTCTTTCTCAAATTGAATTACTTTTATACCGGATCCCCGAAAGGGACTATATAGGTTTATTGCTCTTTTAAATCCTAAAAAAAACTCCAACCATTTCCACTTTGGGTCAGGATGGAAAGATTCAGCCAAATTTACCTTCATTCGTTTTTTCCTGTAAGGTGTTATTGTTTGTAAGTAAAATCGTAAAAGATTCGGATGGTTCGCTTTTTTTTGATTTTAATTTACAATTGAAAATTAGGATTCGAAGGTGGGGTTAGTTTGCAATGAAAAAATATTGAAACTATAAAATTGAATTTACTATGTAGTAAACATTGTACTATTTGGTAAACATGACTAGGACCGTTACAGAGAAAATTGATTTAGTTCCTAAGTTACTCGAGTTATTCTGCATGTATGGAATTGATGGGGTATCCATTCGAATGGTTGGAGAAAACACGGGTTTAGGGAAAGGAAGCATATATTATTTTTTCCCCAGTGGAAAATCAGATATGGTTGATTTTGTGATTCTAAATGCAGAAAGGTTTCTAAACGACAAATTGTTACTCTTAACTGAAAATAGAATTAAAGGAAAAAAAGGGATCGAAGAGTTTCTGAATACTTTTTTATCTGATAAAGATTTTTTATTGTATATTCATTTTATGAGTTGTTTGGCACTTTCCCATCTAAGAGTCCTTTATATGGAAAAATTAAATCTTTTTTATAAAGATCTTACAATGAAATTAGCAAAAGTTATTACTAAGGAGGGATATTCGAATAGTAAGGCATGGAATATTGCTGAAAATGTGATTGTATCCATTTACGGCAGTTATCTTTTTTCTTGTTCTTTGGAAGATAAAATTTATTTTCCAAACCGTATCAAAAAATTAAATAAGATCCTAATGGAAAACCTTAAGTCAACTTAATATGGCAAATTTCAAACTGGCTTTGTTCTGCAAAAAAATACGATTAATGAAATTCCAGAACCTAGATCCCAGTGACAAACTATTATAAAGAGTGAGAGTAACCGACCAGTTTATGCGATTTGCTATTGTTGTAAAAATATTTGGATTAGTATTTCAGTGTTTCGTTAGGGATTGCCGATACCAAATGAAAAGAGCGCTTCCCAATGCCTAATAATCTGCATTGGGATTTTTTCTTAAGAAAAAAGTTTTGGTTATCTAATTTCGTACAATTTGGCAATACTTGTCAACACCATCCTCGGTCATTATTATCGGCGTACATTCTGCTGGATGTACTGTAAATGTACCACGTTGTTTGCAACCTGAGGCTCCAAAATTTTTGTTGTCAATCATATTGACTTTTATATCTGCAATTGGACAATCAAAATCATAGGCCGCCCTCGCTCTTACTTTCTCTGAGATCATTTCGCCAAAACGTTTTTGGCCGACACTGCAGCCAGTTATAAGTAACATTGGAAAAATGAATGAACTCAATTTCAGAATCATAAATTATTTATCTCCTTAAAACAAATACCTTAATCGTATTTTAAAGCAACAGTCCATATTTGTCGTCCTGGGACGGGAATCAGGACGCGAATTGAAGATTTTTTTTTCAGAATGTTATAGTCTTTGATTCGTTTCGTAAATCACTTAGAGAAAATTGCTATCAATTTAGGAGGGAATCAGATGTTTTATTTATTAAGTAAGGACTGCATTTCGTTTTAAAAGGGAAACTTTGGCTTTTAGTTCTTTCTTAAATTGAACATAAAATCTTATTTTGGGATAAAGAAAGAAAATTTGACCTAAAGCATCTCAATTGAGATAGAAGGAAATGGAAAATTCCCTTACCTTTTTTGGAATCTTTATTTATTAAAAACTTTGAGGATAATGATTGTGATTTCTAATCTTTTTAAAAAAAATATTCTAATATTTAGTTATATTTTTTGTTCAACTTTTTCCTGTTCTACGGAGCCTGTGAAAGAGGTTTATGTTGAAAAAGGCGAACAAAATGTAGTTACCAAACGAACCTGGAATCCGACTCCACAATGTTGCGATCTTCATTCCGAATTTTTGGGTGTAGTTGTGCTCAGTAAGGTCTGTGTTTCGGATACGGAAACCAAATTGGAATTGTACACTAAAGAATCTAAAAAGGTTTGTGTATTGAAAGAAGGGATGGTATTTCGGGATGACTTGGGAACTTCCTATTCCTTTTTAAAATCGGAAGGAGTAGGGCTTTGCCCCAAACGAACCCAGATGAAAAATACTTCGTTCACTTTGTACTTCCAAAGTATTTCTTCCGAAGCTGGGTCCTTTGATTTGATAGAAGATAAAAATGCAAAACATGCACACAAACCTTGGATTTTTGAAAAGGTAAACCTAACACAATGTGTTTGGAAATAAAAGGTCACTATTTCTTTTTATGTTTTTTGTGACCAAGCAGAACACCACCCTTGTGAAGATACAACGCCAGCACTGACGATATTACATTTCCCCCATCCCTCATTCAATTTTGTATACTGGGCACAGTGTTTGCAAAATTGATTCTTTGCTTGGGGTTCCTTTCTTTCTGGATAGAGAGTAAAATCAGTTTTTTTGGCGTCTTGATGGAAACCTAAGGCTTTGGCAGTGGGATCCGACTCGGAGACAGGAGTGAGTCCCTCTGGAATGGATCCCGAGGGTTTGTTTTCTGCCATCACTTCCGAGGAAAAACCCAAACCCCTCTCAATCAGTGAGAGAGAGGTTACCAAATAGAATGACTTGGTTAGGAAAGTTTTACGTGAAGTTTTGGCCATTTTTACTTCTTAACATCAAACCTGTCTAACATCATCACTTTGTTCCAAGCAGCCACAAAGTCTTTTACAAACTTGTCTTTACCATCATCCGCTGCATAAACTTCGGCCACAGCGCGAAGTTCCGAATGAGAACCAAGGATAAGATCCACGGAAGTTGCTGTCCACTTTTTAGCGCCTGTTTTGCGGTCTACACCGTCGTAAAGGCCATCTGTTTGTGGAGACTTTTGCCATTTTGTCGACATGTCGAGTAAATTGACAAAGAAATCGTTACTTAAGACTCCAGGGCGATTTGTTAGAATTCCGTGTTTGGATTTTCCAGAATTTCCATCCAGAGATCTCATTCCACCCAGAAGCACTGTCATTTCAGGAATGGTAAGGGACAACATGTTTGATCTGTCCACTAACATCTCTGTAGGTGAAAGTGCGTTGCCAACACCGTAGTAGTTACGAAATGCATCAGCTTTTGGTTCCAAAACAGAAAAGGAATACACATCCGTTTGTTCTACTGTGGCATCAGTCCGACCTGGAGTGAACGGAACAGTTACTTTAGTTCCTGCTTTTTTTGCTGCTTCTTCAACTGCTGCAGTTCCACCTAGCACAATCAAGTCGGCAAGTGAAATTTTATTTCCTGATTCATTAAAATCAGACTGAATTTCTTCTAATTTCTTTAATGTTTTGGAAAGTTCTTCAGGATCATTTGCAGCCCAATTTTTTTGAGGAGCCAAACGAATCCTGGCACCATTTGCTCCCCCCCTCATGTCTGTACTGCGAAAACTGGCAGCAGAAGCCCAAGCGGTTCTGACAAGTTCCGGGATGGACAGGCCCGATTTTAGAATTTTACCCTTTAGGCTCTCTACTTCTTTTTGACCAACTAACTTGTGATCAACGGCAGGAAGCGGATCTTGCCAAATGAGAGGTTCTTTGGGTAGGTCTTTTGAGATATAACGGGAAAGTGGTCCCATATCTCTGTGGGTGAGTTTAAACCATGCTTTTGCAAATGCGAGTTCGAACTCTTTGGGATTCTCTTGGAATTTTTTTGCGATAACTTTATAACTTGGATCAAACTTTAAAGCTAAGTCGGTGGTAAACATAATCGGTGCATGGCGAAGTGTTTTGTCATGAGCATCTGGAACCATATTGGCCCCTGCACCATCTTTTGGAATCCATTGGATGGCACCGGCTGGACTTTTGGTTTGAACCCATTCAAAACCAAATAGGTTGTTCAGGTATTGTGTTGTCCACTTTGTTGGATTGGCAGTCCATGCACCTTCCAGTCCACTCGTAATGGTATCTTCCGCATTTCCTTTTTTCAGGTTGTTTTTCCAACCAAACCCTTGTTCTTCGAGTCCCGCTGCAGCTGGTTCTTTTCCCACATGTTTAGATGGATCTGCTTTACCGTGTGCTTTACCAAATGTGTGACCACCAGCAATGAGTGCTACTGTTTCTTCATCGTTCATCGCCATACGGCCAAAGGTTTCTCTAATATCTTTAGCGGCTGCTAGTGGGTCTGGGTTTCCATTCGGACCTTCTGGGTTTACATAAATCAGTCCCATCTGAACGGCACCGAGTGGATTTTTTAATTTGCGTTCTCCTTCATACCGTTCGTCGGCTAACCATTTTTTTTCTGGTCCCCAATAAACAAGGTCGGCTTCCCAATCATCTGTCCTTCCACCGGCAAAACCATAAGTTTTGAATCCCATGGATTCAAGGGCTACGTTTCCAGTGAGAACCATTAGGTCGGCCCATGAGATTTTTTTTCCGTATTTCTTTTTGATCGGCCAAAGGAGACGGCGTGCTTTGTCTAGGTTGGCGTTGTCAGGCCAACTATTGAGTGGTTCAAATCTTTGTTGTCCACCACCGGCACCACCCCGTCCGTCATTGATTCGGTAGGTTCCGGCGCTATGCCATGCCATTCGAATGAAAAAAGGACCATAGTGTCCGTAGTCGGACGGCCACCAATCTTGGGAGGTTTTCATCAGAGTTTTGATCTCCTCTTTGATTGCCTGGATGTCTAGTTCTTTGAATTCTTTAGAGTAGTTGTATTGTCGCCCCATGGGGTTGGATTCCGCTGCATGTTGGCGGAGAGGTGCCAAATCGAGTCGTTCTGGCCACCAAAACTGGTTGGAAATGTTTTGGCGTTCCATAGAACTCGAAGGTTCTTTGGTGTCTGCAGCTCCCAATGGGCTGAGTGCGAGCATCAAAATGGCAATTGCCGAAATGTTTGTTGTTCTCATATTGACCTTCATTTTCTAGATTTAGTATAAATTTAGAATAAGTCTAGTAATAGAAAGCAAGCTATTTTTTAGATTTAGTCTAAATTTATGCTGTTGGGGACAGAAAATCAAGATTCTGTCAATGCGAACGGAAAAAAATTCTGAATCGAATTCTTTTTAGGAAACCAAGATATGCGTTGTTGTCGGGAATTTGAAAGGAAAACTCAGAGTCCTTTCGAGTGGCTTTGGGCAAATCCCGATATTTATACGATTTCTCATAAGGATGAGAAAGTAAAATGGAACTTGGTTGAATTTTGTATTAAGTTTGTCGAAGAATCTTTAAAATCCAGATGATGTATGACAACAAAACAATTGTTTTGTTGCGTTAAAAATAAGTGGTTCTAAATATAGGGAATATAAGGTAAATCTTATATTCAGGAAGGTGAATGTTTGTTTTTAATTGATTTTATTGTATCCTTTTTCCCTAAATTTTTGTTTAGAATTAGAATTATTGTATTGATGGTTCTGTCTCTACTAAGTTTCCACTGCGGTCTACCTACCGGTAATGATTGCTCCAAAGCCACTGATGAGGCCGCTATTTGTGAATTGGCAGTGTATATTGCTTATCCTAGTTGCGTGAAAGAAGATCGTAGAACTTCTTATCAGTTTCCATCCAACCCGTCAACATATACTGTTAAAGTAAGCGACACTGGATGCGAATTGACTCGATTTGCTTTGGTCCAGGGTTGCAAAGATCAGAAAAAAAAGAAATGTGGTGATTGATTTTTCACCAAATGTTTGTTAAATTTATCATGGTGTCTTATGGCACTTGCAAAGGCGCCCCCTAATTTAGGGGACTCTTTTCTGTCCGTTTAGTTCCCTCTACGTCAATATTGCTCCGTAACCAATAATCCCAAGGAAAAGTTCTATCCGAAAACTTCGAGATCGGATAGAGTCTACCCATGGGTTACAAAACAATCCTTGGTGCCAAAACCTACCATTTTCCAGAATTAAAAGACCTTTTGGCAAAGGCCAGTCCTCACAGATCGGGGGATGTCCTTGCGGGACTTGCCGCGACAAGTCAAGAAGAAAGAGTGGCCGCACAAATGGCCCTTGCCGATGTGTATCTTTCTGAATTTTTAAACAAAGAACTAATTCCAGCAAACAAAGATGAGGTGACTCGTTTAATTTTTGATTCGCATAATAAAGAAGCATTTGGTTCGATTTCTCACCTTACTGTGGGAGGTTTCAGAGATTTTTTGTTAGCCGAGACTACTGACAACGAATTAATTGCTTCGATCCAGTGGGGGATCACTCCTGAGATGGCAGCGGCTGTATCCAAACTTATGTCCAACCAGGATTTAATTCTAGTTGGTAAAAAAATAACTGTCATCACTAAATTTAGAAATACTTTAGGTTTGCCTGGCCGACTTTCCGTTAGGTTGCAACCAAACCATCCCACCGATGATCCGAAAGGTATTGCTGCCAGTCTTTTGGATGGACTTCTTTTAGGAAGTGGAGATGCCGTGATTGGAATCAATCCGGCAACGGATAACATTCCTACTTCCATTGCTCTTTTAGAAATGTTGGACAACTTAATCCAAAAGTATTCTATCCCCACCCAATCTTGTATTTTATCTCATGTAACCACTTCCATGGAAGTGATGAAACGGGGTGCTCCATTGGATTTGGTTTTCCAGTCCATAGGAGGGACAGAAGATTTAAATAAAAGTTTTGGTGTGAGTCTTTCTATTTTGAAAGAAGCTCGGCAAATGGCTCTTGAGTTGGGACGGGGAAGTGTGGGAGATAATGTCATGTACTTCGAAACTGGGCAAGGAAGTGCTTTGTCCGCCGGGGCAGATCATGGGATCGACCAACAGACGTTAGAGGTAAGAGCTTATGCGGTGGCACGAGAGTTTTCTCCACTTCTTGTCAACACGGTTGTTGGATTTATTGGTCCTGAATATTTATACAATGGCAAACAAATCATTCGAGCTGGTTTGGAAGATCATTTTTGTGGAAAGTTACTTGGCCTTCCTATGGGTGTTGATGTTTGTTATACAAATCATGCAGAAGCCGATCAGGATGATATGGATACACTGTTGACACTATTAGGTGTCGCTGGATGTACTTACATTATGGGAATTCCAGGGGCAGATGATGTTATGTTGTCCTACCAAAGTACATCCTTCCATGACGCTTTGTATCTAAGGCAAGTTTTAGGATTAAAACCTGCACCTGAGTTCGAACGGTGGTTAATCGAGCGAGGTATCTTTTCGAATCAAAATGGTTTTTTACCAAAAGAGAATCGACATTTGAGTTTACTCGAAGATCTATTAGGAAAGTAGATTTATGACTTTTTTAGAGGAATGGAAACAGTTTAGTAATGCTCGGATCGGTCTTACTCGGTCTGGTGGTTCCATTTCCACCAAAGAAGTGTTAAAGTTTCGATTGGATCATGCAAGAGCCAGAGATGCCGTATTACTGAGTCCCAATTTTTTTAAGTTACTCGAGGATTTAGAGACTTTAGGCAAACCAAAAAATCTCCCCAGTATCTTTGTGGAAAGTAAAGTCCATTCTAAAGAAGAGTATTTGTTACGGCCCGATTTGGGGCGAAAGTTGTCCTCTGAGTCGATTGCCAAGTTACAACCATTAGCTGGTGAGTGCGATGTTGTTCTTATTGGCGTGGACGGCCTCTCTGCGAAAGCAATCGATGAGAATTTAATTCCCTTTTTGAAAAATCTAATCGAAACTCTTGGCAAAACAAGTTTGCGACTTGGGCCTTTGATACTGTCGAAGTGGGGTAGGGTGGCAATTGGGGATGAAATTGGTGAAATTTTAAAGGCAAAGGTATCGATTGTTGTGATTGGAGAGAGGCCGGGTTTATCTTCGGCAGATAGTTTGGGTGTTTATATCACCTACAGGCCGCAAGTTGGTAAAACGGACGAAAGTCGTAATTGTATTTCGAATATCCGCCCCGGTGGATTTGGTTTTGAAAGTGCCGTAGCGAAAACCATGTATCTCGTTCAGGAATCCATTCGGAGAAAACTTTCCGGAGTGGAATTGAAAGATGAAATGCCACCGGAGTTTTTACTAAAATCGAAAGCCCCTACGTCTATTGAATGAATCCAAAATGGTGAATCAAAAAAAATCCGACCCGATACAGAATCTCCCCAAACATGAGGAGAAAATATGTCCCAATTGTTTACATATTTTTGAATGTAAGGTTGGATCCATTAGTCTTTGCCAATGTACAAAAGTCACTCTTACTTTGGAAGAACGAGATTATTTAGCGCAACAATTTGCAGACTGTCTCTGTTATCAATGTTTGGAGAAATTGGCCTTCGAATATCGAATTACAAAATCATATAAGGCACTCACATGGAGTTTTTAAATCAAATTTTTCTGGCTTGGGATGGAATCAAAAAAGAATTACATGGATGAATTATTAGAATTAGGATCGAAAGCCCTAAGAATTGCTGCATTGAATATAGATGCAAAAAATTTTATCTTAAACAATGAAGCCTTATTCATTACATTAAAGAAAGCTGCTAATCGATATATCGGTGGAGATACATTAGAAGAGACAATAACGAAAGTCATTTCGGAAAATCAAAATGGCTTTAAGTGCTCCATTGAGTTTATGGGAGAAAGTACAAAAACAATTCAGGAAACAATCGAAGTTACTGATGAATTTCTCCGAATTGTTGAAGGAATTAAAACTCAAAAGCTTTATTCTACGATTTCTCTTGATCTCTCTCATATCGGGTTAACCCTATCGAAAGAGTTTTGTAGGGATAATTTAGAAAAAATCTGTAAAGAAGCAAAAAAAAACGGAATAGAAGTGATCGTTAGTGCAGAGGATGTGGAAAAACTGATTTCCAAAAACCATAAATGTTCCATTGCAACACACCACCATAAAATACAACAGGAAACAAAAACTCTCATAGAGAAATACATACCAAATCAAAGTTCATATGAATTTGAAAGTCTTTATGGGATTCAAACGGAGAATTTGGCGACACTTCGAGAGGAAGGTCATCCTACCAAACTTTACTTTGTTTATGGAAAGGAATGGTATCTCTATCTCTGCAATCGTATAGCTGAATACCCATTAAATATTTTCCGAGCTCTAGATGATATTGTTTCCTCTTAAAATCCACCAAACAATTGTAGTATTTTCATTAATTCTTATATAGAAATTTCAAAATTGAATGGAAAATATACATAGGTAGTTGTTCTATTTGTTTAGAAGGATGAAACTCTTTTGACCAGTATATTCTTTTTGGTGCCTCTCTTTGCTTCTTTGGCAAACGTTAGTTGTTTTATTGAAAATATCACACGCGACCACCGTTTTCATCGGCTACTCAGTGTGTTTTATTTTACGATTGGAATTCAGAATGCGGCGACTGCTGCCCTTTGTCTTGCTCCGAATGAAACTACTAGTATGGCTTTATGGATTTTCCAATGCCATTCATTTTTTCTTCTCGCTCCTGTCCTTGTGGCTTTGTGTTCATTTTGTACTGGCAGAAAATTGTTTAATAAGGCTACAATCGGCATTGCAATTTATGCACTGGCGATAGATTTACTTTGTTCTTCCATACCGAATACCTTTGTTTATGGATTTACCTTACTCTCATTTGGAATCGCACCTTTACTTACCATTTTCGGTGGAATTCTTGGGGGATCTGTCCATTTTTTTGCTATTGCTGTTTCTTTGTATTTTGTTCTCTCACCATTAGAATGGATTCCTTTTTTTGATCGTAAGACATTTATCATTGCCTTATGCGTTTGGTGGTTTGGTCTTTTTTCCAATTTTTTACCTATGTATGGATTTAATTTCCCTCCTTTTCATCCTGTTGTTGATGCTACTTTATCCGTGTTACTCTCAATTTATTTGAATCGATATAATACTTCTAGACCTAGCTTATATAGTTTAATTGCTTCCATTTTGATCTCGCTTGCTGTTGGATTATTTGTTGGAATTTTAGTTTTAGGAATTCTTCCTACTTTTCCTTTGAAAGAATTGGCCACTTCTGTGATTACAACCGTAATCAGTCTTTTGTTTTTTGCCTATTTGTTGAAAACAACTTTGAAAGACAATCGGCCAAATCTTTCTTTTTCCTTATCTCTTGAAAATTTTTCTTTATCAAAACAAGAACTTAGGATATGTGAATTGATTGCAGAAGGGCATAGTCGTTCGTTCATTCGTCTGATTCTTAATGTATCGGATGGAACTTTACGGAATCATTTGAAGAATATTTATGCAAAAGTACTCCCTGAATCCAATTCTACCTCAAAAGACCAATTGCAAAGGCTGACCGTATTTTTATCCAAACATAAGCTAATTGAAGGAAATTCTGGCAAATAAATATCAATTTTCAATATTTAAACTTATTTTACTGCTCAACACAAACTAACTCGCGATTGATGGAACATTGTTGTAGTCCTTTCCCTCTTGTGAGTGTCAATATATCTTGAGTATAAGCATCTCCAGCGACTCCCAATTCGCCAGAGAAATTTGTAGTCCACTTCAAACAAGCTCCATCTCCATTTAAATATGTTGTCCAATCTGATTCGAGTCCTGTCCAATGGTCAGAGCTAGTTGTTGTAATTGGTGTAGAAATTATTGATGTAAATAATCCATTGGCATTGGATGTTTCTATAGCAATTCCGTTTGGTCGTATGTAAGCCTGGTTTGCTTTGAAAACCCAATCGATCTGACCATCGCCCAAATTTGATGTGATACTTGCTCTTCGTGATATTCCGTCGACGACCATAGCTTTGAAATTACCAGAACCAGGGTAGTTTGGGTCTGACTGGCAACTGGAATCAAAGTTAGATGCTTTGCCAATATTGGCCGGGTAGCCATTCTGGGTTATAAATATAATACAGTTGATACAAGAAGACTTACAATTGATTTCAATATCCTGTATATTCTTGTTAGTAACCTTTCCTGTTGAGTTTACAATCTCACAGAAATTACCGTCTGCCTGATTCGCAAAATTGACTTCGTAATTTGATCCAACAGGAACAAGGATAGGAAAAAGAAACTCTGTGCTACCAGAGGGAATCTCGAGCGTTACTTTTTGATTCAAAATCAATCTAAGTCCAGCACCAGTAAGGCCTGAAATTTTTCCACCAACCGTAAAACCTGTTAGATTTGATATATTCATGGAAATACATTGGGAACTTATATCACCTAATATTAGTTTTGCTGCTATGGTTTTGGAAAAGGATTCGGAGCTTGCATCACATACGTTTTCCATTGATGGGGAACCGCAGTTAGTTAGGATACCCATAGAAAAAATAAGAATTAGTGTTTTTGCCAACTTATCAGATCGGATTTTTGTTAGAACTGTGTCAATCACTGGGAATAGTTATATATTCTTGTAAGATTGAAAACTTCATGGGTTGGTCGATAATGAGAACAGATTCAACTTTTGTGCATAAAAAATCTTTATCATTAATGTTGAAACTTGTTTTGGTCGTATGAAGACCGGCACTGGGGAAAGGTATCTCTAAGTCGACTGTGGGGGCAATAGTTTCCGAACTTCTTGGGCTTAATCCAACCAAGTCTAAGTGTAGAGAATTGCCCTGGCTTGGAAGGTTGTAGTTTGCCGTAAGTTCTACTGTCTCTCCTACTTTTGTGGCCGTAATACAATGCTCTTCACAATTACCCCATGTCGCCGGAATTTTCATTGCGTCCGCACAATTTCTTGGGTGTCCTATGGTTAATTGTTTTGAAGATATTCCAAATTCAGTTTTTGCCACAACGAATACTTTGATTTTTTTGTCCGCATCAGTAAGATAAGTATAACCACTGAAATTGGCAGCAGTTCGCTTGAGCGATTCCAATGCATTCGTCACAGTTCCATCGGGATGGAGTTCCATATTTTTTTTCCCGAAGTAGAGAGAGATTTCTGTATTTGCAGGAACAGGTTTTTGGAAACTAACACTAGTTTTTTGAAATTGTAAGAGGCCCTTTGTGGAATAGGGATCATCTGCTGGATTGGCATTATTGGTAATGTAAGTAATTTCATTAAGAATAGGAATCCCTACCGGAAGGTCATCTACTGCTATGGGGGCTGTTCCCACAGAACCACCTTGGCTGCCACCTAATTGGGAAGCCGTATTGGATTCTGAAGCAAGTAAGATGGGAACTAATTGGGTATCCGCATCCGAGGTCATTCCTTTACAACGCAAAAGGAAAAGAGAGAGTCCCGTGATGAGTAAAACTAGAAGGTTCCAACGAACAAAATGTATACTCCTTTGGAGAAGTCTGACCAAATGTTTGGTAGATTGTTTTTGTGTTTTCATGCACAAAAAGGTAACATGTTCTTCGGTATCTTACCATGTCCCGGATGTAATGAGTGAAACAATGGGCCTATCTCAAATGTCATGTTTGGAATTTGTATTTTCCCTTTTTTCATTGAATGGATTTTTCAAAGATACTTATCCAAATAGATAACTATTTTTCTTGCCAAAAAATCGAAAATGGTTGATAGTTTCACAAATGGATAACTATCACAAATCGGACCTCCTGCTTTACATCCATCCTCTGGCTTCCTTTTGCCATAAGGTGCTCGTCGCCCTTTATGAAAATGGGACAGAATTTGAACCTAGAATTGTGGATTTTTTAAAAGAAGATGCCAGTGCGGCTGAACTTTTCGCCTATTGGCCGGTCGGTAAAATCCCTCTCCTTCGAGATAGAAAACGGGAAAAGACAGTTCCTGAAACATCCATTATCATTGAGTATTTGGAAGAATTCTATCCTGGTCCTCAAAAGCTCATTCCTTCTGAAAGTCAGCTTGCTTTAGAAACAAGGCTTTGGGATAGGTTCTTTGATTTGTACATCAGTGTACAGATACAGAAAATCGTTGTGGACCGGTTGCGTCCGGAAGGCAAAAACGATGTCTTCGGAGTGGAAGAGGCCTACAATACATTAAAGATTGCTTATGATATGATAGAGAAACAATTGGGCTCCCAAAGATTCATTACTGGAGAAAATTTTACCATGGCCGATTGTTCCGCAGTGCCAGCACTTTTTTATGCAGATACAATTATTAGTTTTCGAAACACCCATCCAAAGATCACAAATTACTTCGAAGGTTTACTAGAAAGGCCTTCCGTCAAACGTACGATAGCTGAAGCAGAGCCTTATTTTGACATGTATCCATTGAGTGATCAAATCCCAAAACGATTCCGAAAAGGAAAATCCTAAGAATGCAAACTGGGTATGGGTTCATAATGATAACGATTTATGAAGTCTAAAATTTTAGGTTTAGAATCTATCTTTCATGCTCTTGCCGATCGCAGTCGTTTGGGAATGGTCGAACGTTTGAGTTTGGGTCCTGCTTCTGTCAAAGAATTGGCAGAACCTCTCCAGATGGCCTTACCTTCTGTATTGAAACATTTAAAAGTTTTGGAAGAGGGTGGGATTGTGATTTCAGAAAAGTTAGGTAGAGTTCGTACTTACCAATTAGAACCTACCAAACTTTCTGAAATTGATTTATGGATGGCAGAAAGAAAAGCAGCTTGGAACCGCAGTTTTGACCGGCTTGATAAATTTTTAATAGAAACGTCAGATGAAAATTCCGACTAGGGTAAAATGAAAGAAGGACAAGTAAAACACTCTACATTCACAATTGAAAGAATTCTTCCTGCTTCTAAAGAGAGATCTTTTGCTGCCTGGGCTAATGCTGAATCCAAACGAAGATGGTTTGCTTGCCATGATGATTGGAAAACCGTAGAATACCAGTTAGACTTTCGAATCGGAGGATTGGAATCCAATCTTGTGCTTACCCCGTCAGGAAGTAGGCACGTTTTCGAAGGACGTTATCATGATATAATCCCAAATGAAAGAATTGTTTATGCTTTTTCTATGTATGTAAATGATATTCGAATTTCTGTTTCACTTGTGACCGTTGTGTTTGAGTCAAAGGTTGTGGGACGAACTAAAATGGTATTTACCGAACAGATTGTTCTGTTAAAAGACTCAGATGATTTGAGGTTTTCTATTGAGGAGGAAGTTCGAGGTCGGGTGGAAGGAACCAATGCAGGTTTTGACCGCCTCGTAAAAGAACTGTCTTGAAGGCCCCTCGTTTGGAGCCTTCACATTCACCTTTTCATTCTTATGTGGTATTTTCTAGCTGAATCAAACCGGATATAGGAATTCGTAAAAAGTACCATTAACGACAGGAACTCTTATGTTTTTTGTATCTCCCTGTTCTTTTTCAGTTTCTAAATATTCAAAAAAGGATTTTTCGGGTTTGTAAAAGTATTGGGTTCTTGCTCGTTCCAAAGATTGGAGTGCTTTTTGAATATTTGTATTCTTCGATTCATTTTGGTCAAAGAACTGAAAGAGTTGGCGATTCTTTGTCGAAGCGGGTAAGGAACATTCCCAGCAGATTTCTTCTTCAACAGACATTATTTCATCATAAAGATCTGCCTCTTTGCCAGGTCCGCCGAGTGCCTTTAGTTTTAGGGAAAGTTCATAATATTCTTCTAATAGGGATTCAATGTATTCCATGTGTTTTTCACCTCTAAGATCCACTATACTCGTCGGGTAGGACAAAATCAGAAGTATCCCCGGAAATTAGGAAAGAAAATATGAAAAATTATTTGATTCTAAAGCTCAATTGGGCTAGGATCTCCCCCGATTTCCTAGATCCTGTCCTAAGAATTTCCCGCTAAATGTTTCGATCTCAGGCTTTGTATTGGTTTCGACTATTGCTTTTGCAATAAGTACGAAGTGTCCTAAATAAACTGGACCAATAGAAAATTTTAGAAAATATTCGCTTTCACAAAAAATATGAGTGATCGGCAAGAATCTCTCAAATACATATAGATGGAAACTCTATATGACAAACTCTAATCCCATCTCTCAAACGACTCTAAAAGTAAAGATTAACAAAAGTAAGGTGATTGGAATCAAAGGTCAACTTATGTTGTTTATTTTTTTGATTCTGTCTAGTGTGCTTTCTTGTATTTTTTATATCTCTTATACAACTGCGAAAGAACAGGTATTGAACGTAGGAGAAGAGATGTTTACCAATGTCCTAAAGGACGCTGTTGGACTTGTGGATGCCTTAAACGAAAGAGTAAAGGCTGGTGATATGACTCTGGAAGAAGCTCAGGAGATGGCAAAAACCTATATTGTCGGTCCAAAGATGCCTGATGGAAATCGCGATATATCTAAAACAAAAATGTCTACGAATGATTATATGTATCTTTGGGGAATTACGCCAGAAGGGATTGCAACCATGCATCCATTCAATATTGAAGGTGCAAACATCTGGGATTACCAGATTGAAGGAAAGTATACTGTTCGCGATACTTGGGGGAATCCAAAAGCTACCGGATATCCATTACGGGAAATTTGGCAAAATCCGGGAGAACCTATTTATACATTTATGGCTTATCAGGCCTATTACAAACCTTGGAATTGGGTGATTGGGGCAGGAGGTAGAGAAGAAATCATTTACGAAAGAAGATTACGTGGAATGCAAATGATTTTTCTTTTAAGCGCTGTCATCAGTTTAACCTTCTCCATGTTATTCTCCTATATTCTTGCTTCTTTCATTGCGAAGAGAATACAGAAAATTAAGTTTGTGGTAGAAAAAGCAAGCCAAGGAGATCTTCGAGAAAAAGTAGACCTGGCTTTCAAAGATGAGTTTGGAATCCTTGGGGATGATTTTAATAAAATGTCAACTAACTTACGTGAAATGATGAAACATGTCTCTAAATCATCATTCAAAGTTGCTGAATCGGCAAAGGATATGTATACCAGCGCAGAACATTCCTCTGCTGTTGCAGGAAATATTGCCAAATCAATACAACAAGTTGCAATCAACACAGAATCACAACTAGTTGCGTTTACGGAAAACAAACGAGCGATGTTAGAGAATTCTCAGGCCGTAGCAAAAATTGCAGAATCTACAGCTACGGTTTCAGATTTGGCAAACGAAGTGTTAGAGAAAGTGCAAGAGGGAAGAGATGTCATTGGAACCACCATAAAACAAATGACAGTTGTCAATTCTTCTGTGAGTGGAATCTCAAATAGTATACATGTATTAGGTGAAAACTCAAAAGCAATTGGGCAAATTGTAGAAACCATCAACCAAATTGCAAGTCAAACCAATTTGCTCGCACTCAATGCTGCTATTGAAGCGGCGAGGGCAGGAGAACAAGGGCGAGGATTTGCCGTTGTGGCAGATGAAGTTCGAAAGTTGGCCGAACGATCAGAAGATGCAACGAAACAAATCAGTGTATTGATTGGAGAAATTCAGAAGAACACAAAGTCAGCAGTGGCTATTATGGAAAATGGAAGTAAAGAAGTTGACCAAGGTGTTTCTATGGTTAATGAAGTGGGGCAAACTTTTGAAAGGATTGCAGGTTCTATTGAAAAAGTAACAGATGAAATGCAAGGAGTCTCTGCAACTACCGAAGAAATTTCTGCCAGCACAGAAGAGTTAAATGCTTCAACAGAACAACTGGCACAGATTTCAAATGGAATCTCTGATAGCACACAAGCTATTGCTGCTTCTTCGGAAGAGCAACTTGCGTCCTCAGAAGAAGTAACTGCTGCTGCAAACAACTTAGGCATATTGGCTGATGAACTTAAATCTGAGATCGATAAATTTAAGATTTAAGTTTATCTTATTGTATTGTTAGGATTACACTTCCAAAGTTTTTACTACCGGAAGTGCTTTTGCATTTGAATTAGGGAATTCAAAAGTGCCATTAGCTTTGGTAATTAAGATATTTATTCTTTGTTATTGGCCCTTAAATTTTCTAATAATCTTTTGAGATTAATCTTCGCAAAACCGACGGATCGATCGGACATTGCGTACGGAAGTATTAGATCACCACCATTGATGGCACTGCCACAACTATACACTACGTTTGGAACATAACCTTCTCTCTCTTTTTCATTAGGGACAAGTAGGGGTTCTAATAGTCTTCCGATGGGAATTTTTTGATGATCTTTGGTAAGGCAAATATAACATTTTCTAATCACTTGTTAGGTGATATAAGACCGAAGCTCATTAAAACTATTTTTCCCTCTACGCCGAATAAATCTTTATGAAAACTCGGATCAACAAAAGGGACATCAGGAATCCCATGTGCAATGATATCAATTTTGTCACCGTTTGGTTCCAAACTTTCTTTTCGATAGAAAGTCCTTTTTATATTTGATAGTTCTTGTTAGAAAGAGATCGGAGAGATTTGTAAATTTTTACTCCTCTCAATCTTGAATAAGTTACACGAGATACTTGGTTGTCCAGGTGCGATTGCGAGTAGAGTAATTATATATTAGCCTAACAATTGATATGGAATCGATTTGAAATAATTTGCAAGAGATTTACTCTTTATTTCGATGTTAAGAGAAAAAATAAATGATAATTTTAGGAAATTCTTAAAATTCATTGATTTTGCACAAAAAAATGTGTTACATCATCTTGGGTATATAATTGTTTATGTTTCAACTTCGTAAGTTTCGTATCTACATTCTCCTGATCGCTGCCATCGTCCTTGTTTATGTAATCAAACCAAAGGACGATGGATCAGCTTACAGCGATTATTTTTACAAAATCAACAAAGAACTAAAAGAGAACGGTTTTGGAAAACCTGTTGTGCTTTTGGATTTGGACCGGTTAGATGAAAATTTAACCACACTCTCCAAAAACATTCCACCACCACTCTATTATCGGATTGTTGTGAAATCTCTACCTTCTTTGGATCTTCTCCGCCACATTACCAAATCTACTAAAACCAATCGGCTCATGGTTTTCCATTCGGGAGACCTTGTGATGTTACTTGCTGATCCTGAATTTTCTTCTTTTGATATTCTTTTGGGTAAACCAATGCCTGTGCGAGCGTTAGAGGATATCTACCAAAAAACAAAAGTCGATAAGTTTCAAAAGACCCATTGGTTGATAGATACGGAAGAAAGGCTTACCCAATACTTAGAATTCGCTAGAACAAAAAATATAAAGTTACATGTAGTTTTGGAAATTGATGTCGGCCTTCACCGTGGAGGATTTGCTAAACCAAAAGATGCAATCAATGCTCTAACTCTCATTTATAGTAGCCAAAAACATTTAGAGTTTGATGGGTTTATGGGATATGAACCTCACGTGGCTTCTGTTCCAATTTTGTTAGGTGATAAAAACAAAGCCATCGAAAAAGCAATATTATCTTCGTTATCTTTGTATGAAAAATTTGTCATTTCAGGAAAACAGTCCTTTCCTTCTTTATTTGTAAAAGAATTACTTCTGAATGGTGGTGGTAGTAAAACCTATCGTTTCTATCAAAAAAATAACAAAATTGTGAATGATGTTTCTGTTGGTTCGGCACTTGTGATGCCCACTGATTTTGACGTGAGTACTCTTACCGAACACAAACCAGCATTTTTTATTGCGGCACCAGTTTTAAAACGTTTAGAAGGAACTACCATTCCCTTTTTAGAATCTATTTCTTTTTTGTTTCCCCTCTGGAACCCCAATCTTCAATTAACATATTTTACTTACGGTGGAGCTTATCTTGCAAAAAAAGAATCACCATCCGGGCTTTTTGACAATAGCCTTTATGGTGTCAGTACTAACCAAGGAATTTTGAATGGCAGTCGAAAGACCGGCTTACAACCTGATGATTATGTTTTTTACCGTCCTACACAAAGTGAAAAGGTGATGGCAGAGATGGGGGAAGTGGTTCTTTTGCGGAAGGGCAAAATCATTGGAACTTGGAAATGTTTCATCAATTAATGTGTTGTTAGCTGCATTCCCAAGGTTTTGGTAGGCATTCACTTTACCTTCACAACAACTTTTCCTTTGGAGCGACCGCTTTCTACATAAGCCATCGCTTCATTGACTTTTTCAAAAGGAAATACTTTGTCTACAACGGGACGGATGATTCCAGATTCGATCATCTTTGTTATTTCGTTCAATTGGTTTCCTTGTGCTCTCATAAAGAGGAACTGAAAAATCACTTTCTGTTTTTTTGCTTTTTTCCTAACTCCCAAACTTAGCAAATTAATAATTGTTTTTATAAACCAGTTGGAAGTAATTTCTGCCGCAAAATCTGTATCAGGTGGACCTGAAATAGAGATGAGTTTCCCACCGGGTTTTAGAATCCGCAATGATTTTTCAAGTGTTTTCACATCTTGACTGTGTAATACCAGATCATAATCTTTCAGAATCGTTTCAAAGTCATCTTTCCGATAATCAATGACTATGTCTGCACCAAGACTTTTCACTAATTCAAAATTCGACTCACTGGTTGTCGTAGCTACTGTTGCTCCTAAGTGTTTGGCCAACTGAATGGCAAAACTGCCGACTCCTCCTGAACCGGCTTGAATCAAAACTTTTTGTCCTTTTTGGATATTCGCTTTTTCGACTAATGTTTGCCAGGCGGTCAAACCAACTAGCGGAATAGAGGCAGCTTCTTCCATTGTCAAATTTCTGGGTTTGATCGCTACATCAGTTTCATCAATTGCTATCAGTTCTGCAAAAGTACCAATCCTATAATCAGCTGGCCTTGCATAAACCTTATCCCCCTCTTTGAATTTTTGTACCCCAGATCCAATTTTTACAACGACACCGGCAACATCATGGCCCAGAATGAGTGGAAATTTATAGGGTAGAATTAGTTTGAATTCGCCATTTCTGATTTTTGAATCCAGTAAGTTCACACCGGCTGCATGAACCTCAACCAATACATCATTCTCTTTAAGGATTGGTTCTGGCATCTCCGCAAATTGCAGAGTATTCTTCTTTGAATATCTTTGAATTGTATATGCTTTCATGTTATTTTCCCAATTGTTGAATCAAACTATTTTGTTTTGTTTATTTTTTTCAAGATCGAATTCTCAAAAACTTTATATGCGAAGTGTTGCAACGTGAGAATCAAAGAAGCCCCTTTGCCTACAGGGAAATTGAATTTTGGATTTTTTTTATCAATGATTTTGATTACTGTATCTACAACAGGTTCTGGAGATGGGGAATTGGCAAATGCTTCATTGGAGAAGGCAGCTGTCTTTTTTCGAAATAGATCATAATCCTCAATGACTACTTTTGAAGCGACAGCACTAGTTCCAATATTTGTTTTGAAAGCCATCGGTTCGACCATACTGACTTTGATATTGAATCCACTTAATTCAAACCTTAATACCTTGAAGTAACCTTCCAAAGAATGTTTTGAGGCTGAGTAATACGCAACGTTAGGAAGTCCGATGAGCCCTAAAAAGGAACCAACCGTAATGATTTTTCCCTGTTTTTGTTTGGTAGAATCAAATTTTTAACGCAACACCGATAATCTAATGAATAAGGTGTTAATAAATGAATCATTATACAAGAATTAATTTGAAAGAAAGGGAAGTAATTGCTGAGATGCGATTTAAAGAGGAAAGTATTAGAAGTATAGCTAAGATACTGAATCGAAGTCCTTCAAGCATTTCCAGAGAATTATCTAAAGGTTATTCAAGAAATTCTTTCATTAATTATTCAGTATCAAATGCTCAAATCATTTCACAGAAGAATGAAAGTTCCAGAAATTCTGGTAAAATAAAGTTGCAAAAACATCCAAATTTACGAAAATTTATAAAATCTAAATTAGAACTTAAATGGTCACCAGAGCAAATAGAGATGTCTTTAAAAGAAAATCTGCCAAGCGGAATTACAGAATCAGTTTCCCATCAAACTATTTATACTTATATCTATCTTTTACCGAGAGGCGAACTAAAAAGGAATTGCAAAGCTATCTACGCCGAAAGATGAAACCCTACAAAAAGTCGAAAAATACTGATAATAGAGATACGTGGCGT
>NZ_AOGY02000050.1 GCF_000332455.1 Leptospira vanthielii serovar Holland str. Waz Holland = ATCC 700522 | reverse complement strand
AGCCGAAATGAAGGAAATTAATAAATGATTGAACTTATTGAATTATTATCTATGGACTGCAGCTTTGATATTAAATATTTTCTAGAGATAGTAAAAGAATGTCTAATCATAGGTGGTATTCTATTTGCAGGTTTTATAGCCTATCAAATAGCCTTTCGTGAACTAAAATTCAGCGCTATAAGAGAACTAATCGAAAGAGATAAAAACTTAAGACGAGAATTTCTGAATGAAATATCACATTGCTTTTCAATTTATCATGATATATTTGTGTCTTAGTTCAGTGAAAAACAGAATTTTGAGATTCAAAATTAAGCTAAGCAACAAGCCTTATATTAGCCTTTACCGAGTATTCTTTTCTCTTCAATTTTGCTTCAAGTAGTTTTTCTTTTCTTTCTGCTAAAATCTTTTCCTTGCGACCATAAAACACATCCATAGGTGTTACGTAACCGATTGCAGAATGAAGTCTTACCGAATTGTATTCTTCAATCCATTTACCAACTTCTTCTCTAATTTGTTCGAGTGAATACATTGGTATTTCACGGATTAACTCAGTCTTAATGGTTCCATGAAATCTTTCTAGTTTCCCGTTGGACTGAGGATGATTTACAGAAGTCCGAACATTATGGATAGAAAATTCTTTCAAAATTTGTTTGAATTCCTTAGTCAAGAATTGAGATCCATTGTCAGTTATAAGACGAACCGCTACTGACTCGCCTCCAAGCCATTTGTCGCATGCGTCCCCATAAAACTAACTGTGTATCAAGTGACTCCATTCGGGTACTGATTGACCATGCAAGGACTGCACGTGAAAAAACCGTCTAACACTGATAATCAAAATAAACAAAACTACCCTTTAAAATTGATATATGATATGTCCATATGCCAGTGTTCATGAATAGCTTTAGGTTGATCAAAACCTGTTTTCTTGATCTCCCAAGGGCTTTTGCCATCTGCGGTTTAAACCACAGTCCACAGAATGCGATATACACTAGAAGGAGACATATATGCTATGTTTTCATCAATCATCATCCATGCCAAAAGAACATATCCTTTGAATGGATGATTTCGTTTGTAATCTTCAACTGCCTTTCGTTCCTCTGGTGTTATCCAATGCGATTTTTGGAATTTACTTTCTTTGGTGATTTGATACGTGGCGTTTTCTCCAAACAGTTAACTTGCCTGGATTTACATCTATTTTACTACACAGGTATTTGATGGGGAGACCTGACGCCTCTTTCAGCCGATCTAAGGTATTTACAATCTCATGCTTTAATGCAGTCGAAACATGTAATCCTGTCAGAGCTCCCCAGCTTCTTTTTTTAGGTCGATGATCTCCCCTGTGAGTTCGGCTATGATTCTGTTTTTCCTCTCCAGTTCCTTTTCATACTTTTCTATCAGTTTCTTGTTTTCATTGGATTCTTTTTGATTCGACCCAGCCAATGCTTCGCGTCCTGCTTCCAATACTATTTTTAACCAATTTTGCATCATGGTTGGATGAATCCGATATTCATCACAGGTGTCTACCAAACTTTGATTTTAATAGGTGTTTTCGGATGATGCCTATCTTGTCATCCGCTTTGAACGTACGTCTTTCTCTTACTTGTTTTTCCATCTCTAATCTCCATTTTCGGCTTGGAGTATTAGCTTAATTTAGGTCAGCAAAATTGCGTTTTCATCTGAACTGGAATAATACCGGAACTTAAGACTATACCTAAGTTACTGAAGATATATGCTGGTAAGTCTTCCTTACTAACTGAAAATAAGTTAAGAATCGACTGTATCAGACATATTGGTATAAGAAAATTAATGCAAATTATTAAATATAGTAGTAGTGATGGTAATTTGGAAATTCCTTTAGCTTCTTTCTTCATTTGCAATCGGAAAAAGAGTATTACTACTGAGGTAATGTATATAAATAGAATAACAGATAATTCTATGTTATTTTTTATGACGTTTGTTATTGTTTCCATGTTCCCTGCTTATTAAGTAATATGATTGAAGAAATTGCGTATAACGAACTAGGGGAGACGACGTAGGCTGACCCTGAGTCCCAATGGGACGTTAGGGACTGGCCACGACGCTTGCGAAGGCAAGAGGAGTGCCAGAAGCCTATGTGTCGCAGACCGAGCGAGGCCTTGTGCCGAAGCGAAGCGTTTCCCCGCTGTTATACGAAGTTTGTGCTTTAATTAATCTTTAAGCATGCTTTCGTTGATGATTTTTAACGATTTTCCTTTTTTCGATTTATAAAAGCGAAAGTCGCTATCTAAAGTGAATATATTTTGAATTTCATAAACTTCGGAAATAGTCATAAGTGAAGCGTCAGCAAAATCCATTGGTCGATCTGAATATTTGTCCATAAAAAACAAAATTGAACTAAATTGTTCGTTATCTTGATTTAATATTGAGATTGCATTGTTATCGATCCATTCGATAAAAGCCTTTTGAATTCTCTTATTATCTGACAATAAATACGAAACTTCAGTAACAACCGCAAGTGACGTAAATAATTTACCTTTAAAATTTTTAAGAAAGGATCGACACTGCAGGCAATAATTATCGGACTCATCGAAAAAGGCAACAATTGGACCAGTATCAATAATTGCTTTAATCATTTACGCTTTTTATTTAAAGCTTCTTTAATATACTTCTGATGGTTAATTGATTTATCAGTGATTCCGCTTTTATATAGTCCGAAATACTTTTCACCTAATTCGTATGCCGAAGGTTGCTTTGCGAAATTATCTATATAGTAAACTAAAGATTCTTTAATTACTTCCGATTTACTTTTATTTTCTATTTTAGCAACTTCAGAAAGTTTTTTTTCTAGTTCTTCTGGTAATCGTAAGCTTATCATAATGGTTTTGTAATACAAGCGTATTACATCTTCTTTCTCTTGTCAAGAAAATCTTTCCTCATTTTTTATGTTTTAAAAAGCAAATTTGCACAAATTTCGTATAACGAACTAGGCTAACCGACGTAGGCTGGCCCTGAGTCCCGGAACGGGACGTTAGGGACTGGCCACGACACTTGCGCAGGCAAGGGGAGTGCCAGAAGCCTATGTGTCGCAGACCGAGCGAGGGCTCGTCCCGAAGCGAAGCGGTTAGCTGCTGTTAAGCGCAGTTACTTATTTGTAAGAGCTTATTTCGTATAAAATTCTAATCTAAAACAATATTACTTTCTTTTATTTTTTCAACTCTTCGTTTTTTCGAATTTAGATTTTTTTTAAAAAAAATGAAGGTTAGCAGAATATCTTTAATATTAACCTAAATTTAGAATTTCAAAAAATTGCTTTGTTTAAATGTAAATTATAGCCATTTTCAATTAATTGACAGTAAGCTAAAATTATTTGATCTGGAATAATCGTATCTGATTGAAAACCTAATTTCGGATATTCAATAATCCTTTGTAGATCACCAACGATTTCATTAATAATCATAAAAAGGTTACTATGTGAATGCGGAGCATCAAAAAGACTATAGTTTGGTGAAGCAATAGAAAAATTTCCATCAGGCCACTGTTTATCTAATGCTAACTTAATTCTTAAAGTCATTGAAGGTTTCTGAACAGCGATGATATTTTCGAATTTTAGATTCAAAGAATAGAGGAGTTGTTTAGAAAATTGAATATTTTCCCCTGTATTGGAGGATTTATTTTCTATAATTATGAATTCTTTTGGAATATTTTCAGAGATTGCTAAATTTGCAAAAGCTTCAGCTTCTGAATTAGGGAAAATATGTTTGGTAAAGAAATTTAAACCACCTGAAAAGAGTATATATTTGGCTAAACCTTGTTTATAAAGATCAACGGCATATTTCGCAACTCTCAAATCATGACTACATAAGACAAATATTAGATCTGATTTTTGAAAGGTATCCCGAATAGAAAGAAAATTCCATATTAAGTTTGCAGATTCTAAATCTTTTTCAGTTATTTTTTTGTGATTTTCAAGAAGCATTTTAAGTAATTGCGCTTAACGAACTAGCTAACCAACGTAGGCTGACCCTGAGCCTCCGTACGGAGGCGTTAGGGATTGGCACGAGGCTTGCGTAAGCAAGAGGAGTGACAATAGCCTATGTGCCGAAGGCCAAGCGAGGGCGAAGTCCCGAAGCGAAGTGGTTAGCGGTAGTTAATTGCAGTTGGTTTTATGTTGTATTTGCTAATAATACGAAGTGTTTGAAATCCCAGTGCGCAAATTTTCATTCTTATTCTTTGTCTTCAAAGCCCGACAATCATTTTTGAATCATGCAAACCGTGACCAAAAAATAATAGGAAATGTAGCGAAATAAATCTCTTATTTCTTATTCTTTTCTTTAAAACGCCTGAATCATTAACAAAGTAATAAAACCGATATAAAGATCTATTATTGAATTGAGCAAAGTTGGACTTTCAGCTTTTAAGAAAAATTGCGCGCTGGTTTTTTTGAATAGAATTAACTAATTGCAATTAACGAACTAGTGGAGACGACGTTTCCCGACCCTGAGTCCCGTTAACGGGACGTTAGGGACTGGCACGGAGTTTGCGGATGCAAACGAGTGACAGAAGGGAAATGTGGCGCAGCCCAAGCGAGGCCTCGTGCCGAAGCGCAGCGTTTCCATGCTGTTATACGCAGTAATCCAACTTTACCTTTGATTTACTAATAGGTCAGTAGCATCAATTAAATGATTGGAAAATGCTTTTTTTGGATTATAAAAAAGCGATATTGGAAAGAAAATTATGGAGTTTATTCCTTTTGATTCTGAGAAGAATGTATGAGATCTGATTTTTTCTCCATTTATATTTTTTACCGTTAATATGTATTCTAAGTCAACTAAAACGTAGTGAGGTATCAAACTATATGTGTATGCAGAAATTCTGGAGATATAAGTATTTTTTCTTTCATTGATTCTTATTTTAACTTCAATAATTTGTTCGAAATCGTTCCCTTCTGTTTTAATATTATTTTTTTCTAGGCCGGTAATTATCGAACTAAATATTCCTTCGATTTCTTCTGAAGTTATTTCTATTTGCGAACCGTTTATTTCGTGAGCATAATCAAAACTTAGTATGACATTTACATGTTGTTTATTCTCATTTATATTGTTTATTTCTATTTGTTTTGTTAGAAGCAAACATGAAAAGAAATTTAGCGAAAGTAGAATTAATAGTTTAATTTTCATGTTTAATTAAAGTAAGAATATTATCGCAAATAAAATCGGAAAAAACCAATGAGTTCCTTGGGTTGCAATCCGATAAATTCATAACTCGATAGTTAATAAAGGGAAAAATATATGAATAAATGTTGTATTGTTTTTTGTGTAAAAAATTCATAGATTTAGATTCTATTTTGTTTTTATTTTCGTCGAAGATAGAAATTTCAATTTTAGCAAAAAGGGTATCTTCGAAAGAATCTCCGCCGAATAGCAAAAATAGTCCAGCCGTGAAGATAGTTGGAAGTAGTGATTTCTCTGGAATTTCTGTCTTTGAAGAAAGTATCCTTATTTGAATATCCGTAAGAAAATTTGAATATTTTTGATTTTTATTATAAGCAACTCGATAATCCTTTTTATTATCTAAATTATTGAGCTGATTTGCAATTCTTAAAGAAAGATTTGCTGAGTCATTTGGATGTGTATAATTTCGTATATTATCTGAGCCTATCGAAGCAGAGATCCAAATAATTTCCTTCTGATTTATACCTTTGTTCTCAGTAATTTGATATGATGAACAATTTGCTAAAAGAGAGAATAATATTAAAAGTTTTTTTATGTTATTCATATATTTTGGATTATTGCGTATAACGAACTAGGGGAGACGACGTTCCTCGTAGCTGAGCCTACGTAGTAGGCGTTAGCGTCGGCGCGCTTTTTGCGAGAGCAACAAAGCGTGACGGAGAGGAATGTGTCGCAGACCGAGCGAGGCCGGCAGTGCCGAAGCGAAGCGTTTCCCCGCTGTTATGCGACGTTTCCGAGATACATAATTTAGTTAAGCCACGGATGGCGTTTTAGCTAGGCTTTTAAGAGAAGAAACTCTTCTTTCTTTTTATTTCTTCTTGGAACAGCTTTAATTTCAACATCGAAACCGCAGGCATGAACATAATCGACCAGAGTTGAGATTTTAATATCAGCTCTTGATTCGATTCTCGATACACTTACTTGTGAAAATCCATCAACATCAGTTTGTTTGATTCCTTGATTTTGTCTTAACTCAGCAAGTTTCAATTTGAAAATTTGTTTTTGGGCCTCAGCTTTAGCTTGATTAATGATATCTTGTGGAACAAATTTTTCTAGGTCAGCGTCGAAGTTTTTTAATTCTTTTTTTATTTTTTTCTTAACCATATTACAAATCTCCCAAGTATTCAGAATATAATTCTTCTGCTTTTTTGATCATCACAGGATAGAATTTTTTTGAAGTCGCTTTGTTTCCACCAATGAGTAAAATAGCGTTTCTCTTTGGATCAAAAACGAAGAAAATTCGGAAAGGTCTATTTTTACTATTAACTCTAAGTTCTTTAAGATTTTTAATTTTAGATCCGGTAATAGTATCCACATGTGGCCGTCCAAGCCTAGGACCAAATTCTTTAAGAATTTCGATAGAGACTAAAATGTCCTTTTTTGCTTCATTATCTAGTTCCTTGATCCAAAGAATTAGTTCTTCAGTTCTTTTTATCTCATACACTGAAGGTAATATAACATATGCGTTATATCTGTCAAGAAAATTCTATCTAATTCTTGATGCCATTTAATCTGTCTTACGGGCACGGACGCCCGTTTTTATTTGGACTTTCGGAAATGTTCGCATAACGAACTAGTGGAGACGACGTTTCCCGACCCTGAGTCCCAACGGGACGTTAGGGACTGGCACGGAGTTTGCGGATGCAAACGAGTGACAGAAGGGAAATGTGGCGTAGCCCAAGCGAGGCCTTGTGCCGAAGCGCAGCGTTTCCACGCTGTTATGCGACGTGCATGATATTAGATTAGCTCAACTAATTCTTTCTCTTTTTTTATTTCATTATTAATACTTATTTTTAATGATTTATGGTAATTATTCAAATTTTTAACCATTTCCTTTGAGAATTTTTTTAAACCAATATTGGAAGCCAATAGATCTAAAAATTTTGGATGATCATTAAATTTCAGTAAAGTATTGTTGTGAAACTCCGGTTTGTCTTTGAAATATTTGGTTCCTTCTGTTCGGATAGTTTCATATAAAATGGTAAAATATGGAATATTTTCGAACTCTTTTGTAAGTAGTTGATAATGATCGTATAGTGATCCAATTCCAATTCCTATATTGTTTAATTTACTTTTTTGGGGAATATTGTCATGAAATATTAGTCCAGTAGCGAGATTGCAGATAATCTTTTTAATGTTTTCCTTTGTGTTTGCCTTCATTTTTTTTAGAAATTCATTTAAAATTGGTTCAAGATAGAACTTATTGTAATGTAATAGAGCCATTTCTTTTAACAATGAAAGTAAATTGGAGTGGTCTGAGTGAGGATTTATTCTACTAACCTTAAATTTTTTAAAAAGCTTCTCCATAGAGGAAGATTCTGAGTTGGAGATATAAAGAGCTGTGAAATATTCTTGTATTGACCGGTGTGCAAACGTATACTTTCCTTCAATTTCTACCCAAAGACAAGCAGCTACTTTCATGTCTTCGATAAATGCATTGTTATCAAATTCAAAATTAGTTTTTTCTTTGATTAGGTTAAGATTTTTATTTATTTCAGTTGAATCAAATGTTATCAAATTTTTAAAATAAGTTAAAGCTGAGAATCTTTTTAATATTTCCTCTATTTTATCTTGTGGCAATTCGGATTTATATTCACGTTCAAACCCAATTTTACTTAAACTGTCATGAGTTATGAATAAGGCGTCAATAACCCTTCTATAGAATATATGACGTTTGTTGGGAATTAAGGAGTTTGTTTGATATGTTAGAATAAATAGTGAGAGGAGTAGTGGATTGAAAATATATTCCCGGATTGGGCTTTCTTTAGGTAAAGCTTTAAGTGTCTCTATTATTTTCTTGCTTTGTTTTGGATCGCTCTTTAGCTGCTTTTCTACGAATATCCTAATTTCCGATTCTGTAAAGGGTAATATTTTATAATTCCTAAATCCAGCTAATAATTCTATATTTGCAAACGGTCTCGAAGTGATTATGAATTTATTTTCGTTATATTTATTGATAAAACTTTGAAGTGAATTTGCTAAATTATTTTTCTTGTATGAGTTTATTTCATCAAAACCATCTAAGAAAAATACAAAAGACCCATCTTTTAATTTTCTTTCAAAAATAGTCTCATTGGGTAGAAAATTATCATAACTTAATTCGCTTTTTATGTGAGATTCAAGTGTGGAGGTTTCGAAATCAATGCTTCTTAGTTCAATAAGCAAAGGAATTTTTGATTTTTCGAGTATATATTGAATAAAGAGATCCTTTATAAATGTGCTCTTTCCGCTTCCGGCTTCACCAATTAATGTTGTACAGAAATTGTCGGTTTTAATGAAGTTTAGTAATTCTTTTGATTGAAATTGATTATCTTCGGATTGTACTGTCAAAGGAACATATATATCATACAGATAAACTGGCGTTGACTTGTGTAATATTGTCTTTACGTGCGAAATTTTATTTAAGGTTTTTTTTAAGTAATTTTTAATATTTGTGCGGAAAAATAAAATTGTTTCTTCTTTTAGAGATTTAATCCCTTCGCCGATATTCGATAGAAAAATTTCACTAGATGATTTTATAAATGCTTCTATTAATTTATCTTCTTCCATTTTTTTTCCTTATTTAATTTGCATGTCGCATAACGAACTAGTGGAGACGACGTTTCCCGACCCTGAGTCCCGAACGGGACGTTAGGGACTGGCACGGAGTTTGCGGATGCAAACGAGTGACAGAAGGGAAATGTGGCGCAGCCCAAGCGAGGGCTCGTCCCGAAGCGCAGCGTTTCCACGCTGTTATGCGAAGTAATTTAAGGTTATAAAGCAATCCCTGCGTATAGAGAAACACTAATGTAATCCCGTGAAGGTTGATTCTTTTCTCTTAGGTAAACTTGTTCGGTAACATAATTATCTGGTAATCCATAGAAATATTGTGGATTAAAAGAATAATGTTCGTTCACCCTTCTGGTTGATAATATCCCATATTCAAATTCTGTACCAATAATAAAAAAATCGAAAACTTCCTTTCTGTATCCAATTCCTAGAGAAGCAGAATATCTATCGGAAAAAGTAGTCACTTTTTGATATGGTTTGAAATCAATATTGTTACCTTGAACAAGGAATTGATTTTTTTGTTCTTCTTTATAGGCTTTATTTAAACCAAAATTTATGCTACCATATATGTTGCCAAAAAAGAAGTATTGAGTTCGCAATCCAAAATATTCATTCATCCTAGTTCTTTTAAATTCTTGAATATCGACTGAGTCTTCATAAATTCCGGGCATGATTTCATGTTTTTGAATTGGTTGCTCACCAGTTCTATATGAAAAACCGAAATATAGATTGTTAGAGATACTCTGGAGTAGATTGATTGAACTTTTTGAAAAAGCAGTAGGAGCAAAATACATATGTATTTTTTTTCTCGGTCTATTAGCTTCTGTTGTCGAGTTCGATTGTGCAATTAAATTTATAGATATGAAGAATATAAGGATAACTGTTATACTTCTTAATAATTTTTTGGTTTTTCATTATTATTTTTATTAATTTCTTAAATTATTCGCATAACGAACGAGGCTAAACGACGTTCCTCGGAGCTGAGCCTGCAT
>NZ_AOGY02000051.1 GCF_000332455.1 Leptospira vanthielii serovar Holland str. Waz Holland = ATCC 700522 | reverse complement strand
TATCCATAATGTTCGGACTTCTGTAAATCATCCTCAGTCCAACGGGAAACTAGAAAGATTTCATGGAACGCCACGTATAGACTGAGTTAATCCGTGAAATACCAATGTATTCACTCGAACAAATTAGAGAAGAAGTTGGTAAATGGATTGAAGAATACAATTCGCTAAGACTTCATTCTGCAATCGGTTACGTAACACCTATGGATGTGTTTTATGGTCGCAAGGAAAAGATTTTAGCAGAAAGAAAAGAAAAACTACTTGAAGCAAAATTGAAGAGAAAACAATACTCGGTAAAGGCTAATATAAGGCTTGTTGCTTAGCTTAATTTTGAATCCCAAAATTCTGTTTTTCACTGAACTAAGACATTATTGGTCGAATCCTGGGTTACGGAGATGTAACTGTAATTGGCACGGGAGGAACAAGGGCTGTCGTTAATTTCATAGATAATCCACAGAATCTAAAACGAGAAATTAGTTCAGGTAGTGATGGAGGAGAGAAATAATGAAAAGCTATCCTTGGTTAGTTCTATTAATTATACTCTTACTTATGAATTGCTCTTCTCCACAAGAGAGGGCAATCAAAAACCCTAACATTTCGGCGAATCTTTGTCCAAATCTTGGCATTCTTTCTGAAAGATCACTAAATCCAAATAGTATTTTCCAAGACAAAAATACTATTTGGAGAGTTTCAGTTGTTACATCTTCTGGACAAATAAAAGACTTCAATAAAGACTTTTTTGTCTTTGCCAGAGATATAAAAAGTCAAAACGCTTATGAAGAATTTATAGCTTTCTACAAAGAAATCTGCAAAAGTGAACCGCCATTTATTAAAGAGATTAAATATGTTCAGGAAGAAGAAAAAGCTAGAAAGGAATGGGATATAGTAAATAAGAATTCAATTAAATCAGTAATCTCATTTCAAAAAACGTCTACAAATGAAGAACTAAAAAAAGAAGCTGAAGTTTTAAAATATCAGCTTTTAGATCAAAAAGTCAAAAACCATTTAATTTCAAAGCTTCCATTCATGAAAAAAGTAAATGATAAAGAAGTTATTTATACAAATGGAGAATCATCGGAGTATAAACTTCATGAGTTATTTCGGTCAACTGTCCTCTCTAAACAAATGCAAACAGGGAAGAAAATGCCCCTTGTATTAGAGGAGAAAGATGGAAGAGTCATCTGGACTATTGAGAATAATAATAGCGGAGTTATTTTACATTTCCGTGAATATAATGGAAATATTGTCTTAGATAAAATTGTTCAAAAGAGAGGAATCTTGCAATCTATAGTTGCAGGACAAGCGGTTGATTTCCTGGCAATGGGGTTGTTCGCAGAAAGTACAAAATTTCCAGATGATGAAGATTTGGATGATGAATTTATAAAGTAAAATCTTGAAAACTGTCTATATAGTGAAAATAGACGGTTTAGAAAATACCTATACTCAGTGGAAAAGATTGTTGGATAAATTCATCAATTCAGTTCTCTTTATAGATTTCATTCTTGTAGAGGAATAGGAATTAAAGATTAGTTCTAGATAAGATGGTTTGTCTTCTTAAATGAAAGTTAATATTGAAGAAGACAAACTAATTTCATTGAATTAAACCTTTTTGCTCTGCTGGATCTATATTTTGAGTTACCGAAATTACTAAATGGCACGAAACTTAGCTGTAACTGTATTTGGAATGTCTTGGTAAATTCATTATATATGGTCAATCAGAGTTCAATAGATTAAAACATACTTCGATACCTGAAATCATACATTGATTTATCTGAAAATGGATCTTCTTTGATTCTAGAGTTTGTTTTTGTTTTACAAATTTTCAATTTCTTGCCAAATATTGAACCTGCTGAAGTATGTTTGTTTAAATAAAAATATAAGTTTTTTCTATGTAACTCTTTTATTGAATCCGCATCAAGATATTGCGTAAGCGAAAACCTTAAACTTGAAATTTCAACTTCTATTCCATCAAATATAGGAATGTTGTTTTCTGAATCTGAATAATATCTTGTTCCATACTCTAAAAAGTTCTGAATTGATCCATCATATTCCTTGTAATGCATTTCTCCCCTAAATCCTTTCAGCAATTGCTTTACTTGAAGATTGAATTCTTTCTCTAGAACTGGTAATAAAAAGTTAGGTATACACATTAAAAAGTGATAATGATCGAAACAAGATTCTTCTCTGCCACTGCCGTAAGTTCCAATTCTAATAAAATCTAAATGAGTATGCTTTTTGAGTTTACCAAAGTAGATCCTATGCAATCGATTAAATGTTTTCTTTAGGATATGAGTTAAAATTGTCTTATTCGGAAAGTTAGTGAAGTAACATCCTGGTTCTTTTTCTATGTTAAAAGTAATAAGAAATGGATCGTATAAATCATTATAGGATTCAATTAAGTTATTCATTTCAGAATAGAATTCACGTACAATATCATTTTTACGATCGTGATCAAGTTCTATATTAAAGTTTGGAAGATTGCATGAATGTTTTTTAGATAGTAAGAAATTCTCTTTCATATGTTTGTTACACCTTAGGTTTATTGAATATATAACTTCTCCCAAGCCACCTAGTTAGGTTTCAAAAAAAGTTATTATTTAGAGCTAAAAAAGTAAAACCGGTCATACCGCATTTTGATTCCTAGTTCCTATTCATTTCTATTAGTTATGCTTATAAAATTTGGCAACTTTTGAAAGCTGTGAAAAGTGAGGTAAATCCCTAGTTTTTGCCCATTAGGATTGATTTTTTTTTGTGATTTATTAAAAAAAGTTAAAAAAACGAATTTGGACGGTATCTAGAGGAAGAGAGTAAAACTATAATCCAGCCGTTGCGAATCAAGAAAACCTACTGGTGAATTGCCATGCTTTTTGAAAAATCAGAAATAAGTCTGAGTCCTATTTCTGATAAGATTGATCTTCTACTGGTTATTTTAATGTAAAAGTCGCTGTTATACGACGTGATCAATTTATAGCCTTTTCAGCCCAGTAGCCAGTTTTATTTTCATAGTCTTTGTCAAGTTTTGCTTTCAGTTTATAGTAACCTGATTTTTTTAACTCTGTTTCATAGTCGGGGGCCTCCCAATAAAACGATTTTTTGCAATATTCTGATAGGAAATCAATTGCACGAAGCTTACTTAAAGGTACGAGTGGAACAAAATACCTCTCTCCGTTATTTTTAAATTTCTCCCCTAAATAACCATTCACAAATCCATAATATTTTTCATCTCCACCCGCATTTGTTCCAACATAACCAATAGGCTCTTCAGTGCCATCATCATGATTCACGACATACAAGACGTCTTCGGATGAGTCTTGTAGTTGAATCCATTTGCTGTCTTTTTTTTCTCTGTGATTGATTGCAATGTAAATCAAACGCTCGAGATAGAAATAAAAACTTACACCTAATTCCTCCTTCGGAGAATATTTACTAAAATCTTCTCTTTGTTCAATGATCGTTCTAAATCCAGAAAATGAAACTTTCTTTGTAACTGGGATATATTTCTTTTTCATAAGTCTTTTGGCTAGTATTTGGTTATAGGAATGGCGAGTCGTAAATCGATTTGAACCAATAACTTGATACACTTCCTCTTCCGTCATTCCCAACTCAATTTGCCTTAACTTATCCATTCCGATAAAATAACTTAGTCGCGAGGTATGCGTTTTTTCCATGTTTTGGGTAAATATATTAATATCTTTTAAAACTGAGCTGGATTGCGAACGAACACTACAGTCAAAGGATAGAATAAGGATCAGGCATGGTAGTCGGAGAAATAAATTGTTTCGATTATATATCATAGAAATTTCCGATTATATTAAGATTTGATCATGTCGTATAACGATAAATTCTTGTAATTCGCTTAGTATACCAGATTGCTTAAAATAAGCGCAACCAAATATTAGCCGATGTTATGGGACGTTTTAAAGAAGCTGCGTTCATAAAAAAACAAAATCCTCATTAAATTCTGCGAATCCAGCGCAAATTACCATAAATTGACAAGCCAATTCAATGCGAATCGGTTGCCGAAAAATATGGTCAATATGCGAATTTATAACGGTGCTTTACGAGGATTTGATAACTAAATATAGGAATCGATTCAGTTATGATAATGATTATAGGGATTTAAAGAATTAGAAGGTTAATATTATTGAATTATACGATCTATCCTCCTTCAGTGAGGTTAGATCTAATTCAGGGTTAACTTTACAGATTAATAAAGGACTATAATCGTTTTGGGGAAGAATTTCCTGTATATAAAGAACTGTAAACTAATCAAATTTGTCGCGGTTTATAATGACTTAAGCCATCGTATAGACATCCAATGAGAAATAAGGTGATTCAACAGTTAATGGTAGTATTTCATTGGAGATATATGATATTGATAGAATCGAATTTTTGCTAAGTCAATCTAGCTAAATATGTTCTGTATTATTTACCAACTTATGTATAAGAAATGACTACTTTATGATTTCCTATTGTCTTGGAAAATGTTTTTACATAAGCATTCAAAAGAGGGGTGTGTAAAAATTTGACAATTTAGAATTGCAACGAAATAATGAAACAGTCTACTCAAGTTTTCGAATTCAAATACTCGAAATTTTAATTCCAAATATTTCAGCTAGAAGGGGAGTCTGTAATCTGATCTACAGATCGTTGGGGTGTTAAAACTGTATGGTCGGCGGTCTGCTTGGTGAATACCAAATCTGAAAAATAGTTTACTTCTCCGATATGAAGCAAAATCACGAAAAACAGAATACTAATTCCAGTTCATTCCATCTTAGAGTGGCAAGCACAGAAAGCAGGGAAGAAACATAAGTTTGAGATTACGTTCATATATCCAGGCTCGTAATTTGCGGGTATTTGGGGAGAGGAAAACAGTCTCAGGTGGATTACATTTCTAACTCAGGTAGATAATGAGAAGATGAAGACCATTCACAATAGTGGAAATAACAAGCATCGGCAACCTGTAGTAATGCCTGACCATCTTCAGGACAGTTGGCTAGATCCAAAGGTTACGAATCCGAAAGATATCACAGATCTCCTATATCAATTCGCACCCGACGAGACTACAGAGATCGATCATAATAGATAAGAGACTCTATTTGGATAATTTGATTTTGCAAATATCACAAAAGATGGATTCAGAGTTATTTACATAGTGTTCTAATTCTGGTTGGTTATAGAAAATGTTTTTTAGATTCTTTTGGGAGTAATCTGGAATAGATTCGAGACCACAATAAGACCGAAGTTTTCCCTCTCCAATGAGATTGAAGAGGTGGATATGATTAATAAACTCTTGTAAATGAATTTCCACTATCCGTCTTTAGTAAATTCCAATTTACGATGAACAAGACCTCTCTTATTTATTTTATACTTATTTATAATTTGTGGTATGTTAATCGAATCATTCGAAGTTAAATAACTAATGTCAAATTTTTCACATTTACTTAAAAGTTTGAAATTATCGTTTAAGAAATCAAAAAGTAAATCGGTTTCGTAAAACAAAATTTCTAATAAAATCTTATTCCCCTTTGAAAAATTAAATCTGATTATATCCGTTCCATTTATATTATTTTTGATTTCTATAATTAAACCCTGTAACGTCATTCTTTACCTCTTAAAACCCTAGATTATAGTTCACCTAACAGATCTGTCAACCTCAATCGGTATGAGGAGGTCAGATAGGTAACAAAAGAGACAACTCACATGGGTAACACCTACATTGTGTATCGGAGGACAATCCGATGCCTTGGAAGGAAACCAAAGTGATAGAAGAAAGAATCAAGTTCATAGCAGCTGTTAAAAGTGGTCAGTGGTGTTTTGCCGATCTTTGCCGAGACTTTAATATATCGAGAAAGACTGGCTATAAATATCTAAAGAATTATGAGTCGGAAGGTATCGACGGACTCAAAGATAAATCTAGAAAAAGAATCACTCAGTCCAATGAAACTCCTGAGAAAATCGTTCACCTAATTGTATCTTTACGTGAAGACCATCCATCTTGGGGTCCCAAAAAACTCCGTCCCATACTCAAAGCAAAGTTTCATCGCATGAAACAGATTCCAAGTGAAACTACAATTGGAAACATTCTTCGCAAAAAAGGCCTAGTCAAACCTAAGAAAAAAAGACCAAGAGTTCCACAGTCTCTATTTCCTTTTTCCAATGTAGTCGCTCCCAATGATGTATGGTGTGTTGATTTTAAAGGCCATTTTACAGTAGGAAATGGCAATCGCTGCGATCCACTAACAATTACAGATGCATATAGTCGCTACCTTCTAGCATGTGAAATCCTGAATAAAACGAATGCAGAGCAAACAAAAGCGGTATTTGAAAGGGTTTTTAAAGAATATGGACTACCACAGGCAATCAAATCAGATAATGGATCACCTTTTGCAAGTAAGGCCATTGGCGGCTTAACTAGTCTTTCTATATGGTGGTTGAAATTAGGGATCCGACCGGAACGCATTGAACCAGGGAAACCATCTCAGAACGGTCGTCATGAGAGAATGCACAGAACACTCAAAGAAGAAACTGCATTACCTCCAAGATCTAGTTTGGATGCACAACAGACCGCCTTTGATTCATTCCATACGTGGCGTTTAATAAGGTAAGACCACATGAAGCTTTGGGTTTTCTGACACCTGCAAAAGTTTATAAATCTTCGAAAAGGACATTCCCAAAAAAGATTCTAGAGGTAGCTTATCCCACACATATTGTTACCGATAAAGTCCATGAAAGTGGTTTTGCGCAGTACGGGCCCCATCGAGTGTTCTTTGGGAATCCTTTCATTGGAGAGGTAGTTGGCTTTGAAGAGATATCTGATCGGCATTGTCGTCTTTACTTTGCGGATGCAATTCTTGGAATTTTGGATTTGTATACGAGTAAAGTGTTGAAATACCAGAGGCTATTGTATAGAATTGACTAGTAAAAGTGTAACCCATGTGAGTGATCTAAAGTGTTACCGATGTGCCTTTCCATACACAGGTTCTGATTTTTTATGAGACATAATTGAGGCTTTCTTTTTTTTCTGCGTCAAGGTGATTTGCGAGCTGAAGAGGGCAGTAGGCATAGCTCCGCCCCCTGAGTCCCATTGGCAAAAACGAATCTGAGTCTTTTTTGTATTATGGTTTGCGCAAACGTTTTTTGAATTGGTCTTAGAAAATCTCGTATAACAGGTATTTTTTTATTCGTTTTTTGCGCTTTTTTTTTAGCTTTGATGCAATAAAAGTAAAATCGAATATATGAATGAATTATTGTTTTTATTTATTTTGTTTCTAAATTGGGAAAGGTAATCGTTGTTCGTTGCTTATTAATTCATCGAAATCTTTGAAGCTTGCAAAGGCTGTCCAAATTTCTTTAAATGATGTCAAGAGTAGTTTTCTGTAGTAGCTTTTGTCGTATCTTATGATTTTGGGAGTAATTTTAGTTTCGATTCTTTCTTCTGTTTTGTATCTTTCTCCTTTTTGATCTGATTTTTTATTTACAACTAAGTATCGAACCTTTTCTCCTGCTTGGACTCGGACACCCATTTTAAGTAAATCTTTGACTGCGACTGCACTTGGTGCGTCAACGCTATAATCCTCAGCATTTTGAGATGTTGACCTCTGTATGAGAAGGTCTCTCCAGTTCAGATTTCCAGAAGATAGAAGTGTATCATATTTTTTAAATATTTCCAAAATCTCTTCTTCACGTATTTTCATTTCTCTTATTGTTTCAAATTGGCACATCCACTTAATCATTTCGTTCTGTGCTACTTTTACGTATGAAGGAAAGTCCTTTCGTCTTTGGACGATTCCCCGACCTTTGAAACTCCCATCTAGGAATCGACCCATATAACGATTAGCAACTGGCATTTCGCCATCTGTGGTGGAAGGAGGAAAACATAACCAAGAGAAGGTGCCTTCGATTTCCATTGCTATTTTTGTTTTCTGTTTGATTGTTTGGCAAACTTCTTCGAGATGTTTTTTGTCGATAGGGGACTTGTCTTTTTTTTGTATAAAAATACAATCGGTAATGGCGTGTATTAGGTTGTATCCATAGTTTTCTGCTGTTTCTTTGGCGATGAGTAATTTTTCTCTTCCAAAGGCAGTGACTGATTCATGACTTTCTAGTTTTCCAAATTTTGCATTTCGGTAACCCAAATAACCGAATGAGGTAACGAGCATCCACTTTAAGCTAGATTGTTTTTGGTCTATTTCCGATATGTTGGGATGATTGTTATCTTTACATTGTTTTTTGTAATAATTCCTTCGTTCTACAATATGAGCAAGTGCAACGGAAACGATCCCCTTTCTTTTGTTACAAATTCGGTATCCGAGCGAAGGCACTTTTTCTGTTGTTGGATCGTTTGTGCAACAGAGACAATTGATTGTTTCTGGTGATATATTGTGTAAGACCATCACTTTGGGATACATTTGCGAAAAATCTAATTGGGCTACATTTTCCAATGCAAATCCATTTTGGATATCTGCTTGAAAAACGAGTCCTCCTTTATCGGCATTTAGCAGATCTAAGGCGGTCTTTGGAGCTTCTAGGGCACTTTTTTGCCAAGGCACTAAGTAGTTCATTCGTAGAGCCACATCTACTTCGATGTAGGTAAGGGCTTTTCCTGTGGAAGCCCTTGCCATCTTTTGAATGGGTAAACGAGAAATACGAGAGAGTTCGATGATTCCCATAAGGTCCGCTTCTTTATAAACAAAACCATTTCTGGAATCTATATGCCATCGCCCGAAGAGTGGGTAGGAGGGTGCTCGGTAGACGATTGTTCCGTATGTATTGAAACTAGTACCCTTCGTTTGGATGGAACGCCGTATTGTGCTTGTTTTGTCCCGATCAAATTCTGTTGGTATATGGCTTTCCTGGGAAGCTTTAAAAATATTAGGAAATAGAACTTGGTCACCGTAAGTGGTGAGAACTATATCTGGATCATATTTTCTGAAGATTGAATTTAGCTGATGGATGAGTTGGCTAGAATCACCAGTTGGGATTCTATATAAATCGGAATTTGTTTTTACTATCAGTGCATTGTTTGAAAAGGGGATTCTATGGCTTTTTTCTAAATAGAGTGATACCTTGCTTAAGTCTGGAATTTTGTAGTCCATCTCTTCGATATCTGTAAAAGACCGAATGGTCCTGATTCGATTGAGATTGTTTTTTGTTATTTCGTAATTCACTTCTATGTAGGCAAGGGGGTAAATATCCTTTTCCACCATATAACCTGTGGATATTTCTATATCCGAATGGTAGATATCATATTTACCATATAAGTGAAAGAGTTTGTTTGTGATCTTTGGTAGAAGTTGTGGTTTGGAAATGACTAACTTCAGGACAGAGATGGTTTTATTTTCATAGAAGAGGCGTTTTTCTGTGAAGGTTGGTATTTCTGCCAATGCATCTAGTTCATAAAACCGTTTTACTATTTTTTGTAGAATATTAGGTGCTGCGTTTACATAAATTGTGGGATAAAATTCATCAAAAAATAATCGAAGCTCTCCAGAGTCTGACTTTATCCAGAGATAGATTTTTTGTTCGGAGTGGTAGATATCAAACAAGTAACCTTGGAACGTTTCCATAACATTGGGAGGATTGGGTTTACTTGTCTGGAATTTTTGTCAGAATTTTTTTTAATTCATTAATTTCTTTTTTTGTTTCTATGAGCATGGAAAGTATCATGGAATCAATGGGATACGGTAGGGATGCCATCACACCGGCTTGTACTTGTAACTTGGCAGTTCGGATCAGATCATCATAGATCTCTTGGTCGGATTTGCGAAGAGATCTTCGAAAGTCTGATAGATTTTCTTCGATTTGTAACATCTGGCGAGAATAGGGCGCAATGGTTCTTCCCATGTTAAATTCCTGTGATTGAAGTTTTTCTTGTACGAATGCGAGAGAGACCTTTGTCCATCTTTAGTTCCCATAGATTTTGTGTGGCACGTAGTAGTTTAGGAAAAAAGATTTGAAAGTTTTTATGTGAATAGGTCCAAGATTCAATGATGAGTAAGGGAACATTTTCACCGGGAAATTTTTCAATAAAACCTAACATCAAGTTTAATAAAAACAAACCTTCATCATCTTTGACATCACCATCTAAAAATTGTTTGCAAGGAGCTAACAAAAAGTAAATGGTATTTTCTTCTTTTAAGGTAAGGATGTTTTTGAGTGCATCTAATATCTGATAGGGGGTGAATGCTCTTTGGATTCGGATTTGTTCTAAAAATGGTTCTGGTGCTAAATTTTGTTTTCGTGTTTCTTCAGCGATGGTGAAGGGGTTGAAGCGAATGGCACAGTCCAAATTGAAAACCTGAAATCCCGAACAAACCATGGCATATTGCCAAAAATGAGCGAGCCTGTACATCCCCCTTTCTCCGGTGAGGAGTCCAAGGTCTCTCTGGTTCCAATTTTGGATGGGTTCGTAGACATTGGTTGAAATATGGGTTTGTTCCGCAAGCATCATGATACTAGTTATACGTATAGCAATAATATGTAAAGTGGAATTTGAGACAGCCTGCCTTTTTTGAGATAATGGAAATAGAAAGTCACCGTTGGGACTAAGTGGAGGGGGATTTTGCAGGGAAGCCAGTCGGGCTTCATGTGAATTCGAAAACGATGGATTTTTGGGAGGAAGTGAAGAGAGAAAGGAAATTTGGTAATGGAGAACGAAGAAAGCACGATTGGAAGCTTGCTACTCGATCTGCAAAAGACCAGTTAACCTAGACATTCCGAAGAAACATCTAGGTCAATCGATACAAGGAAAACTTATAGAGGTGGAACTTCTTGGACGGTTTTTACACCGGTTACAAAGTAACTGGTTTCGGCAAAACAGCTAAAAGGAACCCCTACGTGTTCTTCGTATTCTAAAACCACTCGTTTGCCAATGGATCCATTCAACTGTTCTGCAATGGCTTCATCCCGAATGCTGAAATAGAATTTTTCTGTCATAGTCCCTGGCATGGTAACAAGGGCCATTTCCCCTTCCCAAGTTTTGCAGATCCAACCCTTTTTGGAAAGTTTTTGGATGTATCCTGCACGGTCTCCTTCGGAGTAACTCCACTGGAGTGTGAGCCAAGTGTAACCCGCAAACAGAATGGCGAGGAGGATGAGAAAAAAGCTGAATCGAATTAAAAATTTACCCATAAGTTAATCCAGAAGTTTGGAGGAAGAACGGAAAGTTTCAAGACAATATTTTGACCGGAGACTGTCGATTTTTGAAATTACGATGGGATTCTTCGCGCCAGGGGCCGGAGGGCTTGGTCCTTCGGCGGGAACCGTCGGAGGACGGGAGCGAATGCGAACCCCGCAGTGGCCCGGTCCATATAGAAGGGAGTTCTGTCCACTAACGGAGTGGAGGCGCTAAAAAAAGAAATGGAAACAAAGCAAAAGTATGAACATTTTTCTAAAAAATATCTGAAGATTGGGATTGGGATGGCAAGTTTTGGGCTTTCGTGGTAAAGGAGAACCATTGGGCGGCGGGTCTAGTTCCCCACCCTCAAATCGGGCGGGGATACTAGATTCACACATTCTTTCTTGCCAAACACCCGAACCCCCACCAAACTCTTCCTAATGCGCATTTTATTCACTTCTCTTTTCCTCTCATATTTTTTTGTTAGCTGCTCTACTGTTTCCTATCAAAAAACAGATAATGCCAAGGCCACCAAACAGTGGGGGGTGGTAGAAGTAAAAGAGACGGTTCGGAACATGAGCCATTCTTTATCAAAATATTATAAAACTGATTTGAAGACAGGGTATTTGGAATGGAAATCTCTGCAGAATTCTACATCCGAACATATTGATACCAAACTCATCACCAATGAAATTTTGAACCAACTCACAAAAGACAAAGTTCCTTTTGTGGATACTTCCATCAGAGAAGATGCGACCACGGAAATGGCCTTTGGAAAAACAGGGATGGTGTCAGCTGATTCACGTTTGGCGGTTGGGAAATTTAAGTCTCCTTCTCATAAAATTAAAGGAGAGATCAATGAGGTTGTGAATTATGAAGCAGGGTCACGCATCCAATACATCACTGTAACACTTTTTCTTGTGAGTTTGGAAACAAACCAAATTGTTTGGTCAGAACAAACTAACTTTTTAAAAACAAGTCGTGTGGAAGGTTATGGCCTTTGATTGTCGGGAAAAAACCCAAAACGAACTTTAATTTTTCCCATCGCTGGGCTTAGAGAATAGGGTAGCGTTTCTTGATTCATTGTTAGTTTGGGGTTACTGAGTGTCGACTTGGATTTTCCCATCCAAACATATTCGGGAAAAAATCGAACATAACGGTATTCGTCAGAAATGTCTAAATCCTTTCTCATATTTCTTCTGGCATCGTCATAGGAAATTTCTATCCATCTTGCACCGAGTTTAAAACCAAAAATCATAATACCAACACCTAGTGCAGACAGTTCACTGGATTGTACTTTCGTTCCTCCATAAACAACTCCCGCACCAAGAGCCACAATGGTGGCGCTGGCAAGGATCGCCCCTGTAACTTTTACTGTCCCCTTGGTTCCTTCTTTTAGGGCGGAGGCAGAGACTAGCTGGAAGTATTTGGAGTCTTGGATGAGTTCCGAGATTTCATTGTCACGGATGAGGTGGCGTTCATACCAACCTAGGGTGTCTTTTTCTAAAATGAGAGGAGTTTTTCCGGATCCATCTGTGAGTGTTAGTTGGGATTGTTTTCCAGTTTGGCGGAATTTTAGATTTCGTAAGCCCCGGATAAAGTTTAAGTGGGCAGAAGGATCCATCTCTGGTTCTGCACCGGGGCCTCCAAAGATTAGAATGAATTCGCCTTCAGGGGAATATCTTTCATTTGCCATGGCTCTAAGGGCGGCAGATTGGGGTTTTAGTTGGCTTGCTTTTCGAAAGTCTACTTTTGCTTCTTCTATAGAACCTGTGGATAACCAGAGTGATGCAAGTAATAGACGTAAGGTGGGATCATCAAACTGGCCTTCGGCGCTCCATTCTCCACTGAGTAGATTTCCCGCATAACGAGCTTGGATTTTTCCTTTCTCATAATCCCCCTCTCTTACATAATACAGACCAAGAAGGATGTGTAGGTAAATGATTTCTGCTTCGGAAGCATAATATCCTTCTTCGGTTTCCATATAGAAAAAAGACTTTAGGGAACGGCTGGCACTGAAACGTAGGCGTTCCTTACTTTCCTCTGCGATTCTTTCTAAATCTTTGTAGTCTTTTTCCCCTTTGAGAAATCCTAAATGAGAACGTTCTAGGACTGCAATAAAACCTTTTCGTTCTTCGGTAGGGAGGTATTCGAGCGCTTTTTCAAGATTGGCTTTTTTGTAGGCTCGGAGGGAGTCTTCGTATTCCTGTCGTTTGGCGATACTTGTACATTGTATACAGAATAAAGTTAAAACGAACAAATAGAAGGATAGGCGCATCCGGCCTATCCTCTAAAAATTTTTAGTTTTGTCTATTCGAAATAACCTTTTAGGCCTGATTCAAATTCTGTTTCTAAAGATTTGGTTGTCCATTCCCATTGGAATCCATTCCCTTTAACAGAAAGGGAGGATTTGGAACTGGACTTACCCAGTGTATAAAAGGAAAGTCCGACTTTTTCGAATTTATCTTTTACTTTCTCTTCATCTTGGGTGAGGAAACTCACCACAAAAGAGGCTCCTGTTTCGCCAAAACAAAGTTCGTCGAAGCGTGGGATCTTTTTTTGTAATCCTTCTAGATTGGCTTCGATTCCTTTGTTTCCAGAAATCACAATCTTGGCAAGGGCCACGAGGAGGCCACCGAGTGACAGGTCTTTGGCGGAAGTAAGAAGACCTTCTTTGCGGCAAGTTATCAGTGTGTCAATGGTTGCTTTTTCTTTGGCGAGGGAAATGTCTGGAATTTTACCTGTATCTAGGCCATGGAAACGGTAGAGGTATTCTGAGGCAGAGATCGTAGGTTTGAATTCTCCGACCAGGGCATAAGTTACCGCATCATTGGTGCGAGGGTAGGTATGAAGGCCTTTGGCAACATCATCAATCACTCCCACCATACCAATCGTAGGTGTTGGAAATACTGGTCCTTCGGGAGATTCATTGTAAAAGGATACGTTCCCACCGGTGACAGGAAGTCCTAGAAACCGACAAGCATCGCCGAGACCACGCACACATTCACTGAAGATGTAGTAGTTTTCTGGAATGTAGGGGTTTCCAAAGTTTAGGTTGTTTGTAACCCCGTAAGGTTCGGCCCCCGTTGCGGCTACGTTTCTTGCCGATTCACAAACTGCGATTTGGGCCCCTTCATAAGGATTTAAGTAAGTGTAACGAGAGTTACAGTCTGTGGCCACAGCGATCCCTTTTTTGGTTCCAGGAATCCGAACCAGACCACCGTCTTCTCCAGGTTCTACCACTTTTACAAGTCCCACTTCTGTATCATACTGTTCATAAAGTGGTCTACGTGAAGTGATATTGAGGGAAGAGAGAAGGGTATTTAAAGTTTGGGAAACTGTATCTGCTTGTAAGTCAGGAATTTTTGAGGAATCAAACTTTGTCACCTCATCAAGGTAAGCCGGTCTTTTTTCTTCTCTCACGTACCGGGGAGCACCACCACCAAGAACAAGCGAGTCTGCCGGAATTTCTGCTTTGAGTTTTCCGTCTTTTCTGATCCGAAGGATTCCGTCCCCAGTCACCGTTCCAATTTCTACGGCATTCAGTCCCCATTTGTGGAAAATCGAAACCAGTTCCTCTTCCTTTCCTGTTTCGGGAATGACGAGCATTCTTTCTTGGGATTCAGATAACATAATTTCATAAGCGTTCATATCACTTTCACGAAGGGGAACTTTGTTTAGATCCACATCCATCCCGGTTTTTCCTTTGGCACTCATCTCAGACGTGGCACAAGAAATTCCCGCGGCCCCCATATCTTGGATTCCTACAAGCAGGTTTTTTTGGATGGCTTCGAGGGAGGCTTCCATAAGAAGTTTTTCCATAAAGGGATCGCCCACTTGCACGGCGGATCTTTTTTCTTCCGATTCTTTGGTGAGATCTTTGGAGGCAAAACTCGCCCCGTGGATACCGTCTCGGCCTGTCGTGGCACCTACAATATACACTTTGTTTCCCACCATTCCTTTGGTGGACGCCGAGGCCATTTGGTCGTGGCGGGCAATCCCCACAGTCATAGCATTTACGAGTGGATTTTTTGTGAATGTGGGGTGGATGAATAACTCACCCCCACCTACAGCTATCCCAAGAGAGTTGCCATAATCTCCGATTCCTTTGACGGCGCGGGTCAGCAAATACTTGTTACGTGGCTCTTTTGGATCACCAAACCGAAGTGAGTTGAGAGAGGTGATGGGGCGAGCTCCCATAGTAAAGATATCTCGCATGATTCCGCCAACACCTGTTGCTGCCCCTTGGTAAGGTTCTACGGCTGTCGGGTGGTTGTGGCTTTCAATTTTGAAAACAACAGCAAGGCCGTCACCGATGTCCATAGCTCCGGCATTTTCTTCTCCGGCCTGTGCCAGGAGTTTGTCCGATTTTGTCGGCAGGGTTTTTAATTTTAAAATGGAATTTTTATAAGAGCAGTGTTCCGACCACATGGCGGAGAAGACCCCAAGTTCCGTTGAGTTAGGCATTCTTCCTAAGATTTTTTGGATCTCTACAAATTCAGTTTCTGTAAGTCCGTGTTCTTTGGCGTCTTCCAGATTCACTTTCTCTTTTTCCATACTGTTTCCTTAAACGAGTTCCCGATAATTGCGATTGAAGTAGAGGAGGGGGAAACCTTCCTTCGTAGCCACTGCTTCCACAAGACCAATCAAGATCCAATGGTCTCCCGCTTCAATGATCCGGTCGACTTTACAGTCGAGGGAAGCCAAAGAGTCCCGTAAAACGGGGGCTCCGGTGGAGAGTGTTTCTGGTTTTAATCCTTCCAAAACAACCGCTTTGTCCAGGGAACCAGAAGCAAAATCAGCGGAAATTTGTTTTTGTTCGGAAGAAAGAATATTCACAACGAAGTTTCCCGAATCTTGGATGGGTTCTTTGGCACTAGAGTCTTTGGCCAAACAGAATAAAACTAACGGCGGTTCTAAGGAAACAGAAGAAAAACTAGAAACAGTGACTCCTCCTTTTTTTTGAGAAGACTCATAAGTAATCACACAAACTCCACTCGCCCAAAGGGAGAGGGAGGATTTAAACTTGTCTATGGATGCGGACATAAAACCTCCGTATTGACAAATATCAATTTCTGGAAGGATTCTAAAATCCAATTTCCATTTGACCGAGTGATAAAATGCAGGTGAGGTTGGGGTAAGGGAATCGTATGAAAGCACTCACCAAACATAGAGAATTAATTTTTAATGACCTAAGAGAAAGAAAAGACCACCCGACAGCGAAGATGGTTTTTGAATCGGTTCGAGGAAAAGCGGACAAAATCAGTTTTGCCACGGTCTACAATTCCTTGGAATACTTGGTCGAACACAAGATGGTAAACAAACTGAATATCGAATCCGACTCGGTTCGTTATGATGCCTTTTTGGATGACCATTCCCACTTACTCTGCACAGAGTGCGGAAAGGTTTTGGATGTGGCTCCCCTAAAACTCAGTGCTGACACAGACTGGCAGGGCCTAGGTTTCCAAGTCAAACATGTGGACATCGTCGTGACAGGAACCTGTTCTTCTTGTCATTCTTCGTAATTTTTTCTGGATAGGGAGGTTCCCTATCCCATGTTTGTCCTATGGGCATCATTCATTCACTTTCGGCGGACCTAATCAACCAAATTGCCGCCGGAGAGGTGATTGAATCTACCCATTCTATCCTGAAGGAACTCATCGAAAACTCCATCGATGCCGCCGCCACAAAAATAGAAATCGCCACCGACTCCGCAGGCTTCGGCCGGATCCTTGTATCCGACAACGGACACGGAATCCAAAAAGAGGATTTACCTCTTGCCATCAAACGCTATGCCACTTCTAAAATCCAAGACTTCCATGACTTAGAACATCTATTCACCTTTGGGTTTCGGGGAGAAGCTCTTGCATCGATTGCTTCCGTATCTCGAATGGTTTTAGAATCGGGAACCTCAGGCAACAGGACCGCATATCGAGTGACCGTAGAAGAAGGAAAAGTTGTAGAAGAAATAGAAATTCCTTTTTTCGAAGGAACCAAAATTGAAATCAAAGATTTATTTTATAATACACCCGTTAGGCGGAAATTCCTAAAAACAGAAACTGGGGAAGAGAAAAAAAATAGGGCTCGTGTCCAGACTATGGCGGTGTCGGAACCAAATATTGGGTTTCGGTATTTGCAAAATGGGAAGGAAGTTTTAAGCGTAGTTCCCGAAGACGGATTCGAACGTGTGTTATCGGTGTACGGTGAAAATTTACGAAACCATCTTTTGCCTATCCATTCCAGTCGGAATGGAATGACTCTTCGCGGATGGATCTCTCATCCTGATTTTTATAAATCCTCTCGCACGGGACAATTTTTCTTTGTGAACAACCGTTCGGTGGAACTGAAATTCTCCGCACAAATTTTAAAACGTTGTTATGGAGAACTCCTGCCAAGTGGGGCTTTTCCTTATGCGTATCTATTTTTTGACCTCCCTCGTGAGTTTGTGGATGTGAATGTCCACCCCCAAAAAAAGGAAGTTCGGTTTTTATCCGAAGAGACCATCACGGGAATTCTTTTTCAAGGAATTACAGAAGTGTTACGAACTTCTACTCCTGTAGAATTTTTGGAAATGCGCCGAAGGCTTTCTATGCCCATTCCTTACGGCAGGGAGGGGGAAACTTCGGGAATGGGGAACCGGTACGGTGGCCCAGGTTTTGGGTTTGGGCAGGGGAGTCAGTTGGGAAACAGGCAAACCGATGGGGAATCTCTTATTGGTCCGAGTTCCATTGAAGGAAGGGAAGGATATTCCCTGGAAGGCGTTGGTGCCGGTGCCAACTTGCATCTATTAGGTGAAAATCTTACCAAACACAATCTTTTTGTTCCGAAAAAACATTATGGGGTTCTCTTTGAAACCTTTATCCTCGCAGAAGCCGAAGATGGACTCTATATCATAGACCAACATACCGCCCACGAAAGGATTCGATACGAGGAAGTGCTAAGAGATTTAAAATCCAAAGCCTATAAATCCCAAAGCCTTCTCACCCCCATTCGGTTGGAACTGACAAGGGAGGAAGCGGAAGAGATGTTAGAGGAAAGGCACAGGTTTCTTGCACTGGGAATTGGCCTCGAACCATTTTCTGGGGGGACCGTTCTTATCCGAGAAGTGCCATCGTACATTGATCCCGGCAAAGAAACAGAAACCATTTTGGATTTATGGGAGAGGTTCAAACAAAAAGACCCGGAAGAAAGAGAACTTTATGATGAAATGGCCAAATGTGTGGCTTGCCGTTCGGCCATCAAAAAAGGAGACCAGGTTTCCGACCCCATCATCGGAGAGCTTTTGCAAAGATTGTCTTACTGTGAAAATCCCTCCCTTTGCCCTCACGGAAGGCCAACTCTTATCAAACTCACAAGAAAAGATCTAGAAACTATGTTTCACAGGATCTAAGCCAAAACAAACACCGAAAAACATTGATGGAATTCTAGGATTCGAAATTCTGGGCCTCATGCCACGCCCCCTTGAAGGCAAAAATATGACCCTGCGGGAGAAGGAAAAAATCCTCCTCCAAAAAATCAAAGCAGGGGATCCTACTGCCTATATGACCTTAGTGTCTCCATTCCGGGAACGATTGTTCCGTAAGGCCGTTTCCATGGTAAAAGATGGAGACGATGCGGAGGACATTGTCCAAGACGCTCTTATTTCCGGTTATAAATCCATCCAAAACTTTCGTGCTGAGGCCGGGGTTTATACCTGGCTCTACCGCATTGTGGTGAATAAGTCCAAGGATTTACTCGCCAAGAAGAAACGAGGTAGGGAAAAACCCATGGATGACTCGGGAGATAACCAATTTGTGGATTCTCGTGTCGGATATGAAAAAAAATTGGAACTTTCTGAGGAGTCTCGTTATCTAATGGATAAGATCGCACTCTTAGAAGATTCCTACAAACAGGTTTTGGAACTTCGTTATTTCGAAAATCTTTCGTATAACGAAATTGCTGAAATCATGGAATGTAACGTAGGTACGGTTAAGAGTCGTCTCTTCAAGGCCAAGGAGTTTTTGAAGCACCTCATCCAAAAAGACGATAAAGGAGAAGGGTTCTTTGAAAAATAAAATTATGAATTTAAAAGATTGGTTTCGTTCACAATATCCAGGTCTCTTTCCCGAAGAGACAGACAACGTGGTTCTGGAAAATAAGATTTGTTCTCTTTTCCAACGTGTGAAGGAAAAGGAAGACACCATCCTTCCCAGAATGTCTAAAGACTTCGACACCCGCTTACTTAACCTCTTAGAATCCGTTAGTTTTGACAAACCGAGCCAAAAGATCTCCTTCACTTTTAGAGACCTTATCGAAAACCGAACGGTGCAATATTCCTTTTCTGCTGTTATGGCCGTAAGCCTTGTTTTTGTGCTTGCGAGCCGCAATTCCCAAGAGCCAACCCTTGCGGGTAACGACACTGCCGGTGTTGTCATCGAACAAAACAATTACCAAAACGAACCAACAAGCATTGACCTGGGTGAATCCTACCAAAAACGAGAGTTACTCGATCATTTACGATCGGCTCCTGGAGCTGTGTATGGACTTCGTGAATTAGAATTGTATTATGAAAAAACAGGAAGGGAGTCGGCAGCAGACGAACTTCGCCTCCTTATTGAATCTGTCGAAAGATAGATCCTAAACAAATCCCTTTGCAAACTGGACGGCATCCCGAGAACGGATGTCGTCTGCAGACTGTAAGATGGCCAGTGCAAACTGTTCAATCCTTGCTTCTAGTCGAAACGACCCACCACTTCTTTCTTTACTATCTGTTAGGCGCTTCAGTTCCGAAAACCAAATTTGAATGGTGGCCTCATCTTTTTTGCTCGAAGGTCGAAAGACACCTTCCCGCCAAGCAAGGACAGGAACTAGTTCTTTCATCTCTTCTTCTCTTTCTGTGATCTCACTTGCCTTTTGGATGAGAGTGAGGAGTGGGGGCCAACGAACCATGGTATGGGGAAAAAGTTGGGGGTCATTTAAGAAGGCTGTACGATAGGTTTCAATTCCCTCTTTTTCTTTTCCCGTCATCACTTGGGTTTCGGCTAAAAAATAAAGTAGGATCGGGGATTGTTTGTTTCCTCCATAGAGTAATACTTCTAAGGCCATTGTATAGTCTTTGATTTTGATTAAGGCGGAAGCAAGATCACGTAACAGATCTTTGTCGAGAGCGTTGGCTCCTTCCCATTGGTAAGCAAGTTTTAAGTGGTCTCTTGCTTCTTTTAGAATACAGTCTTGGGTGACAAAAAAACTATCGGTGGACTGAAACCCACGTTTACGGATCTCTGTTTCAAAATCGGAAAAAAAATCGAGGAGGAGTTTTCCTCTTTCTTTTCCTTCTCTTGTTTTTAGAATTAAATCAAGTCTATGGTCCCAAAAGCTGGAAATATAATAACCGCTGATGGCGGCAAGATCCTCAGGATCTCGATCCAGAAGTACGGAATAAAGGGATTTTGCAGTTTCAAACTCACCATTGGAAAGATAGGTGAGAGCTTCTTCCGACTTCTGAATCATGAAAGAGTTAGTGTTGGCTTTTTTTATCGTGGTGTTTGCTGACTTGGCTTAGGATTTTGTCTTCCAATCCATCGATACAAACATAAACATCTTTGTCTTGGTTGTGTGCGTTAAAATTGTTTCCATCGGCATGTAACTTCATGTTAGCGCTGATTTCCCCATGAATGGCTTCAAATGATACTTCGCAGGATACGATTTTTTGAACGAATTTTGTAACTCGTTCTAGTTTTTCGTCCGCATATTTCTCTGCGGCTTCGGAGCGGTCTAAGTGTTTCCAGGTATAATTGATTTTCATAGTTTGTCCCAATTTGGTATGGATTGATTGTATTTTGGAAAAAAAGCAAACGTCAAATAAAAAAGAATTGAAGGAGGGTGTTTCTCGTCTTTAAGCTTGGGACATGGCAAATGAAGAAAAGAAAGTTGGCGCAAAGAAAAAATCTGCCCCAAAAAAGAAACAGTCAGTTGTCACTGCTAGTGAGAAGTCGATAAACACAGCGGCAAAGAAAGCCACCAAAAAAACAGTTCAGGAAGCCGTAAAAAAAACAGATTCTCCTTCTCTCTCCGTTTCGCCAAAATCCATTTACAACGATTCCAAATTTACCAAACACCCTGAATTTTCAGTGGATGATCTTATGCGGGTTCTTGTTCGGACACCTCGGGAAGCCTTTGTATTTTGGAAATTTTCTCCGAATACTTTAAAGAATCTTTTAATCGATTTGGAATCGCCATCCACTGATGGTTTACATTTTCGATTGAAGGTAGAATACAAAAATATTTTTGGAAGCGAACGTACTGACTTCTACGATTTAGCTCCCTTTACCGAATCTTATTATTTAAAATTTATGTTTCCCGTAAGAGACATCCAAACATCCATCTTTGTTTCTTATCAAAAAAAAGAAATCTCGGCCCTCCATTCTACTGGAAAGGATTTACCGGTCGGAACCGAATCCTTCCGTTTGGATAAGGAGTGGATCCATCCGCAGTGGATTGAGATGGGACTTGTGGCAAAGTCAGCGGGAAGTGAAGAGTATTATTTTAAAGATGGGGATCCTTCTGAGTTCTATGTGAACCCTCGTAAATCAGGGAACCAAGAAGGGAAAACGGATCTAAACCAAGGGCCGTCTTCTTTCGCTAATGGATCGGGGTCAGGAAAGGGACTTTTATAATGAATCATTTTGTGAAAGGGCATTTGGTATTTGTTTTACATGCCCACCTACCATTTGTTAGACACCCAGGTTATGCTACACCCTTTATCGAAGAAAATTGGTTAAACGAGGCCATCCTCGAAACCTATATACCCCTTGTCCGAGTTTTTAGAAATTTAAAAAAAGAATCGGTGCCCTTTCGGATCACCATGTCTTTTACACCTACACTTTCTTTGATGTTGACAGACCCTTATTTACAAAATGGATTTCGTAAATACTTAAAAAACCTCATTAGTCTAGCAAAACATGAAACCAAACGCACTACATACGACCCTCACTTAAACTATTTATCCAAAAGGTATTTAGAACATTTTTTAGATACAGAATCCATCTTTGAAGAAGAGGGCGGTGACTTAACCAAAGCTTTTTTACCTTTTGTGGAGTCGGGTGAGTTGGAAGTGATGACAAGCCCGGCCACTCATGCCTTCCTACCGTTTTATGATTCTGAACCCTCTATCTTTCGCTCCCAACTAAAAAATGGCCGAAGGACCTTTCGCAGGATTTGGGGGCGTGACCCCAAAGGGATTTGGCTTTCGGAATGTGGATACACACAAAAATTGGAAGAGGAACTAGACCGAGAGGGTTTTCGGTATTTTTTTGTCGACACTCACGGTATCACACATGGAAGTCCAAGGCCAAAGTTCGGAGTTTATGCTCCGGTAGAAGTGGGGCACGGCGTTTTTGCTTTCGGTCGGGATCCGGAAAGTAGCAAACAAGTTTGGAGTTCGATCGATGGGTATCCGGGTGATTTTCGATACAGAGAATACTACCGCGACATCGGTCATGATCTTCCTTGGGAAGAAATTTCGCCTTACTTACATTCCAACGGAGTACGAATCAATACCAGTATCAAATACTTTCGGATCACAGGAAAAACTGGGGACAAAGGCTACTACCATCCAGACTGGGCGATGGAAGTTGCCGGAAACCATGCGGAAGATTTTTTACGAAACCGCATCAGCCAAGCGGAAGGTTTGTATGCAACTAACAAACAACCGGCGGTGATTGTATCTCCCTATGATGCGGAGTTGTATGGACACTGGTGGTATGAAGGTCCGCAGTTTATCGAATTTTTATTTAAAAAAATCCACTTCAACCAAAACACAATCAAACTTTCTCATCCCATGGAAGCCGCTCGTTCTCTCCCAAGAGTCCAGTCGGTGGAGATGAAGATGAGTAGTTGGGGAGAAAATGGATATGGAGAGGTGTGGCTGAATCCAACAAACGATTGGATCTATCCTCTTATCCATTCCTTAAGCATTCGGATGCACAAAAGAGTTCATGAATTTGGGTCGGGAACGGAATTACAAAAACGGATTTTAAAACAAATGGGTCGAGAGCTCTTATTATTACAAAGTAGCGACTGGGCCTTTATTATGAAAACAGGAACCATGGTGGATTATGCAGTCCGCCGTACGAACGTCCATACCAATCTTTTTTTGGCTTTGGAGGAGATGCTTACGGGTGACTTAGATGAGGAAGTCCTTTTGGCTGCCGAGACGGAAAACAATGCCTTCCCGGATATCCGGATCGAAGATTTCCAATAGAACGGTTCTAAAAATTTCTTGCTCGGGGAGACTCCGGTAAGAGGCTTATCCTAATCGGAGGGTTTTATGTCGAATGCGTATCGTTTTCCCTTGGTTCTCGCACTTCTTTTCTTTGCTGCTAACCTTTTGGTTTGCCGGCTTGTGCACAACGAAAGTACGGAAGGAGTATTTCGTATGGATGATTCTGTCATCCAATATATGGAAGCACTGGAAGCTGCTGATGTTAACAAAACTTCCACCAAACCATCCTTTGGAAATAACGGTCTCCTTTAAGAGACCGCTTGCAAAATTCTATAATTCGTTTTTAGCCAAAGCCGATTTGGCTACATGATTCTATTTACTTCGGTTTGAAGTCGACGTTGTCCCAATAATCCTTTCCATAATCAAAGAAAATTTCTCCGCCTTCAGGGATCGTTTTTAATACTTTGAACCTAGCCGTTTTCCATCTCACAGAGGTTATTAGTTCTGCGTTGGGTTTTGAGGAGTGATTGATATAACGGGTGTAATTGGACTCGCGACCTTCCCCGTAAATCCACCAGTCTTTACAAATCCAAAGTAGGTATTTTGAATCTACGTATTTGTTTGATTCCGCTTGTTCATCGGTAATGATTTTACCCATGTAATAACCAACGGTATCGCCCTTGTATAATGTTTGTTTGGTGAATAGTCCCATTCCGATATTGGGAACAGAGGAAGGTTTCACAACAAAGTCACTCTCGGTATACACTACCGGTTTTCTTTTTTTGACCTTCTTTACGGATTTCTTTTTCTTCATTTTCTTCCTATATGACATAAGAGGAAAACAATTCTACCTTGTAAAGCCATTGGCATTTAAGATTGTATAGGGTGCACTCCGAACTTTAAAAGACGAGGGGGGTCCTATGAAATTGGAACCACAAAAACTGACGGATGAGAAAACCAATGTCGTGAATCTGGCGATCTACCGAGCGAAAAAAGCCTTGGAAAGAGACGGATTTGAAGTGGTGGAAAATCCAGACGGAAAGATCACCCTTGTCATTCGTCTTGCGAAATAACACCCCCCTAGGATTTTGGATACATGACAGCTCAATTGGAAGGTTTACGAATTGGAAACGGACAAAAACACTGTGTCATCGTTTCGAAGTTCAATGAATTTATCACCGAGTCCCTACTGAAAGGGGCAAAAGATGCTTACAGACAACATGGCATAGCAGATAGCGATGTCACCGTGATCTATGTCCCTGGTGCCTTTGAGCTCCCGCAAACCGTAAAACGTGTTCTACAATCTAAAAAATACCAATTCTCTGCCATCGTTTGCCTAGGTGCTGTGATTCGCGGAGCCACTTCCCATTATGATTTGGTTTCTGGGGAAGCCGCCAAAGTGGGATCAGTCGCCGATGGAACGGTTCCTGTGATTTTTGGTGTCATCACCACAGAATCCATTGAACAAGCCATCGAAAGAGCCGGAACCAAGGCTGGAAACAAAGGATACGAAGCCGCCACCACTGCCATCGAAATGGCCAATCTTTTCAAAGAGATCGGATGAGTTCTAGACACCGCGGGCGAAGTCTTGCCCTGATGTGCCTCTACCAAATTGACCTGGTCGGAACCGATCCGGACCGGGCGATGAAATTCGATTGGTACGACAAAAAAATCACTAGAGAAGAAAAGGATTATGCTGTCTTTCTTGTGAAAGGAGTGGTCGAAAATCGAAAAAACATCGATACTCTAATCAAGAAGTATTCGGAGAATTGGGAACTTTCGCGTATTTCCGTTGTCAACCGCTGTATTTTACGTTTATCGATTCTTAGTTTGCAAAAGGAACCTTTCCTTGCCGCCCCCGTTGTTATCAATGAGGCAGTGGAGCTCACCAAAGAATTTGAAACGGAAGAATCAGCTCAGTTTATCAACGGACTGTTAGACGCCTTCTATAAGAAGGAGATCTTAGCGAACAAACCCCAGTAAGAGCATAATGGATCCCATCCAAAAAAACCGGTTTCGTATAGAGGAACAATCCTCACAGCCAAGTTATTACCAGGAAGATCCATACTTACGGAACCTGGGGAAAGAAAAAGAAACTACTTATGAATCTGAAACCACGGCTCGCCGTCCGGTTTTGTCGTTTCTATTTTGGAGTGTTCTCGTTTTCTTTGTCCTTGGATTTTTAACGGCAGCCTACTGGTGGTATCTAGAGAAAAAAAAGAATCCAGAAGAAATCGCGAGAGCCCTCGGTAACCTTCCTCGGGATAAAAAAGCTCTCGACCTTCTTGTTGATAAACCCTACCTTCCAGATGATTCCGTCAATCCCAAGCTCGCTGCCTGCCTAAATGCCTACCACAACCGGTATGTGAACCGAGTGGGAACGGTTTGCGAAGAATTCCTCAATTCCCCTGGTTCTGATGAAGACAAGTCGATCGCACTGACAGTGCTTGGGGTCATGTATGATGAAGCCGGTCGTTATGTGAACTCCATCGAACGATTGGAAAAAGCCATCCAATACGATTCCAAAAACTATTTTGCTTATTACAATTTATCACTCGCTTTCAAACATGCCGGTAAGTTTGAAGAAGCAAGGCGTGCCGCCCAAAGAGCCAAAGAAATTGCCCCGAATGACTACCGAGTCTCGCTTTTACAAGGGAATTTATTCCAAGAGATTGGAGATCCGGCAAGCGCCATCGAAGCATACAAAGAAGGGCAGTCGCTTGCGCCGACCGATGTCACTCTGACTTACAACCTAGCCATTAGTTATTTAAAACAAGGAAATATGGCTGAGGCCATCTCCGAGTTCCAAAAGGTAGTGCAGACGGCTCCGAATTCCCAAACGGCTGTTTTGTCTTATGGACATCTAGGAACTATCTTTTACCAAAGAGAAGACTATGACCGGGCCGAGTATTACTTCCGAGAAGTGATTCGTCTCAAAACAAACGATGCCAAATCCTACTATAACTTAGGTTTGGTGTATTTGAAAAAAAAAGTTCATGAGGAAGCGGCCAAATACTTCCAAAAGGCCCTGGATTCCAATGCCAATGAACCAGAAGTGTATCGCTATATTGCCGATGCCTTCCTTTCGATGGGCCAAACCAATATGGCCATCACGGCCTTACAAAAAGCTTTGTTACTCAAACCCTCGGACGTGGACTCGCTCTTTGCACTATCCGAGCTCTATTATAAAAAAGGGGAACTGGTGGAGGCCGAAAGTTTGTTTCGCCGGATCATCCGCCTAACACCGGGAGATTCCTATTCCGAAACGGCTTATGTAAATCTCGGAATCATCTTAGATGAAATGGAAAGGTATTCGGAAAGCATTACGGCCTTTGAAGGGGCCCTTTCCTTAAATCCCAAAAACCAATCGGCCTATTACAACTTAGGCCTAACTTACCTACATGCCGGAAAACCGACTATGGCCATTGAGTCGCTTCGTAAATCGCAGGCCCTGGATCCGAACCATGTTCCCTCAAGGTTAGCCATTGCCGATTACTATTTGGAAAATCGTTTTTATACAGAAGCCATTTCTGAATTCGAAGAAGCTATTGCCTGGAAACCGGAACTTTATGAAGCGAGGTTGAAACTTGCCGATGTCTACATCCAAACCAAAAACTATCTGGCCGCAGAAAAGGTGTTAGTCTATGTTTTGGAAAATTCCAAAGATCCTAAAGAAATCAAACTGGCCCATAGAAAACTTGCCTTAAGTTATGCGGGTAGCGGAAACTCTGGGCTTTCGAAACGAGCGAAAGAAGAAGCCTTTCGTGCCACCCATATCGATCCAGAAGATATGGAATCAAAACTTGTACTTTCTAAAATTCTTATTGATTCGGGTTCCCTTGTCGACCGGGAAAAGGCCATTGAAGAACTAACAGTCATTACTCGTTCTGATGTCACTCCGAGTGTTTCTTCCAAAGCGTATAATTATTTGGGAGTTTGTTATTTCAAAAATGGGGAATTTAAAAAAGCCCTTTCTAGTTTTCAGACTGCCATTGATCTGAACCCAAGTTTATCGGAAGCCTATGAAAACAAAAGGGCCGCTCGGGCGCAGTACGAAAAATCTCTCGAATCCAAAAAGAGAACCTATTTTTGAGTTTATTCCAATTTTTCCCGCATCAAAAATTTCCCGAATTTTATGAAGAATGCCGTCATACGGGTGTTTTTCGCTACCTTCCTGCCAAAACACGGGAGTATGGGGACAGTTACTTTATGGAAGAGTACAAGGCCCAATACAAAAAATCCTATTACGAGGATGAACCAAACCTCCGTGCCATGGCAAAACGCAGGCTTTCTGTTTTGGAGAGGGGGGGAGCGAACCCCCAAGGGGCTTCTCTTTTAGAAATAGGTTCTGCGGCTGGATTTTTTTTGGACGAGGCAAGGAAGGCCGGTTATCTTACGAAGGGACTGGAACTTTCTCCTAAAGAAGTAGAATATGCAAGGTCCAAACTTTCCCTAGATGTAGAAAAGAAGTCGGTTCTTTCTGTGGATGTTAGCGAATGGAAAGACACCTTTGACGTGGTCTCGGCTTTTTTTGTGATCGAACATATCGAGGAGATTGAAGGGATCTGGGAGAGGCTCACCTCTTGGTTAAAACCGGGCGGGTTTCTCTATTTGGCCCTTCCTTCCAGTTTTGGGCCTAGTTTCCAAACCAATCCCAAAGAGTGGTTTGTGACCCATCCAACTGACCACTTTTTTGACTACTCTGTCCACTCTTTGAAAAAACTCTTGTCAATCCTCGGCTTCGAGGTGAACTATGTTAGACCAATGTCGTATCACTCCTACCGGGACTTAAGTCCTCGTGGCAAACTCCCCGAATGGCTGTATCGACTGTATGCAAACTCATTTGCTTATGGTGATACCATCGAACTGACAGCCAGAAAATTAAAACACTGAAATCCATTATGAAATTTAACGAATTACCCTTTCATGAGTCTCTAACAAAAGCCCTAGAAAAAATCGGCTACACAGAACTCACTCCCATCCAAGCCAAGTCCATTCCATTCGCGATGGAAGGTAGTGACCTTACAGGCCTTGCTCAAACTGGAACTGGAAAGACTATGGCTTTCTTACTTCCTACACTCCACAGACTTTTGTCGGCACCTGAGGAGGAAGCATTACCCTATGCACTAGTCCTTGCACCCACAAGAGAACTGACCATACAAATCGCAGAAGAAGCGAGAAAACTTTTGGAATTCACAGACTTCGGTGTGGCCACCATCATCGGTGGAACCGATTACAAATCCCAAGAACAGGCACTAGGCAACAAGGCTTGTATCATTGTTGCAACACCGGGAAGGCTTATTGACTTTGTCAAAAATCACGGCCTCTCTTTAGAGAATGTAAAAGTAGTGATTTTAGATGAAGCGGACAGAATGTTCGACATGGGATTTGTTCAGGATCTCAAATACATCTTCCACAAATGTAAAAACAGAAAACAATCTCTACTTTTTAGTGCCACCTTAAGTTATGAAGTGGTTCGTCTTGCGAGTAAGTATTTAAATGATCCGATTGAAGTCCATATCAATCCGGAAAAAGTCATTACCGAACGGATTGACCAGTCTTTACTCCATTTGGGAAGAGAAGAAAAACTTCCCTACCTCGTCAACTCCCTGTTAAACTATCCGATAGAGGGCCTTGGAATCATTTTTACAAACTACAAAATGAACATTCCAAAAATTGTTTCGGCCCTTCGCCGGTTTGGAATTACAGCCACTGGTCTTTCTTCCGAGCTTGACCAAAAAAAACGGATCCGACTCCTAAGAGATTTCAAAGCAGGAAAGTATAAATACCTGATTGCGACTGATGTGGCCTCCCGCGGGATCGATATCGAAAACATTGATGTTGTTTATAATTATGACCTTCCCCAAGATGCAGAAAACTATGTGCACCGAATTGGAAGGACAGCTCGTGCCGGAAGGAAAGGCCAATCCATTGGTTTTTGTTCCGAAACAGATTATACCGAGCTCGAACGAATTGAAAAGTATTTGAATTCTAAAATTCCAACAGCCGAGATTCGGGAAGAGTATTTAGAATTTCCTAAAGGAGATTTCACTCCTGCCTTTCCAGAAGAGACCATTCCTGGTGAGAAAAAATACCAAGAAAGGGAATCTAGAGGAGACCGTGGTGGTCGTGGCCAGAAACCTTCGCGTGGTGGCGAACACCGGGGAGATCGAGGGGATCGTTCTGGCGGTGGCGGAGACCGTGGCGGTCGTGGTAAGGGGAAAGGGGACAAACACCAACCACCAGCCAAGATGGCCCATCCTCATGGACACCCGCAGCATCCAGGCAGTGGTGAGGATCACAAACACCCAGCCAAAATGACCCATCATGAAATGAAACATGGTCACCATCCCAAGGATGGGAAAGGGAAACATCCGCATAAGAAGAATCAGTCAGGAAATAGAAATCAAAAGAACAATGATCCAAGACGAAATCTCTTCGATATCAATGAAGTCAAAAAATCTAAACAAAAGAAACAATCGATTTGGCAGCGAATTCTTTCTATTTTCAAAAAAGACTAGTTCTCTTTTGTTTATGTTTTTTTCCTAATTTCTTAAGTGCGGAAGTCGCCAAACTTCCGCTTTACGGAAAGGGAAACTACCTGGCATTTTCCGATTTAAAATCGATTATGCCCGAACTTTCCACCAAACTAAGAAAATTCACAAGAGTGGGTTCTGTATTTACCCCGCAGGGGAATATTCAGTTTCGTCTCGGTGCGAGTTTTTACACACTCGATGGTAAAATTTATAAAATCCCCAAAGCCATTTTAAAAAAAGAAGAGGATGTTTACCTTCCTCTCGATTTAGTGGAAGCCATTTTACTCAATCTCATTTCCTATGATGTACGTTACGAGTTCAAAGAAACTGAACTTTGGGTTCTTATTCCCAAAGACCCCGTCCCCAAACGAAATATCAATGTGAAAGCCATTGTGATCGACGCCGGGCACGGTGGAAAAGATCCGGGCACTTCGGATCCTACGGGTGCCTTTGAAAAGGATGTGAGCCTTGGTGTGGCTCGTTATACCTATTTGTATCTTCGTAAATACTATCCCGAAATCCGAGTCCAAATGATCCGTAAAAATGATCAGTTTGTGGAGTTGGAAGATCGTTCCAAACTTGCCAATCAAGTTTTGAACGATACAAGGGATGTGGTTTTCCTCAGTTTCCATTGTAATGCCTCGCTTTCTGACAAGGCAGCAGGTTTTGAAGTGTATTACCTTTCGCAAAGTCCGAGCACAGAAGCTGCCCGAGAAACGGCTCTTTTGGAAAACCGCTATGTGGGAAAACACAAGAACCCAGTTGTCTCTCAGATCCAGTCTCAGATGTTGTCCAGTGTCACCCAAAGGCGGTCCCGGAAATTGGCGAGCGCTGTGGCTGAAGAGTATGAAAAGGGTTTAAGTCCCGACATTCCCTCGCGGGGTGTGAAAAAGGCAGATTTTTCCGTCTTGCGAGGAAGCCTTATGCCTGCGGTACTTGTGGAAATGGGGTATCTGACAAACCCTGAGGAAAGTAAAAGGCTGCGGGATAAAAACTACCAAAAGAAAATCGCACGCAGTGTCATCAAAGGAATTCATGAATACGCATCTTCAAAAGATTAAAGAATATCTTCGTTCTCTCAGCAAACTTTTAAAAGTCCTAATTATACGATTTTACAAAATCGGAACGGGAGAAACCAAACTCACTCGCGATTTTATATTTTTATTTGCTTCGTGGTTTTCACTCCTGATTTTTTTTAGTTTTTTTATTTTAGCCGAACAAAATCCCTTTCGGTTGTTTGTTCCCTTCCAGTTGTATTCCTATCCATCCCTTGACCATAGAGAACCAGTAGTGATTTATATTTCGAATGGAGAAGGGGAACAAATCCCCATCCACAGAAAGGTTTTGAAACAAGAAGAAACGAGTGCCTTTATTTACCAACTGGTGGGTGAAGTGGGATCTCCACCTTACTTTGATTCTGTGGAAGCTCTCGCAAAAGATGGGAAGTTGTTTTCTCCTAAAAAACTTTTAGACATTCGGTTTGCTCTGAAACAAACCTGGTTTGTGGAAAAAGGAAATAAACTTGTCATTGATTGGAATGTGGCCATTTTACAAGACGTGATGGAAAAATACAGACTTCCTCGTACCAAATCTGATGAAGCGGATGCTGATGCCGAAGAAGAAAATCCAAATGCTCCGGTGGATACCATCACTTATTATACTGGTGGAACGGAAACGGGACCAAAAGAACCAGAAGAAGTTCTGAACAAACGTAGGATCCAGGCAATGGAGGCCACAATACGGGCGTTAAATGCAAGTCTATTTGAAAACTTCAAAAACCTCGGCACAATCGAACACAAATTTTCCGGGGAAGCCAATGCGGTTTACCACTGGGAAACTCTCTCTCCCCTTGCCACACGCCCTAAATAGGGGTAACCCGAACAATTTCTCCCATTTTTCAAAATTCACTTATGGAAAATGGGAATTTGCCGATCTTCGTAACGGGAAAAGTAGAACTTTTTTTAAAAAAAATAAAACGCTAAAGTTACTAAAATCTCTCCAAAAATCGCAATAACTTGCGAAAAACTCCCAAAACACCTCCATTTCTTCGAATTAATTTCTTTTATCCGATCACCGACATACAAAGGGAACAAATAGAGATTTTAGGCACCAATGGGGCCTGAAAGCCAGACACAAAAAAAAGCGAGAGAAGGGATTCTCTCGTTTGCCAGATCAAGTTTCAAGGAGGAAACCCATGATCATAAACCACAATTTAGCCGCGATCAACTCACATCGCGTCCTCAAGTTCCAAAACGAGGAAGTCTCCAAAAGTATGGAGAAACTATCCTCTGGTATGCGAATCAACCGTGCAGGTGATGATGCATCCGGACTCGCCGTTTCGGAAAAGATGAGAACGCAGGTGAATGGTCTTAGACAAGCAGAGAGAAATACCGAAGACGGTATGAGCCTGATCCAAACTACGGAAGGGTATTTGCAAGAATCGAATGATATCATTCAAAGAATTCGAACACTTGCAATTCAATCGTCTAACGGTATTTATACTGAAGAAGACAGACAAATGATCCAAGTCGAAGTTTCACAACTTATTGACGAAGTGGATAGAATTGCTTCACAAGCTGAATTCAATAAAATGAATTTGCTTCAAGGTGATTTTGCACGTGGATCACGAGCTACCTCCATGTGGTTCCATATTGGAGCAAACCAACACCAAAGAGAAAGAGTGTTCATTGCAACAATGACTGCACGTTCACTGAATCTCAAAGGTCAAAGTGGAGAACTCCTGTCTTTGTCAACTGCTGACAAGTCAAACGATGCGATCGGAACTTTGGATGCTGCGTTAACTCGCATTAGCAAACAAAGGGCAAACTTAGGTGCTTACTTTAACCGTCTTGAGCATGCTGCAAAAGGGCTCATGAACGCTTATGAGAATACCCAAGCCTCCGAGTCTAGGATCCGTGATGCGGATATGGCAGAAGAAACTGTGGCTTTCACAAAGAATCAGATTTTAGTTCAATCTGGTACTGCTATGTTAGCTCAGGCGAATGTTCGTCCACAAGGAGTTCTTTCTCTCCTTCGTTAACATACGTTAACTAAGTGAGTGGTTAGTGTAACTGAAGAGTTGTAATTAGATAATCAGCCGGCTTTCCCCTGCCAGGTGGCAATATGAAAGCTCATCCTTGACACCGGACAGGGATTGTCCGGCTAAGAACGAAACATATACCGTTCTTGGTTATACACAAAGGAGTGTAGGCCAATGATTATCAATCACAACATGAGTGCGATTCAATCACATCGTGCTCTCAAGTTTACACAATGGGATGTAGATAAGACCATGAGGAACCTCTCCACTGGGCAAAGGATTAACCTTGCCGGTGATGATGCTTCTGGTCTTGCTGTTTCGGAAAAACTACGAACACAAATTCGTGGTTTACGTCAGGCCGAAAGGAATACGGAAGATGGACTGAGTTTCATCCAGACTGCAGAGGGTTACCTCGACCAGTCGGCAGAAATCATCCAACGAATCCGGACCCTTGCGATCCAGACATCGAACGGAATCTACACACCTGAGGACAGGCAGCTCGTGCAGGTAGAAGTATCTGCGCTGGTGGATGAGATCGATCGAATCGCTTCTCAAGCAGAGTTCAATAAAATGAAACTGTTTGAAGGAGACTTCGCTCGCAAGTCAACTAAGGCATCGATGTGGTTTCACATGGGAGCAAACGCCAGGCAAAGAGAGCGTTTCTACATTGGAACTATGACTTCGAAAGCTCTAAAGATGTCAGAAGGGGCAGTGAAAATTGCTCTCTCTACACCTGGAAAAGCAGATGAAGCGATTGCTAAAGCGGACTTCGCCTTGAACAAGATCATGAAGCAGAGAGCAGATATGGGAGCTTATCAAAATAGGCTCGAAAGTACTGCTAAAGGCCTCATGGGTGCATACGAAAATATGCAAGCATCCGAATCAAGGATTAGGGACGCAGATATGGCAGAGGAGATGGTAGCGCTCACGACGAAACAAATTCTCGTGCAAAGCGGTACGGCAATGTTAGCGCAAGCCAGTCTTCGGCCAAATTCTGTATTACGACTTTTGAATAATGCTTAAGTCGTAGTAAGGCAAGAGTTGCCTTAAAGACGGTTGCCTCTTCTCGAAGGATACTTCGGGGAGGGGCTTTTTTGTTGATTCATTGGAATGATTCTTAATTTTCTTTTTCCCAGATAGATCATTTCTTAGTGTAACAAGAATTACTTGACGGAAAATAGGCCAGAATTTGGATGTTATCTATGTCAAAAAACGCAGGTTATATGAGAAAAGTTTTATTTTTAGGAATGATATTCGCTTTTATCAGTTGTTCTGAGATTTACTCGCCAATGGGAGTTAAGGGAAAGGATGCGAAAAAACAGATTAGGGATTTGAATAGTAACTTAGACCTGTTGTCGTTACCTCTTCTTTTATCTTCGGCAAGTTCAGCTGGTTCTTCCAGTTCAAGCTCAAGTTTTGTATGCCCGACAGATCCAAACGCCATTCTAGGTTCTGCAAATGATAATACCTCGGCAAATTTTACTTTGCCAGCAGCTAATAATTATGTTGATTTAGATGCAAAAGCAGGTGGCACATTATATTTTCGATCCAATGTTTCTGCTCCCAATACGACCTATATGCTGAAGGTGCTACAGACGGCAAATACTAGTTCTACGGCATCTTGTACCTATACGGTAAGCGCAGGTGTCTGTGCGGGTGCGATCGTTGCGGGTTTGACTTTAACGTCGACAACCACCGCTGATTCTCCATCAAGTTGTCTTGCGATTCGATGTACTACAGCAGCTTATATTAGAATCCTGGCAACAACGACTGCAAGCACCACTCCTTCTTCTGTTAGTAGTTCTTTTTTATCCTTTTTAATAGCTCCAGAAATACAAAAGTCAGTTTCCGGAATCGAGGATGATAAATACTATACAAAAGAATCGTTAGATAAGTGTAAGGAAGGTCTAACTAATATTTCTTTGCTCCAAACAGCAATATTAAGTTCCTCTTTTGGTAACGTCCGAGAAGTTTCCTTTTGTAATAAACCTCTCTCTATTATTTCCTCTGGGTTAGATGGCAATGGAACCGCTGCCTTAAAAGGAAATGAGTGTAAATTAGAGGAAGTGAATTTGTTAGGATTTTAATTTAGGTAACGAGAAAATGTATCTTCGTTGGAATTCGAAGATACATACAATACTTCTATAAATTTTGAAGGATCAATCGTCTGGTGGCTTTGGTTTAATTCGAAGCAAACACTGTAATATGGAAACGATCAATACACCAATTTTGGATGTATCTTAAAGGTAAATAACTTCATTATTTGAATCCATACTAATCCAATCCTAGAAAAAAGGTTGAATCCACTTCGTTTCAGGAGGGATACTTACCAATTACAATGAAATGGATATACTTCTTTCTCGGAGATCCGAAAAAACACTCCCTCGAACATAGACTGTTTAATACGGTTTCTCTTGTAAATGGTCTTCTCAATTTGCTTGGGGTGTTTGGAGTTCTTTATTTAGAAAACTATGTGATTCTCACCGCACTCAATGTGGGTTCAGGCCTACTTATGCTTGTGATGTATTATTTAAGCCGAGTAAAGAGTATCTATTTTTCCTTATATTGGCCTTTCAATTTAACCATTCTCTTTTACCTATCAGCTATGTGGTTTTTTAACGGTGGTTCTCTCGGTGGAAATCATTATTATCTCATCCCGGCCCTTGTCATTGCCCTGATCCTCATTCGAAATCACAATGTGTTTATCGTTTATTCTCTTTATATCCTTTTATCTGCTTCTTTGTATGTTTTAGAATTTTATCATCGCGATTGGGTGACAACTTATGAAACAGATTTGGATCGGTATTTGGATGCCGGGGGAAATTACCTATTTGTCCAAATCCTTACAGGAATTCTGATTTTTATTTTGAGTAGAAACTTAAATGTGGAGAGAAAAAAATCGGAAACATTGCTCTTAAACATTTTACCAGAGTCCATTGCCGATGAGTTAAAAAGGGAAGCCCGTGTGATTCCCAAACGATACGAATCTGCCTCAGTTCTCTTTTGTGATATGGCAGGGTTTACAAAAATTGCAGAGAAGATGAATGCGGAAGAACTTGTCGGAGAATTGGATACAATTTTTCGTGAGTTCGATCGTTTGTGTAAGGAATATAGTTTAGAAAAAATCAAAACCATTGGAGATGCCTACATGGCTGTGGGTGGAATTCCTGAGGAAAATAGGACCAATCCCGTTGATTCGGTGTTATGTGGTCTAGCATTCCAATCTTATATGGCCGAACAAAAAGAAATCCATGCCTTACGAGGAAGGGAGTTTTGGGAGATTCGTCTCGGAATCCACGTAGGTCCACTGGTGGCTGGCGTGGTCGGAACGGATAAATTCGCCTACGATGTTTGGGGAGATACGGTAAACACTGCCAGTCGTCTGGAAAGTTCGGGACTAACAGGAGAGGTGAATATATCTTCCCAAATATTCGCAGAAGTAAAGTCTTACTTTGAATGTGAACCGAGGGGTTTTGTCTCTATCAAAAATAAAGCCGACATTGAAATGTACTTAGTCAAAGGATTTTTACCAGAATATGCTGATATTCTAAATCCCAAACAACCCAATGTTCTTTTCAAACGTCTTTATGAATCGGGAGCTCTTTTTGCAAGTAGTGATGAAATCGAATGAATCTAAATGTGAGGCAAGGTATTTCTATTTCTCTTTTGCCCCTTTTCATTTTCCAGTTTCTATTTTGTGTGAATCATTCTTTAGAAGGAGGGGAGAAGGTAGAAAGCCATACCTTGCAATCAGAACAAACCGAAATTCATTTTTTATCCAATGATTGTAAAAACAAAAAAAAACTTTTGGTTTTCATTCATGGGTCACCGGGTTCTTCTTCTGACTTTCTGTCCTATCTAAACGACAAAGACTTACAAACTCAGTTTTGTATATTGGTTCCAGACAGATTGGGTTATGGACAGTCTATGAACCAAGTATCTTTTCCGGATATCTTTACCCAAGGCAAAGCGATCCATGCTGCTCTTCTAAATTACTTTAAAAAGGAATCCCATTCTTTTACTAACGGATATGTCGTAGGCCATTCTTATGGTGGGCCGGTTTCTCTTGTCATTGCGATGGAGAAAGATCCTTCTTATCCCATTGTTTGGAAATGTTTTTTACTTTCTAGTCCCGCTGATCCAAATTTAGAGGAGTTGTATTGGTATAACAAATTAGCGAGTGTTACGTTTGTCAAATGGATCCTCCCTAAGTCTTGGGTTCATAGCAATGAAGAGATGTATACATTAAAGTCAGATTTGGAAAAACTAACAACAATATTAGGAAATTATCCTTTAGATATTTTTTCTCTTCACGGAGAGATGGATAAGTTGGTTCCTTTAGAGAACATTTATTACTTTACGAAATGGAAACCAATGATAAAACATAAGATTCAAATCTTAGAGGGTGAAAATCATTTCATTCCCTGGACAAGTTTTGCAGAAATTAAAGAGATTTTGTTAACGGAGGGTTCTTAAGTGAAGTTACCAGAAATGGGATCCATTTTTTTTCATGCGGCTCGGTTTGTTGCGGCCATCATCATAGGGCAAACATTGTATTTTAAATTTTCAGGATCCGAAGAATCAAAATTTATATTTTCTGTTTTGGGAATGGAACCTTGGGGGAGGTATGGACTTGCTGTATTGGAAACCTTCTGTGTTTTATTTTTGTTAGTTCCACGTTTTGTGTGGTTTGGAGCCCTTATGGGTTTTAATTTAATGTTAGGTGCTGTATTGTCTCATTTTGTTTTTTTGGGTATTGTGGTGCAAAACGATGGCGGTTTTCTTTTTGTTTTGGCTTTAGTTGTATTTTCTTTATCCACTTATCTTTTGTATGTTGAAAGAAAAAAGATTCCTTATCTAAATGAGTATTGGGATTGATCAGAGAAGCTCGCTTTGTATTTCCGATGGTTTTGCACTAAGTGGTAGAGTTTTTTGTAAGGATATAAGGGAACACCAACTTTATAGTTTTCATAACCGATCTGAAATAGAATTTTCCATTGGCGAAATAATATAGAATAACTTTCAAAAATAGAAAATTTAGGATCATAAAGATTGGTGGATTCACTTGTCGCACCATTCAGTTCAATAATTTTAAAACCAAGTCCTAACTGAAATTTTTCTGGATCAGAAAATCGAATGTCAAACCTTCCAAAATAAAAACCAGGAATGGAATCTCCAATAGAGATGAGTATTTTTTCCATCTCTAATGTCCTCCAATGGTTTCCGTCTTGGAACATACAACCTTGGATATGATTTCCAATGGAACCGATAGGGATGGTTTCCCCTACTTGTAAAATTCTATCTAATTGGTATTTGTTGTGTTTAATATGAGCCTCCTTTTGGAAACGAAACCTGGGATGGTTTGTGATGAGTGTTTTCAGGTCACAGATACCATCTCCTGTGACCTCTGGAAAAACTTTATCGGTAATGGAGAATATCTTTCCTTGTTTCTCTCTGGGGACACGATAATAAAAAACACCCACTTCATAAGGACCTTCTAAATATTCTTGGAAAAGCCAATCCATCGGATAAGATTTGAGGAGGGTGGAAGTTTCTTCAAGCGAGTGCAGTTTTTTGATCAAAAATCCACGTTCGCCTTTGTCTGGTTTGGCGATGATAGGAAATTCTAAGTTTTTTTGGACCATCCAATTTTGAATTCGACTTTCTGGGTCTTTTTCATCTTTAGAAAGAAATTGGTAACTTGCAACCCTATCTCCCGGAATGAGATTTAAGATCTCTGATTTGGATTCTCCGGCAATCCCAGAAGCTAAGATTCCAGGATTCACAACCGTAATGTAACGAAGTCCCCGATACCGTAGAGCCAAATAGAAAAGATAGGGAACAAGGGGTAGGTAAAAGAGAGAAGCCGGCCAAAATTCCAATTGATTGAGTGTTTTTAACAAGAGAATGAATTTCTCTCTTTCCGAGGGATCAATAGTTATGCGTAGAATTCTGTATAAGAGATAGAAACTAAGACCAACACCCAAACTCAAAAGAATTGAATGGTCTGGACTTCCATACAAACTCACTAAATTTCCATAGAGATAAACCAAAGAAACAAAGGTGATTGTCCAAATTGTAACGGCAAACAAACTAATATAGAAAAAAGAAAAGAAGGGAAGGGCAAAAAAACCACTGCTGAAATAGAGAGGAAGCCTGGTCCCTGGGAAAAATCGAGAAAGAAAAATTGACTTCTTATAGTGACGTTTCCAATTCGTGAGGACTTTCGTGGATTCCCATTTTTTTTGAAGGTTGAGTAAAAAATTCCATTTTACGATTCCTCGCCTAACAAGATACCCACCAAGATATAAGAGGCAATCCCCCACAAAAATGCCAAGTCCAGTACTGAGAATGGCTAAGGGTAAGGATAGTTTTCCTTCTTTGGCTAGGAGTCCTGCGGCAATACAAGTCAGGTCTTCGGATACAAAGGTCGAAAAAAAAATCGAAAGTATTGTCACAGAAGAAATCTGAAAGATATTTACAATCGAGGTCAATGGAAAACTAATTTTTTTTTACGTTTTACCAATCTATGGATTTTGTGAATTTGTCCCGTATGCCCAAAATTTTGATTCTGCTTGTCCACCCTGCACTTGAGAAGTCGAAAGCCAATCAAATGCTTTTGGATTCTATCCCAAATTCAGAAAATATCACCTTACATGATTTATATGAAGAATATCCCAATTTTTCTATCAATGTAAAGGCTGAACAAAAATTATTGGCAGACCACCAAATCATTTTATTCCAACATCCCTTGTACTGGTATAGTTGCCCTCCACTTATGAAATTATGGATTGATATGGTACTTGAGGATGGTTGGGCTTATGGACCTGGGGGCAACCAATTGTTAGGAAAAAAATGGATTCAAGTCATTACGACGGGTGGGTCAAGGGATGCTTATTCGAAAACTGGGTTTCATGGGTATGAGACTGAGGACTTTCTTCTCCCTTTTCGTAGAACAGCAGAACTCTGCGGTATGAATTTTCTAAAACCTTTTTTGGTCCAAGGAACTTTTCAGTTGAATGAACTGGATTTACAAAAAGAATCCAACCGGTATTTTAAATTTATCAATCAATTGTTAGGTGGCATTTATGAATGAACTTAGTTTTTTTATCCAAGCTCTGATTTATCTCACAAGTGCCATCATTATTGTACCCATTGCAAACAGGCTCGGGCTTGGATCGGTCCTAGGGTATCTGATTGCCGGAATTGTGATTGGTCCTTTTGTTTTTGGGTTTGTGGGAACAGAAGGAAAAGATATGTTACACTTTGCCGAATTTGGTGTGGTGATGATGCTTTTTGCCATTGGTTTAGAATTGGAATTGGACCTTCTCTGGCGGCTCAAATTTTGGTTACTTGGCCTTGGTGGATTACAAATCATCCTCACCACAGCGATTACGGCAGCCTTTTCTTTTGGATTCGGTTTCCAATGGAAACCGGCCCTGGCTCTTGGTCTGATTCTTTCCTTATCTTCTACGGCCATAGTTTTGCAAACTTTGAAAGAAAAGGGCCTTATGAAATCTGTTTCTGGCCAAGCTGCATTTTCTGTACTTTTGTTTCAAGATATGGCTGTGATTCCTATCCTTGCCATCTTTCCTATGTTAAGCGATTCGGATGTGGCAACTTCCTCTCATGGCCATTCTCTAATTGAACATTTTCCCGGTTATGTGAAAACCTTGGTTGTTCTTTCTGTTGTGATTGGAATCATTCTTGTGGGTAAGTATTTACTCAGTCCTTTTTTTCGGTTACTTGCCAAATCAGGGAATCGGGAAATTTTTACCGGTGCTAGTTTGTTACTTGTCATTGCCATTTCAGTGCTTATGGGAGCTGTGGGGGTGTCCGCTGCCCTTGGGACTTTTCTTGGCGGAGTGGTGCTTGCTAGTAGTGAGTTTCGTCATGAGCTAGAAAGTAATATTGAACCCTTCAAAGGTTTACTGTTAGGATTGTTTTTTTTAAGTGTCGGTGCCTCAATGGACCTACCTGTAGTAATGCAAAGTCCCTCTAAAATTTTAGGAATTGTGTTTGGGATTATTTTTACGAAAGCCCTAGTTCTTTTTTTACTGGGACTTGTGTTTCGGCTTCCGTTAGATCAAAATCTATATTTTTCCTTAGCACTTTCTCAAGTGGGTGAATTTTCTTTTGTACTTTTTGGATATTCGGAAGGTTTGGGTCTTTTCCAAGAGGAGACCATCATTATTCTCGTGGCTTGTGTGGCTGTCAGTATGGCCCTTACTCCCATTTTACTTTTGTTATATGAAAAAACCATTTTTGGATTTTTGGAATCCAAAATCCCCAAAAAACAAACAGAACAAAACATCCATAAACAAGAAAACCCTGTCATCATTTGTGGGTTCGGTCGATTTGGAAACATGCTTGGTCGATTCCTCAGATCCAACGCCATTGGAATTACCATTTTAGATTTTGATGCAGACCGGGTGGAGATGCTTGGTCGGTTCGGGTTTAAGGTTTATTTTGGAGATGCCACTCGTTTGGAGTTATTAGAAGCGGCGGGCCTCGAACATGCCAAGGTCCTTGTGGCTGCTTTGGACAATCCAGAAAAACAAGCGGAACTCATTCGGAACGTGAGCCAACACTATCCCAATATTAAAATCGTGGCAAGGGCTGGGGACAGAGAAGGGGCTTATGACCTGAAGGAAATGGGGGTTCAGTACATCTATCGGGAGACGAGAGAAACGGCTGTGCTTATGGGAAGGGATGTATTGAGACTCCTTGGGACAAGGTCCTATACGGCAGAAAAGGCAAAGAACCTATTTCTCAAACACGATGATGAGACCTTCCATGAACTTTTTGAACTTAGGCAAGACCGCGTGCAGTACATGAGTTTAGCCAAACAAAGAAATGCGGAACTGGAACGATTGATGTTAGTAGACTTAGGTCAGGAAGAAGAATTGGGTAGGGACCCGTGGAGTGAGATGGAGAGGTAAGGTTTGGATTTAAGAGAGAATAGAAAGTAGAAACTCTATTCCCGAATGGTCTTCTTTTTTCTTTCGAGAATAGAGTTTTTTAGAGGGTTTAACTTTTGTTGGTTTCATAGAAAAAATCATTCTAGAAGCCAGTTTGATTTGGGAGACTTGTTTTTCTTTTCCTTTTGTCTTCATAATCTTTAGACTTTCGAAAACAAAAGGAGAGAATCAATCTTTATTTTTTAGAATCGAGGATCTGGTTCCACTCATCCAAAAGTGGTTTTGCTACAGCTAAGACGGAAGTTGTATCGCCTTCGATAGTGATCGATTCCAAAACATCCCCTTGTCGGATGGCATTGACCACTTCTTGGTCGGAATCATCCACAACAGCACCAAATACAGAATGTTTTCCATCAAGCCAAGGAGTCGGGACATGGGTGATAAAAAATTGACTACCGTTGGTTCCGGGACCTGCGTTGGCCATAGAAAGAATCCCTGGTTTGTTGTGTTTTAAACTAGAATCAAATTCATCTCGGAATTTATAACCAGGTCCGCCCGTTCCTGTTCCTAGGGGGCATCCGCCTTGCACCATAAAGTCCGCAATCACTCGGTGGAATTTAAGTCCGTTGTAAAAATTCCTTTGTGCAAGGTTTACGAAGTTTGCTACAGTGTTTGGTGTTTTGTCCGGAAACAAATCGATGCGAATTTCGCCTTTGTTTGTTTTAATAATTGCTCTAAGTGCGCTCATTCATGTATCACAAATCCTTGAATTCCCCTGGCAAGCCGAAAAAAGGTTTGAGTTCCCGCGCCACCCTTATACACTCTAAGTCTGTTTTTGTAGGAGATTCTATCATGAAACCGTTCGTATTGATTTTACTCGTATTTGTTACTATCCCACTGGTTTCGGAATCTTCCAAAAAGAAAAAGGGTAAATCAAAACCGGTTCCGATAGAAAACAAACTCATTGATTATGGTGAGTTTAAAAGAATAGTCAATCGTTCGGAAAAAGAAAGGGAAACACACCGCCTAACTGAAGATCAGTTTCTGAAGTTGATGTCGGAGGAAGGTGTTGTTTTACTCGATGCACGGAGTGAAAGCAGGTTCCATCTTTTGCACATTCAGGGAGCAAAGAATCTCCCCTTTACCGAGTTCACCAAAGAATCGTTAGCCGAAATTATCCCGGAAAAAAAAATCCAAAATTCTAATTTATTGTAATAATAATTTTGAAGGAAACCAGGAAGCCTTTGCGGCCAAGAGTCCTGCGGCATCTCTCAATCTCTCCACTTACAATTCGCTAAAAGCCTACGGGTATGAATCCATCTATGAACTAGGGCCACTCCTCGATGTGAAAAAAACAGTCCTTCCTCTTGTCACAGATTCTCCGGCACCTTGAATTCGGTTGACCATGAATCTTTTGATAGTCTTCTGGAAATAAATTCATGATCCAAGGTGAACTTCTTTCCGATATCATTGAAGCCGTTTCCAATACCTTTGGGAACGAATTTTTAGACAGGCTTACACTCAAATTAGCTTCTACCATCCAGGCGGATTATACCTTCATTGCTATCTTTGATAAGGAAAAATACGAATCAAAGACGATCTCGCTTGTGGCCAACGGAGTGATCGCTGAAAACATGGCTTATTCCTTAAAGGATACACCTTGTGCGCAGGTGTTTGACAATTCTGTTTGTTACTATCCCACTGAGGTGCAAAAATTCTTTCCCTTCGACCAACTTCTGATTGAAATGAAGATTGAAGGTTACATTGGTTCTCCCTTACTCAATTCCAAAAAGGAAGTGATCGGTTTGATTGTAGGTCTTTTTGAAACAGAAATCCATAACAAAGACCAAATCCTTACCTTATTCCAAATTTTTTCAGGAAGGATTGCCGCCGAATTGGAAAGGTCAGAATATGAAAGTCGTTTGGAACAAAACAATCATGAATTGGAATCTCTTGTAGAAGAAAGAACGAGCGAACTCAAACAAACATTAGATGAACTAAAGGAAAGACAAAACCAACTCATCGAATCAGAAAAGATGGCAAGCCTTGGTTTACTTTCCGCAGGCATTGCTCATGAAATCAACAATCCTTTGAACTTTATCCTTGGTGGTTACTTCGGGGTTAGAGGTATTTTAGAAGGCTCTTCTTTAGAATCGGAAAAAACAAAATTGTATTTAGAAGCAATCAAGGAAGGAGTGGAGCGCACGTCCAAAATTGTGAAGGGTCTAAATCAATTCACCCGCAGTGGAGATTCCGTGGATGAACGATTTGACTTACATGATATTTTGGAAAACTGCCTTGTGATGCTTGGTCATTCGCTTAGGGAAAGGATTTCGGTAGAGAAAGATTTCCACTCACAACCATTAGTGGTAAAAGGAAATTCGGGAAAAATCCACCAGGTGTTTTTGAATATACTCACCAATGCCATCCAAGCCATGGAAGGAAGGTCTGGCACCTTAACCTTAGGTGTCAGGTCCACCCGCGATTCTCAGTCTGCGATCATTCTGATCTCGGATACGGGGGTGGGGATACGTAAGGAACACCAAAACCAGATCAGAAACCCATTTTTTACAACGAAAGAACCAGGGAAAGGAGTGGGACTTGGTTTACCAATCGCCTATAAAATCATTCAGGATCATGCAGGTTCTATGGAGATGGAATCGGAATGGGGAAAGGGAACCATCTTTCGGATCAAACTCCCCTTACAAGTATGAATCAAATCACAACCAAACAAAAGTTACTTTATGTGGATGACGAAATCCTAAATTTGTATTTGTTTCGTGAATACTTTCGAAATGAGTTTGAAGTGATTGTTGCTCAATCTGGACAAGAGGCCATAGAGGAACTTGCAGAAAATCAGGATGTAAAATTTGTCATCAGTGATATGCGGATGCCTAAGATGAACGGTTTGGAGTTTATTACAAAAGCCCAGGAAATCCGTCCCAACATTACTTACTGTATCTTAACTGGATATGACCTAACACCTGACATAGAAAAGGCGATTGGGGAAAAGAAGGTGGCTCGTTATTTTTCGAAACCATTTGATCCTACAGAGATTAGTTTGTTTCTCTCTGCAGGAAATGGAGAATAAACCTTTGTTTATTTATTTCTAAATTCGACTTCTACAACGCCACGTTTAGAGCTATTGATGCTAAGCGTTTTACTACTTAAAAAACGAAAACTAGAATCTTTTTTATACATCAACTCTTCGGCAAACATAGATTCTTTTCCCGGATAGGTGAGTTCCCATTCCGATCCATTCATTTCTGTTTTGCGATCATTGATTTGTTTCACAGAAGTGTATTCCATCAAATCGTTTTTGAAGTTAATGGCATCTTCTAGTCCGAGTCCTTTGAATTTTAAGATGACAGTATTTTGTTCTGTAAGTTTGAACCACTCATCTTTGATTTGTTTTCCCACTTTATTCGATACAAGGTTTGCCCAATCTTTGACGGCTTGTTCTCTGGAAACTTCTTGGGTGATGTCAGCCCCCCGTCCTTCCAAACTTCCTGATCCAAAAATTTTACCATCCCCCCAAAGTTGGATGATGCGGTAAGGACCTGTGGCCGCCGAACTTAAAAAATCGGTTTTTTTCCCACCAGGTAAAACCACTGGTTTTTGGTCCGTGGTGGTTACTTTGGCGATAATCAAAACTTCAGCTCCAGAATCTTGGGCCAGAGTGAGAAGAGGACTTCCTTCCTCGACGGAAGTGAGGTCAAGTTTGGCAAGACTAGGATTCTTTTTTAAGAGGGCTGTGAGTTGGGAACTATCCACAACCTTGTTTCCTTTGGTGCGGAGTTTTTCAATGAGTTCTGCTTCTGCAATGTTCGTTGCCGATCCAATGGGATAAGACTTTCCATTGACTACGGTTTGGACAAGGACAGCAATCCTAGGGTTCCCTACGTCATCCAGAAGGGCATCCACGGCAGTGGAAAGTTTGGTTGCTTCCACTTCACAGCGTACGTTCAAACGGATCATGTCTTGAGTATCCAATTTCCATTGTTCTTCACTGATGATGTCGTATTTTTTTACGAAACTGTCCGTTTTTCCATAGAGTTTGGAGCCGAGTGATTGGCCGTCAGACACTCCCGATTTTTCTGTAATCTGTTCGCCTACGAGTTTACGGATGGCATTGAGTTTTGCATCCTTCAAAGCCTTGTTTCTTGCAAGAGCCAAGTCTCCTTGGTAGATAGGTGCCTCTCCCATAGCTGTCACCACGTTGTCTGGAAGCGTAGGTTGTTTTTGGGCTGAATTGGATCCGGCACATGCCAAAATAGTAAGGATGAGAACTCCGGTTAAGGGAGCCAATCGAAGTCGGTTGAACATGAAGGACATTTCTCCTTGAAGATTTGCTATATTATAGAAACATATACTTACATGACCAATTACTTTTTTAGGTTTTCTCTCTGCTTTCTAGTCCTTGCTTGCCATGGGAACACAGTTCCGCAATTTCGTGTTCACCCGAATGATTCCAAGTTGCGGGTGTCTTCGGACATTTTTTATGAAAAAGTCCTCCCGACTATGGCGGGAAAAAAATTGATGCTTGCGACCAATCCTTCGGGAATTGGAACCAATCCAAAAAAGATCATCACATCCTTAGAAAAACATAAAATCACTCTCGAACATTTGATTGGACTCGAACATGGGTTTCTTGGGTTAGAAGAAGAGTTTAGTCAAACCCCTGTCACTATGGACTCTACTTTTAATCGTCCTTTGTATCATATCTATCGGATTAAAGATTCGGAATTACGGGAACTCGTGAAGGAAGTCGATTATGTAGTTTTTGATGTGCAAGATGTAGGTATGCGTTGTTATACTTATTTGAGTGTTCTAAAGCGCCTGATGGATGCGATGAAGAATACTAAAACAAAACTCATTGTTCTCGATCATATCCATGTGGCGATGCACCTTCCTCCTATGGGTGAAAAAATGAATCCTCGTAATTTGAATTTCGCAGGAGAGTTTCCCTCTCTTCTCATCACGGGGATGACCATCGGTGAGGCCACAAGGTTTTATAATAAGGAATATTTAAAAGACAGTGTAGATGTTCTTATCGTTCCGGTAGAAGGATATCGCCGGGGAATGTATTTTGAAGATACGGGAATTCCTTGGACCACTCCTTCACCAAACTTACCTATGGTGGACTCTGCAAGAAACTACCTTTCCTTAGTTTTACTTGAGGGAGTGAATGTCTCTGTGGGTCGGGGAACCCAAGCTCCCTTTGTTTATTTCGGAGCTCCTTGGATGACAAACCCAGAGGAACTTGCGAGTAAACTTGCGAGTATTGGATCGAAATCCTATTATTTTTCTCCTGTGTATTTTAAACCCACCTTTGGTCCCCATAAAGGTAAAATCTGCTCAGGCCTACGAATGAATTTGGTTCGGCCGGACTATGATCCCATCCAACTGGCTTATGATTTGATACGGCTTATGAAAGAAACCTATCCCAATGATTTTAAGTGGAGTAAGGGTGCCTCAAACCATTGGGTAGACCAACTTTGGGGGAACGACCATTTCCGAACTTCTATCAATGAAGGAAAAAGTTTTTCTGACTTCCATAAAACTTATTTATCAGAAGAAGAAAATGAAGGCAAAAAAATTGAGCCTTATTTGTTGTATTGAGGTTAGGATGAAACGGATTCTATTTATATTTTCTATTTTTCTTTTTACGCTCACAGTATTTGCTTCTGAAAAGGAATTAAAAACAGTTCCGAAAAACAAAACAGCCAAGGCTTTGAAATCAGTGGCCTTTGCTACCATTCGCTCTACACTTCTCGTTACCTACGGAGAGGCTGAAGAAAGGGAATCGGTTTACACTCCTTGTTCTGAAAATTTTCCAAGTATGCCGGGAGACTTCCCTTGTAACTATTTGGACTATGAAGGAACCACACTCGAAGTGGCTCCGAGTTCTGGAGTGAGTGCAGGAGAGGCAACAGAAGCATCGGATCCGGAAGATGTATATCCTGGTGGAAAGGTCATCATCAAACTCATCAAACAAAAGTCGCCAAACCTGAATGGAAAGGTGGTTTTTCTTGGTGAAGGAGAAGACCAATTGAAACTTTTTTACGGGCCAAAAGGGCAAATTTCTCATTACCTTTTTCGCCAAACTCTCGTTATTTTTAAATGGGATTCGTCCACTCCGATTCCAAGCCTTGTTGGTTTACTTTTTGTGAATGTAAACAAGGACTATTTTCCTGAAGAAGTAAAAGAGTATTCCTTCTAAATTATGCCAACGATCCAAGGATATGTTAGAAAAATGTCGCACAAAGGTCTAAGGCCTGTTTCCTATTTTTGGGAAACAGCGGTCTATTCTCAAGTAGACAAAAAAGATCTAACAGCAACTGAATCTACTTCCGAAAGCCCAGTGGAGTCTTGGATTGGAAAAAAAATTACCCTAAGTACCAATGATGAAATTCGTTGTCTGCATTGTGGGAAAAAAACAAAGAAGTCTTTTAGCCAAGGCCATTGTTTTACCTGTTTTACAAACTTAGCCGAAAACGATCTTTGTATACTGCGACCAGAAACCTGCCACCACCACAAAGGAACTTGCAGAGAACCCGACTGGGGCCTCAAAAATTGTTTCAAAAAACACACTGTGTATTTTGCGAACTCCAGTGGACTCAAAGTAGGAATTACAAAAGAAAATCCTGTATCCAATCGTTGGGTAGACCAAGGGGCGAGGTTTGGGATTCCCATTTTAGAAGTAGAATCTCGAAGGGATGCAGGCATTTTAGAACATTTTTTAAGTCAGTTTTTGCCAGACAAAACATCTTGGCAAAAGATGGTGGCGGGTGATCCGCCTGACATGGATTTGGTGCGGGAAGCTGGTAAGTTTTTAAACCATTTGGAAAAAAACGAATTCCTTTCTCCTCCTGATAGCAAATCCAAACTTGTTTGGAACCGTTTGGATCTAAAGGAAATCATAGAAATTTCATATCCCATCGATTCCTATCCTGGTAAAATCAAATCCCTCAAACTGACCAAAGAAACTCCCATCACCGATACCCTTGTGGGAATCAAAGGACAGTATCTTTTGTTTCAGTCGGGAGTGATCAATGTCCGTAGTCTCAGTGGTCTTTGGATTGAAGTCTCCGCGTAGAGAGATTCGCTTAAAAGGTGGATTCACCACCAACATTCTGTATGAATGTGATGAGTTTTTACTCGCAGAAAAACCAGCCGGTCTTCCTGTCCATGAAACCAAAGACCCAAACCGAAAAGACTTCACAAGACTTCTTGCCGGGTATCTCAATTTCCCTGAATTACGGACGGCCAACCGGTTGGATTTGGGAACGAGTGGAATTGTTCTACTTGGAAAAACTCCTGATAAAAATAAAGAAATCGATTCATTATTAATGAATGCCGAGAAAGAATATATTTTTTTATGTTCCGGTGTTCCCGATTGGAAAGAGAAACGTTTCGAATGTTTTTTAAAAGATGGTAACAAAGAAGTTCAAATGGTTTGGAGTGGAGGAAAAAAAGCCATCACGGAATTTACCATCCTCTCGCAGCACCCAGAAAAAAAATGTTCTTTTGGACTTGCCAAAATTCTAACTGGTAGGAGGCACCAAATTCGTGTTATGCTTCGTGAACTTGGGCATCCAGTTCTTGGAGATCAGGTCTATTCAAATTCAAAAACTGAGACTGAAGAAAAACGAATGTATTTACATTCCTTTCGATTGTGCTTTACCGACTTCCAAGGTCAAAAACAGTGGGTGGAGACGGAAATCCCAAAGGAATTTTTAGACCGTGTGGGGAAACCACTTTCCGTCCCAAACAAAACAGAATGAAAAACGAAGTTTTCCATCATTTTTTAAAAGAGCAAAAATTATATAAGATCCTTTCTCGGATCGCCAAATATGTTTCGATATTTTTTCTTATCGTTTATTTGTATTTGTTGTTTAGTTCGAGTTATACGGCAAGCCCTCTCATTGTTGTGATCAACTATCTAGCCATCCTCACCAGTTTTTCTGGAATCATTACATTTAAGTACTTCGAAATCCCAACTCTCCTTTTGGCTGTTTTTACAGAAGGAAAGTCGGCAGAGTTTTTCCAATTGGGTTTGCCAGAAAGACAACTCGTTTGGAGAAAGTCCGGCAGGGAAGATGTCCTGCCACCAGATCCTACACCTGAGTTTATCACTATGAACCTTCATTTGTATGACCGTTATCCTTGGAAACGAATCGGGAAAATTTACTCTATGGGATATTTGGTTGTGATTCTCACATCCATTTTCTATTTAACTTCCGTATATCTCGAGACCGGATTTCAAAACTAGGAGAGCAATTTTCCTTGTCTTACGGTCTCTGGATAAAAACCTATCCGTATGGCTTTGAATTGTGGAATTGTAGGTCTCCCGAACGTCGGTAAGTCGACTATTTTTAATGCACTCACTAAGGCAGGAGCGCAAGCTGCCAACTATCCGTTTTGTACAATAGAACCCAACACCGGTGTGGTAGAAGTTCCAGATGAGAGACTAAACCGTTTAGCTGAAGTTTACAAACCCAAACGAACGGTCCCCACAATGATCGAGTTTGTAGACATTGCAGGCCTTGTAAAAGGGGCAAGCCAGGGTGAAGGCCTTGGAAACCAGTTTTTATCTCATATCCGGGAAGTGGATGCCATTTGCCACGTGGTTCGTGCCTTCCAAGACGAAAACATAACACATGTTCACGGTAAGGTCGATCCTATCGAAGACATCACTGTCATTAATTATGAACTTATCCTTGCCGATTTAGACAGTTTAGAAAAACAACAACAACGCGTCGCAAAAACTGCCAAAACCGGAAACAAAGAAGCTACCGAAATTTTAGCAGTTATGGATAAAATCCTAGATGCCCTAAAAAAAGGAAATCGTGCTTCTACCGTGGAACTTGGCGAAGAAGAACAAAAAATTGCCAAAAAATTCAATCTCATTACCATTAAACCAGTGTTATATGTGGCAAATATTTTAGATACCGATGTAAAAACGACTGAAAACCCACTGGTTAAAATCATCGTCGACTTTGCTACCAAAGAGGGAGCACCTGTTGTTGTGTTATGTGGTCGGTTTGAAGAAGAAATTTCAGGACTCGAAAAAGAAGACCAAATTGCCTTTTTAGAAGAAATCGGTGAAAAGGAATCAGGACTATCTAGAATGATTCGTGCCTCTTACAAACTCCTGGGGCTTTTGACCTTCTTTACTGCGGGTGTGGAAGAAGTGAGAGCTTGGACCACCCACCAGGGAAGTACGGGACCTGTGGCTGCAAGTGTTATCCATTCCGATTTTGAAAAAGGGTACATCCGAGCTGAGGTCTTACGTTACGAAGACATTGACCGGACAGGGGATGCAACCAAGGTCAAAGATGAAGGGAAACTCCGAGTGGAAGGGAAAGAATACATTGTCCAAGACGGGGATGTCATTTACTTCCGAGTGAACGCTTAAAAAAGAATCCCGACTTTCGCCGGGATTTTGAAGTGTGAACTAGTTTGGAAAAGAAAGTAGGTTCCTAAAATCAGGAACGTTTCTCACACAATTAATGACTACAAACTGAGACTTTATTGCATCTCGTTCGAAAAAAATTACGATTGTAACATAAAATGATACCGGCCGATCTCTCTGCCGGATTCAAAAATCGCAAGCTCTGGACTGGAATCCAGAGTGATGGGAGAATCGAACATGGAATGGGATCCTAGTTTCGGTAAGGTCTCCACAGGGGCCCCGTCTAAAAACAGTTTGGCCGATAGGCGTTCACAATGGGAAGCCTCAACCGACAGGTAAACTTGGTTTTTCTCGGCATTGGGTTGGAAAATGAAGTCGAAATCACGCCCACCCACTTGCCTGTGGACACGAAAAGCGCCACCGGTAGTATTTCCCGCCCCACGGAAGGCTAGGTCTGGGGAAAGAAGCATCTCTACCAGATCGCTCGTGATGAACTTTAGCTGGTCTTTGATCAATTGTAAGTAGATTTGAATGGTGGAACTCGACTCAGGGAGAACGGTTTTTAAAATCCGATCGACTGTAGGTGAGTCCGCATCTTCCCCTTGGGACATGAGGTATAGCGCTTCTTTTAATTTGAGTCGGTTCATAAATTCATTCGGATCTTTTGGTTCCATAGTATTTATTTCCCCCCGCTAAGGCTTTATTTCCTTTGTAAGGATTTTTTTTATCTTTTCTTTCGCCCGATTGGCCCTTGCGAGGACCGTTCCTAGTGGAACATCCAGGATTTCGGCAATTTCTTTGAATTTGTATCCTTTCAAACGTAGGATGAGAATTTCTTTATGAGCCTCATCTAATCCTTCTATGAGGTCGTAAAACTCTCGTTTCTCTTCCCATGCAAAAAAGACATCTTCTTGGTTCTGTCTATCATCTAAAATATCGATGCTCAAATCCAAAGAAATTCCCTCTCGATACTCATACCGACGAATGGATCTTGTCTGAGACATACTTATATTTTTGGAAATTTCACTTAAATAGATAATAAATGCAGGAAGGCTATCTCCTTTAAATTTTCGCAGGAGGTGGTAATCGTTTTCTGTAAGTTTTAGATACACCTGTTGTGAGGTATCAGTGACTTCGTCCCTGGGAACATAGTGCGCACAAGTACCAACAATGAGTCTGTGGAATTTTCGAATCAACTCTTGCCAAGCAGTACGTTCTCCTAGAAGGCAGTTGTCGATTAACTTCCGAATCTCATCACTCATAGTTCTTTTACGAATTGGACGGAATTTTTACAAGATGTCAGTACATTTTCTAATCTTTTTTGAAAATGATGCGAACGGAAAAGAGTTTGCCGAATAAACCGAACACGAGTTTGGTTTGCTTGTGAAAAAGATGTTTGGTCTTTTGTAGTGAAACGGCCGTAGTCACTGAAAAAACCAAAAAATCCTAATAAACGAATTTTCTGGTTTGTAATTGGAATTTCTTCTAAACAAGTATGGAATTCTTTTAACGAAGGTAGATTCTCTAGGTCAAAATCGGGATCTAACTTCCATTCGTCGAGTAAGGATAAATAGAATTTTTTTGACTCAGAGTTTTCCTCATTTAGATTAGATACAGACCAAGGATTTTGTTTTGAATAATAAAACAATTGATAAGTGTTTTTGTTCTGTTGTTTCATATCCTGCAAAAGTCGAAGGATTAATGTTTTCCTTCTGGTTTCCGGCATTTCTGAATACAAAACTCGGTTGATTGCCAGTGTGTATTCCTTCTCTTTCCCTAGTAGCAAAACTTCCTGAGATTTATATAAATTAGAGAATACGTATATAGTTTTTTCCCATTCCTTTCTTAGTTCTGAAACGAGTGGAATAAGTTCTTCATTTGTTATTTCTGACTCTAGAATTTCAAATTTGGGTAACACAATTAAATCAAAGATTTTTTTCTTCGTCTGTTTTTCTAACTGTGTTACTTCATCTTTGTTTGCTTCTGAACATTGCCTTACTATGAGAATGGCATCATAAAATGAAATATACCGTAGAATTTCAGTTAGGTCTTTGATCTCCGATTGATTACAAATCTTCCAATAGTATAAAAAATCTTGTACTTCTGCGGCAGTTTCTGTTCGAATTATATCCCGAGTTTGCACTCCATAGGCTTGGCTGAATAGGTTTTGGTTCGAGTCGAATGTATTCCATATTTCATCAAAGGATTTGGACTTAGGAAACCATTCTGCAAGCAGAGGAAAGGAGATAAAAAGCAGTAAAATAAAAGTTTTCGGGAGAGACTTCAAAATCCACTCCTGGTTTTGAATTCGTAATACATTTTTTCTTCGGATATATCTTTTGAAAAAATAGAATCTAACAACTCTCTCTTTTGCGAATCGTCTAGTAATTCGTGTTTTGTCGTTAAAAAGGATGTCGCCATTGTGCGGAATTCTGAATTTTTTAAACGGGAGATTTTATCCAGAACAGGGTCTTTGGGAATAACTGTCGAAGTTCTCTGTTTTTTTTGTAAAACGTTTCTTGGTTCAGAAATATCGAAACTCTCTACCCTGATAGGTTCTTTCTTACCTCTTGAAAACACAATGAAAAAAAATAAAAATAACAAAACAAATGTTATGCCTAGGATCCGTCTGGATTGTGAGGTTGGGTTTTGTGTAGAAAAGTGAACCAAACTAATAGCTGTTACTATTTCTTTTGCTGACCCATTGTATAAAGTTTTCCTAATTTTTTCTAAAGACTTGTGTGAGTTTTTTGTCTTTAAAAAGTACTTCCAAAATTTGATCCCAATGTCTTTGGCCATATTGGTTTCTACGGGAAATAAAAATCCTATCACTTCTTTGGCACCAGCTTTTAAAAACCCTGTAGTTAATCCTGATTGTTCATAAGAATCGAAAGAAGAGTAACAACTGTTAAAAAAAACTAAGTTTAGGTTTGAAAAAGAATGTGCAGAAAGATCTTTCGAATTTAAAAAATCATTTTCTCCGACAGGAATACCTCGTTTTTCCGTATGCCCAACATAGTGGAGATACTTTACTGAATTGGTTTCCTCTATGAACCTGATTCTCGTTAGATGATTCTCTTTTAGAATACGGAGTTTGAGTTTTTTTTCAAGGATGGGGTATAAAATCTTACATTCTTCATTTACTGTAGTAATTAGGTTCTGGTTTACTGGGTTACAGACAAGTAGGATCCCGTCGGCTTTTTGTCCGTTTTCTTTTTGAGTGGTTTCGATTCGAATTCCTCTGCGGTAATCCTTATCTTGGAACAAAAAACCTTTGTGGGTGCGCAAAATCTCCCAAGGGATAGGCGAAAATTCTGGATCAATGAGAATTTGGATAGAACCTCGAAATCCAGGATTTCGCCAAAAAGGAAGGGATTTCCCAAATACAATTTGTTCTAAACTATCTGATTTTTTTCCCAATTTTGCTAGGAACTCATCTTTACTCAAGTTTTGGGAAAGAACTCTTTCGACAAAAAGTGACCAGTCCTTTTGGAATTCATTAAGAATTTTGCCAGAGAACTTGGTTGTTTGTTCTACACTTCCAAAGTTTTCTTGTTTTTCTTCCCAAATGCACTCTCCGTCTTTTTCCCCATCTATCGAGTATTTGGCGATAATTCTAAGTTTCATTGTAATTCGATTTTATCGGAACTTGTGGAGTAAATCTTCGATTGCGACGAGTAGGGTATTCACATCTTTTTCATTTGTAAAATAACCCGTAGAGATACGGATACATCGCAAGGCTTCCTCTTCTGAGTAACCCATATGTAAAAGTGATTTGGAAGCTTCTCTGGCTCTCGACTTACAAGAACTTCCCGTTGAGACTAAAACTCCTTTTTCTTCCATCCCGAGTAAGAAAAAATCTACGGATTGAATGGGAAGGATCAGGAAAGTTGTATTGGGAAGTCTATTTGATGATTTTGCGATGATGATACAACCCAAGGTCTCCAATTTTTCTTCAAGCAGTGATTGAAAGTGACTGAGTCGTTTGTTCTTTTCTTCTAAATGCTCAAGTTGGATTTCTGTGACTCGGCGTAAACATTCAATGGCAAAGGTATTTTCTGTACCGGCTCTATGTTCATTTTCTTGGTTACCACCACCAAACACTTGAAAACGAGAGTCTGTTTTGGGAAGGTAAGTGACAGCAGCACCCATTCCAGCCCCAATTTTATGGCCTGAAAATGTAAATCCATCAAATAAAGAATAAGGAACATTGACTTTGCAAAAACCCTGCATCAGATCACTATAAAAAACTTGCCCATATTCTTTTGTTAGTTTAGAAATTTCTTCTGCGGGTTGGATGACACCTGTTTCGTTTCCTGCATAAAGACAAACCACAGGCCTTGGATTTTCTTTTAGTTTTTTTTCTAGATCCTTTAAGTGGATGATTCCTGTTTTGTTCGTTTGGATTAAATCAGAAGTAAATCCATAGGATTCCAAAGCCGCATACATACTAGAATGTTCAAAAGGTGATACAATAACTGAATCTAAAGCAGGATACAAAACACGCAAACTTTGGATAAGAAGATAATTTGCCTCTGTACCTGTCGCAGAAAAAACAAATTGTTTTTCCTGTCCTTTGGTTATGGAAGAAAAATATTTCCTTGTTTGTTCGATTTTTCCTTGGTTTTTTAAAGAAAACCGAGTGATTCCCGAAGGATTAAAATATCCTTCGAGATATTCAGCCAAACAAGTTTCCAGAATTTCAGGAAAAGGTGGGTGTGTGGCATTGTAATCAAAATACTTTATATCATTCGTTAAATGGGATTTCATCGGCTTCTTCGTAGCGACCCAGTTTGCGAAGGACGGATCTAGTTACATTATGATAGGGTTTTAGGATATCGTCTTTTTTGCCACCTACACTTCGTTCGTCGACATTGCGTAGTTTTGGTTTTAGTGCATCCAAAATGGTTAGACTTTTTGAGTTTTCTTTCAATTTGTGGTAAGACTCTGCTTCCTTCATTTTTGATTCAAATTCGTGGACAAGAAGAGCCGGTAGATTGATGTCTTCAATTTCTGCCGCCAGTTGGATATTCGCCGCTTCTTTAAATTCTGTGGCGGCTCGTTTGTAATAGATTTCTTCTTCTCGTCCCAATTGGAAAAAAAGTTCTCCTCGGCGGAATTTAAACTTTAAATATTCTTTTTCATCGGCTCCGACAAAGTAAAGAATTCTTTCATAGATATCATCCATCTCTCTTGGAGAAAAGTTTTTCATTCCAGTGAGTAAGATTTGGCGGAGTAAAGATTCTAAATAATCATTGGCGGAGACTTCCGAAAAATCACTGCGTTTGATGGAAGATAAAACCACACTACGTTTTTGTACGGCACTGAGTCCACTCGGAACCTTTTCTAGTTCGGTAAGTTTTTTTAAAACAAAGTTTTCCGTTTCCAACATGTGGGTTTTATAACCAAGTAAAATTTCATTTGGCCGGCAACTTGCCCAGGCAACCGATTCGATTTTTTTGGGAGCAAGGAGTTCTGGACCAGAAAAACGTAACGCGCGTTTGTAGTAGTCAAGTGCTGTAAGTACTGCGTCAATATGGGAATTCCAGTAATCTTTGGGATTGGGTCCGAGTGTGAGTTCCCCTTGAGGTGCCATTTTTAAGAAGAGGGGTGAGCCCCAGTCCCTAGCTTTTTCTCGCCAAGTCAGTTCTAAAAAATGATCCTCTACATGTTCTTTACTTCGAAAGTACAAACAGGCTTTTTCCATAAGAGCCAAATCCAATGGTAAGATGCTGCCTTTGGTATTTTCTTCAGAGCTGAAGAATTGGTTAATGGTTTGGAGGATGTCTGTTCCACCTTCTTTACGTCCTTCGAGTACAGCATCCCCTTTGGCGATGAGCTGGTGTGCGATCCGAGGATTGGGATAACCAAAAAACGAATTGTAGGCGAGGGTGAATTTGGCAAGGATCGTGTCCTTGTTTCTCAGAATCCATGGGAAAGTGATTGCCCACACGATGAGAACAGCCAGGATGTATTTTAAATTTTCTCGGAAGATTTGGTTCAAGGATTGTCCCTGTTCCCGATCTTTGCCGGAATCTACTGATGTTTCAAGCAATTAAAACTCCAAACCGTCCCTTCCTCATTGTTTTCTTTTGTTTTCTCTCTCTTTCTCTGTTTGCAACCGAGCCTGGGATACGAACCAAAGAATGTTCCTTGTTAGAACCAGGTGTTCCGGCAGATTTTTTCCTTTCTCGTGCCCTTCGGGAACAAGTGGACGGATTTCAGTCCTCCCAACGTAGGAAATCCGAGGATTCCAAACTTTCCTTTGAACGCTCCGTTTCTTTTTTGGATTCCTACCACCTTTGTCTAAAGGAAGTAGGTAAAGAACCAAGTGCACTCAGTTCCGAAACGCAAAGTTTGAACTATTTGGAGTTGGGAAGTTTGGACAAGGCTTGGGAATGGTCGGAAGTTGCCACCCGCAAATCACTAGAAATATCCAAGGACCTCATCCTTTTGCAGACAAGGATTCGGATCCGCCAGGGGGAACTAACCCGGGCCTCGGAAGTTTTAGAGACCTCACTTCATAAGTTTCCAAATGATCCCGACTTTTTGTACCTTCTCGGCAATATCAATTTTGAAAGAAAACTTTGGAACCAGTCTATTTTGTATTATACAGCTCTTTCTTTTGTGATCGAAAGAAGGGATACTCATTCCAAATACAAATTTCTAACGGCCAAAGCTCTGGGTGAGCTTAATTACAAATTGGATTATCCGAAGATATCCATCAAACGTTACAACGAATACACAACTGCTTATAAAAATGATATGGAAGTTTTGTTTCGATTGGCTCAAATTTATTTTGTTTTAGGTGATTTTAAAAATTGCCGCCATTATCTAGAACAAATTAGAGAAAAAAATCCAAGAGACCTCGATGCCTCGTATATGCTTGCAGAAATTTATTATATGGATGCTCGGGATCTTGCGCCCATATATTTTGCTACACTGAAAAAAGAGAAAAAAATTCCGAAAGATGGGATCATCTTCTTGCTAGATAAATTAATTTCTGGATCTAAAACAGGACTCGAAGCCAAACTTAAAACCTATATTCAGGAAAATCCAGGAAGGCTTTCTCCCCGCATTGCACTTTTGGAACTTGCCGAAAAGGAAAAATTTCCAGACTATCAAATTCTCAATGCAGACACGGCTCAGTATGCTTATGAATATAGGCAGTATCTCACTGCAGAAAATATTTTACGCAGAGGTCTTTCGCAGATCAGTACAAAAGAGAATGCAGATGAGGAAAGGTCTTTGTTTTTTGAAAAAATATCTTCCTGCCAAGAGATGCTCGGCCAGTGGCATCATGCTGTGATGTCTACAAAAGAAGCACTCAGGCTCACGAAAGAAACAGAAAAATCGTTTCGATTGCGGTTTCGTTTGGCATATCTTTTCCTGCAAGGTAACTTAAAAAAAGAATCTCTCTCTGTTTCTATTTTGTCCGAAACCATAAAAGAAAATCCCACTCCCACTCACTTCTATCTCCGAGGCCTTGCTTATTTTCAAATAGCAAAATACAAAGAAAGTGTGAATGATTTTAGTGATGCCATCAAACTAGATCCTAAAAATTTCAATTATTACTTCTACCGGGCTACTGCTTTTGATAAGTTAAAACAGTTTGCGGATACAGAAGCAGATCTAAAAACCACAATCTCTCTCAATCCCAATGCTTCCAATGCTATGAATTATTTGGGATATTTATATGCAGAAAAAGACATCAATCCCGAAGAAGCAAATAAACTCTTAAACCAAGCAGTTTCCTTAGAACCAGACAATCCTGCCTACCAAGATAGTTTGGGTTGGGTAATGTACAGAAAAAAAGATTTTAATCGTGCCTTGTTACATTTGAACTTTGCGACTTCTTTGGCTTTGGAAAGAGGGTTTGAAGACCCTGTGATTTATGAACATCTAGGAGATGTGTATTTGGCTAAAAAAGATCCTGTGAACGCTTTGCAATTTTTCAAACTTTCCGAATCCAAATTGAAATCCGAGTCTAACAAGGACTTAGTGGCAAAAATTAAAAAAGTGCAAAAGGAAATTTCGGAATGAACAAAAAACTAATTCTTCTTAATGTTTTATTACTGATAATCTCTTGTCGGTCTGCAGAAGTAGAAGATCCCAATTTTATTGGCCGGGATAAAGAAAAATACCGTTCAGCAAAAGAAGGCGAATCCAAAACTTTACTAAAAGAAATTTTGGACAAACAAACCGAATTTCAAAGTTTTAAATCCGAATTTTCCATGCAGATCCAAACCTTTGTTCCTAAAAAAGATAATGTTTATCTAGATGGGAAACTTTACTTTTCGAAAGAAACCAAACAGATCAAAATTCAACTTATGGATAGTTTTTTTGGGATGGTCTTTACCGAACTCATTGCTGATCCAAACCAAATCCAAATCAAACCAACGAGTACAAAGGAAGTCCAAACGTTTCCGATGGGGGACATCCTCATCCAAGATCCGAATACGAATAAAAAATTTGCCATTCCTTTTCCCGTGATTTATGAATACCTCACAGGAACCTACATAGGTGAAATTCAAAATCCGAAGGCAAAATTTAATATAAAGGATTCGCGAATTGCTCTTACAAAATCTGATGGTGAATACGAATATTTTTTTAAAGAGGGAAACCTGGACAGGCTTGAATTAGCAAGCACCAAACGTGGGTTAAAAGCAATCGCCATTGTCAAAACCAAACCAGAACAAATCCATCCTCCCAAAGAAATCACAACTAAGGTCATTAGTTTAGATACAGAAAAAGAAAATGTTCTCATTCTGATTAAACTAAAAAAATCGCAAATGACGGAACCACCGGCAAATACATTCCGTTTTTAAATGCCCTTGTTTCGTTTTTTTTTCCTTCTGGTTTTAGTTTGTCCGCTTTTCCTTTTTTCAGCAGACCTTCCCGAATCGGAAGAACCTAATTTAGAACTCCCTATAAAGGATCTTTACCATTTCCGAACAGATACAGGGGAGACCATAAAGTTTCCCAAATCCACAAAGTTATGGTTTGGTGGGGATGTCATGTTCAATTGGGGAGTTCGAGATTCCATGCGAACAGAGGATCCATACTTTCCCTTTCGCAGTTTTTCTAGTTTTCTGAAAACCTTTGATTATCGTTTCCTGAATTTAGAAACACCTATCCTGCGTAATACGCCAGCAGTTGACCAAAGAAAGTCCTATGTATTTTTTGGGGAAAGAAGGGATCTTACTGTTTTACGACTTCTTGGAATTGACGGGGTGTTTCTTGGAAACAACCATACCATGGATTTTGGTGAGAACGGTCTTTATGAGACTTTGGAGCTTTTGGATGAGTTTGGAATCCGCCATACGGGTGCCGGTAAACATACTGACGATGCTTTGGTTCCCATCTCTGTCACCAAACAAAACACAGACTACCGCATCTTTTCCTTTTCTGATACAGGAGAAACCAGGTTGTTTTCGGGAACCAAATCCCCTGGAGCCGCTTATTTCCGAGTTGCCACCGCAGAACGACTGGTTAAAAAATCGAAACCAAACCAGGTGAATATTTTATCCGTTCATTGGGGGGTAGAATACAATCCTTTTCCCATGGATACGGAACGGAACGCCGCCAAATACTTGGTAGGTGCAGGATATAAAGTGGTTATCGGCCACCATCCTCATGTTCCACAAGGGATAGAAGTTTTTCCTGGTGGTGTTGTGATTTATTCTCTGGGAAATTTTTTCTTTGGATCCAAAAACCAATACTTAAAACATAATATTTCTGTGGTTTTACATCTTGAGGGCGAAAAACTTTTGTTTGTGGAAGTGATTCCCATCTTTGGTAAACACCAATCGTTACCTGGTGACCATTATTTTTTTCCTTTGGGACCCAAAGATGCAGAAAGTTTTTTAAAAGAGTATTCTATCCTTTGTAAACAACTGGGAACAGAGCTTGTGATCTCGGGAGGAAGGGGTTACGTTTTTTTAGATAAAGAACTAAAAGCCAAACTAAAACCGTAGTGGAACCAACTGCAAACAAGTCCCACCGCAAAAAAGGGAAAACTAAGTTCGAGTAAATTGGTTTTATAAATCGAAAACAACTGCAAAAAAAATCCTGTAAAAAATAAAACGGAAGCCGTTCGTAAAATCCAACCTTTTTCATATAACCAAAAGTAAACGGAGACAATGGCCGCATAACCAAATAAACAAAACCATTTGAGTTGTGATGTGGGTTTTAGATATTCGAGAGAAGGTGCCATCTCTTCTGCTGTTTTTGCATCTAGTACATTTAGGATTAAAATATTTTCGATTAAGTCGGCAAATCCTGCGATCACTAGGAGTAAAACCATCCCCATAAAGATCTTTAAAAATATGGGTCGCACCTTTCTTCCTGCATAATGGCCAGTATAGGTAAGAAATGCCAAATAACAGAAGATAAATCCAAAGTCAAAATAGTGAACCCTTCGGTATTCGGAAGATAAATTGAAAAAGTCGATGGTATCGGGGATTCCAATCAGGTCCTGGACTTGTTTAGGGGTTTCTGCCATCTCAAGACCGAGTAGGGTGGATTCAAATCCAGAGTGGTTGTCGAGGGCTGGTTCTTTTGGGGTGATGTGGTTTAAAAACCCAGCATAGAGTGCTAAAAATAGACCAAGGCCGAGGCCCCAAACTTCTGGAAAATTTGATTTTTCACCCATAAAAATGTTAGAAATTACATGGAAATGGAAGGGTTTGGGAACTCCAAGAAGAAATTCCATTGACCCTGACCCCCATTGGCAAAACCCTAGTGGAAACTAACAAATTCTTCTACCTACAAGTGTTTCTATGTAGGTATACCCATAGGAGAAATATGAGAAACTACGAAATCACGAATATTCTTCGTGAAGGTAATGTAGAAGAGACGAAGTCTGCAGTAAAAGACTTACTCTCCAAATACAACTTCACGATCCAAGGCGAAGAGGATTGGGGTTCTAAAAGACTCTGGCATCCCGTTGGACAAGACGAACAAGGTCACTTCACACTCATCAAGTGTTCCGGATCCCCTACAGAAGTTTCAAAGATCGAACATGAGTTCAAACTCAATGTAAACATCTTAAAAACCCTAGTAATCAGGGCAAATGGCTAACGATCTCAACAAAGTACTACTCATCGGTCGAATGACCCGTGATCCGGAATTTAAATCGGTGAACGGAAGTTCTGTTGTCAATTTTTCAATTGCGAATAACAGAGTTTATGTGACTAACGGTGAAAAGAAAGAGGAAACTCATTATTTTGACTGCGTTGCATGGGGCCGACTCGCTGACATATTAAAACAATATGCTGGCAAGGGAAAACAAGTAGCGATCGAAGGCAGACTTCAACAACAGTCCTGGGAAACTCCTGAAGGCAAAAAAGCCACAAAAATCCGTGTTTATGTCGAATCCGCACAATTACTGGGCGGCCAAGGACAAGGTGGTGGTGGATCAGGTGGTGACCGTTCTGACAGTTCAACTTCTTATGATTCCGGCGTAAGTAGTGGTTATGATGATTATCCAGCCGGTGACGATGACATTCCTTTTTGATAGGTTATGATAATGAGCGAAACGACAAATACTGAAGAAACAAGAACAGATTCCCGTGAGAGTATGGACGGGATGGAAGACGACGATAAAGGCGGATTCCGTGGTAAAGACGGAGAAGGCAAATTCGGCCGTAAAAACGCAAAATATAAAAAGAAAGTATGTAAGTTCTGCGCTGACAAAGCCTTACTTGCAGGACTTGATTACAAACGAGTAGACATCTTAGAAAGATTTGTTACCAATCGTGGTAAAATCATTCCAAGAAGAATCACTGGAACTTGTGGTAAACACCAAAGAGCTCTAGCTCGTGAAATCAGAAAATCCAGATCTATCGGCTTATTGCCGTTTAAAGTTCTGTAGGAGTAACGGATGAAAGTTGTATTGCAAAAAGATGTATTGAATCTTGGTGATGCTGGTGATGTGAAAGAAGTTGCGGATGGTTACGCACGTAACTTCCTCATTCCTAGAAGATTTGCAGTCCGTGCAAATGATGGAAACACAAAATCCGCAGTCCACCAAAAGAAACTTGCTGAACTAAAACGTGATAAACGTGTGAAAGTGATGAAAGAACTTTCTTCTTCTATCGAAGGTAAAACTTACGAGATAAAAGTGAAAGTGGGTGAGAACGACAAACTTTTCGGTTCTGTAACAGCGAATGACATTGCACTCGCAATCAAAAACACTGGTGTAGAACTCGACAAACGCAAACTAGATTTAGGTGAGCCACTAAAGTCAGTGGGCGAATATAAAATTAAAGTTCGTTTGGCTGAAGGTGTTGTTCCACAAATCATAGTTAAAGTCGTCGGCCAAACATAGTTTTACGCTAACGTTTTTTCGATGAATTCTAACCCCCTTCAGGAGATAGAGTCTGAGAAGAACTTAATCGGTTACCTACTCATGAGAGGGGTAGCCGGGCAGGAAGACTTAGGTCTAAGCCCGGAAGACTTCTACATGGACAGTCATAGACGTATCTTTGAAGCTGTCACAGATCTCATCAGTGAAGGGATTTCCATCGACCTAGTTACGGTCACAAACCAAATGCGGGAGAAACGTCTTTTTAAAGATGAATCCCGCGACTTGGAATACATCACTTCCCTCTACAAAGATACCGTTCCTTTCCAACCACTGGACTATTATGTTCGGCGAGTGAAACGGATTTCGGATCGTCGTAAATACGTCGAAGCTTTAAACCAAGCCATAGATAAAGTAAAAATAGAACCTGGGGAAAACGATTCTGTATTTAGTCTTGTAGAACAGTCGCTTATGGACATCTCTCGCCAAGAGAGGTCCAAGGGTTTAAGAAAAGTAAAAGATGATGCCAATGCACTCATTGACTACATCAAAAACGTTGTGGCGGCAAGCCAAAATGGAACCGGTGGGATCAATGGATTAAAAACCCATTTTACTGGTTTAGATATGGCAACCACAGGTCTTAAGTCACACGAACTTATGATCCTTGCGGCACGTCCCGGTAACGGGAAAACAACCTTTGCCCTAAATATTGCTGCCAATGCAGCTTTAAAGGAACGTAAAACGGTTGTTATTTTTTCCCTTGAGATGAGTCGGATCGAGTTACTTTTGAAACTGATCAGTGCGGATGCAAGGATTGATTCTTATGCTTTAAAAGCGGGGACTTTGACTTCGGCACAAATGACCCAACTCAAAGATAGTATTGGAAATATCACTTCTGCTAGTTTGTACATTGATGATTCTGGGTATTTGACCATCCAAGAATTTTCGGCAAGACTGCGCCAACTCAGGACTACAGAAGAAGTGGGGCTAGTGATTGTGGATTATTTACAGCTAATGAGTGATCCAAAAGCAGCCATGGGGGGAAGGCAACAAGAGGTTGCCAATATTTCCAGGGGACTGAAACAAATGGCACGGGAAGTGGGTTGCCCCATTATCGCTTTATCGCAGATGAACCGTTCCATTGAAAACCGATCCAAAGACCAAAGGCCGCAACTTTCCGACTTACGGGAGTCAGGTGCCATTGAGCAGGATGCGGATATTGTATGTTTTATATATCGGGAAGAAATGGTGAAACCTCCCGAAGAGCTAGACCCAAACAAAAGGGGAATGGCTGAGATCATCATCGCCAAAAACAGGGCGGGTGCAACGGCCGATTTTCCATTGATGTTCAATCCGAAGATCAGCCGTTTCGACAACGTTCCATTATAAAGAGGTTTTCAATTGAATCAGTGGGTAACATCAGAATATAAAAATAGAATGAGTGCAACGAGTGTATCGGATGCATCTGTTGGTAAAACTTTATTCCTTTCCGGATGGGCATTTCGTACCCGTGACCAAGGGGGAGTGATCTTTATCGACCTTCGTGATCGTTCCGGAATTTTACAAATTGTAGCTCGTAAAGAAATTTTAGGGGACGACTTCGTAAAAGTAGAAAAAATTCGTTCTGAGTTTGTAATTGCGGTAAAAGGAAAACTATCACTTCGTGATGCAGAATCGGTAAATCCCAAAATGGAGACCGGCAAATACGAGTTAATTGCTGAATCTGTTGAAATTTTAAACACATCCAAAACTCCTCCCTTTACCTTAGATGAGTTTGATCCGTCCGGCGAAGAAATTCGTTTGAAGTATCGTTACTTGGATATGCGCCGCGAAGAACTTCGTGATCGTTTGATCCTACGCCACAAACTAACCTTTGCTTTGCGAGAATATTTAGATAACAAATCCTTTTTGGAAATTGAAACTCCTATTTTAAATAAATCCACTCCGGAAGGGGCACGTGACTTTTTAGTTCCTTCTCGTTTGAATGCTGGAGAGTTTTATGCTTTGCCGCAGTCTCCCCAACTTTTCAAACAGATTCTTATGATTGGGGGAATGGAACGTTACTTCCAAATCGTAAAATGTTTTCGAGATGAAGACTTACGAGCAGACCGCCAACCTGAATTCACTCAGCTTGATATGGAGTTTTCTTTTGTCACAGAAGACGACATCCGCTCCGAGATAGAAGCCATGTGGGCGTATGCTTTAAAGAAAGTGTTTCACTTAGAAGTGAATGCACCCTTTATGACCATGCCGTATCATGTGGCTATGGAAGAATACGGTTCGGACAAACCAGACATTCGTTTTGGAATGAAACTGGTGAATGTATCCGAGATTGTAAAAGACGCTGATTTCCAAGTATTCAGTGCTGCTGTTTCCAGCGGTGGGGTGGTAAAAGCCATTTGTGTTCCCGGTGGTTCTGTGATTTCCAGAAAAGAAATCGAAGACCTGACCGGTTGGTTGTCTCGGGACTTTCGTGCGAAAGGTCTTGCTTACATGAAACATGGGGCAGCGGGCCTCGAGTCCACCATCACCAAACGTTTCACTCCGGAAGCACTTGCGGCGATTGCAAAAGCCGTAGGATCGAAAGAAGGGGACATGGTTTTCTTCGGAGCTGATTCTTCTAAGATTGTAAATGCTTCTCTTGGGGCACTGCGTTTGAAATTATCTGAAAAATACGATCCACCTAAGGTTCCTTATAGTTTCCATTGGGTCGTGGATTTTCCTATGTTTGAGTTGGATGAAGCCACAAAAACTTGGACCTTCCTCCACCATCCTTTTACTTCGCCCAAAGAAGAAGACTTTGATAAACTAAGAGATTGGAAAGCAGGGAAATCAGTTGACCTTTCTACGATTGGTGCTAAAGCTTATGATCTAGTTTTGAATGGAACGGAAATTGGTGGTGGTTCGATTCGGATTCACAATCCAGAAATCCAAAGCCTTGTTTTGGAAGCCATTGGAATTGGCGAAGAAGATGCAAAATCCAAATTTGGATTTTTACTCGATGCCCTTTCTTTTGGAGCTCCACCTCATGGGGGAATTGCTTTTGGTGTGGATCGGATTATGATGTTACTCACGGGTGGAACTTCTATTCGGGATGTCATTGCTTTCCCAAAAACACAAAAAGGAACTTGTATGATGAGTGAAGCACCGGGGCCTGTCGATGCAAAACAGCTTGAAGAACTAAAGCTCAGGGTAGTCACTATCTAATATGGATGAAAGTTTTACATTTCAGGAAGAATCCCTCTACCAAACGGTTTGTGGGATTGGAGACAGCAAACTCCCGTTATGGGAAAGTCGACTCAATGTAAAACTCATCCCTCGGGGAAAATCTCTTATCATCCAAGGGAGCGAGGACCAAGTTCAAGTTGCCTTGGATACCTTCCACAAAGTGGAAGAAAATTTCAAACGTAGACCTGACAAAGCTGAGTATTCTTTTTTTGATATTGATTACCTTGTGAATAAGGTAAAAGACTCGAGTGGTGGTTGGCCGACCCCCGGCTCCTCTGACTTCCAAAAGGAAGGAGAGAGTTGGACCCCGAGAGACAAAATCTTTGTTACCTTTAAAGGAAAACCCATCTTTCCTCGCACCAAAAACCAAGAAAGTTTTGTGGATAGCCTTCACAAAAACTACATCACTATTGCTATGGGTCCTGCTGGAACGGGAAAAACATTTTTATCCATTGCGACTGCGTGCCGGATGATGCAAACCGGGGAAGTGGACCGGTTGATTCTCACTCGTCCGGCGGTGGAAGCCGGAGAGAACTTGGGATTTTTACCGGGAGATTTAACACAAAAAGTAAATCCTTATTTACGCCCCATCTATGATGCGTTACACGAATGTATTGGTTTTGAAAAAACAACAGAGTATCTGCAAGTGGGTAAAATTGAGATTGCACCCATTGCTTTTATGAGAGGGCGTACTCTCTCTCATTCCTTTATCATTTTAGATGAAGCGCAGAACTGCACTTTGCCTCAATTAAAAATGTTTCTCACTCGTTTTGGTAAAAAATCCAAAATGGCAATCTCCGGGGATGCCACCCAAATCGACTTGGCTCACGGGCGTTCCGGACTAGAAAAAACAGTGTATACCCTTCGTAATCTAAACGGAATTGAAACGATTTTCTTTGGGAGAGAGGATATTACACGCCACCCAATCGTCGAATCTATTGTCAGGCGATTCGAAGAGAACGAAAGTCTCTTCTCTAAAAAACCATGAAAAAGATTTTAGATTCCTCCATGACTCAAGTAACAGACTTTCTAACAAAAGTTAGGCCAGTCTCTGTTGTCAGAAACATACAAATCATTCTGGTTTCGCTTACACTCCTTTTTGTGACTTATGTACTTTCGATTCCTTTTTTTGGGCAAACAAGTGTTAATACGGACCCGGATGGATTGTTTTCCGAAGGTAAAATTGCTCCAGAGACCATTCAATCGGTAAAAGAATTTTCTTACGAAGATACAGAAAAAACAAACGTTGAGAAACAAAAAGCAAGCGCCAGTGTTCCGTTTGCTTTTGATAAAGACTTCGGAGTTTTAGTCGCAGGAATTGATACGAATCTTTCGGAAGATATCGAAATCCTACGCACCATCCTCGCTGAAGGAAAGGGAACTCCTGCTGGGGTGAAGGACAAAATTCCCAGATGGCGTAACCGCACCAATGAAGAAATCCAAGCCATTTTGGATTATCCGAAAAAAGACAAATTAAAGAACTTTATACAACAATATACAAACTTAATTTTTTCCAAATATTGTATTGTAAAAGAAGACTTAAGTTTTGCCAGAGATTTGGACAAAGCAGGGGCCAAGATTCGTAACATTGGAACCCAAGACCAAACGTCCATCATCGATGGAAATTTAGTGATCCCAAGATCCCAAATTTATAAAGAGGGACCTGTTGCTTCCGTATTATCTAAGTTAGCTTCTGAGAAATTGCCAAATGTCTCTGAATCACTTCTGAAAGCTGTCTCTCGGATTGGACTGTATTATGTATATTCCTATCCTGCGTGTAATTACAATCCGGAAGAAACAGAAAATGCTCGTATGCGGGCTACGAATTCCGTTCCGATTCAAAAGAGTCGGATCCAAGCCAATGAAGTGATTGTTCGTGCAGGAGACGTGATCACTCCCGAAGTCAAATTAAAGTTAGAGATGATGAATCGTTATGCAACAAGGGCCAACTTGGCATCGATTGTTTCTATTTTTCTAACCCAATGTGTTCTGATTGTGATCGTTGGGTTTTATCTCATTCGTTACAGACCCAATCGGTTGAATGATCTTTCCAGTAATTTGATTATCTTTTTTACACTTTGGATTGTGATCGCCTCGATTTATCTTCTTTCCAAGATCTTTTATGCAACTGACAGTGATTTATCGGCAGTATACTATTTTGGAATGTTTGTTCCTGTTGGGATGCTCTGTTTACTTCTTGGCTTTGTTTATGACGAACAACTTTCCATTGCCATTGGATTTTTTCTTTCCTTTGCTGTATTCTTTGCTTCTCGTTACAACCCAACGTCCTTTATGTTGGCCTTTACTGTTGCTGTGATGAGTTCGATTTATGGAAGGCGACTTCTCAAACGAATTGATTTTTTAAAGGCAGGTTTTTTACTAACCTTTGTCCAAATCCTGATTACCACCGCCGGGTATTTGTTTGATGGAAGAGAATTTTTTGTGGTCACAGGGTCTGGTTTTTTTCGGGACTTAAGTAATTCCAATTTATTTAGAATCACTGTGATGTGTTTTATCAATGGATTTGCTAGTGCCACTGCGGTTCAGTTTTTACTTCCTTTGTATGAATATGTATTTAATATTCCTACGCGTTTCAAACTGATTGAACTTGCTGACACTGGCCATCCTCTTTTGCAACAACTTCTCACCAAAGCCCCGTCGACTTATACACATACGTTTATGGTGGCAGCGTTGTCAGAACGTGCAGCTCAAAATCTAAACTTAGATAGACTTCTTGTTCGTGTGGGTGTGTATTTTCACGATATTGGAAAAATACCTAATGCTGGTTTTTTTGTCGAAAATCAACATTTAATTCCAAAACCAGAACATATTGATAAAGATAATCCTGCCTTGGCCGCAAAGACTGTCATTGATCACGTGTTAGATGGAATTGAGATGGCTAAAAAAGCACGTCTTCCTCGGGAGATCATAAGTTTTATACCAGAACACCATGGAACTTCGACCATGGCATTTTTTTATCATAAGGCGTTACAGGATATTTCTGCCTCTGCTCGTAAAAATATTAACAAAAAAGATTTTCAATACCCAGGTCCGAAACCACAAAGTAAAGAAACAGGGATTGTGATGATTGCTGATTCTTTGGAAGCTGCATCACGTTCGTTAGACGAAGTTTCGCAAGAAAGTTTGGATGAACTGATTCGTAAAATCATCAATTCCAAATTGGCAGAAAACCAATTAGACGAAAGTGGTCTTACCATTGGTGATTTGGAAATCATCAAAGCCAGTTTTAAAGAAGTACTACTTTCAAGTTTACACCAAAGGCCTAAATACCCAAAACCAGAAGATACCAAAGCATTGGAAGCTGCTGGTACTAAAAAAACTAAAAAATGAATTCTTCACTTATGGTTTTGACTCATTGGAACGACCAGTGGGGGGATTCAAGTATCAGACCTGAATTAGTTTTGGAAAACTGTGAACGGATTCTCCAATACCTTAGTCCCGATTTTTTAAAGTCCTTAGAACTTTCCATCCTAGTTGTGGATGATCGCCTTATGCAAGAAATCAATCGGGAGAGAAGGGGCTTAAACAAAACCACTGATGTTTTATCTTTCCCTCTTTATTCAGAATCACCGCCCATCCCCTTTCAGATCTTAGGTGAAGTTGTCATCTCTATGGATACCTGCATTCTCCAAGCAAAAGAAATTGGACATAGTCTCGTGGATGAGTTCTATCGCCTGCTAGTGCATGGAATTTTACATTTGTTTGGGTATGACCATGAAACAAATGAAGACGATGCCATCCTTATGCGTAAAAAAGAAGATGAGTGTTTGGATTTGGTGTTTGAAAGATAAATGGCCATTCGAAAAGAAAGAGGGATTGTCATCCAAAGTCGAGATATTGGAGATAGTGACAGAGTGATTAGTCTTGCTGGTGAAACGCAAGGTAGGATGAATTTTTTAAGTAAAGGAATTCGTAAGTCCAAACGTCGCGCCATCATCACCACAGAGCTTGGATCTCTCGTGGAACTTGATTATTATGATCAAGCTGAGAAGGATTGGAAGTCTATTAAGGAAGTCCATCTTGTGAACCGGTATGATGAATTAAAATCTGATTATCTGGGTACGTTGTTTGTACTTTATCTGACAGAACTTACTTCGATGATTTACCCTGAAGGGGAAAGTCATCCCTTTCTTTTCCAACTTCTCTCGGGGAGTTTGGATACATGCAATGAAAAGGGTTTTCAGAAACAAATCCTTCCCTTTTTTAAATTGCGAGCCTTATCTCATATGGGCCATTTCCCAACAGAATTCTATTGTCATACTTGTGGGGAGGAGGTCCTTACTAAACAAGCGGCCTACTTTTCTGTGGATGACCGTGAATTTTTATGTTCTGATTGTCATCCTATTCCCAAAGATCATTTGCCTGTTTTGAAACTATTTCATACTATGTTATCAAAGAAATTTTCAAACGTAGTGGGTATGTTCCCTCGGGAAACGGAGTATAGGGATGGGGATCTGATTTTGAATCAGTTTTTGCGTTCTCTATTTGGAAAAGAGTTAAAAACATACTTCGAGTTTTACAAAACGATAGGGTATTTATGAATTCTCTCACTAAAACAATTTTACTTTGTATGACTCTTTCTGTTTTTTTTGCTTTGGTCCAACTTCTCTTAAAGGGAGAGGACTTGCGAAAAAATAGAAAAAATATAACGGGAAAAGATCAATCCGAAACTTTTCAATCCACTCTCAGGGAAGAAAAAGAAAGTATTCCTCATTTTGTAACTAGGTTCAAACAAAGAAGTTTTGAACTTTGGCAGAATTCGGACAAACTTAAGATGGAAATCAAATATTAAAAAATGAATGTAAATCAACTATTAAAACAACTTGTATTATCTGAATTAGAGAAAGCAATCGATCTTTATCTAAATAAAAATAACCTTACCTCCGTTAAAGATTCATTAAAAATTCGAATCGAATATTCGAGGGATGAAAAATTTGGAGACTACTCTTCCCCTTTCGCTTTAGAAAACAAAAATGTATTAAACAAAAATCCGAAGGAGATTGCGGAAGCGGTCCTTATTGAAATTAATAATGATTCTATGTTCGAGTTTGTTAGTTTTTCCCCTCCCGGTTTTATCAATTTCCGAATTCATTCTGATTATTTGAATCAATATGTGGCATCTGTCATGTCACCCGGTGTTCAGTTTGCAGAATCACCGAAAAAAGAAAAAATCCTTCTCGAGTTTGTTTCTGCCAATCCTACAGGACCCATGAATATTGTCTCCGCTAGGTCTGCCGCTTATGGGGATGCACTGGCAAACTTACTTACAAGCCTTGGTCATAGCGTCAAACGAGAGTTTTATGTGAATGATTATGGAAACCAAGTGTATTTGCTTGGTGTCGCAGTTTTACTGCGAATTTTTGAAACCAAAGGTGAGGCCATTAGTTTCCAAGAAGAGGAATCTGAGGAGTCGGTAATCGAACTCATCAAAAAAAGAATTCTTCCTAAGGAAAGTTACCGAGGCGAATACATTAAAGACATTGCCATTCAATGTTTGGAAGACCAAACAAGCACCAAATTTGTATTTGATTCTGTAGCCAAAGAAAACTGGGATGAGGTGATTGACTTTCTTTCTCGTTATGCAGTGGATTACAATTTAGGCCGACAAAAAGAAGATCTGGCACTCTTTGGTGTGAACTTTGATTTGTTCTTTAGCGAACGTAGTCTCCATGAAGCGGGTGACGTGGAAAAGGTTCCTTCTATTTTGAAAACAGAAGATGTGACAACTATTGATGGAAAACTCCATTTCCTTTCCACTTTATACGGAGATGATAAGGATCGTGTGATCCGAAGAGAGGATGGCCGGCCTACCTATTTGATGGCAGACATTGCTTACCATTACAATAAGTTCACACGAGGATTTGATACTCTGATTGATATTTGGGGACCGGACCATTACGGATACATTGCCAGATTAAAAGGGGCAGTGAAATCTTTTGGAAAAACGGAAGAGAGTTTCAGGATTCTTATCGCGCAACAGGTCAATTTGATTGAGAACAAAGAAAAAGTAAAAATGAGTAAACGTTTGGGAATTTTCCAAACCATGAGGGACTTACTTTCTTATTTGGGCAAACAAGGTAAGGATGTGGGAAGGTATTTTTTCTTAATGAGAAGCTCCGATGCCCCGCTTGATTTTGATTTGGATTTAGCCAAAGATGAATCCGATAAAAACCCTGTATTCTATATTCAGTATGCGCATGCAAGGATCTGTTCTATCTTTCGTGAATTACAAGTTCCTATGGAATTCAAACCCCTGGAATCAGAAATTTCTGTGGAATTTTTAAAACAAGAAGAACGGACACGACTTCTCTTTTGGGTAGCAAGACTCCAAGAAGAAGTATATGACACTGCTACAAGTTTTGAACCACATCGGCTTACAAACTATTTACAATCACTCAGTAAGTCGTTCACAAAGTTTTATTCACAAAAAGACAACCGGATCAAAGACAAATCGGGAAGCGAAAGAGATACACTTCTTGTCCTTGTATTGTATACTAAGTTGGCATTAGAAAGTGGACTCAAACTTCTTGGAATTTCTGCACCTGAGAAAATGTCAAAAGAAGAGATATAAAAGAATTCCAATGGAAGCACCATACATTGTCATTGTTTCGACTGGTTCTGAGATTACCGCAGGTCGTAGTTTGGATACAAACTCTGGTTGGATGGCAAACCAACTTTTTGAACTTGGTTGGAAGGTAAAAAAGTTCATCGCTCTACCTGATGATCCAGATCTCATTCTTTCTGAGTTACAGGTTTTGAAAGAGCTGACAGAAACAAGACCAGTCCTTGTTCTTATGACTGGTGGTCTTGGCCCGACAGAAGACGATTATACTTTAGAAACCGTTTTAAAACTGAGTAAAAAAAAGTCTTATTCAGTAGAAAAAGCTAAGATCCGTTTGCAACGTATTTATGAATCCAGGGGAAAACAATACAGCGATATCTTACCTACAGTCCTTCGCCAAACGCATGTTCCCGAAGATTGCAAAACTCTAGACAATACGGTGGGAATTGCCGTAGGTTTTGTGGAGCCAATCGGACCTAACTCCTATTTGGTTTGTATGCCAGGGGTTCCTTCCGAAATGAAGGAGATGTTTAAACGTAGACTTGTACCTGAGCTCAAACGAATTTATCCCCGTGAAAATTTAGTCCAAAGGACTAAATGGTTGTGGAATATCGGTGAGTCTTTGTACCAAAAGGACTTTGTGGAAGCACTCAGAGAAGAGCTTTTTAAAAATGTAGACTGGGGAGTTACGGCAAACCGGGGTTATATTAAATGTATTTTTCAATCGACTGATTCTAAACAGTTAGATACAATCATTCAAAGATTAGAAGCGCAGTATCCAAAAATTATTTCTGATGATGTTTTCGAATTCGTACATGAATACTTACTCGCTGAAAAGTTGACAATTGCTGTGGGAGAAAGTTGTACAGGCGGTCTTCTTGGAAAAAAACTAACAGAATCTCCGGGTTCTAGTTCTTATTTTGTAGGCGGATTTTTGACCTATTCAAATCAAATGAAAGAATCTTTGTTAGGTGTTCCCCGTGATACATTGAATAATTTCGGTGCTGTGAGTAAAGAAACAGCAGAAGCCATGGCAAAAGGGATTTCTGAAAAAACAAAAGCCGATTATTGCGTTTCTATCACTGGGATTGCGGGGCCTGACGGGGGAACTGAGTTAAAACCTGTGGGAACTGTTTGGATTGGCTTAAAAACTCCTGATGGTTCTATCCAAACCCATTCTTATCTTTTTCCTGGAAACAGAGAAGGAATTCGAGAAAATGCGAGTAATACAGCATTATTTTTATTATACCAGTCATTAAAACAAAGGAACGTTTAACATGTGGCAGACGATCATCTATTCATTTTGTTTTTTCCTATTATTCTTTTTTAGTTGGGATGTGGATATGAATCTTGTTCCGAGCATCCGTGAAACTTGGGTATGGAACAGTGAAGGAAGATTTGGAACTACTTCTCCGAAAATTGGGGAAGATCCTTTGAAAACAATCAATGGATACAAAGTAGGGGGCAGGTATTATTCTTTTCGAACTGAGAAATTTTTAGAAGCAGATCCTAAGTATTTAGTCGACTTTCCTTTACTAACAAATGGATATCTATTGTATGAAAAGATTGGAGATGAGGTTAACTTTTTCTCGGACGCAGGAGAACTTTTTTGGAAAAAACCAATCAATTCCTATCCACGGAGTGGATACTTTGCCTCTCCTGTTTTATATTTATCGGGTGATAATAATACTGTCTTTTTAATGGATGAAAGTGGCAACAAGGTCGGCAAATCAGAGTTAAACGGAAGATTTTTAACCGATTACCAATTTGATTCCAAAAATAAAGGTGTAATTGTTCTCTTTTCTGGTGGCGAATTATACCGTTTGGATGAAAAGGGGAATGTTCTCTTTGAAAAAGAACTCTCCAGGGACAAAAAGGATTCGTTCTTTAAATCAGTATCTTTGTCTCCTGATGGAAAATTTTCTTCGATCCATTATTCCTTGTTAGATAAGGATTTTATTGAAGTGTTTGATGAATCGGGGGAATCGGTCGAAGAGTTTTCTCTCCCTAAGTTCTACCCACATAAACTTTATTTTGTCACTGGAAATGATGGATCTGTGATTTTTAATTTACCTGATTCTTTGGCATTTTACAAGGATGGAAAATTGGTTTGGGAGAAAACCAAATCCAAGGTCGGTGGGGTATACCAATCCATTTTTAATATGGACTCGATTTACGTGGCTGTTATAGAATCAGAAATTCAAGTTTATAATACAAATGGAAGTTTGATTCGTTCCAAAAGAATTCCCCCATCCGAGTTACCGGTTCGGTTTTTTCCTGGAAAAACAAATTCCGCATTCTATATGCAATCAAAATCTGATTTGATGCAGTTTCAAATTTTTTGAGTTCTCACAGGTGTAAATGAATCCAGAAATTCAATACAAATTGGATTTAATTAGGTTTTGGATTTTGAATCCACTTCATAAATAGAAAGTGATTTAAAACCAGTCCGTCCTTCCCGATTAATCATCGCTATGGTTTCTGTACATACGCCCGGTTCAATATTGAATATGAGTTGGTCTGAGATTTCCCGACAAATATAAAGTCCACGGCCATGGCTATCTTCTAATCCTTTGGGGAAACCTGTAGAATCATCGATACTAATATGCCTGTCTAACCTGTGTAAAATTTCTTCCTTTCGAAGAGAGCCAAATTGATCGCGAACAACAATAAAAATTGTACTTTCAGTGGCGCCGTATCCAATTAGGAAATAATCATCTGGCATCAGTTGGATATTGTCTAAGGGGACTACCATGTCATGGCTTGGGATTTCAAATTGGTATTTGTATTCTCCTTCGTGAGTGCGAGGAGCACGAATCATTGCATTGGAAGTTAATTCTTCTAACACTTGTTGGATGGCTTTTGGGGCACCTAATTGGATTAGATTTTTAGAGATTTTTCCGCAGAGAATTGATCTGTCTTGATCCGATTTGATTTGTTTGTAAATAATGCCGTTTGTTGGAGCCTCTTCAAACTCACTATTAAAATTGTCGCTATAAACTTTGAAATCGTTTGAAAAATATTTTTCGATTCCAAAGATATCTTTGGAAAGAAGTTTCTCTACCATTACTTCGATTAGGTGGATGTCTAAAAAACTATATTTTGGAATTATATTCCAAATATGAAGATCTTTTGCATATTTAATGTATTCATTAATATTGTAGGCAGTCATTAGCGCATAGAGTACATGCGGAAATTCTTTTTGGATGAGTTTGACTAAGTCAATTCCCGACTTACCGGGAAGACGAATGTCTGTAATGGTTAAGTCAATTTTTTCGTTCGTTAGATACCAAACTGCCTCTTCAAAATGTTCAGCACCGAAAACATTGTATTTTGTGCTGAGTAAATCCATAATTGCTTCGCGAATGGAATGGATGTCTTCAACTATAAGGATTGATTTTTTCATGGATTTTGCTCCGTGATATCGTTTGTAAGAGGAAAGGAAATGGTAAAACGAGTTTTTTGTTCTACGGACTTCACCGAAATATTACCATCATGTTCTTTGACAATGGAGTGACAGATCGAGAGTCCAAGACCCGTCCCTGTGCCCGATTTATTACTAGTAAAAAATGGATCAAAAATCTTTTGGATGATGGCATCGGGAATTCCACCCGCATTGTCTTCCACAATGATATGGAGCCAGTTTTTTGTTTTTCGAAGTTCAATTGAGATCTCTCCCGGCCTATAATCGAATGCCTGTAAAGAGTTACGAAATAAATTCATAAACAGACGTTCCATCTTCCCTGGGTGAAAAGGAAATTGGTATTCATAATCGCAGGAGATCCGCCAAACTATGTTTTTACTCAAATGGGGATAAAGACGAATCACTGTATCTTTAGCACGGTTGATGGTTTCAACAATATCTCCGAGAGTCACTTTTACTTTATCTGTTTTTGCAAAAGAAATGATATCCGAGACAATGATCGCAGCTCTCGAAATATCATTTTTAATCATATCCAATCTTTTTTCAATTTGTTCAGGAGGTTGGTTTTGCCAATTTGCTTTTAGATTCTGTAGTGTTAGGCTAATTCCTGTTAGCGGGTTATTTAACTCATGGGCAATTCCGGAAATTAAAATTCCAAGAGAGGCAAGGTTTCGCATTCGGAATGATTCTTCTTCTTTGTCTCTTTGTTTGGTGACATCAGAGATTTTTTCCACCATCCAAAATAGATCTTCTTGTTTGGGATAGGGATAAAATTCGAGTAAGAGAGTTTGTTTTTTATCCTCTGACCGAAAAAAAATCTCTCTTGTGATGGGAGTGGAATAAGTTTGGTTTTTGTCTTTGGGTTTGACGTTAATTTTGGGACAATAAGGGCAGATGTCACTTCGTTGGTACAAAACTTCATAACATTTACGATCAAGAAGTTCATCATATTTATTGTTTTTGGCAAATAGAATGGTCGCAAGGTTTGCTCTTTGGATATTAAAATCCGAATCAATGAGAACCAGTGGATCTTGTACCACATCGTAAATGGCTTCAAGTTCCCTTGCTTTTTCTGCCACTTTTTCAACGGATGTTGAGTCGCTATTTTGAGAATTTTCAGGCAAAATCAATACCCTAAAGACTGGTTCAATTGTTTGAACATGGACTTTTGACTTTTATTTCCACCAGTTTTTTGTAAGGCGGAGATAGAAGTCAGTTGGCTATGAAAGTCTAAAAGAAATTTGATATAAAAATCTTTTTTGAAATCATTACGTTCCCCTTTGATTTCATCATTACGAAGAGAAGAGAGTGGAAAACTATCTGACCCGTCCAGGCCTGAAAAACTAATCACCATATCGTTGAGTGATGTATCGAGTGGAGATGTATCTGTGATTTTAGTTTTTGTTTTTTGTTCGATTTCTGTATCTTCTGTAACTACTAAAACTTCTACTTTAGAAAGAACGGATCCATTGAATTCGAGGAGGATCGATTTTTCTTCCGAATGTTTGATTCGGTTTTTATTTTGTGGGTCTGGATCTACTTTGTATTTGCGAATGCGAATCCCTGTCCGATTGGGATAGGTTCCAATAAAATGTATGGTTGTGTTCGCAGGTAAAGAAGTGAGATGTTCGTAGGTAAGAAGCTCCCTAGCTTTAGCGATTTCTCGGTAAAGGCTAAGGATTTCCTTATCTAATCTAGTTTCTTTTTCGGAAATGCCAGTCTCAGCAAAGAGGCTGACACAGAAGAAGAATAAATTAAGGAGTAGTAGTAGGAGCCGGTACTTCGGAAGGTGTTCCATCAGTTTCTACCGGAGCTTCTAAACTTGGTTCTAGATCGGGAACTAAAACTTCGTCTTTTTTAGCGAATACAAAGGATAGTGCCAAAGAGAGAACGATGAAAAGAATCGCTGCCACTCTTGTGGTTTTTGTCATCACGTCAGCAGTAGATGCTCCAAATACTGATTGGCTGGCGGTAGATCCACCTAACATTCCTGCACTTCCGCCTTTTCCAGTTTGGATCATGACAAGAAGGATAAGAAAGAGTGAAAGTAGAATAAAAAGTGTGAGGATGGTTCCTGCAAAAAATCCCATAGTGTTTCCTTATTTCAAAAGTCCTAAAAATGAATCTAATTTTTGACTGGCTCCTCCTACGAGGCCACCGTCTATGTTTGGTTTGGTGAGTAGATCTTTGATATTGTCCGGTTTTACCGAACCACCATAGAGAATTTGAATTTTCTCTGCGATCGCACTGGCACCCACAAATAAATTACCAATTTCCTTACGGATAAAGGCATGTGCTTCCTCTGCCTCAACTGGTGTTGCCACCTTTCCTGTTCCTATGGCCCAAACAGGCTCATAAGCAATCACAAGATTAACGAATAGGTCACTTGTAATGTCTTTGAGTCCTTTTTTGATTTGGTCTTCTAAGACAGTAAATGTATTTCCTTTTTCTCGTTCTGCCCAGGTTTCTCCCACGCAGTACACCACGCGAAGTCCCGCTTTTAAGAAGTGAGAAATCTTTTGGTTATCAAACTCGGAAGTTTCCCCAAGAAATTGGCGTCTTTCGGAGTGACCCACAAGAACGGTTGTGATGCCGAGCTCGGCAAGTTGGACTGGAGAGATTTCTCCGGTCATTGCCGTGAGTCCCGATTGATAAGCATTTTGTGCTCCAACAATCAGTTTCGATCCCTTGGCAATTTGCGAGACAGACTCCAAGTGCAGAGCACTTGGGAAAACCATCACTTCATGAAGAGAGGAATCACTCGCAGATACCAAACCTTTGGTGATGGTAACGGCTTCCGCTAATGTCAAATTCATCTTCCAGTTTCCAGCAATGATCTTCTTTCTCATCTTATTTTTCTTCCTTAGGGAGTAAACATTGTACACCGGGTAGGGCACGTCCTTCTAAAAATTCTAAGGAGGCACCACCACCAGTGGAAATATGAGTGATTTTGTCCGCCACTCCCGCTTTGTTTACAGCGGCAATCGAGTCCCCACCACCCACAACGGTTTTAGCTTTGGATTTACTGATGGCTTTTGCAATTTCGATGGTCCCTTTGGAGAACTTATCCATTTCAAACACACCCATCGGTCCATTCCAAAGAATGGTTTTGGCTTCTTTGATTGCCTTTACATAATTGTCGATGGTTTTCGGCCCAATGTCCATCCCCATCCAACCGTCCAAAATCCCCATTTTGTCAACGGATTTGGTTTTGGCGTTGGGATCAAAAGCATCCGCAATGATATGGTCCACGGGGATTTGGAGGTCAACCCCTTGGATTCCAGCACGATCAATGAGTTGGAAGGCTTGGGATTCAAATTCCGGTTCCACAAGGGATTTTCCCACGGGAACGGCTCTGGATTTGAGGAAGGTATAAGCCATTCCTCCGCCAATGAGGAGGTGGTCTACCTTCTCGAGGAGATTTTTTAAAATGGCAAATTTAGAGCTGACTTTGGAACCACCAACGATGGCCACAAAGGGACGTTCCGGTTTGGCAAGTAGGCTACTCAAAACTTCGATTTCTTTCCGCATGAGCAGTCCCGCAAAAGCCGGAAGTAGGTGTGCCACACCTTCTGTAGAGGCATGGGCACGGTGAGCAGTTCCGAAGGCATCGTTTACGTAAACATCTGCCAGTTTGGCCAGTTCTTTGCAGAAACCGGCCGCATTTTCCTCTTCTTCTTTATGGAAACGAAGATTTTCTAAAAGGAGAATTTCTCCTTCTCCCAGTGCATTCGTTTTCTTTACCACGTCCGAGCCAATCACAGATTCCGAGAAACTAACTTTGGTTTTGACAAGTTCGGAAAGAACATCAAACACCGGTTTCATGGAATATTTGGCCTCAGGGCCGCCTTTGGGGCGACCTAAGTGACTTCCGAGAACGAGTTTTGCTCCTTTGGAAATGAGTAATTCCAAAGTGGGAAGGGTTTTTTCAATTCGAGTTCTGTCCGTAGCTTTGCCGTTTTCGACAGGGACATTGAAGTCCACACGAACAAAAACTCGTTTTCCTTTTAGATTTTGTTCTTCTAGAAGAGGTAATTTCATCTTAGCCTTTTTTTGCCATGTAACGAACGAGGTCGAGCACTCGGTTAGAGTATCCCATTTCATTGTCATACCAAGAAACCAGTTTGAAGAAAGTAGAACTCAGTTCAATACAAGCATCTGCATCAAAAATAGAAGAACGAATGTCTCCAAGGAAGTCGTTAGAAACTACCATATCTTCTGTATAACCAAGGATTCCTTTCATAGAACCTTCGCTTGCTTCTTTCATTTTCTTTTTGATTTCAGCAAGGCTTGTTGGTTTTTCTGTGCGAACCGTTAAGTCTACAACCGATACGTCTGGAGTGGGAACTCTAAAACTCATACCAGTGAGTTTTCCGTTCACTTCAGGGATACAAAGTCCTACTGCTTTTGCAGCCCCTGTGGATGCTGGGATGATGTTTTGAGCTGCTCCTCTACCACCACGGAAGTCTTTTTTAGAAGGTCCGTCAACGGTTGGTTGGGTTGCTGTCATCGCATGGATGGTAGTCATTAGGCCTTCTACGATTCCAAAGTTGTCGAGAACTACTTTTGTGATCGGAGCCAGACAGTTTGTAGTACAAGAGGCATTCGACACTACATTGTCTTTTGCAGAATCGTATTTTTCATGGTTCACACCCATTACAAAAGTAGGGATGTCTTTGTCTTTGGCAGGAGCTGAGATCACCACTTTTTTGGCACCGGCTTTGATGTGTTTTTCAGCACCCACTCGGTCAGTAAAAAGACCAGTAGATTCGATCACAAAGTCCACTCCGAGTTCTTTCCACGGAAGTTTTTCTGGGTCTCTTTCTGAGAAGGTTTTTACTTTTTTGCCATCGATAATGATTTCGTTGTCTGTGTGAGATACTTCACCGTCAAAACGACCGTGAGTGGAGTCATATTTAAATAAATAAGAAAGGTTGTCCGGTGTAACAAGATCGTTGATTGCAACGAATTCTAAATTGGGATCTTTGATTCCTGAACGAAGCACCAGTCGTCCGATGCGACCAAAACCATTGATTGCGATTTTTACCATGAGTTTCTCCTAAAAGGCTCGTATCTAGAGATGAAACGATTTTTTAATTACAGAATTTCGAATTCAGGGTCTCTGTCACTCATTTTAAGACCTAAAGGTGCGTAGAAGCCTTAAGAAATTCAGAATTTCCGCCCATAACTGCCTATAATTGTCAGGGCAATCGTCCGAGAGGATTTTAAACTACTGGATGGATTTTGAAAGAGAGCGCAAAAAGCGGTTTGGGCCGAACAAAAGATTTTAGATTCGTTCCTCAGATTTGACAGTGCATTCGGGAAAAGGTCGAGGGCCCAATTTTTGTGGACTTACCTTTGGTTCTTACTGCCTAATCGTTGTTTGTTTTTGTCATACAAACCAACCAACAATTTGTCTCCATCTGTATTCCCTTCCAGAAAACGAATCCCTGCATACTTTGCTTCCAAATAAAGCTCCGTCTCTCCCTCTTGGAAAAAATAGGACTCAGCTCCAATTTTGAGGTCATAATCACTTCGGTAGTATTGTAAACAAAATTCGGAAGCTTTTAGGTCAGCAAAATTGACTTGTAACCGAACAGGGAGGAACACTTCTTCTTGGATTCGAAAGACTAGACATCCTCGTTTTGGTGCCTCTGCATTTTCTTCACTTTCCAAAAAACTCCAGTCATAATTAAGAACCATATAGTCCCCCTGGAATAAGGACCTCGGGTCTCGAGGAAGGAGGGGTAGAAAAACCAATCGACCCTCTTTACGGATTGTCTCTTTTTTTACGACAGCCTGGGTGAGAAATCCAGATAACAGAAGTAAGTTGACTATGAGTAAAAGGGATATTTTTTCTTTCATCTTTTTTTGCCCATAGGGGAGAGACGTAAACAAAAATAGGCGCAGAAAAATAGAAGAGAGGAACCTAACATCAGTTTGGATTTTTCCAAAAGGGTGGTATCTAGGTCGTAATAAAAAGCAAAGTAAAATAACCCAAGAGAAAACCAGGCCAAGTAAGAAAGGAAAGGAATCCCCCTGACAAACCCAATGAGGAGTAGGAAAAAGGAAACAATGATTCCAGGAGTTTCGAGTGTGGGAAAAAAGATTAGACCAAAAAAAAGAATCACAGATCCGAACGTGAGGGAATTGGTTTTGATTTTTAGTTCTTTGTAGAGTAAAACACCTCCTGCAAAAAAGAAAACGAAAGACTGAAACTCTGCAATTTGCGGACTTTGTTTTAATTCTGGGACAAAAGAAAAACCTGCCAAACACAAAAGCGAAATGCTGAGAGAGTAAGGTAGGTTTTCGAAGTTTTCTTTTCTATTTTTAGGATATGTATAATGGTATACTAAAAACAAACAAGCACTTGTTAGAATAGGGATGAGGAAAAGAATTTTATATTCATAAAGTAAAACTCCTGAAAATACAAAAAACAGAATGGGGGATAAAAATCTTTGGATGGGGTTGGAAAATAGGAAAAAGAAGGTAAGTTGGAAAATTAAAATGATCCAGAGAATCGAGGTATCTTCCGGTTTAAAAATATCATACAAACCAAAAAGAAATAAAAAAAATCCTTGGTATAAAAAAGAAAAAAAGACGGATCCATAACTTTGTTTTTTTGTCCTTCTCGGGATAAACGATAACACGGAAGCTGAAATCATCACAAAGAATCCCAAAAAAAGATCTAGTTGTTTGTTGTTCAATAAACCAAGGACAACCAAACAGAGTAAAAAAAATCCGCCCGCAAGAAGGGATCCAAAAAAACTTAAAAGTTCAATGTACCAAGGAGATTTCATGGTTTGCCTTCTTCGATGGGTATTGGCTTTCGTAGGTTTTGCAGATGAGAGACTGCCCAAATCGTATAACCTGTGATGAAAAGTCCAAACTGTAGAAAACTAACACCGGAACTATATGCCCAAATCTGAAAGATGTCGGCGGATTTTAAGATCACTTGACTGAGCCCAAAAAGTAAAATAAAACTTAGGTTCATCAATCGAAATCGAAACCATCGATAGTAGGAATAAAAAACGCCATAAAAAACGAGGGGTAGTAAAATTTGATAAAATAAATAAGAATGGCCCGAATCTATTTCCTTATGATTTCTAAATAAATTTACGTTTACCAAATTAAGAAAACCTAAAGAGAGTAACAGCCCAAGGACCGAAAGAAATGATTTAGTTTTGGTAGAAAATCGATCCGTTTTGAACCAATCAAAAACGATACCAGTCCCACCAAAGATTAGTGAGGTGATACTAAATAAAATAAAAGATCCATTCCCCTCTACCTGCTTGGAATACAAAAAAACTGTGGTAGCACTAAGGACCATCCAAAGACCAGTCACCACTCCTGACCGGGAAACTGGTATTAAGAGAAGGGTGAGTGCCGCCCAACCCAAAAAAAGGTCATAAACATCTGCTCCCGTTTGGTAAATTTGTCCAAAGACTAGAATTTCCGTTCCTGTGAGGAAAAAAATAAGGGTAAGGCCAATTTCAAAATAGATTGGTTTTTTTCGAAAGATAATGGTGACCGCATACGAGAGAAGGATTAGAAATCCAACGAGGCCAAGTTTCACAAATCGATCGAGAAAACTCCAGTTGAAGGCGACTAGAAAAAAAATTCCAGAAAGGAAAAGGGCAGTACCAATCAGTAGTAAAGTGGATTCAAAAAATCGAACCCAATCTTCTACACTTCTTTTTACCATAAGGTAGCGATGACATGGCCTTCTTGTATGACACCTAAGGTCCTAGAATCCACGCCGAGTTCTCTGTTGTCAGCGAGTAGGAAAAATGATTTTTCGGGAACTGTCAGTTTTGGCATATCATCGGATTCTGTTTTACCAGGAGGGATCATGGGAATGTCATTCGATGCGGACTCAGGAAAACTTGTGGGATCAAGAAGGGCACCATTACGAAAGACCATACGCTTTTGTACATAGATCGTGTCACCCGGTTTACCCACAATCCTTGCAATCAATACCGACTTGGGATCAAGTGGAGACCGAACCAAAACTACATCACCAATTCCTAAGTGTTTGGATCGAAACAAACGATTGAAGTAAGCCGTGGATCCATTTTTTAAAGTGGGTTCCATAAACTGGTTTGGAATGTGAACGGGAGTGAAAACATAGTATTTAACTAAAATAGCAGAAATAAGTCCTGCAAACAAGGGGATGAGAAATGCATAGAACCTTGTTTTGAATGGTACTTTGTTTTTTGGTTTAGACATGGAAATAATTGATCTCTCTTCGTAGACTTTCTGATAATTGGTTCATGGTTTGAGAACTGGATTTAGTTCCTTCACTGGACATGGCGGTGGTTTGTGCATGGTTATTGATTTCTGACATAGATCTGGAAATTTCGAGCATCGCCATTTTTTGTTCGTCGGTGGCCTCTTTGATCATTTCCGAGAGTTCGCGAATTTGAGTGACACCTTCGTTAACTTCCTCGTTGGTTTCAATTTGTTTTCTGACGACAGAACGAATCTCTTTTGTCATCTGGTTGATGGAGTTAACTCCAGAAATGGTTTCACTTAAAATCACTATGGACTGATCAATTTTTTCCTGGCCTTGTTGGATCTCACCTTCGTTCTGTTTGATGAGCTCTTCAATATCATCAATCGATTTTGCTGTTTTATCTGCGAGTTTGGATATTTCATCGGCAACCACAGCAAATCCTCTTCCGCTAGCACCAGCCCTTGCGGCTTCGATGGCGGCATTCAGTGCCAGTAAATTGATTTGTTCGGAGATATTGTGAATGATTTCAACAACATTGGTCATCTCTGAAGATGACTGATAGATTTTATCCATGGAAAGTTTCATCTCTCCGAGAGACTTCTCACCTAACTTGGCATCGTTTGTGATCTCTTCCACTCTCACATCTGCAATTTGGAATTTTTTGTCAATTTCGGAAACCGCCCCGTTGAGCTCTGTCATTTTTTTCATCAGTGAAGCCAAGGTAAAGGATTGGGTTTCTGTTCTTTGGGCTACACTTTCAATTCCCGCTGTAATTTCCTCGACGGATGCAGAAATTTCTTCGCTACTTGCTGCTTGGTTTTGTGCGGCATCAGAAAGGGATAACATAGACTCATAAATATCTGAACTTGTATTTGTGAGTTCATTGGAAACAGTTTGTGTTTGGTTTACAATTTGGCGTAATTTGGTTTGGAAATCAAACATGGCATTTGCCATACTACCTATTTCATCTCGGCTAGAATCATAAAAATCGGATTGTAAGTTTCCCTTTACCATTTCTGAGATTCTAACTTTGATTCGCTCCAATGGTTTTAGTTTGGACTCAATCACAAGAACTGTGATGATTCCAATGAGCAAAACGACAACAATCGAGATTCCAAGGGTTGTGAATAAACTTGTGAGTGTTTTTTCATACAACTCTGCATTTTCGAAAATACAATAGATAATATAATTGAACTCAGGGTTTTTGACATAGAAAATTCTTTTTAAGGTTCCATCTTCCGTCGAATCGGCAAAACCGAGTGCTTCATTTTTTTGGAAGGGAATATCAAAAACTAACTTTGTTTTTGCGTTACTACCAATTTCTTTTTTATTTGTATAATAAACAATGGTTCCATCTCCATCAAAAAATCCAACCTTCCCAGATGTTCCTATTCTAATATTTCCTAATATAAAACTAGAGAGTTTGCCAATATTTAAAAATCCGCCAACATAACCTAAAAATTGATCATTTTGGTACACCGGTAGTGTGTAAGGCGATACAATGTCGCCGGAAATACGAGAACGAATGCTTGTATGTCGAAGAGGACCTTGTTTTGCGAGCCCCACATCTTCTATAAAAAATATGGATCCTGTTTGGGAACGGTCGTATTCATTTGTGGATACAAAGATTCCTTCTTCTGGTTTGTAGTAGAAAAGAGCCTCCACTGCATGATTTGTACTTTTAAGTTGGATTTCGTTTAGAACCGCACGGATCCCTTGCAGGTCTTTTTTTACAATTTGGTCTTTTAATTTATTTTCTGCAAAGATAGAAAGAGTGAGCCTATCCCGAAAGTCGACCAGTGTCACTCGCATCAGTGTTTCTGAATCCATCGCTGCTTGTTCCATACTGGAATGAACTAAGTCTAACTCTTGTTTGAAATTAAGTCGGTAGTTAACGATAAACAAAACTAGGATTGCTGCAAAAAAGGCAAGTACAGTTTGAAATCCCAAATCTCTAGCGAGGTTTCTTGTATTGATTCGTTTTGTATGGTCGTTTCTGATGGAAAGCAGGATTCCTTTAATATTAAATTTGTTTTCTACATAATTGATAAAGATGGATTGGAAAATAACAGTAAAGGCAAGGGTAAGAAAAAGACCGATTGCCATTTCACTCATGAGGACAAAGTTTTTGGATTTTGAGTAGAAGAGTAGAGCTCCGATCACGAACAAAAATCCAATCGCATACCGAATGAGCATATCGATGATTGCTACTTTTTCTAAATGGTCCAACCAGAAATAGGCCAGTTTATGATCTCGTTTTGTGACTTCTGGCCTTCCGATCCGAGAGACCGGTGCAAATCGAATCCAATAAAATGTAATACAAAACCCGAGTATAAAGAAAACTGAAATAGAAGTGGAAATTAGAATAGTTTGAAATTCTTCTCCTGACCATTCGGTGAAAAAGTAAATATAGCCGAGGAGAGTGGGGACACCGATTCCGTAATTAAAACCTTCTAGACCAAAAATTATAAATTTGATCATTTTACGCATATCCATACCCTAGGGATACAGATCGTCTAAGAATTGTAAACGTAAAATTCCCACTGAAAGCCAATATGAAAGACTCACTAGTTCTAAAAACGATCCAGGAAAAGATTAAAAACTTGGGCAGTCTTCCCGGTTGTTATCTTTGGAAAAATGAAAGTGGGGAAGTCATTTATGTAGGGAAAGCTCTGAAATTACAGTCAAGAGTCAGGTCCTATCTGAATCCCAACCAAAAGGATCGGAAAACAAGAGCTTTATATGTTGAATTGTTCGACTTGGATTGGATTGCAACAATTACAGAAAAGGAAGCCTTACTCCTCGAAGCTACACTCATAAAAAAATACAACCCAAAGTTCAACGTTAGGTTAAAGGATGACAAAAAATATCCCTTTCTCTGTGTCTCGACAAGTGAAGACTATCCCATGGTATTTTTGACAAGAAAGATCAAAGACAATGGAGATCGTTATTTTGGCCCCTTTACGGACGTCAAAGCAGCCCGCGATACCTTGGAATTGATACATAGAATCTTTCCAATTCGTAAAACCAAACTCAAACTTCCTCTCGCAAAACCACAAAGGCCTTGCCTCAACTTTCATATGGGGCGTTGCCTTGGACCTTGTCAGGGAAATGTTACAAAAGAAACCTACGCCGAGTTAGTTGGTGAGATTTTAAGTTTTCTTGAAGGAAAAAAAGAGCGATTGGTTTCTGGTTTGAAATCGGCTATGGTTCAGGCATCTGAAAAAATGGAATATGAAAGAGCTGGATTTTTAAAAACCAGAATCGATAAAATCATCCAAGTTAGAGAAAAACAAACTGTCGTTAGTATGGATGGAGGAGATGAAGATATTCTTGGGATCAGTAAACGTGACGATGAGGGACAGATGATCATTCTGGAAGTTAGAGGAGGGAGACTCGAAGGTAAAAAATCCTTTCCACTAACAGGCCTTTCTTTTTCAGATGATGAAGAAGTTTTCACCTCTTTTCTTCGTGATTATTATTTGAATGTGACTCTCCTTCCGAGTATTGTTTTTTTACCTCCGTCGGCCAAAGGGAATTACGATGTTTTTTTGGAAGCCATCACAGAAAAATTTGGAACTTCCATTAAACTGAAATTCCCAGAAATGGGACCAAAAAAATCTCTCCTTCGTTTGGCAGAAAAAAATGCAGATTTAAGTTTAACGGAACGAATTCTTGCCACAAAACTCCGAGACCAATCGGTGGCAATGAAGGAACTCCAAGAAAAATTGAATTTGCCTGTGTTGCCAAGAACCATCGAGTGTTATGATATCTCTCACTTCCAAGGTTCCTCTCCTGTGGCAAGCGGGGTGATGTTTGTGGATGGAAAACCGTATAAGGCCGGTTATAGGCATTATAAAATGCGTGGGTATGAGGGGATCAACGATCCTGGGATGATCCATGAAGTGATTGCAAGAAGACTCAGTCATTTAGTGAATGAAGAAGAACCACTGCCTGATCTCATTGTGATTGATGGTGGCCTGACACAACTATCACGAGCGGCAGAAGCTGCCAATGCTTTGGAGCTTGGCCACATTCCTATGGTGGGTCTTGCCAAAAAAAGAGAGGAAATTTATTTTCCTGGAGAAAAACACCCTTATAGTTTTGACATCCATTCTCCTATGATGCGCCTTCTTCGGAATTTGCGAGATGAAGCTCACCGTTTTGGTGTTACCTTCCAACGTGTCCAAAGGAAGAAAAAAGCTCTAAAATCTATCTTGGATGGTATGGAAGACGTTGGAGCCAGTAGACGAAAAAGTATCCTTTCCTATTTCCAATCCAAAAAAAAGGTAACCGATGCAACGAAAGAAGAGTTAATGGAAGTATCAGGAATTGGGCCTGTGCTTGCGGAAAAAATTTATTCAGGCATCCAAAAACTCAAAAAAATAGAACCATAAATTTGGATTTCCCACCCAGAGCCATAGAGGTGGGAGATGCGAAAACAAACCCTTGTCTTTCTTTTATTTTTCTTTGGTTCCTGCCAAAACAAAGACAAAGCCCCCTTTTTATTGTTTGGTGATAGTTTTACAGAAACACCAAAACTTGAATTCCAATATGGAAGTTTGGAAGAAACCGGGAACTTAATTGAAAATACAAGTTATACAAGTTTTGAATCTGGTATTCTTTGTCTCCATTCGCTGCCTATTTCTTTATATTGGCGTGAGTTAGGTGGAAAGTTTCGGATTTGTTGGAAAACGAATGATACTTTGTCTGAAAAATGGAAAGAGGGGTTTTCTCTCTTAGATACAGAAAGTACCGAATACCCCTCCTGGAATCTAAAAGGAAAAAATTGGGCCGCAACTCTCACGGAATATGGAAAGTGGAAAAAGGAATCGGAGAGGGAAGGTGCGCTCTTAGAATGGGATTCCCAGATTTGGTCCAGTGGCCTTGTCACATATCAGAAGTTTGCTGTACAACATCCTATATTTTTACAGAGAACAAATGAACTTTGTGAAGTGGTTTTTCCCACGAAGAGACTCTCAGGTTCCCTAAACAAACGCACCTTAATTTCTTTGGAACTTCCTTGTCCCAACTTAAGTGAAATCGCCGAAAAAATCGAAACTCAAAATGAAGAGTGGTTAAGACATTGTGAACCAGCAGAGCCAGTCGTATCGGAGGTTTTTCGGCATTCTGAGTCTTCTTACCAAAGATTTATAGAATGGGAAAATCCGAAAGATTCCGTGATTTGTCCGACCACCCATTCTTTGGAATGGGAGAAAGAGGGGACAAAAAACTATTTCCAGTCGGATCTTTTTTTTAAACGGACCAAGTTACTATTGCCAGGAGGAATTGCCATTCTCTCGGATGATCCTGGATTCAGTGGTATTCCTATTCCTAAAGAATTCCTAGCTAATTTAGGAACAGAAATAGTTGTTCGGTGGGGAAATTCAGAGTATCACGATTCGGATTTTTTCTTTCGTCAGGGAAATGAGTTTTTTTCCAACCAAAGGAATTCGGTCTCTTGCCGTGACCAATTTCAGTTTTGGAATTCAAAGGATTTGTTTTGTGGAAATCCGGGCCTACCGAACCAGTTGGAAAGGAAGTTAAGAGTAGGCAGTCCCCCCAGCTGCCAATCCAATCAAATTCAAATCACAGAATTCTATCCGGGGAACCACTTCGATTCTAGGATGCCAATCCCAGCCTACTTCGAATTTCAAAATACCGGAGATACTTGTGATGGTTCCGCCCTCCATTGGATTTTTGATCATACCATTTATCCACTGTCAGCGGAGGAATGGGTTTTGCCATCAGGGGCCACATTTCTAATGACAAGGAAACTTTGGTTAGGTTGGGATCTGTTTGAAAAAGAAAAACCTTTTCCCATTCCCAAAGTTGTCTTTCAAATACCTGACTTTATTTGGGAGGAAAGAAAGGGCAAAAAGAAAACCGAATTTCAATCGGATCCATCACTTCACCATTTACTTCGTTTGAGAGAACAAAATCGATTTTCGATTGTAGTTGGTCCTGGAGGGGAACACCCGCATGGCCGAATGGAGGCCTCACCCCATTTTTTGCAGTATGGATTTCAAATTAGTCCAGGATCAGTAAACAATGATTTGGTGGAAAAACTTTCTACCGATCTTTTGGAATACAACCCGAACCAATCTCCTTTTTTGGATTTTGGATTTAGCGGGCCTGAGGAGGGAGTTGTTTCTTTTGAAAGGGAAAATGGAAATCGGTATTTGTTCTGGAAACCAAACGGGTCTCAATTTCAAACTTTGTCAACTTTTCCTTCCCTTTGTAATGGAGAGAACTTCTACCAATTGCCGGACGGATTTTTTTCAGAAACTTTCCGTTCGCTTCGTTACTTGGGAAGAGAAAGTGGGGGGCCAGTTCTTTTTTCCTGGGACACAAAGATCATAAGGGAACGAACCTTGGAGGGAACTCGTTCCCTCCATCCAGAACCTAATCCTTTTGTTTTTTCTCGCTCCCTATTTCCATCGAATCATTGTATCTCTGACTTTCGCAGTCCTGGAACCAGTAAACATCGCAGTTTGGAAGTAGAGCGATTAACACCTGCATTCACTTATCTCACCAATCTTCCTTTCGGAAACCAAATAGAAGTAAAGTTAGGGAATGGCAACGGTACCATACCTCTAACGATAGAAACTTCAGGAGTAAATACTTATTCGCTGAGTTTTGGAACTCCACTTCCTTTTTTTCAAGAAGAACAACTCTATTCTTATTTTTCAGATCCTTCCCTCATCCAACCAAAAAGTTTTCTGGAACGTAGGGGCCCCATACAACTAGAGGCCATATATCCAAATCCAAAGGAGTCTCAAAATGAATGGATCTATCTCTGCAATCGATCAGAGAGTGCCGAAGACTTAAGTTTGTATTTGGTGGAAGACGAAGTGAGCACCGATGATCTCGTTTCCTACCAAACGCGGTTTGCCAATTTATCACCTTTAGGTCTGGGTGGCCAGAGTTTTGTATACAATACAACAATTCTAAACCCGGGCCATTGTGCATGGATTGTTGATCCCGATGGTAAGGATTGGTTTTTTCCGATCTTTCATTCGGAATCGGACTTACTCCTTACGGTCAAGTCAACCCAAACCATTGGAAACGGAATTTCATCGGGGGAATTCGTCCAAATCCGAAAAAAACTAGGGCAAACATACAAACTCATTTCCTCCTTCGGGCACAAAGAAAGCCATTCTCCTTTTCGCATCCCTGTAGTAACTGGTGAGTACCTATGGCTGAAGTCTGGAGTTATTGGAATGTCCCCTGACGATTTTGAAATTTTTCGTGAGGAATTTTGAATCGTTCCCAAGTCCTCTCCATTTTCATATTATCTTTGTTATTCGGTAGTAGTCCTGGATACGGAGTGGGATTAGAAGTTGGGATTTTGGGATATGAATTGTTTTTAAAAGAGACAAATGTTAAAAAAAATCAAACTCCTGGTTGGGATTTTCAAATGGACCAGATAGGTTCTGATTTCCAGAGCGTTTCTTATCTCAATAGAACGTCCAGCAAATCTATGTTTGTTGGCCTAAAAGATAAAAATAAGCGGAATCGGATCATTTGGGATATCGACATTCAACTAACTACTGGGAAAGAAACGGGACTAAAACCCTATTATCTGGGAAAAAATAACTATTTAGGGTATGAGACATCGAAGTTTCTTTTGGGGGTAGGTCGTCGCGAACATAAGTTTCGACCTATGAGTTTTCAAACTAGTTATGATGGGGGCGAGGGTCTTTTTTTAGAATTCTTGCCGCAATCCAATTTAACCTTACAGTTCTTCCTTTGGGATCAGTATTCAGGAGCTTTATTATTCAATAAAGACCGGTTCCATTCCTTATTACCTCATTCACAAAATGGAAAAACGAATTTCTCAGCAGAATCAGAACCAAACGAAAGCAGACGAAGTCACCATCGTAGACATTCCTTTGGTCTTCTTTATGGGGATGATTACTTCAAACTTCGTATGGGAATCCAGTATATAGAACTTGGAACTTGGGGTCGGCATGTAAAAGACAGTCCCAGGGAAACTAAAACTTCCGGTGCCGATGGAGATTCTCTGGTTAACGGTAATTTGGGTTTAGGATTTGATGCTGATTTATTGGAAGTACAATTTGATTTTCTTTGGGCCAAAGGAAATGATCGCACAAGTTCCAAGATCGCAAACACACCTGGTTCGATTCCAATTTCAGGTGAGGCAATCCAATGGGGAGCAGAACTCAAGTTTGGTGATTTTTTACTTCGTAGTTCTCACTTTCTTTCTGACAGAGAAGAAAAAAATGAAAAAAACCAAATCATTAAAGAAGGTTACATTTCATTAGGAGTCCATCCGGGCCAAACCCCATACATTTCCCAAATCTTTCAAATTTTTCCCTCCGCCGCAGTGACCGAATCTGGATATGAAAAAAACTTTGCCTTAAGAAATGGAAGATGTTTTGGCTATTTAAGTGAACTTGTCCTACAATTCACCTATCATCAGTTTGTTGCAAAGATGGTAGGTTCCTACTTTTTACCTTACAAGTTGGGTGGTGCTTCTGATGGAAGGATTAGTTTTCAAAAAAGAGATTTTGAAGTTTTTTCTATAGGAGAAGGTCTTTTGGAACTTTCCTTAAAAGAAGATTCTTATTTCGAACTTGGAATTGGATTCTCGCAGTTATTCCTACCTGAATCCATCCCCATCAAATCAAACTTTGGATATATATTTGGGAGATTGGAGATATGAAGAATTTTTCACGGATTCTTTTTTTGGTATTTTCTATATTGGTTCTGTTTTGTCAGAAGCCAAAACAAAAAGATGATCTTTCTTGGCTTCTTGTTTCTACTTCTCCAGTTTCAGAATTATACTTTTCCTATCCAGGTAGGGACGTGGCAGAAGAGAAAAAAAGAATTGTAAAGGAGGTCCTACTTTCTGAGATTCGAAAAGCAAAAATTTCCATTCGGGCTTATTTGTATTCGATAGACGATTATGAAATCCTTACCGAACTTTATTTAAAAAAACGAATGGGAGTTCAAATTCAGTTGTTTGGTGATAAGGAAGAAGATTATAGTGAACTGGAGTCACTTGGTCTGGAGATACAAAGATGGTCTGGATCCGGTATTCATCATACAAAAATTTGGATCTTTGATGGGATTCGTTTTTTTGCAGGGACCGGAAATTTCACCACCCATGGTCTTTATACGGATCACAATGTCTTTTGGACCCAGAACATTTCTCCTAATGAGGCAGAAGGTATCATTTCCACTCTTGAGGGTAGAAATCCGCGAGGATTTTTTAGAATTGGTTCCTTGCAGTATTGGGTTTCCCCAGAAGCCGGTCTTGAAATTCAGCAACAACTATTGGATGCTGTGGACTCTGCCAAACATTCCATTAAATATTTAATCTATTCTCATTATGATCCCGTTTTCAGTTTAAAACTTCTAGAGGCTAACCGAAGGGGAGTCCGGGTTGAAGGAATTTATAACGCACCTATGAGTTCTAACCCAGAAGGAATCTATCTAAGTCAACATCTAGAATTTCCATCACAGATTTGGGAAGATGGAAATCTAGACTTTGTCTATAAAAATGATCGATATTTGGGCGGATTGTTACACCACAAAACTATGTTAGTTGATGATCACATTATTTATACGGGTTCTTATAATTATTCGGTCTCTGCAAGAGATAAAAATAAAGAGGTCTTTGTAAAAATGGACCATCCATCCATCACAGAAGAATTCCTTAAGGAATGGAAACGAATTTTGTGGGTTGCCCTTCCTGTTACAAATTCTTCCGTGAGTTCAGGAGGATCGAATACAAATACAGAAAACCAGCTCCGTATGTATTCTCTCGAACGCTTCCAGAACTCACTTTTCCAAACCAATGTTCTATTCAATAACGAAGGTTTTTTTGATTCTAACTCCAATGCTCTCTCTAGTGCCTATCGCCAGACCTTGGGACTCTCAGGTCTGGTCAGGCCAAAGGTCGGTGAAAGGTTTGAATTTAAGTTTCATGGAGTTGATCCTATTTGGGAGGAAAGTAATGGATCAAGTCTGCACCTGCATTTACAAAATTATTTTTTAGGAACTAAGGTGAGTCTTTCGAATGGAGAAAAAATTTTGTCTCTCTCTCTTTGGGACGGGTCACATCCAAAAGAGAAATTTGTTTTAGATTCAAATTCTACAATAGTGGGACAGACGGATTTTTGGAAGGGAAAGAACTTATGGATTTGGGCTCAGACAGAAAATGGAAATCTTTCTTTTTGTCACACCAAAGAAAAAACGAATCCACCAGAATGGATGATTTTCTTAAAAAACAGGCTCGAAGTTATGGGTAAAATCTCGCCAGTTTGTTCAAATGATTGATTCGTCATTCCATTTTATCTTCGATAACTGGAACAAGGATCTTTGCAATTTCATCCTGGAGTTTCATATAGTTATTGATTCCTAAATGAGTGATTTGTTTGTTCACGTCGTTTAACATCGTTTGTATGAGGAGCACTAAGGTGTGTTTTTTATCAGCAGGAAGTTTGGAATCATGGATCAAATCTGACATGGCTTGTCCAGTATTCCCTAGAAAAGAGATTTTCCAAGCACTTTTAAACCCAGTCTTTCAGTTCTAACTCTTTCAACTTAGGAGATAACCGGAAGGTAAAAAATACAATGAGTATCGTCATCGTCGCCCCAAAAACGACGGAACCCACAGGCCCTAGGATTTTTGCGGAAACTCCTGATTCAAAGGCGCCAATTTCATTGGAGGAACCAATAAATACTTTATTGATCGCACTGACACGGCCCCGCATCTCTTCGGGTGTCATAGTTTGCATAATGGTGGAGCGAACCACAACGGAAACACTATCAAATACTCCCGAAAGAAATAAGGCAAATAAGGACAAAAGAAAGGATTCCGAAAGTCCAAACACGAGCATACAAACCCCAAAACCAAACACGCAGAATAACAAAACTCGCCCTGATTTTTCGAGAGGTGGTTTGTATGTGAGGTAATAGGCCATAAGGAGTGCTCCGAGTGATGGTGCGGCACGGAGGTATCCAAGCCCTTCGGATCCAACAAATAAAATATCTTTTGCATAGACAGGAAGAAGAGCCACGGCTCCTCCAAAAAGAACAGCAAACATATCGAGAGCCATGGCACCTAACATGATTTCATTTTTCAATACAAACCGAAGCCCTTTGAGAAGACTATCCTTCAAAGCTTCCTTTTCTTTTCGTTCAGGAAGGCTACGTTTGTTTATCCAGAAGAAAAGTAAAAAGGGGAGGCCAATACAAACTGAGTCAAGCCCATAAGCCATTTGCATTCCGAAACTTCCATATACAATTCCGCCAAGGGCCGGACCAATTACGGCACCGGCTTGGAAAGATGTTCCCATCCATGCTGCAGAATGAGGGTAGTGTTCTCTGGGAACCAATTGTGTCACAAAACTAAAGATAGCAGGGGAGATAAACCCCCTTGCAATCCCTGAAACTAAAATGACTAAAAATATAGGATAGGCTTTGTAAGTAACAAGTAAAAACGAAAGAGGGCCGGTAAAAGCAAATAAAGTAAGGGAACAAACGAGTAAAAAGAATAAACAAATAACAATGATATTGCGACGATCTCTAAGATCTGCTAGGTGTCCGGCATATAGAGAAACCACAATAGAAGGTATTGCTTCAAAAAGACCAACAAGACCTAAGTCTAAGACACTTCCCGTGAGTTCATAAACTTGCCAACCGACAATGGTTGCTTGGATGTTGATCGCAAGAACCATAAAGAATCTTGCTACGATAAAAAAACGAAAATCGCGGTGTTTAAAAATGGCCAAAGAAAGGTTTTTCTTCATCTCTTAAGCCAATCTTTATTATCGAAAAATTGGGGCAATCGACAATCTAGTTTTATATTTCAATTGGATTCGCTACCCAATTGAAAATTTAAAGTTTTGACTGGCTCTTCATTTCCTACTTGGTCCACGGCGTAGTAAAAAAGCTGAAAGGAACCTTTACAAACTGATTTTAAATCGTAAATAGAAATTTCAGAACTATAAGGTTTAAACTCAGTTTGCGTACCCGACTGACAAGTGTAAGCAATAAGAATGTCTTTTGGCCCACTCAGATGATCCTTTGCAGTCAGTCTGATCTTTGTCTCAGGGGAAATAAATTTGGTTTTTCCTTTCCCAAGAGAATTTGGTCCTACCCATTCCATTTTAGTTTCAGGAGCTGTTGTATCCTTAATAAATTCCAAAACTTGCATGGGTTCTTTATTACCTACTAAGTCCAGAGAGAAGTATAATAATTTATAACTTCCTTCCTCTTTGATGGGAACAGGTGTAATGGTTTTGGCCGAATTCCATTGTCCATTACCAAGTTTGTAACGCACTTCGGCAACACCAGAAGCATCGTCAGAGGGATTTAGAGTCAACTGATCTCTTGTTAGATAACGAATCGACTCGTTTTTCTCTTTGATGATAATAAAACTATCCGTTGAAATTACTGAGGTGATTTTTTTTGGTTCTTGTTTGGGGACAAAAACTTTTTTAGCAACATATTCTTTAGGAACAGATAGTGGAGAACCTGGATCCACATTAGTAGAATACACTTGTGTCCAAAATCCTTTTGCACCATATTCGCCTAACCTACGAACACGGAAATACTCAAAATCATCTTTTGGTGTTACCGTAATTCGATTTCCTTTAAACTGTATGGATTCAGGAGGTTTGGGTGCAATTGTATCCCCACTTTCGTTTGGTTTTTCTTGCCAAAGTTCTAGTTCAAAATTGGCATCTGCTTCTGCATCAATTGCGATTCGAAGTTCTCTTTTGGGTTTGGAAACAAGAGAACTAAATGTTAGAAAAACAATTCCAAGGATTAGTAAAAATTTTCGATTCATATTCCTTCTATTCTTCTTTAAGACGTGGTGCTTCTGGGATTTTATAAGGTTGTACGGGAGTTTTTCCTTTCTCTACAAAAGTTGCCATCCCTTGAGTGAGTTCCACAGTTTTTCCCTGGGCGCCAACATCCACCACTCCTTCAAAACAGGAAATGGTTGAACTTAGTTTTTCATCCAACTCTACTCGGAATTCGGTTCCTCGAACTCCAGCCGTAGAAGATGGACTCACAATGCTGAACTTGTGTTCGGTGGTAGGTGGATTGGATTTATTGACTTTTGCATCTAAACTTCCTTTGAAGAGAGCAACCGTCACAGGACCGCCTTTTTTGCCCTCACCCTTCACTTCAAAATGACTATTGGTTAAAATTCGTATCATACCCACATTGTTGATCTGAACATCTGTTTTGCCTTTGCCACTAGTTTTGATTTGGTCATTCGGATGGAGTTCTTGCCCTAACTTCAAAGGAACCCAAGGTCCTTTGCCGGCAGTTCCGTTCCATTCAACTTGTCCCATCACAAACTCAGTGACACCAACCACCGCTTTACGAAGGAAAACGGGAACCACAAGAGAAAGACCTGGTTTGATTAAATCAGGATTTGGAATTTTGTTATGTTTGAGAAGTTCCGGCCAACGTTTGGGATCAGACAAATGCCTTTCTGAGATCAGAGAGAGTGTTTCTCCCTTTTGGACTGTGATGGTAATTGGCTCTAATGCTTCGCCACCTTCCGCAAAGAGCGAAAACTGACTGAATATTATGATAAGTACTAAGATTGACTGTGTGATGGACTTTCTCATTTCTATACAGTATCAAACTAATGTTTAAATTTCCAGCGATTTCGAAAATCTTGGGGATTTTTCTAAACATACGTCCTTCTATTTTTTAGAATTCACTAAAGATTGAATGTGATTCTCCGAGGGTCCTTTAGTAAAAAACTCTACAATCGTTAGGTTATTACGGAGATTGTAAAAAATAAATCCCAAGAGCTGCCGCCATTTGTGGGTGGTGAATCGTTCCATCGAGTAACAGACGTTTCACTTCCTCTGGTTTCTTTAATACAATTTCGATATCTTCCCCTTCATCAAATTCTACTTCGTAAATTGGTTCTACGTCATAAGCTACATAGGAATAAGACCAATTGGTAAACATGGCTGGGTTACCTGAAAATTTAGAGAGTAGTTTGTATTTGGAATTGTCTGTGGCGTATCCTGTTTCTTCTCGGAGTTCACGAATCGCCGATTCCAATTCAGAGCCCGTACCTTCTTCATCCACAATCCCTCCTGGAATTTCCAAACTATCCTCTCCAATCCCATGTCTGTATTGTTTGATGAGGAGAATCTCGCCTGCCTTTGTCACAGGTACCACATTCACCCAATTTTTGGATTTTAGAACATAGTATGTTTTTTCCTCTATAGAACGAGGGAGTTGGATATCAAAACTAGCAAGGGTATAAATCGGAGTGGGGTAAAGATCTTTCCAGTTCTTTCGTTCTTTCACTTTGGTTTCCTTCTTTCAAAGGATTTCTGATTCCAAGAATTGTATAGAGATTTTCCTCTTTTTTGAAATTATAAAAAACTCAATCTTGAAGGATGGAAGCACAAAGAAAACTATCTACTTATGAAATTATATGGTAGCATCACTTCTCCTTTTGTAAGAAGAATTCGTTTTCTCTGTTTGGAATTGGGAATTCCCTTTACTATGGTGGATACAATGACCGAGGCCGGTCAAAAGGAATTACGTGAAAAAAATCCCCTTTGGAAAGTTCCTTATGCCGAGATAAACGATGTGAAAATTTGGGACAGCCACACCATCATCGACTATCTTTTTGAAACCAAAGGATTTGGAAATTTTAGACCCAAAGCAGGTCCTCATCACTACCGGGAAGCAAATTTACAAACAGCAATTGACCAGGCCCTCGACAACGCCATTCTCATCTTTTACTTAAACAAAGAAGGGATTAAACCCGATGCGGCACCTTATTTAACCAAAAATGCGCTAAGAATCAGCTCCATTTTGGATTATATCAAACGCGAGTTAAACGGTCATTTTTTCTTTACCGATGGGAAAGTGGGTCTCTCTGAAATTGCTTTATATACCACTCTCGATTGGATTCGGTTTCGATCGGTTTTGCCAGTGGAAGAAGACCCGGTTTTCGCTGGGTTTTTAAACTTCCATGGTCAGAACAAATCCTGGAAGGAAACTGCTCCTAAGCAATAAAGAACAGTCGTTTTTCACTCGACCGGATCAGATTTCTTTGGATTATGTCCCTTACCGGTCTCCTTATGAAATTAAATGCGGCGCAAATGGAAGCAGTTTCCACCATCCAAGGTCCCCTTCTTGTTTTCGCAGGCGCGGGATCAGGGAAAACGCGGGTCATCACCAACCGCATCGCCCATATGGTCGAAGGGGTTAAAATCCCTGCCAGTAAAATTGTGGCCCTTTCCTTCACAAACAAAAGCGCCAAAGAAATGGCTGAAAGGCTTCGTAAGATGGTTCCAAGAGAAAAACTCAAAGGAATCACTCTTTCCACCTTTCATTCGTTAGGTTTAAAAATCCTAAAAGAACATATTACTAAACTTGGATATAACGAAACCTTTTTACTTTTTAATGGAACCGACCAGGAAGCCTTTGTTTCCGACCTTTTAAAATCCAAACGGCTGGATCCAAAAAAAGTTCCTCCCAAAGAAATCCTTAGGCGTATCTCTTATGCAAAAAACACACAAGTCCATCCGGCAGACAATGGCCAAACAGGTGAATTTGATTTAGTGGCAGCAGAAGTTTTTTCTATGTATGAAGAGGGCCTAAAAGAAAAAAATGCCATTGACTTTGATGATTTAATTTTACTCCCCAAGCGCCTGCTCGCTGAGTTTCCAGAAATCGCAGCTTTTTACCAAAGAAAACATGAATACTTTCTTGTGGATGAATTCCAAGATACAAACCAACTCCAATATGAGTTTTTGTCTTTATTTCGTGGAAAAAGTGACAATCTTTGTGTGGTAGGCGACGACGACCAAAGTATCTATGCCTTTCGCGGTTCGAATGTACAACTCATTCTCAACTTCGAAAGGGAATTCCCTCACGCGAAAGTGGTGAGGCTTCTCGAAAACTATCGTTCGACTTCACTTATCATCCAAGCGGCAAACTCTCTCATCCAACACAACATTGGCCGAAAGGAAAAAACTCTCTATAGCCGGATCCCTTCCGCCGAACGAGTGGAATACTATGAAACCGCCGATGAAAGAGAAGAAGCCATTTTTGTTGCAGGAAGGATACAAACCTTACTCATTAAAAATGAATTTAAGGGAAAAGAAATCGCCATCCTATTTCGGACAAACTTCCAATCTCGTCCCTTTGAAGAAGAACTTCGGAACCGCAGCATTCCTTACAAAGTAGTCGGTGGTTATAACTTCTTTGACCGAAAAGAGATCCGAGATTGTATCTCTTACTTACGTTATGTGGCAAATCCTAAGGATGATTATTCACTTCTTCGAATCATCAACTACCCCAAACGAGGGATTGGCCCGGGCACGATGCAAAAACTCCAAGAGGAAGCCTTTACCCATAAACTTTCTTTATACGAAATCTTTCATAAAATGATTGAGAGCCCCGACTATTTGTCCGAAGTGAAAGCTAAGGTCAGGCAAGAAATTTACCAATTTGTGGAACTTGTGGATGCCTTTAAAAAGAAGTTTTCTATGTCACCTAAGATGGCGCCAGTACTTCGGGAGATGATCACCCAAATCGGATTCGAGAGGGAAATCTCCATGGAAGAAACCGAGGAGAAGGTGGTCAAAGCTCGGATCTACAATTTGAGTGAACTTGTGAATATGTTGTCCTTTTTTGAAGAAGAAGAGGGCCGAGAGGGCAAAGCCACCATCTTTGACTTCCTCCAAAGGCTTGTCCTCCTGATGGAAGACGAACCGAAAGAGGATGAGGAAGACCGCCGGGTCCAACTTCTCACCATGCACCAGTCGAAGGGACTCGAATACGATTTAGTTTTTTTAGTGGGCCTAGAAGAGGGAATTTTACCGAACTCACGTGTTATAGAAGAAGAAGGGGAAGTGGTCGATGAAGAAAGACGCCTTCTCTACGTGGGTATGACTCGCCCAAGGCGAAAATTGTACTTGACTTCGGCTCGTACAAGACGCAAATTTGGGGAGCAAATCGAGAGTGCCCCCTCTCGGTTTTTAAATGAGCTGTCTCAGGACGCTGTTCTTTTTTTCCCAATGGAAACGAAGGATAGAGACACAGAAACTAAGAATTTCTTAGAGGAATTAGACAAACTAAAGGTAGGCTAATGAAATCGATTCTCCCACTAACCCTCATTTTGGCGTTGGTAGTGGCATTTGAAAATTGTGCATCAAATCAAGGAACCCTTCGTACCGGAGTTTCCAAAGTAAATACCGGGTCTCATTTGGCCCAAATCGAATCTATCGATGCTGATCTCAAATCCTCTTCTCTATCTGACGAATCCCGAGACAAACTAGTCATCCGAAAAGGAAAACTTTTACTTGATCTTGGAAAATATGATGAATCTATCTCTACACTCAACCAAGTGAATCAGGCTAAGTCCAACCCGGTTCAACTTTCTGAGTGGAATCTCACTATGGGAAAAGCCTATGTGGGAAAAAACGAATATTCTAAAGCCATTCAGTTTCTAAACCAATCAGAAAGATTGGACAAAAACACTAACCTGATGGAACGAAAAAAACTAGTGGTTCAATCCCTTGTGGCAGAGCGTGAATATTATCCTGCACTTGCTACCCTAACTAAGACCTATACCAAAGGGAACCAAAAGAAAGACGAATTTTATTATGAAACCGCAGCGAAGACCTATTTAAAAATGGGTTTTGAATATAAGAATACAGGATTTTACCAAAAAGGTTTGCAAGTTGCCAATTTAGGATTGGAAGAATTTCCCAATAACGAAACTCTGAAGTCCATTCAGAAAGAGTGTTTGGAAGTGTTGCAGCCGGAGGGCAAACTCTAAGTTCTTTTGGAACGGATCTTTTCTCTAAAGCGCCTATTTGCCTATAGGTCATTTTTTTCTCAAATGTTCGATAGAATCTGCGAAAACAAGCGGATTCTATTTTCCTTTTTGGCCCTTAGTCTCATCTTTTTCTGCTTTCTCCTTTGTTATTATGGATTGGAATTCTATCTTCGGAACTACCGTATCCCCTTAGTACAACTTAGAAAAGTGGTCTCCTATACAATCAACAAAGAACTCGGAAAAGCGGTCGACATCGGTGTCCTTGACTTCTCGCTCCGAGAAGGTCTTATCATTGAAGACTTGGTGGTTTCCAATGAAGAGGACTTCTCTTTTAACGACCATATGTTGAAGGTAAAAAAAGTCACCTTCCGACTCTCCAGTTATTTTAAAGATTCCCCAACAGTGGAACAAATCGATTTTTATAGTCCACATTTGGTATTGAACGAAAATGTTAGTTTACGAGACCAACTCATTCAATATGCACAAAAGAGTAAATTAAAAGACATTCGATTTCATGATGCAAGACTCACCGTCAAACAAAACGATTCTACTTTAGTAGATTGGAAAGAGGGCTGGGATATTGTTTTAAAACGCAAAAGTAAAAAATTATATCTCTCGTATAACAACGGTTGGTATTGGATTCCCAATACAACCCGGATCAAAGGTGAGGGAGAATTCTCCGAAACGAATTTGGAAGAGTTCCAGTTTGAGTTTAAATGGAAAAACTACCCATCGGAAGAAGCAATCATTCTTACCAATTATCTATTCGGTTCTAATGTACATTCTGCGGTTCTTTCGGGAGAAGGGAAGGTAGTTCGTGATTCGGTCTCTGGATTTACAGCGAGAGGTGATGTTGAGTTTGAAAATTCATTCATTCCTATCCCGTTTTTTGAGAATTATATTCTAGATGGATTTAGGTTCCGAGAAGTATTTCTTTTTACTCCGAAAAAGGAGGAAAGAGAATTTTTGGGAACTGACTTTCGAATCAAAACTTTGGTAAAAACGGAAACCATTAAAGAACCTCTTCTGGAAAGAAATTTTGAATTTCAAATTGAATCCTTAGAGAACATTGCAGAACGGATTTCCGATCTCTCGGGTAATTTTAATCTTCCTTTGTCTGGTTCGTTAAAAGGGAATATTGCCCTTTCCGAAACTGGCGATAGAAACAAATGGTTCCAACTTCACGGTGAACTTGTCGGGACAGAAATCCAATGGGATTCGAGCCTCATCCAATTGGAAAAGGGGAATCTTTCCTTAAAACTTTTGGAAGGGAATGAATGGAGTCTCAATATTGACTCTATGCTTTTTGGAAAACCTTCCCATATCTTAGGATCTGGGGCAAGTGTTTGGGGGCGGTCGAAAAAAGCAGATGGTTCTTATTATTATCCAATGAGTTCCAAAACCAAACTCAATTTCCAAACACCAGACTTAAATGGAAGTGATTGGAAACCTTTGTATGAGGATTGGAAAAAGGAAACTTTAGAAGAAATTCGGGAACGCCAAGAGAAATTAATTCCAGAAGAATATTTTTACCAAACTAAAATTTATAAATACTTTTTAGAATCTATGAATCTGGATCTCGGAATTCAAATTGCCAATTATTACCCTTTTAGTGGATCCAAATCTCTTGGGGAGTCAAAGGGAAACTTTTTAGTCAAAGAGGGGCGGATGAATCTAAATTTGAATTTAGGAACATCCAATTCCAAAATTTCAATGATTTCCTATTTTGCTAGTAAAACACCTAACTTTGGTTTTAGCCTTATTTTAAATGAATATCCCTGGTCAGATCCCTGGATGAATTTTTGTGGCTCAGATTTAAAACCTACTCATGTCAGTTTGGATTATAGTTTCAATAGCATTGGGAGTGATTATTATAGCCTTCATAAAGATGCCCGTACATCGTATTCACTCAAACTATTTGGAGTGAACTTTAAGGAGGCCGATCTGGTTTCTAAATTAGAAATGGATTTGGGACCATTAAGAAAACCTTTTCAATTGGAATTTGATTTGAGTCGTTATTCAGATATGGATTATATTTCTAATTTAGTAGTTTCTAGTGAGTCTTTAGACTTAAAGGGTTATGGAAATAACAAAAATGGGAACTATGCCTTTACGACTTATGGGCTCGTTGGGGAATCCAGAGGAAGTTTTAGTTTTACTGAAGAGGAAAATAAATGCGTCATCAAATAGTTTCTGTTAGTTTCCTTGTTTTACTTTTTGTTTTTTCCCTTTGCAAAGAATCCAAAAATCCTGCAGATATAGCACCAGAAATTTCCAAATTACCTGCTTTTGGTGGAGAGTGGATTTTAGAATGGGAGAACAAAACTCATTCCCTCAATATACAACCAGAAGAAAATAAAGTAATTTGGAATGGAGCTGGAGATCTCAGTTTGGAATTGGACTCTGTGGGAATTCGTTTACGCCCGAACGATGAAGAAACCATAAAAGGTTATTTTTTATACTCAGATCTAAAACCCAAGTCCTGGATTGGAACTTGGGAAAATCGTGTGGTACGTTTAATTAGAAAGGGATCGAAGGAGTGATTGGATTTCCTTAGCAGCCTTTTTGGATGCATTCATTGTTCCCAGTTCCCTTTCTTTGGCATCCCTGAGAATCCCTTTGATTTTATTCTTTAGTTTTGTATTGGATAGAATCTTCCATGCTTCTTGAAAAATATACTTTGGTTGGCATTCGTTTTGTGTGATTTCACGGCAGACTTCCTCACCCGAAAGGATATTGGCAAGACCTATAAATTTAGACCTCATCAGTAAGGATCCCAAAAGATAAGTAAACAAACTCACCTTATAAAGAATCACCATCGGTGTTTCAAAATACAATCCTTCCAAAGTGGCGGTTCCCGATGCAATGAGAAGCAGGTCACTTGTTTCCATCACTCGTAGCGATGCATTCCAGTGGTAATGGATTTGAATGTCTGGATGGATTTGTTTGAGGGTTTCAATTTTTTCTAACAAAAAACTTTCTTCTTTTGCATTGATATTCGGAAGGAGGAAAACAATTTTCTTTTTCTCTAATTTACATTTCTCATGGAGAAGGGCCGCCGTTCCAAGAATGGGGTCAATTAGCCTACGTATCTCTCCTTTTCTTGAGCCAGGAAGCAGACCTACCGTATACCCATGGTGGGAATCAGGAAGTTTTTCTGCGATCACAGGTTCTTTTTTTAGTTTTTCTGGAATTCTTTTAGTGATGGGATGGCCCACAAATTTTGCATTCACACCATATTCGGTATAAATTTCTTCTTCGAATCGAAAGAGGGTTAGCATTAGGGCAATCTGTTCTTTGATAAAATAGATGCGGTTGAATTTCCAAGCCCAGATTTGTGGTGATACATAAAAAACGGTTGGGATGCCTCTTGATTTTAATTCTTTCGCCAAACGTAAGTTAAATCCAGGGTAATCAATTAAAATCGCAAGTTTAGTCGGTCTATGTGTGGTTTCTTCTAAAACCCGATAGAAGATCTTTTTTAGAAAACTGTATTTTTTTAAGGCTTCCGAAAATCCAATCACACTGAGCTGTTCCAACTCTTCCATGGAATCAAGTCCGTGTTCAATCATTCCTTCCCCACCAATTCCATAGAACTTATATTCTGGTTCCAGAATTGTGAGCTCCTGTAAAAGGTCGGCTCCGAGTAAATCGCCGGAATGTTCCCCGGCAATGACTAGGATATTTTTGTCTGACTCATGTAGATGGGATTTTTTTTTGGTTACCATTGAGAACCTTACTTCCGCTTTTTCCTACGACACAAAAATTTAACTTGTGTTTGGTTGCAAATTCAATCACTGCTTTTGGATCCACTACTAAAGTTTCTCCTTCTCGAATGCAAAGTGTTTTGCAACCACTTTCGAGCATGACTTGGAAAGTGTGTATTCCTATGGTCGGAAGGTCAAATCGATTGTCTTGTTTTGCTTTGGGGCTTTTACAAACAACGGCACCACCTTTCTTTTTGGTATACACTCCACCTCGTTTGATAGTTTCATCTGTCCCTTCCACCGCTTCCACGGCAATGACGGATTCGTCACAAACCACAACCATTTGGCCAATATCTAAATCGGCCATTTTTTCGGCATAGAACATCCCAAATTCGACATCCTTAAGTTCCTGGGAGCTAAACTTTTTAGGGGTATAACGACCTTCAGGAAGAAGTAAGGATTGTAAGTAGATCTTTTGAGAGATGACTTTGACACCCATAGCTTCAAACTCATCAGCGATGGCAAGAAAGATGGGATAATCATTTCGGTTGATGGTGCGAGCAAGGATGGCGAGAGCCTTTAGGTCAAATTTTAGTTTTTGAAAGAGTAGGTCTTTTCGAACTTTTCCTAACATCAAAATGCGGGTGATTTTTTCTTTTTGGATGGTTTTTAGAATTTTACCAACTTGAGTGATATGTACAGGAATTGTACGTGCACTATGTTCTCTCGGTGTGAAATCAGATTCAATCAGTCCAAGAAATAAAGGATCCTCACCCGCAAGAAGGGCTTCTTTCATTCCAATGTGGGGAAGTTCCCCACCACCAGCGATAATGGCTAATCGGCCTTTGGGTGCCAAAGAGAAACCTTAAGGAGTTCCTGAATCGCTGCTGCCAGAAGGCGGAGGAGAGGAGTCAGAACCGGCTTTTTTATAATCAGTTACATAAAATCCAGATCCTTTGAAGATGATTCCTGCACTGGCTGAAATGCGGCGTTCGACAGTTCCATTTTTTCCGCAAAGACACTCTGTGAGAGCATCATCTTTCATTGACTGGACGTGTTCAAAATCTTTTCCGCATGTATTACAATGGTAATCGTAGGTAGCCATAGTTCCCCCTCTAATGGATTCCTGTTCTAATGTCAAAGAGTATCACTTTTTCTCTGTTTGGTTCTTTTGCCAATGGGAGACAAATTTCCCAGGAATATCGACCTGCTTGGAGCGCAGATTCATCCATCGGTAAGGAACGAATGGACTGAATGAGTCCCGTGTTTCTCCGCCATAGGCTTGCATTCCATTTGTCCCCTTTGCGAGATCCAATGTGTAAGGACAGGTTTTCTCTTCTTTTTTCACCGTCGAGGACATATCGATTTTTATTTACCCAAATGGATTCTTTATCCAGAGAAATGGAGTAGGCTAGGTGATCCAGGTTGTCGTAGTTTAGGTGGAGTTCTAAAAACAAGATGGGTAGATCGGAGTCTGTGGGTTGAAAGGAAAACTCAAAGTAGTTTTTGTCGCCCGAAAGTTTTTTACAAATTCTCTGTAACCCTTTTGACTCTTTTGTTAGACCATAGATTGGAAATCCAGTTTCTCCTGAGATACGAATCGAATCTCTCGGAATGTAATCGCCGAAGAAGGTAGCGGGGATTTGGTTTCCATTCCAACCTTCAAAATCGATACGAATTTCATTGTCTACAGACTTAAATCGTTTTTCAAATTCTGCGATAAGAGTAGGGTTTGGTGGAACTTCGGTTAAAAATCCAGAAAAAAGCCATGCAGATTTCTGTAAGTTAGGAAAGTAACATCGCCTCCAATGTCCCAAACTACCGGCAATGGTTTCAGTGCCCGCATCTTCTTCTAAGCAGATTGTTTGTTCTGGTTCACTGATTTTTCCTAATTCTGAATTCTCACGACCCGGCCCACTGCGGAGGTTGACATTTTTCCCTCGTACAATCGCTGTTTGGTGGGAGAGGTTGGCATTTGCGGTATTGGCTAAAAAATGTAAACTTTGTAACAAAAATTCTGATTCAATTTCTCCAATGGGTTCAAAAGGAAAACTGAGTAAGTTTGTCAGGGCCCGGCTAAACCGATCTTCCATTCCACGCGGATCTTCCAAGATGAGTTTCAGAAGTAAGTTTGTGACTTCTGATTTGGGAATTGGTTTGGTAACTGTGACAATCTTTGTGATGAGAGCTCTTTTGTAACCATCTCCATGTTTTTTTAAATTGGATAGGTAAGGATCTTCAATATGGTAATAGGTGCCGCGAGTGGTTTCCCATTCGACAAGTTTGGTTCCGGGACGTGTTTGGAAAAAAGATTGTAGCTCTTTGGTAGTTTCCTTCTCATTCAATTTTTTTTCCAATTGAGAAATGGTTTCGGAAAGGATGGTGAGCTCTAATTCACTTGAGGGAATTTCTTTCTCTTGATAAAGACCGAGGATTTTGAGATAGGATTCCGATTGGTAGAGTTCATAGGCTTTGTCTTCTCTCTCGCGAAAGTCAACAAAGGTATAGGTAATAAAGGTTATAAAAAGAAAAAGAAAACTAACAGCAAAAAACACACGGGAGCGTATCAAAAGGATCCTCCCGTTTTTGTGTTAAAGATTTTCAGGTAGGAGTTTGGATCTTTCCACTCCGTATTCTTCAAATAAAGCATTTTTGGCAACATAGTATCTGTGTAAATTGATGTTGTAATCTACTTTTGCACGAACGAGTGACAATTGGTCTTGGACATGAGTGTCTAATGCATTTTTGACTGCCAGTGCATTGAACCTTCCTTGTTGGAAGGAACGTAACACACCATTATAATACTTCTTAGATTCATCTTCTGTGCGTTTTGCATTTTCCAAAACTTGAAAAGAAGCCTTTAAGATATCAATTCGAGTTTTTACATCATCGGAAACCGCTTTGACAAGATCTGCTTCTTCTAACGAAACTTGGCGTTTTTGAATTTCAGCATCACGGATTCCAGCCTTCACTCCCTTATCCATAATGGGATAAGATAGGTCTAGGGAACCTTGCATCACAGGGTATTGGTAAGAAAAAACTCCCGTACGGTTATCGGAATAATTGTTCTGTGGACTAATAGTATTTTGTGCTTGGTATCCGTAAGTGCCTGAAGCTTTCAAGGAAGGAAGGGCTTCGTTTTTAGCAGTTCTCATAGAAAGTTCTGCATTTTCTTTTTTACGAACAATGGCTCGGAAGTCAGCTCTATGTTTGTATGCGTAATCGATATCGGCGGCATAGTCCAATTTTGTAGGAAGAGCTTCCGAAAGAGGAGTTGTTTTTTGGAAAATCGTGTCTTCTGGAAGGTTCAGAGAACGAATGAGTTTACGACGAGCTTCTTCTCTTTCTGCAATGGCTTGTGCCATTTGTCCTTCCACTTGGGAGAGAAGGGCATTCCACTGGTTCACTTCAAAACTTTCAGAAAGTCCAAGGCCCTGTTTGCGGATGGTAAGATCTCGAACATTCTTTGTATTTTTTAAAAGTTGTTCGAAGGTTTGGTATCCAGATTCTTTCACAGAGTAGTTCCAATAGTCAACAAGAGTGGCTACCGCTTTACTTGCGACTTGGTCTTCCATTTGCTCTCGCAAAATCTCTGTTTGGTTTTCTAGGATTTTTTCCATATTCCTTTCATTGGCACCAAAGGCATTTTTTAGTAAATCTTGGGCAATGGTTACAGAAAGTGTATCAGTATACAAAGGAGGAGGACCGAGAGAAGTGAAACCCGCAGGAGTTTTATTCGGATCTTCAAATGCGTTGGAGTCAAAACGTTGTGACTTTGCTTCTAGTTTGAAGTAAGTTCCCGTTGTGAAGAGTTTTTCTAATCCAGCACTATAAGTATTGGTTTGGGTTTTTGTTCCCGTAAAGATATTGTTTTGGTTGAAAGGAAATTGTTTTTGATCCAATTCCGCTTTGGAAAGGGCACGCCAAGAATATTTTCCCTCATATTTCATAAGAGAAGAGTCAGCTTTTGCTAACTCTAAACGGGCCTGCATGACCTCGCGGTTGTTTTCAATGGCATACTTGACTGCGTCTTGTAAGCTAAGTGTAAATTCCTTATCTCCAGATTCCGCAGCCAATAGGCCTACGGAAACGAGGAGAATCAATGTGCTTGAAACCCATGAACGTTGTTCCATACTGTTAATTCAGACTCCTCATTCCCTTTGAATAGCTGTTTTTTTTAAGACAAACCCTTATTTTTTAAGGGCTTGTTTCATTTTATCGCCAACTTCTCCAATGTGCGCACAGATACTGACTCCAGCATCTTGCATTGCAGCAATTTTAGAAGTGGCAGTTCCCATTCCGCCGGAAATGATCGCACCGGCATGGCCCATACGTTTTCCTGGAGGCGCCGTTTGGCCTGCGATAAAACCAACTACCGGTTTTTTCACATGCGCTTTGATGTAAGCCGCTGCTTCTTCTTCCGAAGTTCCCCCGATCTCACCAATCATTACGATTCCCTCAGTGTCTGGGTCTTCGTTGAGTAAGCGAACCGCTTCAACGTGGTTCATCCCGGGAACTGGGTCTCCTCCGATTCCAATACAAGTGGACTGGCCAAGGCCTGCCGCAGTAAGGGAAGCAACGGATTCATAAGTCAAGGTTCCTGAACGAGAAACAATACCAATGTTTCCTGGAGTGTGGATAAAACCTGGCATAATTCCCATTTTCACATTGTAACGAGGGTTGATCACACCTGGGCAGTTTGGTCCTACCAGTTTCGTTTTAGAATTACGAAGCACACTGTATACTTTTAGCATATCGTGAGTAGGAATTCCTTCCGTGATACAAACTACGAGTGGGATTTCAGCAAAGATTCCTTCCAAAATTGCGTCAGCAGCGAAGGGAGGCGGAACAAAGATCACGGCAGCGTTGGCACCGTCTTGGATCATTGCATCTTTGATGGTGTTCCGAACCGGAGCAGTTTTTCCTGTTTCGGAAGTCCAGATCTGGCCACCTTTGCCTGGAGTGACTCCGGCAACTACTTTTGTACCATATTCCAACATTTGAGTCGCATGAAAGGATCCTTCCTTACCGGTGATCCCTTGGACGACTACTCTTGTGTTTTCATCAACTAATACAGCCATGTTTTATAGTTCCTATTTTTTGATTAGGGAGACAATTTTGTCTGCCGCGTCACGGAGTCCTTCCACTCCAACAATATTCATTCCAGATTCGTTCAGGATTTTTTTCCCTTCTTCCGCATTGGTTCCTTTCAATCGAACCACTACTGGAACCGATACATTTACCTTTTTAGTAGCTTCGATAATTCCGACAGCCACTCGGTCACAACGAACGATACCACCAAATACGTTTACAAAAATTCCTTTTACGTTTGGATCAGAAAGGATGAGTCTAAAACCATTTTCTACAGTAGTAGGGTTTGCTCCACCTCCGACATCCAAGAAGTTTGCAGGTTCTGCACCAGCGAGCTTTACGATGTCCATGGTTGCCATCGCAAGACCGGCACCATTTACCATACAACCAATGTTACCATCTAACTTCACGTAGTTGAGGTTGTATTCTTTTGCTTTTACTTCAAACGGGTCTTCTTCGGTGATATCACGAAGAGCTTCGTTTTCAGGATGGCGATACAGTGCGTTTTCATCCAAGTCCATCTTGCAGTCACCTGCGATGATTTCGTTTTGTTTTGTGAGGATGAGAGGATTGATCTCAAGTAGGGCTGCATCTTCTTTGATGTAAGCATTATAAACTGAGTTTACGAGAGCCGTGAAGGATTTTTGTGCCTCAGCGGGAATTCCTAAAGCAAATGCGAGTTCACGCACTTGAGAACCTTGGATTCCGATCCCTGGATCAATCTGGATTTTGATGATTTTTTCTGGATGAGTTTCTGCAACTTCTTCGATTTCCATTCCACCTTCGGTAGAAGCCATGATGATGGTTTTGCGAAAAGCTCGATCGAGTAGGATGGAGAGGTAGTATTCCTTTGCGATTTCAAGGCCTTGTTCCAAATACACTTTCAGAACTTTTTTTCCTTCCTCACCGGTTTGAGGGGTGATGAGTTGCATTCCGAGAATTCTCTCAGTAGCCGCTTTGGCGTCATCTTTTGTCTTTGCGACTTTAACTCCGCCACCTTTTCCTCGTCCACCTGCGTGGATTTGGGCTTTCACCACCACTACGGGTGATTTTTGGACAACTTCGCTATATGCCTTTTCGAAATCACCGACTGTGTCGATGACCTTTCCGAAGGGAACGTTGGCATTGTGTCTACGTAGGATTTCTTTGGCCTGGTATTCGTGGACTTTCATGGATTTCCTTATGTCATTGGTACGTCCGTAGGGTTAACTTACGGATCACTAAGGTAAGCCTCGGGGGTTGGGGGAGATTGTCAAGACCGAATGGGTGGTTCTACTGATGCAAAGTGTGGGAACCGAAAATTCTTGGATGTTGAAGTTTTAAGCAAATGATAGAGCTAAATGGGAGCAGATTCGTTTGGATTTTCAGGGAGGAAAACCGTAAACGTGGAGCCTAACCCTGCCTTGCTCTGGACCGAGATGGTTCCTCCGAGTACCTCCACTTGAGATTTAGTGATAAAGAGTCCGATCCCACGAGCATCTTCGTTTTTATGAAAGGTCTTAAACATACCAAAGATTTTGTTACCGTGTTTTTCTAAATCAATTCCAAGACCGTTGTCTTCTACTGTGAGTTGCACTTGGCCTGGTTTCTTTTTTGCGCTGATTCGGATAAACGCTCCGTTCTTTAAACGTACATACTTGATCGCATTGGAAACTAAGTTTAAAAGGATACTTTCTAAATATACAGGAATGATTTTGAGTTCTAAATGATTTTCGATTTCCAAAAATACTTCGATATTTCGCGATTCAATGGATCCTTTTAAAATGTTTAAAGTTTTTTGAACTTCGCTATTGATCGAACAAATCTCCATTGGTTTGTTTAACATCTGGTTGATGGAAATGATATCATTCAGATGAGTGATGGTTTCGTTCAGTTTTTCCGCTGAGGCATGTAACATGTTTACAATGTTTTTTCTTTCTTCTTCGGAAGGATTCTCTTCTAGTAAGGTAATGAGAGAGGTGAAATTCGAAGAGTGTTGGCGAATGTTATGTGAGACAATATAGGCAAAGTTTTGTAAACGGCTGTTTTGGATTCCTGTAAAGTGAAGCATCCGATTGGTGTTTTCTAATGCTTCTACTTCTTCGGTGATATCAAACCGAATGGATAAAAACGATTCTATGGAATCATTTTTATCATATAGAGGATGAATGAATGTTTGTAACCAAAAGAAATTTCCTTGTTTGGATTGGTTACGAATGATTCCTTCCCATGGGTGCCCCGATAGAATGTCTTTCCACATCTTTTCCCAAAACTCTTTCGGATGGAATTTTGAGTTTATTTTTCTATGATCAGAATCTAAAAGTTCTTTTTCCGAATAACCCGATATTTGGATAAACTTTTGGTTTACTCTTTGGATGATACCTTTGGTATCTGTGACACTCACTATGGCTGATCGTTCAATGGCATCAAGGATTGCTTTTAGTTTTCTGTTTTTTAATTGGATTGTGTTTTGCGTGTTTTTGAATTCTGTAATGTCAAGAAAACTTGCAGTAGCACCTTCAAGTTTTCCTTCTGCGTTGTAAAGTGGGGAGGCATTGACACTGAGCCATTTGACTTTTTCACCATCAGCTATAATTCCATGTTCGCAGTTATAGACTGTTTTTTGTTCACCAAGGGCTAGGGTTAAGGGAAGTTCTTCTGCGGGGAAAGGATTCCCGTCCTCACGAATTTGTCGCCAATCTTTGGAGGCAAAGTATTTGTTTTCGATTTTGTCGATACTCAAGGAAAGGATTTTGGCAGCACTATCATTTGCATAAATAATTTGTCCCTTTAAATTAACAACTACCACTCCATTGATCATTGTTTTTAAAACACGATCTAACTGTGATTCGTTTTCGCGGAACGTTTTTTCAGCAAAGGATAGTTCTGTGACATCTTCGAAAAGGAAGAAAAAAAAGTTATCTGTTAGTTGTTTTGCCAATAACGAGTAGACCTTTCGACAATTAGATTTTTGATCTGATAAAAGGTCTGCATTCAAATAAATGGGAGAACCATTTTTTTTTGTTATATCTGAGAGGATATGGGATAGTAATCCTTCTTTCTGTAAGTTGGGAAGTAATTCTTTTACTGTAAGTTGGCTTTCTATTTCCGATTGAAATTCGATAAAGGATTTTGCTAGTGGGTTTGCATAAACCAATCTGCTTTCTAAAGATAATTCTTGTGTAGGGGACTCGAAGACAAATACTCCGAACGGAAGTTTGTCTGCAAAGAGAACAAAGGATGAATTGCTATTTTGATTGAAAGATTCCATCGATTGTTTTTTTTAAGTAGGTGGGAAACCTACATCCATCGGACGAATGGAACCTAAAAATTATGGGACTAGATTTGGGTTATAGTTTATTCCAATAGGGGGAGAGCCTTAGGGAAGGGCAGAACTTTCCCAGCGAATTGGTTTGGATCACATCAAAACGATCTGCTAAATGGGACGCTAAATAAATTTCTCCATCAGGCCCTAGGGCTCCCCCGCGATAGGAACCAGCGGGTTTAGGGAAGAGGGTCGTTATCGTATGGTCTTTTGTATCTATGGAGATAAAGTTCGCATAGTCTTCTGGAATAGGATAAATTTTTCCATTGGGGGCAAGGACTGCACCGTTAAACATAGCGGTCCCAGCAGAGGGAATGTTGGTTACGGTAACAATTTCATTTGTGCCTGTGTCAAGGTAAAGAAGCGTTGCGACTGAATGGGGAATCATATAGATTCGACCATTAGGTGTGAGAATTCCTGAAATATAGTAAGCATGAGCTCCAGGGAATACATAAGGATGGATGGAAATGGAATCATCCCTTGTATCCAAGATATACATAATTGTGCCCATAAATGGAATAAAATAAATTTTCCCTTCCGGGGTGAGGACTGCTGAAGAAAAACCTCCACTTGTTGGAGTCGAAACCATACCAATTGTTTTTGTATTGGTATCATAATAGCGAATGAATGTTTCTCCGCTAGGAACAAAGTATATTTTACCATTGGGAGCATACATCGCTCCGCTATAGGCAGCACTTGCCATTGTTTCGGTCCCAACGATTGAAAGTGAACTCTGATTCGAATCTAATGCATAAAAATCAGAAATTAAGTGTGGTGCAAAATAAATGATACCATTAGGGCCGAGGGATCCGCCGATAAAATCAACCGATACCGATTTAGTTCCCATTGTCGAATACATTTTAGAACTTGGGTTGACTGCTAAAATTGTTGGAGAATAATAAGGGACAAAGTATACATTGCCGTTAGGTGCATTTAAAGCACCTTGGAAACCAGGATAGGCTGCACTTATACCTATCACAGAAGCAACTGATTCTGGTCTATATTGAATGAGTGATTCTGCTGTACTGGATCCCAAAGCAAACTGAGTTTCCATCTCCTTTTTTACCGCTGGCCAATTAGCATCCAAATGAGTTTCTTCGTAACTTAGTTCGCAAGCAGGAGGATTGGAATTTAAGCGATAACCACACTGGTTACTTTTGTCTTTTGAAATGAATCTAAATAATAAATTAGAAATAAATTGCGAACTTTCTGTATCGCAAAAGTTTTCTGATTTTGGTGTAGAACAAGAGAACAAGAAAAAAAATGCAAAAAATAAAATTAAAAAATGATTCATAAATCTTTCTTTATGGATGCTACAAAAAACTCGATGGCAAAAGCAAGTCGAATCCAATTAGAAATGATACGGGAATGTCTGTAGCGAAAAGTCGGCGGTTTATTATTTTTAGATCAAAAATTTTTCCAAACCTTATGAACCCGAATTTAATCTTTGTTAAAGTATATTAAAGTTTCTTCTCGGGTAAGGATTTTTTTTCCAGTAGTGGTAATGACAGGAAAAAAGTTTGGATCTCTACTTGGATCAGTGAGTAGAAGTTTTACATCCCGAATTTTTTCGTAACATTCTTTCATAAAAAGTTGGTGGCCGCATCCGAGTAGGTGGTATCCTTCATGGATGAGGGTAGATTTTGGACTAGTAAATAAGATTTGTATTGTGGAAATGTATTTTGCTTTGATATACCCCCTCGTATTGGTTTGGCCTTCGACAGCACCTTGGACTTCGAGTTTCAAACCCACTCCCACAAAAAGGCCCAGGGTCAAAACTTCAAAGGTTATATCCCCCCAAGTTCGGCCTTTTAAATACACCAACCTATCGCAATCTTTTGTTAGGGGGAGAGACATTAAGTAACCTAGAATGTCTGTTCCCCAAAATCCTGGCCTTTCTATGACATCTAGTAAAATCGGCTCTGCTTTTAGATTGTAGAGCGAAAGTTCTGCGTTCCAAGCCGAAAATAATTCTTCGGTTTCTTTTGTTGTGATGTCTGGTTCTCTAAGAACACAGACGCGGAAATTTGTATTCTCTCCAAACGAAATTCCTTCACGAAATTTTGTTTCATGAAAGCCAATGGTCGTACATTGGAAAAGGATGAGGACAATAAGATACGGAAAAATTTTCAACATTTTCAATGGGAAGATCTACTTTTCGATTTTTTTCATTTTTTGCCAAACCTTAAAAATCGGAAACACAACGTATGCGGTTATCGGTATTATTTGATTTTAAATCGGGTCCACCGCTTGAATATTGGAAATTGACGACAAATGCATTTTCTGGAGAAACAATGCTTGTCGTTGAGGTCCAGTAGTTAATGACAGCTGGAGATACTGCGACTGCTGTATTCGGAAAGTAAATGGGATCAAACCCAGGATATCCATTGGAATGATAAAAATCAAGTAAACTTCTCAGTTCACTCGCATTGGGAAGTCGCCATGTTTTTCCTGCTAAGTTCAAACTTTGGCAATAACTGATTGCACCAGACCAAATCGAGATCAGGTCTGTCCCACCTGTACAAGTGCTGAGATTCGTTTGCCCCGCAGTGCACCTTTGCCAAACAAGAGCTGTGTCTAGATCCAGAATGGTTCCATCATTGTTGTTTATCAGACGTTTGTTCTTTGCGGGAGTTCCATTGGACAAACAACGCAAACGATGAGCATCGGTATAGTTTCCCACTCCAATGGAGGATTCTATAAATGTGGGATAATAAGCACTTGCACCTAACGTATGATTTGTGTTGGACTTAAAGTTAAAAGCGTCTGTTGCAGGAAAATAAACCTGGTTGATGGAAGGACTTACAATAGAATAATCAAAAGTACTAATATATTCATCAATTTCAGGAACCCTCCAATCCGTGCGGTTGGCAAATCCAGAACCAACATTGAGTCCCGCACATTCCGTTTGTGCTGGTACAAATTGGAAGTTGGTTGTGCCAACTGTTGTACAGCCAATTCCCGTTTTTCCCCTTTGGCAACTAGTCCAAACAAGGCCAGTATTTATGTCCTTTGTGATTTCTTCACCTGCCACAAGGGAGGGACCAGTAAAACTTTGAGGTGTTCCTCTCTGCAATTGTCCATCTTGACCGGGAATCACAGAGCAACTTGGATCAGGAACTGGGGTAGGAGCGGTTGCATCATAACAAGTGGTTTGATTGGTTTTGAAAGGAAGTTTTCCCATCCAAGCAGGAAAATAAGAACAGCTGGCACTTCCTTTAGGGTTACTGGCGGTAATGCTGTAAGATTGTCGGTTTGCCTTCCATCCCGAATAACGCCCCTCTAACGATAGCGAAAATGGAGAAAAAGTGATCCCTTCGGGGAGTGGGGGATTTGCGGACAAACTCAAACGATCACCATCGGATTCAAAATTTTCTAGAAAGAAATTTCCATTCCTCTGTGGTTTCAAAGGAGGGCAGTTTAAATAACTCGGAGGGTTTACTTTTAAGACCAGTCCGCAGTGAGGAGTTTCATCAAAATTTATGTAACGGACAAGTAGGCTTTCTAAGTAGGCATTCGATTTGGGATCGCAAAGCTGATTGAAATCAGATCTCTGACAAAAAAATGACACAAAAAGAACCCAGAAAAAACATACAGTGCTGAAGGTTCTTGGAAACATAGATTCTGATTCTCAATTATGATGATCCTTCCTCTGATCCCTTAGGGATTTTAGCAAGAATTTTCTTCGGTATGTCCTCAATTTGCATTTTTTAGTTATCCAATGGGTTCTCTTTGCCTTTTGTATTGGACCTTGTCCTTTTCACCGGTCCATACGATTCTTTTCGAATCCATGGCGGTGGCAGCGTTTCAGTGTTCTTTAACAGAAATCCGCATCAATCTCAAATCATCCGTCAATTCTCCTGTTTCTAAAAAACGTCACCAGATTGCAGTTGTAAGGTGGATATTCGCAGGATGTTTTTTTTTGAACCACTTGGAGATGGTTTTTGATGGCAAATTCGGGGATTAGGACAGATCCGCAGAATTATGCGTAAAAAAGCTCCCCAAATGGCTCAAAGAAGTGAGAAGAAGACGATGGCAATACAATAGGAAATGTATTTATAGAAGAATTTGAAAATACGATCAAAAAAGTTAGATGTCTTATTAAAAAGAACTTTATTCGGAATCTCTCCTAATTAGGTTTCATCTATGGAACTAAAAAACAAAAGAATCGTGATTACCGGCGCAGGCTCCGGAATCGGTAAAGAAACCGTTTTACAAGCGTTAAAGCATGATGGAGTAAAGATTCTTGCCTGTGATCTAAATGAAGAGAATATACTAGTTCATCCGAACGTAATTCCTTACAAATGCGATGTCTCCAATAAAGAGAGTTTGGATAAACTATTGAAAGATGCAGATAAAAAATTGGGTGGTATCGACATTTTTTATGCCAATGCAGGTTTTGCCTATTACGAGGTCATACCTAATGCCGATTGGGATCGAATTGATCGAATCTATCGGACCAATGTTTATTCACCTTTGTACTGTTTGATTGCCCTCAATCATACAAGAAAAGAACCGTTTTTATTCATCGTGACGGCTTCTGCTATGAGTCATTTGTCATTGCCTGGGTATGCTCAATACTCTTCGACAAAAGCTGCGGTTCGTTCTTTTATTGATGCCTACAAGTATGAATTGAAACCAGGGAACCGGGTGATGGTCGTTTATCCCATTGCGACAAGAACACAGTTCTTTGATGCAGCAGGGAAAAAAGTTCCTGTTCCTTTTCCAAGCCAATCAGCCGAGACAGTGGCAAAACAAGTGGTAAAGGGAATTTTATCGAACGCAAAAGAAGTGTATCCATCCTTATTATTTCGTTGTATGCAAGTAGTGAATAGGTTCCTGTTTTTCCCTTTCCCAATTTATCAAAAAATTGAAGCAGGTAAATTGGAATCATTGAAGAAATAAGTCTACTTAAAGGTGGATTCAAATTTTTCAAAGGATAAGGATTTAAAAGGAGAAAAGTCGGTTTCCGGCCTTTCTCCAGACGAAAAGTTTGTCGAGGCGGAGTTATTGACAACTATAATGAATGTTAGCTCCACGGCCATGATGGTTCTCAATCCATTGGGGCAAGTTCGTTATGCCAATCCAGCCTCGGAGTCTGTTCTTGGTGTTAAACTGAACGATATCCTCTCCAGAACTTATGATGCTCCCGAATGGAAAAATACCTCACTTGATGGAGGGCCTTGGAGAGAAGAAGACCAACCTTTCAATATCCTCTTAAAGACTAAAAAACCAGTTACGGACATTCGACATGCTATCAAAGATTCGTTTGGAAATAAAAAATACCTGTCCATCAATGGCTCTCCGGTATTCGACAAACAAGGAGAGTTGTCCTTTCTTGTATTTCTTATCACTGACATCACAGAAAATGTGCTAAAACAAAAGGCGTTAGAATATAACGAAGTCAAATACAGAACCATCACAGAACTTTCCTTAAGTATGGTTTACGATTTGGATATTAAATCCGGCGAAAATTTTTGGGGAGGAGCCATCCAGGAGATTACCGGATATACACCGAGTGAATACCAAAAATTTGGATATAAAGAATGGTCGAATGATATCCACCCAGATGATAAAAAAAACACCTTACAATTGTTTGATGAGGCCTATATAAATCATAAAAAGTTCAACGCCGAATATCGTTATAAAACAAAATCAGGTGATTATGTTTATATCGAAGACAACGGTGTATTTTTATACAATGATGATGGTGAGGCCTATCGGATGTTTGGTGCCATGATCAACCGAACCAAACAAAGGGAAGCAAGCCTTGCACTTCAAGAATCAGAGTCACGGCTCGTAATGGCATTGGATGCAGCCAAGATGGGGATTTGGAGTTGGGACATTGAATCAAGAACTATCTATTGGTCTCCTCAAACCTATGAAATTTATGGATTTCCTGGTGCAAACTTTGAAGTTACGGAAGAAAAATTCATCGAATTAACATACCAAGAGGACTGGGAATTGTTATCGAATGAAACAAATCTTTTGATGGGTGATTTAAATCGTTCGGAATATCGGATTCGGAATCGAATCAATCATTCCGATGCTAAATTGCATTGGGTTGAAGCACGTGGAAAACTCACTCGCTCCAAGGAGGGAAAACCTTTGGTGCTTATGGGTACGGTTTTGGATATCACCGAAATTAAGTTAGGTGAAGAGGCGCTTCGTAAATCAGATGAACGATTTGAGGCGTTTTATCAGTTCTCCACAGAAGCATTCCTTATTTTTGATGAAAATGGGTTAACAGTAAAAGATTCCAATTTTGCCTTCCAGAAGCTCTTTGGATATGAATTAGTTGATATTCCGAGGTTGAAAATTCGTAACCTTTTGACTGCAGAAACTCTTCGTAAAATCCGTAAGTCAATTAGCGAGAATGCAAATGACTCTTTAGAAATTGTTTGTAAAAAGAAAAATGGGGATTTGTTTCCGGCCCTCGTTTCTGTGAAACGATTTTTGTACAAAGATACCAATTCCATTGGTTATAGTATTTTTGATTTAACTCCTTTAAAAGAAGTAGAAGAATTACGTCTGATCAATTCAGAGATCCGAGATAAGAACAAACTAATTGAAAAACAAAAACTAGAATTAGAAGCGGCCTTTGAAAATCTAAAACGAACCCAAGACCAACTCATCCAATCAGAAAAACTTGCCGCCTTGGGTCAGTTGATTGCCGGGATTGCTCATGAGATAAACAACCCAATTGGTGCCGTAAAAGCATCTAACCAGAATATGTTGGATTGGCAAAAGCGGTATGGGCTTGCCTCTCAACTATTTCGAGAAGCAATTCTTTCTGTGCCTATCCTGGAACAGAAAATTGTAAAAACAATACTTTCCAATATGGACCAACCGATAGAATTTTATACCGGAAAGGAAGAACGACTTCGCAAAAAACGAAACAAAGAAGTTTTTTTGGGATATGGATTTGAACCGAACTTAGCAGAGGATTTTGCGGAAGCATGGGTGGAACTGGGGATTGGGGAAATTGATCCGATTTATTTACCTTTATTTCAATCGCATTATATAAAAGTTTTTTTGGACTATTTAGCTTTGGAGATCCAATTTCGAAGGAATACAAGATCCATCCAACTGGCTGTGGATCGAATTTCCAAAATTATGTATGCGTTGAAAAATTTTTCTCGTTTTGATGCGACCGGCAAAAAAAACAAAGCCTTGATTCAGGATACAATTGAAACTGTACTTACCATTTACCAAAACCAATTAAAACGTGGCATCAATTTGGTAAAAGATTTTGATGATGTGGCACCTATCGAATGTTATCCTGATGATTTGTTGCATGTATGGACAAACTTAATCTATAATTCTTTACAAGCAATGGCATTTGTTGGTGATTTGGAAATTGCTGTTAAGGATTGCGGAGGGGAGATTCTAGTGTCTTTAAAGGATTCTGGTCCTGGGATTCCGAAAGATATTCAATCAAAAATTTTCGAACCTTTTTTTACAACGAAACCCCCTGGGGAAGGAAGTGGACTTGGCCTCGACATTGTGAATAAAATTGTCAAACGCCATGGTGGTAGAATCGAAATGACTTCTGTTCCTGGTGAAACAATTTTTTACATTTATCTTCCTAAACAAAGTTAATTGTGCATGGCATGGGAAATTGTGGAGATCAGTTCTTCTTCGTCCCAGGGTTTTTTCAAACAAGAGATGGGACCAATTTCTGAATTTAGATCTTCGATGGACTTTTGGTCCGCAAATCCTGTGATGATTACTTTTTCAATCTTGGGATAGGATTTATGAACCTTTCTTAAAAACTCATCTCCATTCATCCCAGGCATGGACCAATCGGAGATGATGATGGAAACAGAGTTCCCTTCCTCTTCCAGTTCTTGGATTAGCTCCCATGCTTCTTTTGCGTTGTCTGCGGTAAGGTATTTGTACTGTTCGCCGAAATGTTGTCTGACTTGTGACTTCATACTCATTAAGATAATGGATTCATCATCGACAAAAAGAATCGCATTTTTCTTATTTTTATTTTTGGTCAGAATTTCCACAGGGCATTGTTATACCGGTTCTTCACTTAAATTGCAAGTAAATCTTGCCAAAATCTTCCATCTTCTATTCTTGTAGGATATGACATCCTATCCAAATCTTCTGTCCCCTTTATCTCTCGGATTCACTACGTTAAGAAATAGAACCATTATGGGCTCCATGCATACCGGCTTAGAAGAAGCTCCTAATGGCTATGAACGTATGGCGGCTTTTTATGGAGAAAGAGCGAAAGGGGGAGTGGCTCTGATTGTAACTGGTGGGATTGCCCCAAACGAAGCGGGTCGTGTGTCCCGAGGTGGTGGTGTGATGGATACTGAAGAGGAAGCCAAACACCACCGTGTTGTCACTGAAGCTGTGCACAAAGAAGGTGGAAAAATCGCCATGCAAATCCTTCATACCGGACGGTATGGATACCATGATAAAATTGTTGGGGCATCGAATCTTCGAGCTCCTATCAATATGTTCAAACCACATCCTCTCACTGAAGAAGAAATTTTAAAAACCATCGAAGATTTTGCACGTTGTTCCGAATTGGCGAAGTTAGCTGGTTATGATGGTGTTGAGATTATGGGAAGTGAAGGATATCTCATCAACCAATTCATCGCAAAACGAACTAATAACCGAACCGATGGTTGGGGGGGAAGTTTTGAAAATCGGATCAAGTTTCCGATCGAAATCATAAGAGCCGTTCGCAAACGTGTGGGGACTGATTTTATCATCATCTATCGTTTGTCTATGTTGGATCTTGTGGAAGATGGTGGAAATATCGACGAAGTCCTTATCTTAGCCAAAGAAATTGAAAAAGCAGGGGCCACTATTATCAATACAGGAATTGGTTGGCATGAAGCTCGGATTCCAACCATTGCCATGATGGTTCCAAGAGCTGCCTTTACTTGGGTCACCGCCAAGGTAAAAGGCCATGTAAATATCCCTCTTGTGACATCAAATCGAATTAATACTCCAGAAATTGCTGAATCAGTCCTTGCCTCGGGAGATGCAGATTTGGTTTCTATGGCAAGGCCCTTCCTTGCGGATCCTTTTTTTGTCAATAAGGCTGCTGCGGGAAAAGCAGAGGAGATCAATACTTGTATTGCTTGTAACCAGGCTTGTCTTGATCATATCTTTCAAGGAAAAATATGCAGTTGTTTGGTGAATCCAAGAGCTTGCCATGAAACCGATTTAATCATAGAAAAAACATCAAAACCAAAAAAGGTAGCCGTTGTAGGTGCGGGTCCCGGTGGGATGTCTTGTTCTACAACTCTTGCAGAACGTGGACATTCTGTAACTTTGTTTGATGCAGGGGCGGAACTTGGAGGACAGTTAAACATTGCTCGCCGTATCCCCGGAAAAGAAGAATTTAAAGAAACCATTCGTTATTTTGGAGAAATGGTAAAAAAACATGGAGTCCAGTTAAAACTAAACACTTTTGTATCGGCTGAAGATCTCATCAAACAAGGGTTTGATGAAGTGGTTTTAGCTACAGGTGTTACTCCAAGAATTCCAGAGATTCCTGGAATTCTTGGAGCGAATGTTCTTAGTTATGTGGATGTGGTTCTAAAAGGTAAACCTGTGGGAAAAAGAGCCGTTGTCATGGGTGCTGGTGGAATCGGTTATGATGTAAGTTTATTACTGACGGATGCTGGCCATTCCTTTACCAAAGAAAATTATCTAAAAGAGTGGGGAATTAGCACAGAGATCGCTAAGAATGGAGGGCTTGGAACCAAAGACACTCCACTGTCGGACCGAGAAGTGACAATGCTCAAACGTTCCAATAGTAAGTTTGGTGCTACCCTTGGTAAAACAACTGGTTGGATTCATAAAACCACACTCGAAGATCGTAAGGTAACACAAATATCTGGTGTGACTTACAAAGCCATCGAAGCCGATGGAATTGTAATCGAAGTAAAGGGAGAAACAAAAAAGATTCCTTGTGATACTGTTGTGGTATGTGCAGGACAAGATCCCAACCGGACCCTACTTGAACCTTTGCAAAAAGCCAATATTCCGGTGCATTTAATTGGTGGGGCAGATCTTGCATCCGAACTTGATGCCAAAAGGGCCATTGATCAAGGAACGAGGTTAGCTGTTACCATCTAGTCTTTGTTATGGGATCCAAACGGCCTCTTAAAATCAGTGTTAAAAATGCAGAGTTTCAGGTTTTATTGGCTCTTCGAACAAACCGTTCCAAACGAAGTCAAGAAAAGGAAGTTTTTGTAGAGGGAACAGAAGGCATTAAACAACTGATAGATGCCGGTTGGGAAGTCACACGTATCCTGTATCGGGATGGTGTGCCTTTGTCCCACTGGGCGGTTTCAGTCTTAACAAAATTTAGCGAAGCAAAACAATTTGAGATTGCACCTGCTTTGTATGCGGAACTTTCAGAAAAAGAAAATCCTTCTGAGTTAATTGTCACAGCAAAAATTCGCACTCATTTACTGACGGCACTCAATTCCTTAAAGAAACCGAAGCCGTTTTATGTACTTTTTGACAGACCTAGTGATTTAGGAAATTTTGGGTCCCTTTTGCGCTCAGCCGATGCCTTTCAAGTGGATGCGGTCTTTGTTTTGGGGCACTCGATTGATGTTTATGATCCGAAAGTGATCCGAGCAAGTCTCGGAAGTGTATTTCATACAAAATTGATTTTTCTAGAGTCACTTTCTCAATTGGAAATTTTCTTAAAAAATGAAAAAGAAAGGTGTGGTCTACGGGTGATAGGAACTGATTCGTCAGGGAAAGAATCCTTGAGAGATAAAAATCTGCAAACTCCCATTTTGATTATTCTCGGAAATGAAGCCAAAGGGATGAGTGTTCATTTACAATCCCTTTGTGATTTTATAGTCAACATTCCCATGTTAGGTGTTGTGAATTCGCTAAACGTATCCTGTGCTGGTTCTATCCTACTTTGGGAAGTGGCAAAAAATTTAAATACAGAACGAACAGTCTAACCTAGTATTCTTTTTTTAACGGCAAGTGGCAATCGTTCCATCGGGATTGTATTTTACACTAGCTCCTGATGTGAACTGGATGTATCTGACCCCATCCACACAAACCTCGTCATAACCAAAATATTTGGCGCAACCACGAGATATGGTTCCACATCCCACAAAAAATAAACTAACAAACAAAAAAATACGAATGGGTTTAAGTGGATTCATTTGGCACTCCTTGGTTTGTGAAGATTCCATTCCAAACTTCCTCTAAATGAGTTAGATGAGCAGTGAGTTGGTTTCTATGGTACATGACAATATTCGATTTTTTTAAATTATGAATGGATTTTGGGATATGATAAAGGATTTCTTTTGTGTGGACAGTCTCTTCTTCCCAATCGATGAGTTTGAATTGTTTTAGTTTTTCAAAGATGGATTCGAGTTGGGTGTGAAAACTTTCTTTGCGTAGTTCCGAGGCAACGGTGATTTCAGGAAAAGTGGATTCGATTTGTTTTTTCAGTTTTAATAGAAGGTCTACCAACTGTTGTTTTTTGATCTTAGTTTCTTTTCCAAATTTTAATAACACATAAGAAGTTAGATTCCCTAGTGTGACCGTGTAGTTTTTACCAAGTTTATCTCCCACGAGACGAATGACTTGATCTGCAGTTTGGTGTGTATCAATTTGAAAAGGTTTTCCATATTTTATGTATAGTTTTGTTTTTTGATAAGAAAGATGGTCATATGTTAGCGTAAAACTGTTAAAATGGAGGTTATCAATTTTGGATTTGATATAATAAGCTCCACGTTTGATTTGGTTTAGAAAACCGTCGTGACTATAAGTTCCTTCCGGAAACATAAATAAATTGCGACCTCTTTTGATATTGGCCACAAGTTCAGTCCACTCACTATCTACTTTGTCTCTTAGTTCGCCTGATTTGATCAGTTCTCTTGCGTTATCCCGAAAAGGTCGTTTGATGGGAACTGCCCCAATGTAACGTAACAAAAAGGGAATGATTTTTATAGCATCAATGAATTGGAATATCCATTTGATAATTCCTTTGGCCCGAAATTCTTTTTGCAGAAATCCTGATTTTAACATGTCTTCCCTCGCAGGAATGATCATTTTGATTTTTGGATTGAGTCTGCGATAGACCATGGAAAGTGACACAACATCTGCTTCGGATACATGATTGCATAATAAGGCTGAAGGATAGGGGGTTTCAAAATGGTCCACGTTGCCTGAAAAGTTTTCTTCTATGGAATGGAAAACCACTCCTTTGCCCAAACTGACCAATTTGATTAGAAAATCATAGGGAACCGTATGCTTTTTTGGTTTCATTGCGAATGGTATGTTCCTTGGAACCGCCGGAGTCAATTGGAAAAACGGTCATACCTACGGACTCGGCTCTGACAAAACGAAAAAACCTGCGATTCTGACTTGACCTTGTTCAAATACTGAACACATTTTGTAAAATATATGGGACTCAGGGGGCGAAGCTATGCCTAGTGAGTCGAACCGCCGCCCGATTTGGGATTTTTGTCTCCTATGAAAGAAAATTATCAATACAATGACCACCACTTGAAGCTATTGCAGTTGCTTCAAGAAAACCCTCATTTATCACAACGGGATGCATCCGATGTAATGGGTTTGAGTCTTGGTAAGGTAAATTATATTCTAAAAGCATTTTTAGATAAGGGCCTCATCAAAATGAACAATTTTCGAAATAATAAAAATAAACTTTCTTATACCTACTTACTGACACCTAGGGGCATTGAAGAAAAGGCTCGTATGACTCTCCATTTTTATGAAGTAAAAAAAAGAGAGTATGAGGCACTTCGTGCTGAAGTAGAAAAATTAGGTGATAGTTTGGAAAGTTTGGAAGCTTAGACACCGGTTGTGGTTACTTTTCTTTAAGGCAGGAATCAATTGAATCAAGATTCAAAAATTTATATAGCAGGCCACAAGGGATTGGTTGGATCTGCATTAGTTCGCCTCCTAAATCGATCAGGATTTAAAAATGTAATTGGAAGGACCCGTGCGGAAATGGATCTCGCGGATCAAACCAAAGTTTATGATTTTTTTGCGAAAGAAAAACCTGATTACGTCTTTTTAGCGGCAGCCAAAGTAGGTGGGATTTTTGCGAACAATACCTATCCTGCTGAATTTATTTTTTCTAACTTACAAATTCAAAATAATATCATTGATGCTGCTTACAGAAACGGTGTTAAAAAATTATGTTTTTTGGGTTCTTCCTGTATTTACCCAAAATTTGCTAAACAACCGATGGATGAGGGGCAATTGTTGGACGGAAAACTAGAGCCAACGAACGAACCTTATGCGGTAGCAAAAATTGCCGGCATTGTAATGTGCCAATCCTACAATCGTCAGTATGGCACAAATTATATTTCTGTAATGCCTACTAATTTATATGGACCGGGTGACAACTATCATCCGGAAAATTCCCATGTTTTACCTGCTCTCCTTCGGCGTTTCCATGAAGCCAAAATACAAAATTTACCTGAAGTTGTGATTTGGGGAACAGGTAAACCATTACGCGAATTTTTGTATTCCGAGGATATGGCTCGGGCCTGCATTTTTCTCATGCAAAATTACGATGTTAACACTGATCCGAAAGGTGGAGAACATGTAAATGTTGGATCGGGAATTGAAGTGAGTATTAAAGAATTAGCTGAAACCATTAAGAATGTCGTGGGATATGAGGGTAATTTAACTTTTGATCTTACGAAACCTGATGGAACTCCGAGAAAACTTCTAGATGTTTCGAAACTCCATAAAATGGGATGGAAACACGAGGTTGAATTAAGAGACGGAGTACGAGCGGCTTATACTGATTTTTTGGAAAGTGGGAAACTCTAACATTGGCTAAGGTTTTTGTTTCGACATTCCCTTTTTGTAGAACTAGTAAAACGGCCCTAAAGGTTTTGGAATCTAGCGGGCATAAGGTGGAAATTAATCCTTTGGGTCGTAAATTAAAACCCACCGAGGTTTCCGAATTTGCCCGTAACTTCGATGCCTTAATTGCGGGGACAGAAGATCTTACTGACCTTGTAACAGAATCAAAATCACTGAAACTTATCTCTCGAGTAGGTGTTGGGTTGGATAGTGTTCCCTTGGATCTTTGCAGGGAAAAAGGGATTTCTGTCGCTTATACACCAGATGCTGTTTCTCCTGCTGTCTCCGAACTTGCCGTTTGTCTGATTGTGGATGGAATGCGAAAGGTATCCTTTGCCGATAGAGAAATCAGATCAGGTCAGTGGACAAGACCTTATGGGGAAAGAATTGGTGGGTCAACGATAGGAATTTTGGGTTTCGGCAGAATCGGTAAACGAGTGGCCTCTCATTTACTCGGATATCTTCCAAAAGAAATTTTAGTTTGTGATTTGATAGATCAAAAAGATTCAATCATAAAGTTTCGTGAAGTATCCACTAATATCCGTAAGATGAATGAAACACTAGGAAAAAACTGGATATCAACTACAATTCAACAAGTTGATTTAGAAACCTTGTTAAAAACTTCCGATGCCATTACCATCCATGTTCCTCTAACGAATGAGACTAAAAATTTACTAAATTTTGAAAATCTCTCACATATGAAGCGGAATGCCGTTTTAATTAATACGGCGAGAGGTGGAATCGTGAATGAAAATGATTTATACAAAGTATTAAAAGAAAACTTAATTTCCTCTGCGGGCATGGATGTTTTTGAGGAAGAGCCATACAACGGACCTTTACGTGATTTGGAAAATGTGATTTTGACGGAGCATATGGGTTCTTGTTCCAATGATTGCAGAGAGGATATGGAAAGAGAAGCCGCGGAAAATGTGGTTGGGTTTTTTAGTGGCGGGCGTTGGGAGAAGGTGGTTTAGGTGGTTGTTTTTCGATCGGGAGATTTTATTTTAATATGTTATCTACCTTTATAAAGATACTCAATTACCTGCATCCGAGAAGGAAGATTCAATTTATCGGTTTGGGTGTACTGATTTTAATCTCATCACTTTCGGAAATCATTAGCATCGGTGCCATTGTCCCATTTTTAGGTGTTGTTACAAATCCGCAGTCAGCGATTGAATATTTTAATAAGTTTAGTTTTGTTCCGAATTTATTCCAAAGGCTTACGCCAAATGATTTGGTCTTATTTTTCACAATTGCTTTTGGTGCTGCTGCTCTTATTTCAGGTGTGATCCGTTTGGTTCTTCTTTACGCAACGATTCGGTTATCAAATTCAACTGGGGCCGAACTCAGTGTTGATTTGTATAAAAAAACTTTATACCAACCTTACAAAGTGCATATATCGAGAAATACAAGTGAAATCATATCTGGCATCACTCAAAAAGTAGCTTCTGCCAGTGGGGTTTTGATTTCTCTTGTTACGGTTGCATCTTCTTTTTTTATATTTATATCCATCATTGTATCGTTAGTTTACATCGATCCAGTTTTGACTATTATGTCTGGGATTGTATTCTCAGGTTTTTACTTAGTGATAGCTAAAGTGACCAAATCCAAAGTTTCTATAAACGGTCAAATTATAGCTAAAGAACAGACTGGTATTGTTCGGTCGTTACAAGAAGGGTTAGGTGGAATTCGAGATATTATTTTGGATAATAGCCATGAATTGTATTGTCATATTTACCGAACTTCCTTGTTTCGATTGACTAAGTCCAATTCGGAAAATACATTTTTGAACCAGTCACCGAGATTTGCATTAGAAGCAATTGGATTGGTTTTGATTTCCTTTTTAGCATATTGGGCAACTTTAGAAAATGGAAGTTTGCAATCGGCAATACCAGCTCTTGGGGCACTGGGGATGGGAGCACAGAGGCTCCTTCCTTTATTACAACAGTGGTATGGAAACTGGAGTAACTATGTTTCCCTAAAACCTGCCCTATCGGAAGTTTTTTTACTATTGGATCAAAAAATTCCAGAGGAATACGAATCAACAATTCCCGTCGAACCGCTTAAATTTGAGAAGGAAATCAAGATAGTTGGTCTTAGTTTTTCTTATCCTGGAACCAGTAAGAAGGTTCTGGATTCGGTAGATTTATCGATCCCTGTTGGTTCAAGAATTGGAATTATCGGAGAAACGGGGAGTGGAAAATCTACCCTTATGGATCTTCTTATGGGTTTAGTGGAACCTACTTCTGGGAAGATATTCATCGATAACAATGAATTAAATTCTAACAATTATTTGCGATGGCGAAAAACTATCGCCCACGTACCACAAGCGATCTTTCTTGCTGATACTACTATTGCTGAGAACATTGCGTTTGGTGAAAGTCAGGAAAAAATAAATTTTGCCCAACTCGAAAAGGCCATCGAAGTTTCTCAGCTAACTACCTTTATAAAATCTTTACCCGACGGAATTAATACCAGTGTCGGAGAGAGGGGAGTTCGATTGTCCGGTGGTCAAAGGCAACGGATAGGAATTGCTCGTGCTATCTATAAGAATGCAAAGGTTATTTTTTTTGATGAGGCGACAAGTGCGTTAGATGGGGATACAGAGCAGTCGGTGATGGATTCGATCTACAAGCTTTCTAAAGATCTGACTATTTTTATTATAGCGCATCGTATGAATACAATCTCGAAATGCGAAATTTTACTATCAGTGAAAAAGGGTGATTTATTAGTAGATAGAGGTAAGAATGCTTAAGAATTGGGTTAACGAAAGACTAATACCAAAATTCTTTCATTGGAAACTAAGGGAGATAGAACGATATCGCAATCTTCATATAGGTGAAGAATGTTATATTTGGGGTGATGGGATATCTGTAAAATATTTTGATTTGGGTTTGTTCTCAGATAAGATTTCAATTCCTTGTTCACATCTGCCGTTCCATAAAGATTTTCATAAACTCAATGTTCCTTATGCGTTCTACATTGAAAATTTATGGTTTTATCCATTCACAAAAAATACCTCTCCACCATTTAATTATCTTAGAAATTACATACAAAAAGAATATCGATCAATTATTGAGTCAAGAAAAGATATTACGTTTTTCCTTAGCTGGACAAATTCTCCAACAATTAGGGAAAATAATGTGTTATATATTCATAAGAGATATAATTACTTGGGATTAAATTCTGATTTATTGCCGTCAGTGTCCGCTTTTGAGTATTTTCTCGGAAGTATTCGTGGTGCTATTTTCCTCGCATATTTTATGGGATTTAAAAAGATATACTTATTAGGATTTGACTATACTCATAAAAATTCAAGCATTTTACATTGGTATGAAAAGGGAGAAGGTTTATCAAAGAAAATTATAAATTATAATTCAGATTTCTTTAACATAATGAAGGATGTAATTGAAATCATTACGGTTACTCTTGAAGGAAAAGCTGAATTGTTACCTTCAATTACTTACGAAGAGTTAACTAGCTGTGTACCTCACTTCAGGGAAAATACTGAGTTATTATCGGAAGAAAGAATGAAGATACTTTCAACTTGGCCTGGATATACAATCTTTTAAGTATGAGACAAAAATGATACCTTACGGAAAACAAGAAATATTGCAAAGCGATTTAGATCTCGTAAATGAAGTTTTGAAATCTGATTTTCTGACCCAGGGACCAATGGTGCCTAGGTTTGAAACTGCGGTGGCAAATAAATGTAATGTTAAGTATGCAACAGCAGTAAACAGTGCCACTTCTGCGCTTCATATAGCATGTTTGGCATTAGGTGTCAGCGAGGGTGATATTGTTTGGACAACTCCTATTACTTTTGTTGCGAGCGCAAATTGCGCGCGTTATTGTGGTGCAACGATTGATTTTGTTGATATTGATCCATTAACTTATAATATATCTGTATCTCGGCTTGAAGAGAAACTAATTCAGGCAGAGAATAATGGAATATTACCGAAGGTTGTCATTGTGGTTCACCTCGCAGGCCAACCTTGCGAAATGGAAAAAATTCATGAATTATCCAAAAAATATGGATTTAAGATTATCGAGGATGCATCGCACGCCATTGGGGGAAAATACAAAGGGGAGCCGATCGGTAACTGTAAGTACAGCAATATTACAGTTTTCAGTTTCCACCCAGTAAAAATTATCACTACAGGCGAAGGTGGTATGGCCGTAACGAATGATCCTGAATTCAAGGCACGAATGGACAGGTTGCGGAGCCATGGGATCACAAGGTCGGTTGAAGAAATGACTCAAGCACCGGATGGGCCTTGGTATTATCAGCAATTAGAGTTGGGATATAATTACCGAATGACAGATATTCAAGCTGCATTGGGTGTAAGTCAGTTGGATCGGCTGGAAAAATATGTGGAAAGGCGACATCAAATAGCAAAAAGTTATGATGAGTTGCTTTCCGATAAACCTGTTACTGTTCCATGGCAACATCCTGATAGTTATTCGGGAATGCATTTGTATATCATTCGATTGAAACTTGGTGAGATGCAACTTGGACATAGGCAAGTTTTCGAACAATTCCGCAGCGCCGGTATTTTAGTGAATTTACATTACATTCCAGTCTATAGACATCCGTATTATCAGAAAATGGGTTTTAATCCAAAAGATTTTCCTGAGTCAGAAAAGTATTATTCTGAAGCAATTAGCATACCTATGTATCCAGGATTATCAGAATCGGAAATTCAAGAAGTAGTTTTAAGATTAATTACACCTATTGGTCATCAGACTATTTTTTAAATAATAGCTATTGATATCAGAAAGAATAACTAGCAAGCCAAGTGCTTTAATACACACGTCGAGTGGGTTAAATTTTTTATTCAAGTTTATTCGATATACAGCCTTATACATTATTTTTAATTCTTACTAATCTCCCGTAAATTTAAGTGATTGATTATTTATGAACAAAAATCCTTAGAATTTAGTTTCATTAACAAAATAATCTAAAACTAGTGTGATTTGGATATTGTCCCAAAATAAGCTTATGTGATTAAAAAGGTTGAGTATTGTGCAAAAAGACAACGGAATATTGTGCATCATTCCTGCTAGGGGAGGATCTAAGAGGATTCCTCAAAAAAATATAAAAAATTTTCTCGGACAACCTATGATAACCTATCCTATTAGGAGTGCAATAGACTCGGGAATTTTCGAGGAAGTAATGGTTTCAACGGATGACCTTGAGATAAAAGCCATCGCAGAAAAAGCAGGGGCAATCGTTCCATTTCTCCGTAGTGCAAGAAACTCGGATGATAATGCTTCAACAATGGATGTTCTCAGAGAAGTTGTTGAGGTTTACAAGGAAAGAGCAAGAGAATTTAAATATGTTTGCTGTATTTATCCTTGTTCGCCACTTCTTACTCCTTCAAAGTTAATTGAGGCAAACAACCTAATGTTGCTGGATGCGACTGAAGCAGTGATTCCTGTCCTACGATACGGACATCCGATTCAACGAGCCTTAAAAATCCAATGTACTGGTGGTTTGGAGATGCTATTGAGACAGAATGCAAATACTAAGAGTCAAGACCTTGATGCTTTTTATCACGATTCAGGTCAGTTTTATTTTATGAAAACAATGATCATTCTTGAGAGCAATTCGATATGGGAGTGTAAAGCTGTACCTTTAGTCCTTTCCGAGTTGGAAGCGCAAGATATTGATAATGAAGACGATTGGGCACTAGCAGAATTGAAATATTTACGATTAAAGGAAAGGTATGAATAGATGACTAAATTTCAGACTTCACAAGAAGAATTTTGGGCAGGGGAATTCGGGAAAGACTATATTGAAAGAAATCAAAGTGATCAATTACTTGCGTCAAATCTCTGTTTTTTTTCTAAAATATTAGAGAATACTGCAGCATTGGCAAGCTGCATTGAATTTGGAGCCAATATAGGCATGAACTTGAGAGCATTAAAACTGTTGCAGCCGAGTATTCAACAATACGGGATAGAAATCAATTCAGTTGCTACGGGAATACTTCGCAAATTGATTGGAAGTGAAAACGTATTTGAAGGCTCCATATTTGATTATTCTCCAAAGGAAAAATATGATTTAGCATTTATTAAAGGTGTATTGATCCATATTAATCCAGAAATGCTTCCTTCTGTTTATCAAAAAATCTATGATTCATCTAATCGATATATTTTGATTGCAGAATACTATAACCCATCTCCGGTTTCTATTCCATATCGCGGTCATGAAGATAGATTGTTTAAGAGAGATTTCGCTGGCGAAATGCTAAGTAAATTTGATAATCTTGAACTAAGGGATTATGGATTTGCATATAAAAAGGATCCGTTGTTTCCCCAAGATGATATTACTTGGTTTTTGATGGAGAAAAGGTAATGCTGAAATATTGCAAACGATGTGTAATGCCTCATACAAAGCCCGATCTTCATATTGATGAAGATGGTATTTGTAATGCATGCAGATCTTACGAAAAAAGAAAAGAAATCGATTGGGATAAACGCAAAGAAGAATTATTAGTATTATTAGACAAATATCGCAACAAAGGTTCAAACTGGGATTGTATTGTACCTGTAAGCGGTGGAAAGGATAGTACATACCAAGTGATTCGAATGTTGCAGTTGGGGTTGAATCCGCTTTGTGTGACATCAACTACTTGTGACTTATCAGAGATTGGAAGAAAAAATATTGAGAATATAAAGAGGTTAGGTGTTGACTATGTAGAGTTTTCACCAAATCCCATTGTACGAGCAAAACTAAATAAAATTGGTTTAGTTGAGGTTGGAGATATTTCATGGCCCGAACATGTCGGGATATTTACGATTCCAGTAAGGGCTGCGGTACAGTATAATATCCCACTTATCGTTTGGGGGGAAAACTCTCAAAATGAATACGGTGGACCCGCTGCTGCATCCGATAATAATATATTAACCCGATCTTGGTTAGAGGAGTTTGGAGGCCTTTTGGGACTTCGTGTTTCCGATTTATCTTCTACTTACGGAATCCATGAAAGAAACTTAATTCCTTATCAATATCCGACAGATGAGGAACTCCGAAGAGTTGGAGTCACGGGATTGTTTTTGGGTCATTATATCCCTTGGGATGGATTATCGAACGCATTGATTGCCCAAGCAAATGGATTTCATTCTCTATCGGAAACAGTGGAAGGTTCGATGGTAAATTATGAAAACTTGGACAACCATCAAACTGGAATACATGATTATTTTAAATTTTTAAAATTCGGTTTTTCTCGAGCTTCTGATCTTGCTTGTTTGCATATTCGAAGAGGGAGGATTAGTCGATTAGATGGAATGGAAATAGTTAGAAAAAGAGACGGTTTATTTCCTTGGACATATTTAGGCAAAGACCTACAAGAAATTTTGGATCCACTAGAGATGTCTGTAGATGAATTTGTAAAAATCTGCGATAAATATACCAACCGCAAAATATTCCAGAAAGATAATGATGGAAAATTGCTTAAAGATAGAAAGGGCAACCTAACAAAAGTAAACTACGATAATCTATGAAAGTTGGTGTGATTAACTACGGAATGGGGAATCTAGGTTCCGTAGCAAAAGCAGTCGAAGATATTGGATTCGATTGTAAAATTCTAAATCATCCTAATGATGTTTGGGACTGCTCAAGAGTGATTCTTCCTGGTGTTGGTTCCTTCTTTGATGGAATGGCACGGTTAAAAGAAGAAGGATGGGATTTGGAACTCCATCGTTATATTTTAGAAGATAAAAATGCCTTACTCGGAATTTGTCTCGGTATGCAGATGTTGGCTACTTATGGGGATGAGGGTGGTGGCCACGAAGGACTTGGTTTCATCTCCGGTCGGGTAGAGCATTTTGATAAAGTAGGATGTAATGAAAGAATTCCCCATGTCGGCTGGAATGAAATAGAAGAGAAGGATTCTGATCCTCTATTTGCGAAGATACCTAACAAAACGGACTTCTACTTTGTACATAGTTTTATTTTTAACTGTGAGAAACCAGAAAACATTACATCAACATGTTTGTATGGAATCAATTTTCCTTCCTCTGTCCGAAATGGGAATGTAATGGGTGTTCAGTTCCATCCAGAAAAAAGTTCCAAAGCGGGCAGACAACTACTGCGTAATTTTTTAGAGCAAAGTGAATGGTCAAAGTAAGAATTATCCCAACACTACTTTGGAAAGATTTGGGTTTAGTTAAGGGTATTGGATTTAATAGTTGGAGAAGAATTGGCTCTTTACTTCCAGCTATTAAAGTTTTTAATGCAAGAGATGTGGATGAATTAATTCTGAATGATATCTCTGCCAGCGTATTTGAACAACCACCTGATTTTGATACACTAGAGGGAGTTTCCAATGAATCTTACGTACCATTTACTGTCGGTGGTGGGATCCAATCAGTCGACGATATAACAAAGATTTTGCGTTATGGCGCCGACAAAGTTAGTATCAATTCTTCTGCATATACGAATCCAACCATCATCGAAGAATCTGCAAAAAAATTTGGCTCCCAATGTGTAGTTGCATCTGTTGATGTAAAACGTAGTCCAGAAGGTGAATATTTTTGTTACAGTCATTCTGGATCGAAAAATACCAATCGAAAGGTCCTTAACTGGGTTAAGGAATTGGAATCCCGAGGTGCTGGTGAGATTCTTTTGACCTCAATTGATCGAGATGGAACTATGGAAGGGTATGATTTAGATTTAATCAGTTCGGTTACTTCTAGTGTAAAAATTCCTGTGATCGCATCAGGTGGCGCCGGTAATTACCAAGATATGGTAGATGCAATTCTTATTGGTAAAGCATCTGCGGTAGCGGCGGCGAGTATATTCCAATTCACAGACCAAACACCAGCAGAAGCAAAGAAATACTTACACAAAGCAGGAGTTCCTGTTCGAAAAAACTTTGAAGTCGGAAATTAGTTGGTTTGATCACAATATTTACGGAAAGTTTACTCACTACTGGACTCGGTCATTTGGGTCGGTGCACTGCACTCGCAGAAAAGCTGGTAGAGAATGGTGAGGAAGTTGTATTAGTTGTTCATACTGATGAAAGTTTTCCGAATTGGGATTTTCCCTGTGAAATTTTAAAGAAGGTTTGGACTAATGAAACAGATCTGAATGGTTTTCTTCAAAGCCTTCCTGACAAACTTCAGACTTTTTATGTGGATTCCTATTTAGCTCCTTTAGGTATTTATAATATTCTTAAATCTTATTGTTTAGAGTTGATTTGTATTGATGATGACAACCGGCTTAAGTATCCTGCTGGATCTACAATATTGAATCCAGGTTACCCTGGACTTTATTTAGGATATGATAAAGATAAATACAAAATAGTTACCGGTAAGGACCAAGTCCTTTTGCGAAAACCATTCCGGAAAGTCCGATCCATTCCACAGAAAAAGAAACCGCCTGAAAAAATTTTAATCACTCTTGGTGGTTCGGATCCAAACAATCTTTCTTCGAAAATTTTAGAAATATTGGTTAACCAGTTTCCAAAAATGGAAAAACATCTAGTGATGGGACCTGGTTTTACGAATGTTCATGAATTAGAAAAATTGGCAGACCATAAAACTTTTTTTTACAAAAACTTAAATGCGGAAGAAATGTGTGAGTTAATGTTGAAAGTTGATTTTGCCATCACAGCAGGTGGGCAAACAATGTATGAATTGGATGTTTGCGATGTTCCGATGTTGGTTGTAGAAACAGCAGAAAATCAAAGAAATAACATTCGAGGGTTTGTTGAATTTCAAGGTATTCGTGAGATTCAAAAAGATAATTTAGATACGATTGGAGAATGTCTTTGCATCTGAGTGTTCGAAAAGCAACAGAAGATGATTGTAAACTTTTATTTGATTGGGCCAATGAACCAGAAGTAAGAAAGGCCTCCTTTAGCACCGAAAAAATCGAATGGTCAGGACATACAAATTGGTTTTTCCAAAAATTAAAGAATCCTAATTCGTTGATTTTAATTTTTGAAGCCGATGGTTCTCCTGCTGGATTAATTCGTTTTGATAAAGATACGGAGCAAAATTATTTTTTAATTAGTTTTCTCTTGGATGAAAAGTTTCGCGGAATGTCGCTTGGAACGACTCTGATTTCAGAAGGTTTAGCTTATTTGTCATCAGGACAGCAAGGACCAATTGTTTGTGTCGGTTTTGTGAAGAAAGAGAATGTTGCTTCGCAACGTGCATTTTATAAAAATGAATTTCTTTTAGAGTCAGAGTCTGATGATAATTTGAAATTTATAAAAACGATAGAGTAAATCACTCCGCATCATTGTTCCTTTAAGGATAAAAAATATGAATACTATATCAATCGCTAACCGAGAAATTGGTAGCAACCGACCTCCATACATCATTGCGGAGTTATCTGCAAATCACAATGGCAAAATAGAACGAGCGTTAGAGACAATTCGGCTCGCAAAGGAATCAGGGGCCGATGCCATTAAGATTCAAACTTATACTGCGGACACAATGACCATTGATTGTGATTTGGAGGATTTTCAGATTCATGGTGGTTTATGGGATGGGTATAAATTGTATGATCTTTATAAATGGGCAGAAACTCCTTTTGAATGGCACAAAGAAATTTTTGATTACGCAAAAAAAATTGGGATCACTTTATTTTCTACACCCTTTGATGAAACAGCTGTAGATTTACTAGAGGATTTAAATACTCCTGCGTATAAGGTGGCTTCCTTTGAAGCGACAGACCTTCCTCTCATTCGATACATTGCTTCCACAAAGAAACCGATGATCATGTCCACAGGAATGGCGAACTTGACTGAGATTGAAGAAATGGTGGATGCAGCCAAGACTGCTGGTTGTAAGGATTTGATATTGTTACATTGTATCAGTAGTTATCCGGCACCGGTGGACCAATCAAATCTTCTTACAATTCCGGATATGCGAAATAAGTTTGGAGTGCAGGTAGGTTTGTCAGACCATACACTTACGAATACTGCATCCATTGTTTCCGTTGTTTTAGGTGCTACGGTAATCGAGAAACACTTTATTTTAGATCGTTCTCTGAAAGGCCCTGATTCTGAGTTTTCCATTACACCCGAAGAACTAAAATTTCTTTGTCGTGATACAAAAGATGCATGGCTTTCGTTAGGCACAGCTGGTTATGAGAGAAAACCTGCCGAAGAAGCCAATGCCAAATTCCGAAGGTCTTTATATTTTGTGGAAGATCTAAAAGCAGGGCAAGTGATCGAGAAACATCACATTCGAAGGATCCGGCCTGGGTTTGGATTGCCTCCCAAATTTGAAATGGATGTAGTTGGGAAGAAGGTTACTGTTGATATTTCCAGGGGAACACCGGTTAGCTGGGATTTATTTCAAAAGATCGAAATTCCAAAAGATTAAAGAGATCCAATGTGAAGAGAAATTATTCAATATCCAATTCGCAATAATATGTTTTTAAATTCTCCACAAACCGATGAGTTTGTTGTTTAACTATTCGCTTCACACTTCTTTTTGATAGTTTATACTTATATTTATGAAAGCTCTTTTTCTTGATCGAGATGGTGTAATTAATGAAGATTTCAAATATGTTCACAAAATTAATAACTTTAAGTTCAAAAGTGGAATTTTTGACCTGTGTAGAGTCGCGAATGTAAGAGGATATTTGGTATTCATAATTACAAATCAAGCTGGAATTGCTCGAGGATATTATACTGAGCGTGATTTCATTAAAATAACTAAATGGATGTTAAATGAATTTTGGAGGAAAGAGTGTAATATTTCTAGAGTATATTACTGTCCTTATCATCCTGACATTGGAAATAGCATCTATAAACGTAACTCAAGTTTCAGGAAACCGAATCCCGGTATGATTCTAAAAGCGGCAAAAAGGTTCTCTATCGATCTAGAAAATTCTATTTTAGTCGGTGATCAGAATTCTGATGTGCAAGCTGGTTTGAATGCAGGGATAAGGAAAAATTTCCTTTTATTGGATCGAAATAGAACAAATCTGAAGCCCCATCCACTAGCAACTATTATTAGAGATTTGAAGGAGGTCATACCTTTTTTAGTGTGATTATATTTATATGAAGGATTTTGTGAATATCCCTATTTTCATTTTAGCCGGCGGTAAGGGAACACGTTTGGCTTCTGTTGTGAGCGATGTACCAAAACCGTTAGCTCCTGTGAATGGAAAACCTTTCCTTCAGTATCTATTAGAAATTTACGTGAACCAGGGGTTTAAGAATTTTTATTTTTTACTTCATCATAAATCTGATTTAATTATAAGCTGTGTTGAAAATCTAAAAGAAAGCATCTTGGAAAAGTGTAAGATCCGTTATTCTGTTGAACCGTCTTTATTAGGAACGGGAGGGTCAGTTGCCTATACTTTACAATCCCTAAATTATTCAGGAGAATTCGTTATCGTTAACGCAGATACTTGGGTGGATGCAAAATCAATGAATCGTATTGCGAGTTCGATAGCACCATCCATTGGAGTGATTCATATTTCTGATGTTTCTCGATATGGTAAGGTAACAACCAGTGGTGATTTGATTATGGCATTTGAAGAGAAAAAGGAAAATGCAGGTCAGGGATGGATCAATGCTGGAATCTATAAATTGCATTCTGATGATTTTATTGGAAAGGAAGGGGAGTTTTCCATGGAAAAAGACATATTCCCGAACTTGGTCAAACAGGGAAGACTAAGGGCAGTTCCTTTGGAGACGGAATTTATAGACATTGGAATTCCTGAGGATTATGAACGGTTCCAGAAATGGATTACATCAGGAAAGGAGACCGGACTTTGAATTTTGATTTATTTTTAGTGACACTCGATAGTTCCATTGAACAGGCATTAGTTAAAATTGAGGGAAATCATCTCGGCTTTATTTTAGTTCAGAACGAAACCAAACAAATCATTGGACTTGTTACCGATGGCGATATTAGACGGAATTTACTGAACGGTAAAAGTCTAAGTTCTCCTATCTCCGATGGAATGAATCGCGAATTCACCTGGTCTTCGAATCAATCTCCTCGAGAACAACTATTAAAGATGTTGGACTCCAGGATACGTTTTATACCAATTTTGGACGAAAACAAACGATTGGTTGGAATCGTAACTAAAGATGAAATCCCCATTTTAGAAGAACGTAAAGTATACGCACGGGCACGATCACCAGTTCGGATTAGTTTTGGCGGTGGTGGTTCGGATCTCACTCATTTTTTTAGTAGTGAAAAAGGTGCTGTGATCAACTCAACGGTTTCCTTATATACTCATGCAACTTTAAGGATTAGGGAAGATTATAAAATAATTCTAAATTCAAGAGACTTAAAAGAATCAATTGAATTTACCGATTTTGATGATTTGATAAAACGTGAGTCAAAGTTTAAGTTATTCCAATCAATTATCAAGGTCGCACGTCCAAATTTCGGATTCGAGTTATTTGTGCATTCAGATTATCCTATGAACTCGGGCCTTGGTGGATCAGCAGTTGTATCCTCTGCCATTCTTGGCTGTTTTAATCAATTCCGAAAAGATAAATGGGACAATCATGAGATTGCTGAATTGGCATTTCAAGCGGAACGTTTAGATATGGGAATTGCTGGTGGGTGGCAGGATCAATATGCCACTGTTTTTGGAGGCTTCAACTTTATGGAGTTTGCAATGGATCAAAATATTGTTCATCCATTGAGACTTTCTAAAGACACTATGATCGAGTTGGAAGAAAGTTTGATTTTATGTGACACTGCAACAACGCATGATTCAGGTAATATACATGATGATCAGCGTGAATCAATGAAACAATCTGATATTAAACAAAAAGTCCAATCTACTGTAGAGCTTACTTATGAAATGAGGAATCATCTTTTAAGAGGTCGCCTTTTGCAGTTTGGTCTCTGTTTGCACAAAGCTTGGGAGATTAAACGAGGTTTGAGTTCAAAAATTTCCAATCAATTCCTAGATAAAATTTATAACGATGCGATTGCAAATGGGGCCATTGGTGGGAAATTGTTAGGAGCTGGGGGTGGCGGTTTTTTTCTATTTTATGTTCCCCCTTTTGTTAGGCATAAGATTTTGAATTGGATGGACTCCGTTGGTTTGAATTATCGTCCCTTTCGATTTGATTCGGAGGGCCTACAAGCCTGGACGGTTCGAGAAGAATTAATTAAAGAGGATTGAGCGGTATTTTAATGAAAATTGGTAATTTTGAAATTGGATCGGGACGGACTTTTATCATTGCTGAGATTGGTAACAATCACAACGGAAATTTGCAGAATGCATACGAACTTGTAGATGTAGCAGTTTCCGTTGGGGCAGATTGTGCGAAATTCCAAATGAGGCATTTAGATGAAGTTTATCGTCGAAAAAGTCTCAAAAAATCTGGAGAAGATTTAGGAACAGAATACATACTAGACCTGCTTGAAAAATTTGAACTCGATAAAGAATTCCACCGAAAACTGAATTCATACTGTATAGAGAAAGGAATCCTTTACTTGTGTACGCCATGGGATTATAAGAGTGTTGATATTCTCGAAAGTTTTCCTGTGCCAGCTTATAAAGTGGCCTCTGCTGATTTAACAAATGTTACACTCTTGGATCGATTGATCGAAACCAAGAAACCATTGATATTATCCACTGGAATGAGTAATACGGAAGAAATACTCTTCACTCGAGATTATTTGAATAAATCCAATGTACCGTTTGTTTTTTTACATTGCAACAGTACCTATCCCGCGCCTTTGCACGATATAAATCTAAAATGGATACAACAGTTAAAAGAATTCCACAGTTATGTTGGTTATTCTGGCCATGAAAGAGGGATCAACGTGACCTTGGCTTCGGTTGCAATGGGTACCATGGTTGTAGAGCGTCATTTAACATTGGATCGAAATATGGAAGGTCCCGATCATGCAGCGAGTTTGGAATCTAGCGAATTTGCAAAGTTGGTGCAAGGGATTCGTGAAATTGAAGAAGCTCTTGGATCTACTCAATATGAACGTAAGCTTAGCCAAGGTGAAATGATCAATCGGGAGAATCTTTCTAAAAGTTGTGTTGCGGCAATTCCAATCTCACGGGGAACCATAATTACAAAAGAGATGATCAAGGTATTAAGCCCTGGGCAAGGTCTCTCTCCGCAGAAAATGAATGAACTGATCGGAAAAAAGATTCAACGTGATATGTTAGAAGAGGATTATTTTTTCCCATCGGATCTCAGCGAAAAGAGAATTGAGCCAAAGCAATATAAATTCAGCCGGCCATGGGGAGTTCCTGTTCGCTACCACGACTTTCAAGAATATTATAATCGCGTGAAACCAGATCTATTTGAATTCCATTTGTCTTACTCCGATATGGAATTGGATCCGGGGAAATACCTGAGTGGAACGTATGATTGCGAATTTGTTGTGCATGCACCTGAGTTATTTGAAGGTAGCCATTTGATGGATTTAGCAACTCCTGATGATGCCTATCGCAAAATCTCGCTAAAAGAAACACAGCGAGTCATTGATATTACTCGTTCATTAAAACAATTTTTTCCGAAAACCAAGAAACCGTTTATTGTTGCGAATATAGGTGGAATTTCAATGGACGGAAACCTTCCTAAAGAAGTTCTCCCTTCATATTACAAAAGGTTTGGTGAAAGTTTACAGTTGTTAAATCAAGAGGGAGTAGAATTGATTCCGCAAACGATGGCACCTTTCCCTTGGCATTTTGGCGGGCAACGATACCAGAATATTTTTGTTCATATTGCAGAGATTGAAGAATGGTGTAAAAAATTTAACCTGAGAATGTGTTATGATGTTTCTCATACAATGTTAACATGCAATCACTTCGGATATGATTTTTATGATTTTTCTACTAGGATCGCCCCTTTTACGGCGCATATCCATATGGGTGACGCCAAAGGTCTTAATGGAGAGGGCCTTCAGGTAGGTGATGGAGAAATCGACTTTCCAAGGCTTGGAAAAATATTTGCAGAACATGCTCCGAAAGCTTGGTTCATTCCAGAAATTTGGCAAGGGCATAAAAATGGTGGTGAGGGATTCTGGATTGCACTGGAGAGGTTGGAAGGAATTCTCTAATGTCAATTGATAAGATTAAGGCTGTGGTTCAATCCTCAATAGATGTTAAAAAAGCTATCTACCAATCGGATAGTATTTTGAAGCAAATTGCCGAACTTGCTGACCTATGTTTACAATCGCTTAAGTCTGGAGGGAAAGTTATATTTGCTGGAAACGGCGGAAGTTTTGCCGATTCACAGCATTTAGCGGCGGAATTTATTTCCCGGCTCCGGTTCGATCGGGATCCGTTATCCGCTGTGGCGTTAGGAACTAACAGTTCTTCTACGACTGCAATTGGGAATGATTACGGTTATGATCAAGTTTTTGTCAGAGAGCTTAAAGCAATAGCACAACCTAATGATGTCTATATTCCAATCACTACTAGCGGAAACAGTGCAAATATTTTAGCAACCATCGATACCGCAAAATCAAAAAATTTAAAGATCGTCGGTCTTACCGGTGAGACCGGCGGAAAGTTAAAAGAGTTAGTTGAATGTATTTGTGTTCCATCAAAAAGAACGGAACGAATTCAGGAATCTCATATTATGATTGGACATATTGTCTGTGGCTTAGTAGAGGATGGTTACTTTTTAAAATGAAGGCACATTCTTGTTATCTTTGTGGATCGCATTCTTTTCAAACAAGACCAGGTAAAGTTAGAGATAATGATGCACTCAAAATAAATGAGTGTACCAATTGTGGTTTAGTTTTTTTATCTTCATTTGATCACATTAAGGAAACTCATTATCAAGAGTCGGGAATGCATGGCGAAGCCTTACCGGAGATTCGCGAATGGTTAAAGGAAACGGAGAAAGATGATGAAAGAAGATTCCAGTTTCTGAAAGAAAAAATGGTGAATCGACAGATTTTGGACTTCGGTTGTGGTGTTGGAGGGTTTTTGCTAAAGGCAAAAAATGTTGCCCATACCGCAGAAGGTGTGGAATTAGAAACTCGTTTACAGCCTCATTTTAACAAAAATCAAATTTCTGTTTATGCAAATTTGGAAGAGCTTACTACAAAACAAAAAAACTATGATTTAATTACTGCCTTTCATGTGCTCGAACATATCGCTGATCCCATTTCTATTTTAGAGACCTTATCAAAATTATTGGCAAAAAATGGGGACCTAATCATTGAAGTACCAAGTTCGAATGATGTTCTACTTACTCTTTACGAAAATAAAGAATTCAGTGAATTTACTTATTGGAGCCAACATTTATTTTTGTTCGATGCAAAAACATTTGAAACTTTGGTTCAAAAATCGAACTTACAACTGAATTGGATCAAACATATTCAGAGATACCCTCTATCAAATCACTTATACTGGTTAGCGAAAGGAAAACCGGGTGGGCATAAAATTTGGAATCATTTAAATTCTGAAGCCTTAGAAAAAACTTACGAAGCTGTTTTAGCAGCTAATGGTCTTACCGACACGATCATCGCTTCTGTTTCATTGAAAAAGGAAAATGCATAGTATGAAAAATTTACTCGGAGTTATGCAAGGTAGGTTACTCCCAAAATTCAATGGTCGCTACCAAGCACATCCTGTTGGTTATTGGCAAGATGAGTTTCCCATTGCGCAATCGCTTGGTCTGGACTGTATTGAATTTATTCTTGATTATAACGATTTTGATAAAAACCCGCTCACATCAGAAGTCGGAATTGAAGAGATAAAAAAAACTATCAAGGAAACTGGGGTCAAAGTGGTTTCTATCTGTGCCGATTATTTTATGGAAGCTCCACTACATTCTAGTGATTCTGCAGTCGTTGAAAATAGCCAAAAAGTCCTTTCTTTGCTTTTGAAACATGCCAAAGAAATCGGAGTCAATGATATAGTAATTCCTTGTGTGGACCAATCTTCTTTACGGTCTGAATCGGATAAAAAATCTTTTTACGAGAACCTTTTGCCTTTGGTCAAGGAAGCTGAGGTATCGGACATTCATTTGTCTTTAGAAACAGATTTGGGCCCTAATGATTTTTTACAAGTAGTCAGAATGTTTGCTTCAAAAGCGGTAACGGTAAATTATGATATTGGCAACAGCGCTTCACTCGGATTTGATCCTAGTGAAGAATTTGAAGCCTATGGAAATTATATCACAGATATTCATATAAAAGATAGGAAACTCAATGCGGGTTCTGTTGAGTTAGGCACAGGTAATGCTGAATTCAATAAAGTTTTATCTTTGATTCAAAAGATAAATTACGCAGGTCCTTTCATTATGCAGGCATATCGGGATGATGAAGGCCTTGATATATTTAAGCGGCAGTTAAGCTGGGTTCGTAATGTATTTAGAGTAGGTGGGTTAGTTTGAAAAATACAGTTGCTATTATACCTGCACGCAGTGGGTCAAAAAGTATAAAAGATAAGAACCTCGCTGTAGTTAGTGGGCATCCTTTGATTGCTTATAGTATTGCAGCGGGAGTATTAGCAGAGACTGTGGGCCGTACTATCGTTTCTACTGATTCAAAAGAGTATGCAGAAATTGCGAAGCGGTATGGCGCAGAAGTCCCGTTTCTTCGTCCTCCTGAATTTTCTACTGACACTTCAACAGACAGAGATTTTATGTTGCATGCAATGCAATGGGTGAAAGAAAACGAATCTAATCTACCTGAGTTTTGGGTTCATTTACGACCGACTACACCTCTAAGAGATCCAAAACATATAGATGAAGCTGTGCGGGTATTGGAAGCTGATAGTAAGGCAACCGCGTTACGTTCAGCTCATCCATGCTCAGAATCTCCTTTTAAGTGGTTTCGTAAGAATGATTCCGGTTATCTGACAGCTCTTACTTCGGAGGAAACTTCTTTGGATAGATTTAATCTCCCTAGACAATCCTACCCCGATGTTTATATACCCGATGGTTACGTTGATGTAGTAAGAAGCTCTTTTGTTTTAAATACAGAATTGTTTCATGGAAATAAGGTGATCGGCTATATTTCTCCTGTGTGTACAGAAGTTGATTCACCAGAAGAGTTAGATTTACTTGAATTTCAAATTAAGAAGTATGGTTCACCGTTATTGGATTACTTGAATAAAATGGAGAAAAAATAAATGTCAGGTCACGGATTCAGTCATATTCCGCAGAATGTTGAGTTGGTTAGTTCTAGATATAGAAAAATACAAACTCAGATTCCTGTTCCCGAAAGTATCCCTTTGTTAGAGAAGATGTATGAAAGAGAATCAAGATCTATGCATGGGCAGATGCCAATTATTTGGGATAAGGCCGAAGGATTCCAAGTTTCTGATCCGTGGGGGAATACTTGGATAGATTTTAGTAGTACAATTTTTGTAACAAATTCTGGTCATGGCAACAAGCGAATCATTGAAGCTTTAAGGCGAGTCCTTGATAAGCCATTACTACATACGTATACCTACGGGAACTTAGAAAGAATTGAATATATTGACTACTTGATTACAAATACGCCTAAACAATTCGAGAAAGCTTTTTTATTATCTGCAGGAACAGAAGCCACCGAGTGTGCTTTAAAACTGATGAGACTTTACGGTCAGAAAAAAGGGAAAACGAAAGGTGGTATTATCTGTTTCGAAGGGAATTGGCATGGTCGCACTTTAGGTGCACAGATGATGGGATGGAATCCAGCCCAAAAAGAATGGATTGGTTATCTTGACCCAAATATTCACCACCTACCTTTCCCCTATCCATGGAGAGAAGAGGCAGTAGAGAATCCTGTCGATTTTTTTAAAAAAGGATTAGAGGCATTGTGTAAGGAAAAAAATATCAATCCACTTACTGATATTTCTGGCTTTATGTTGGAAACCTTTCAAGGTTGGGGTGCCATTTTTTATCCAAAGGAATTTGTGCAAGCAGTTGTAGAGTTTGCCCATCAGAATGATATTCTTGTTTCTTTCGATGAAATGCAGGCAGGTTTTGGACGAACAGGAAAATTATTTGGTTATATGCATTACGGTGTGGAACCTGATATCCTGTGTTGTGGGAAAGGTGCAGCATCTAGTTTGCCTTTATCTTTAGTGTTAGGTTCTTCTGAGGTAATGGATTTACCTGACATAGGTTCTATGAGTTCAACGCATTCTGCCAATCCAATGATTTGTGCAGCAGGGAAGGCGAATTTAGAATCACTTCTTGAAGACGGTTATATAAAAAATTCGGAAGAATTAGGTAAAAAATTTCACGTAGAGTTAAAGAAGATCCAATCGAAATATTCTGACTACATAAGTTCTGTTCAAGGAATTGGCTTATTGGCTGCCGTTATCTTCAATGATAAACAAGGCAAACCACTTTCATCCTTGTGTGATCTGATTTCAGAGTATTGTTTGCAGAGAGGTCTAATCGTGGTTCATACTGGGCGTGAATCCATAAAACTTGCACCTCCACTTTGTATCCATGAAGAAGGCTTATTAGAAGGGTTAAGCGTTTTTTCTGGAGCGATAGCTGACGCAATAAAGAAATCTGTATGATTAAAAAAACGCGACATACTGGGTTAGTAGTAAGAAAACTATCGGAATCGCTGAAATTTTACGAAGCATTAGGTTTTGTTCTTTGGAAACGAGAAATCGAAGAAGGTAGGTTCATCGAGACAGTTGTTGGTATTGGATCTGTGAAATTAGAAACAGCTAAAATGCATGCAAGCGATGGATCAATGATTGAATTACTTGAATATCATTCGCATCCTCTAAAGAAGGAGAAAGTAAACTCTCCATCGAATACATTGGGTTGCTCTCATATTGCTTTTACTGTAGATGATATTGAACGTACTTGTGAATTAATCAAAACTTTAGGTGGAAACATTGTTAACGATCCAGCGTTGTCGCCGTCTGGAACGGTTAAAGTTGCTTACTGTCATGACATTGATGGTATTTTGTTGGAATTGGTAGAGGAGGTCGCATCGTGACAGATTATTTAAAAGTGGTATATGATGAAGGCTCACATCCGTATACCGATTACCCAGGCAAATTAGTTTCTTATCTCTATCAGTCTTTTGGTTTAAAACCTGGATTAAAAATCCTCGAACCGGGATGCGGTAGAGGAGAGTTTTTGCTTAATTTTAAAAAACTGGGTTTGCACTGCACTGGAGTTGATCTTTCTAAAGAGGCCAAAACTTACTTGGCAACTCATCAAATTCCTGTCCACCTTTGTAACGCTGATAAAGATAAGTTGCCATTTAAGGACAACACATTCGATGTCATTTATAATAAGAGTTTTCTTGAGCATTTGCGTAACCCCGACTTTTTTCTTAAAGAAGCTTATCGAGTTTTAAAACCAGGTGGAATAATTATCTGCTTAGTTCCCGATTGGGAATCGAATTATAAAATTTATTTTGATGACTTTACCCATCGAACTCCATTTACCAAAATCTCACTTTTGGATATTTTTAAAATATGTGATTATTCAAATAGCAATGTCTACATCTTTCGACAACTTCCAGTGGTTTGGAAATATCCGGTACTGAATTATTTATGTGCATTGCTAAGTCCGTTTATACCTGTTAGAACGCAGAATAAATTTTTACGTTGGTCTCGAGAGCTGATGTTAGTTGGCTCTGCTTATAAAAAATCCTAATAAACCGATTTAGGGACTTAAGTGAATTTAAATCTAAAAGATAAAAAAGTCTTTATTTCGGGTGGAAGTCGTGGGATTGGCTTAGCACTTGTTCGCAGTTTTTTGGTTGAAGGTGCACATGTTGCTTTCTGCTCTCGAAATCAAGAAATGGTTGATTCCGTGCTGACAGAGCTAAAACGGGAATTCCCAAGCAGCACTATTTTAGCATTTGCCTCAGATGCAACTGATCCTATAAGTATAAAGGGCGTTTTTTCTGCTATTTCTGATAGATGGAATACTTTGGATATTGTTGTTTCCAATGTTGGTGATGGGAGGAGTACCCCAGATCCTCTTCAACTAGAGAGCCAATTTAATAAAACATGGCAGATGAATTTTACCTCAGCAGAAAATGTTGCTAGAGAATTTCTGCAGATGAGTCACCAAGAACAAGGAACTCTTATTTTTATTTCTTCTATTGCAGGTTTAGAGGCCTTTGGGGCACCTACTGATTATTCTGTTGCAAAAGCGGCGCTTTTCGCACTTTCTAAAAACTTAGCTCGAAAACTAGCTCCTAACATTCGAGTCAACTGTGTTGCTCCTGGGAATGTATACTTTCCTGGTGGTAGTTGGGATGAGAAGATACAGAAAGATCCGGACCGAATTCAAAAGCTTATTGAATCGACAGTCCCAATGAAGCGATTTGGATCCCCTGAGGAGATCGCAGATTTAGTGTTGTTTTTATCTTCGGAAAGAGCTTCGTTTATTACTGGTTCTTGTGTAGTCATTGATGGGGGTCAAACCGTCGGGTTTCATTAAGAGATTTCTATGATAGATTTATTTTCTTTAAAAGACAAAGTTATTATTATTACCGGTGCTACGGGGTTACTCGGAAGCCAACATGCAGAAGTTGTTGCCGAAGCCGGTGGCATTCCTGTTCTATTGGATTTAGATCAAGATCGGTGCAATCAATTAGCCGATAAGTTAAAACAAAAATATTCTGTTGATGCCATTGGGTATAAAGTTGATATTACGAAAGAAGAAGAAATCATCGATAACCTTTCTATAATCAAAATAAAATACAAGTATATACATGCCCTCATCAACAATGCTGCAAATAATCCTAAAGTTGAGGATTCGACAGAGAAGGCTTTCTCTCGTTTAGAAAATTTTCCAACCGCTGTTTGGAATTCAGATCTTGCTGTAGGATTATCGGGTTCTTTTCTTTGCGCAAAACATTATGGTTTCTTAATCTCTCAAAATCCAGCGGGTGGGACTATATTAAATATATCTTCTGATCTTGGTTTGATTGCACCTGACCAAAGGCTCTACAGAAAAGCAGGGCTTCCCGAAGAGTTACAACCAGTAAAACCTGTAACCTACTCAGTGGTTAAAGCGGGACTCATCGGTTTGACTCGGTATCTTGCAACCTATTGGGCTGACAAAAACGTTCGGTGTAATGCCATTTGCCCAGGTGGAATAGAGAACAATCAAAATGAATATTTCCTCAAAGAAGTAATATCAAGGATCCCTTTAGGACGTTTGGCAAAAAAAGATGAATACAAAGGGCTAGTTCTACTCTTATTAAGTGAAAGTGCAAGTTACTTAAATGGATCTATAATTTCTGCAGATGGTGGGAGAAGTGTTTGGTGAATCCAAAGCATTTAATATTGACTGCTCTTGAAGAAACTTGGCCGTCGGAGGACATACCTGTCGTATTTCTAGGTGAGTGGTGTAAGATTTACGATCGGAAAGAAAAATGGTCAAAATATAATGGGGAAACTTTCCCATATCACTGGGACGATAGGGCTAAGTTATATAGAGATTATTTGTACATTCAGGATTTGTATGAAGATGTCTTAAGTAATCTGTCAGAAAAGCTCAATGAAATCCATAATGTAAATCATTCGTTAAGATATTGGCGAATTTTAATTGGACCTTGGTTGGGATATTTTATGCAAATGGTGTTCGATCGGTTTGAGATGCTAAGGATTTTAATCGAACGAAATATAGAGCTTTATTGTAAGATAGATGAGAGTTTAGTGAAAATACTTGTCCCAAATGATATGGAGGATTTTGGAAAAAAATACCTTGGGGATGATTGGAATTTTGCAATTTATAGTTATCTATTACAGAATATGAAATCAGATAATATATATAAGCAAAAAATAAATTTAAAAACTGAGTCATTAAAGATTCGTAAAATAAGTATCAAAACACAATTGTCAAAGGTCGGAAAAGGGATATTGTTGTCTATCTTAAATTTTTGGCCATCCAGTAACGGTCCTCTGATTATTTCTAGTTATCTGCCAATCCTCAGTTTGTTGCGAATTCAAATTGAATTGGGTGAAGTTCCAAAAATTTGGAAAAGGATCCAATGTTCTTCCTATAGGCTTAATCATCAGCAAAGAAATTGGACGCTAAACCTAGAATTTAAGTCTGAATTTGAAGTGCTGTTAAGCAAATTAATTCCTATTCAAATGCCTACAGGATATTTGGAAGGATATTTAGAACTTTGTAGGAGTGTTTCAAGAGGTCCATGGCCTGAAAATCCTCGGTTTATTTTTACAAGCAATGAGCATAATTCCAGTGATTATTTTAAAGCTTACGTCGGTGAAAAAACAGAGAGAAATGTTAAGTATTTTTTGGGACAACATGGCGGTCATTATGGAATAGGAAAGTGGTCATTCATGGAAGACCATGAAATAGAGTCAAGTGATCGATACTTAACCTGGGGTTGGAAGGATATAAGTAAACCTAATGCTATTAGTTTTGCATCTATAAAAATAATTGGAATCAATGATTACAAATTCGTAAAAGATGGTAAGCTTTTACTAGTTACAATGTCAATACCTAGGTATAGTTACTGGATGTACAGTATTCCTGTTGGAAGTCAATGGATGAATTATTTTAACGATCAAGTTCGTTTTGTACGTTCATTGGATACCGGTATTCAGGTGAATGACTTAGTGGTTAGGTTACCTTCTTCAGATTTTAATTGGAACCAAAACTTAAGGTGGAGAGATATTTTTCCATATATTCGGTTAGATTATGGTAATACAAAAATTGAAAAGTTAATTCAAAATTCACGCATTTATGTTTCAACTTACAACGCAACAACCTTTCTAGAATCAATGGGAAGGAATACTCCTACGATTATTTTCTGGAATCCAAACCATTGGGAAATTCGAGACACTGCTGTCCCCTTTTTTGAAATACTAAAAAATGTGGGTATCTTTCACGAAAGTCCAGAAGAAGCAGCAAAAATGGTTAATAAAATATGGAATCATGTACCAGAATGGTGGTATTCAAAGGAAGTTCAAGATGCTAAAAATGAATTTTGTTATGAATATGTTCGCAAAGTTAAAAATCCTTTAACAATTTTGAATAATTACCTCAAAACATAGTTTTACATAAACTATTTAATCTACAAATAGGAATGTCGGTGAAAGTCTTTGATGGAGTCGATGATGGATATTCGGGCCTTTTCGAGCGAAGAGTTGTGGCGTGATTGCATATTAATACAGATCCAAAATATACTTAATGAGAGATGCAGGAATCTAAATTCATCGGATGATTCGATAAGAATAATTCTTTCTGGCGGGAACACACCGCTCCCAATTTATAGGCGATTTAATGAATTAAATATACCTTGGAGGAAGGTAAATTTATGGTTGGCAGATGAACGCTCTTACCCCAAGGGTCATCCGGATCGAAACGAAACGATGGTTAAAGAAGCTTTGGGAACTGGTATCTTAAAATTGTCAGAATTTCATTCTTTCTCTTCAGACAATCCAGAGGATATGGTCAAAGAATATGAAGTAAAACTAATAGGTGTTTCTATGTTTCAGTTAGCCATACTGGGAATAGGTGAAGATGGACATACGGCCAGCTTATTCCCTGGGAATGAGTTGGGATTGTCACCAGAGGCACCCGATTTATTAGCAGTATATAATTCGCCGAAACCACCTTCTGAAAGAGTATCTCTTTCGATAAAAAAAATCAATCTTTCCAATCATATTTTGTTTCTAGTATCAGGGAAATCAAAACAAGAAATTGTGGATAGAGTTTTAAAGGGAGAGGATCTTCCTGCAACAAAGGTGAAAGGCATTAAAACCACAGAAATGTTTTTTTTAACGGAAAATCAATGAAAGTATTAGTGTTTGGTGGGTCAGGTTTTCTCGGTTCTCATGTTGCTGACGCTTTGACAGATGCAGGACATGAGGTAACTATTTTTGATTTAGTAAAATCTCCTTGGTTACGTTCTAATCAGAAGTTTGTATCTGGTGATCTTTTGGATGAAAAAACCGTATCGGAAATAGTCGATGGGTTTGATGTAGTTTATAATTTTGCTGCACTTGCTGATTTGAACCAGGCCTTGGACAAACCTGTTGATACAATTCGTATCAATGTATTAGGAAATACGTACATTTTAGAAGCCTGCAGAAAACACAATGTAAAACGTTTTATCTATGCAAGTACAGTATATGTATTTAGTCGTGAAGGTGGATTCTATCGCTGCAGTAAACAAGCCTCAGAAAGTTATATCGAGGAATACCAGAAATGTTTTGGATTGGATTTTACCATCCTTAGATATGGTTCTTTGTACGGGCCAAGGTCAGACGATTCAAATGGCCTCTTTCGTATCGTAAAATCAGCTTTAGAAACTGGTCGGATCACTTATGAAGGAAGTGCTGATAGTTTACGAGAATACATTCATGTGGAAGATGCAGCAAAGGCTAGTGTTGTGGCAATGGGAGAGGAGTTTAAAAACCAAAGTGTTGTATTAACAGGTCAGGAACCGATGAGAGTGATTGAACTATTGAAGATGCTCGCAGAAATATTGGGAAGGCCTGATGCTGTAGAATTTTTAGAAGGCGACCAAGTGGGCCACTATGTCCGAACTCCTTATGCTTACCAACCAAAGTTAGGAAGGAAGTATATCCCTCCCATGCATGTAGATCTTGGCCAGGGATTGTTACAGTTGATTGATGAAATAAAAAGTACATCAAAATTTGAAAACTATCTTTGATTTTAATTTAGATTTGCTTTCGACTATCTCGGAATACCGATACTTGAGTATAAAAAGTTTACAGGAATATAAACTCATCTTTTGGGATTTTGATGGAGTCATAAAAGATTCAGTAGATGTAAAAACAGATGCATATCTTTCTTTGTTTCCCAATGCATCCAAGGATGTTTTAAAAAGGATCAAAATTCATCATTTAGAATACGGGGGAATTTCACGATTTGAGAAAATACCAATGTATCTGGAATGGGTTGGTATACAGCCAACAGATCAGGTGATAGGTCAGTATCTAGGTCAGTTTGCTAATCTTGTAGTCCAAAAAGTAATTTCCTCACCTTGGGTTCCTGGAGTAGAACAATTTCTTAAGCAAAAACCGGTCTACCAGAAGTTTGTAATTGTGACAGGCACACCTCAGGAAGAGATCCAAGAAATTTTAATTCCATTGCAGATAAACCAGATTTTTGAACATGTTTTTGGAGCTCCGACCCAGAAATCGGAAGCAATCAACTGGACATTACAAAATTACAACATAAAAAATGAGGAAACAATTTTGATAGGGGATAGTAAAACAGATTGGTTAGCTGCTAAGCAAACAGGAATTCAGTTTCTTCTTCGGGAAACAAAGATTAGTGATTTTTCAATTCATTATTCGGGAAATAAAATAAAGGATTTTATAGGTTTATTATGATAGTAGCACTCCTGCTTGGTAGAAAAGGAAGCATTGGTTTTCCTGGAAAGAATACCTTCCCCATCATGGGAAAGCCGTTAGCATGGTATCCAATGAATATCGCAAAGCGGACAAAAGAGATCGACAAGGTTTATCTATCTACTGACGACCCTGAATTGAAGAATTTGGCAATAGCGGAAGGTGTTGAAGTGATTGATCGTCCTCCACACTTGGCAACCAAAGAAGCATTAGGTGAACATGCTTACCAACATGGTTTTTCTGTGATCCAAGAAAGAAATCCCGATAAAACTATAGAACTGGTAGTTTTACTTTTTTGCAATGCTGCTACTCTTACTTCAGAAACCATCTCTACTGGAATCAAACAATTAAGAGAGAATCCAAAGGCTGATTCTGCGGTTACGGTATCTAAGTATAATATGTGGTCTCCACTGCGTGCACGAAAAAAAGATCCAAATGGTTTTCTCCAACCATTTGTTCCCTTTGAAACATTTGGCGATCCGAAAACTCTAAATTGTGACAGAGACTCCCAAGGTGATGTATTATTTGCTGATATGGGTGTTTCTATCGTTCGACCAAATAATTTATTAAATCTTGAAGAAGGGTTACTTCCGCAAAAGTGGATGGGTCAAAAAATTCTACCTCTTTACCAAGAGGCAGGTTGTGATGTTGACTATGAATGGCAGATTCCAGTGGTTGAATGGTGGTTGAAAAAATACGGTGAGTTTAGGTAACTAGTATGAAAGAGATTGATCCAAAAGTATATAAAAAACATCACAGTTTCCAGGACTTTAAAAGTCACAAAACAGGAATCATTGAATACCAAAAAGGTAGAGCTATTCGTGTTTTAAATGAATGGGTAACTGGGACACTCGTAACCACTCATTCGATTCAACAGAAGGAAAATTTTAAAGAAACATTAAATCAGGTTTTGGTTGATTTAACATCTACCTCAGATGATGTATTATTTAAAATAACGCCTTTTATTGCGGAGGAAATGTATACTTACAATGATGAAGAACTTCTTCGTTTCTTTTATCATCGGTATAGATATGATGTATTTCCACAACTCGAGAAATTGGACAACTTTCCTCCTTATTTGCAAATAGAACCATCGTCCATTTGCAATTATCGTTGTGTGTTCTGTTACCAAACAGACCTTAATTTTTTTAAAAAAACAACTCCAGGTATGGGGCAAATGAGTTTGGAGCTTTTTAAAGAAATTGTTGATCAGGCAACGAACAATATTGAATTCCTTTCTCTTGCCTCTAGGGGAGAACCACTCCTTGCCAAAGAAATAGAAGGAATGTTATTATATGCAAAGGATAAATTTTTAAATCTTAAAGTAAATACGAATGCCTCTTTGTTAACAGAATCAAAAGTTCATGCTCTTCTAGCTGGGGGTGTAAAAACTGTAGTTTTTTCTGCAGATGCGGCAGAAGAACCTCTGTACAGTCAATTACGTGTTAACGGTAAATTAGATAAGGTTCTCAAGAATATTGAAATGTTTCAAAATATAAGGCAGAAAGAATATTCTTCCTTACCGATTATTACTCGGGTATCTGGCGTTAAGGTAACTGAAAAACAGGACATGGATTCGATGGAGAAGGTTTGGGGTAATTTAGTCGACCAAGTAGCATTTGTTAACTATAATCCTTGGGAAAATATATACGAAGCAAAACCTAATGGCCAAACAAAAGTTTGTTCTGATTTGTTTCGTAGAATGTTTATTTGGCAAGATGGTTTAACCAATCCATGTGACAGTGATTACCGTTCAACTTTACAAATGGGAAAGTTTCCAGAAAATTCCATATCGGAATTGTGGCGAATGGAGAGATACGAAGGTTTGCGAGCAGCACATAAATCGGGGAATCGGCAGATTGTAAATCCATGTAAGGGCTGTGCGGTGGTATAAAAGAAATGGAAAATGAAGATAGCGATTTCTAATATAATATGGCCTAAGGGTGAAGAAAATTTTGAAGAGTTTTTGAAAACCTCACAAGAGTTGGGATTCGATGCTGTTGAGTTAGCATTGAATTGTATTTGGGAAGAACCTACCAATGTAGCGAAGGTGAAACTTGATTGGTTGTATGATTTGCTTAAGTTTAATTCCTTGCAAGTTTCCGCCTTGCATTCTCTTACTTTTACGCGGGAAGATTTAGAGTTATTTGGATCAGAAGCCAAAAAAACAGAAATGTTCGATTATCTTAAGAAGTATATGGACTTAGCCGTTAGTTTAGGATGTAAAAATATAGTATTAGGATCTCCCAAAGCGAGAAAAAAAAATGGGAAAAAAACAGAAGACTGCAATAAAATTTTCTTAGAGTTCTTGGGTGAAATTGACTCCTACTCAGATGGAGTAAATATAAATGTAGAACCATTACACCCAAGTTCGTGTGAATATTTAAATTATTTTGCAGAAGTATTATCTCTATTAGGAAAAAACAATTTTGAAAACATAAAAATTCAACTAGATGTTAGAAGTTTTATTGAAAACGATGAGCCTTTGGATCTGATTGAAAAGTATTTTTCATACGTTAGCCATTGCCAAGTGAGTGATCCAGGACTGTCGATACCATCAAATCAATTTGATAAAACTCATAGGAAAGTTTCCGATATATTAAAGCGTAAGAATTATTCTGGTTTTGTTGCAGGTGAAATTGTAAATTCTAAGCAGATTGAGAAAAATAAGTATTTAGCTTCCGCCTTCAAAAGTCTGAGTTCCTACTATGGATAGCTTCAATGTACTCATCACTGGTGCCAATAGTGATTTGGCTCAAGCATTCATTGCAAAAGTTGTAAAAATCCCTAACTTAAAAAAGTTGCATTTATTCACACACTCTGATTACCAAAGTAATAATGAAAAAATAAAAGTTCACTCCTTCGATTTCTCGAGTAATACTAAGGTAAACTTAGTTAAGGAAGCAATTGCTGGTGAGTCAATCACTCATTTCATCCAGTTCCATGGATACGCATACTCAGAAGATAATATTCAGAAAATTTCTTCCAAAGATTTTAATGATACTCTCGAAATAAATTTAACATCTGTGATTTCTATATTAAAGGCAATACTACCAAATATGGAATCTCAAAGTTATGGTCGAATCGTTTTAATGTCGACAGCCTCAGCTGTGCATGGTGGTGGAAAAAATAGTTTTTCTTATGGACTAGCAAAGCATGGGGTTCTTTATTTAGTGAAACATCTTTCGAAGTATTACACTAACAAAAATATACTAACTAATAGTGTTTCACCAGGATTTATTCGGTCAAAGTTTCACACACAGGTACTCAAGAAAACTGAAGCAGAAATGGAAGAACGCGCTAAGTCGGTACGACTTGGACGTATCGGTAATCCTGAGGACGTTGCAAGAGTTATATATAATTTAGCTTTTGAAAACGATTTTGTAACAGGCGAAAACATAAAAATTGACGGTGGAGATTTTATTTAATAGGGGATACTATGTACGACTTTTATTTTGGAGAAAAAGAACAAATTTTCAATGATGAGAAAAACTACCTTTTAACTGTTAAAAGGATGATGCCTCGCTGGTGTAATTCGATTCCGGATTCGGAATTTTTGGCGATCTACGATGATTTAAATTCATCTAATATAGTTAGCCCGGAATCATCAGGGGTAATCGTAGAAACTGGTTGCGGTGCAAGCACGATCGTTTTATCTTATTTTGCATTAAAGTATAATAAGAAGCTTTATACCTGGGATACTAATCAGAATAAACTTTCATATATTCGTTCTATTATATGTGATACGCATCAGCGAATATTCGAGAAGTCGTTACATAGCAACTGGATTTATATAGGATATTTGAGTACTTCAAAGGAGTTGGGGATTCCAATGCTTGCGGAAAAAAAAGAATCAATCGATTTTGGTTTTTTTGATTCTGAACATACTTCGGACGTGCTTATTCCTGAATTGGAATCCGCGTTAAAATTAGTTAATAATAAGGCGATTTTTGCACTGGATGATGCCAATTATCGATATCGTCATAAAAACATTGCATATATCAATGTTTTTCGAAAGAAGCTAGGTTTACCTCCAGTTGAAGAGCCGGCGGAGAACTTAGGCGATTGTTATTATGTTTTGGCTGAATCGATCATTAAGGATCAGTTTCCAAAATCGGTTAAAATAAAAGACTCATATAAGGAGACCTTTAAGGAAGATATTTTTTGGAGTTATTTTTCTAATGATCGCGCTATAATGAATTCATTAGGTATGGAAAAAATGAAGGAGTTGGAACACCGATACGATAGCTTTAAGATTGTAAAATGATTAGTATATTCTGAAGAAAAATAGTTGCTCGTGATAAAAAACGTAAGTTTTAATTATGTAAACTATAGCCTTTTTCAGTCTAGTTCGATTTAATTAATATAAAAACTTTTTTGGATTTAAATGTAGAGAAGTCGAATTTACTACACTCCAAAATCTATAGGAAGTAATAAATAATCTATTTGAATTCATTAAAGTTTTTTACAATCAATATAAAGTGGATTTTTTTTCTGCAGTATATGATCGCAGAAAATTTTGAATCATTTTAACAATAGAAAAGTGCCCGCTGATATGTAGTAAATTTATTCCATGAATATTTTAATTAAAGAAAAGGATTTGTAGGGTTATGTTGGTGATTCTATTGATGTTTCTCTTTAAACTACGCACAATTAGCATTTAAAAATTGCTGTTTTGGTAAGAAATCTCTTTAAAAAATGAAAAAAATAGAATTAATGTTTAAGCCTAGGACTAGCTCAATAAAATCTAGATTTATTGTTTTGAGTTTGTCGTTTAATTTTTTGAGAATCTATCGCGGTAGCAAGTATTACATTGATTCAAGCCGTGTTAAAAATTTGTTATTCAAAAGAAATCGAAAGGAATTTGTTTCATATATTGCCTTACAAAAGTCGAAGCAAAAGAAAATTGAGAATTGGTATGCTACAAGTATCGCTTCTCACAGCAATCTGCAAACTGATTTCTATGATAATTTAATCGGCTTGTTGACAGCAGAATATTATGTAAAGCATGGAATCTGTGATGTTGTGATTGTAGATGACTATAGATTATATAAACTTTTAAATGATAATTTTGACTTTAAAATTTCAGTAAGTAGTTATTTTAATTTTTTATTTACGAGATTTAAAGATTTTATAAAAAATATTTGTATTTTGTTTTTAAGTCGAGGAAGATTTTTTTTTCGAATAGTTGCATCGCAAATACTCATGAATCCTGAAATGAAGGATGTAAAAGATTCGGTGTTCTTGTATACTTGGTTGGAAGAAAGATGTTTTTCCAAGGGAAATTTCCAAGAGCAATATTTAACCGGATTAGAGGGTATTAAATTTTCAAAGGGAACAACTGTCTTTTTGTCCTACTATGCAAACTATTCCTTGGTGAAATATTTTGATCTTATACAGCTGAGTATTACAGGGTTACAAAATTACTTTTCTATCTTCAAATTCATTAAATTATTTTTTAAGTTTCCTTCCTTCGAGAAGATCAATCCAATTTATAAAAATTTGAATATAGATTATTTGTGGAAATTTGAAAAAATTAAAGAGCTGACAAAGTCTAATTTTATTATGAATTTATTGGAGTATGAGGCTTGGATTGATTTTTTCGAGGATGCGAATGGTATTTTGGTATATCCTTTTGAAAACCAACCTTGGGAAAAGCTAATGTTATTGGCGAGACGAAAAGTCAAGAATGCAGATTTCAAATTGTATGGATATCAGCATGGTGCTATTGGTTTAAACTTTCTTTCATACATGTCTTCAGAACTTGAGATGAAGAGTTTAGATTTGCCTGATGCTATAATTGCAAATAGCGATGATAACAAGAACTATTTAAAGAAGCATTTCAAAGGTTTTTGCAATATATTTGATGGAGGCTCTTTGAGATACAAGGAAAATATTCGACACTCAAAGGCAATTGATCTAGAAAATATCGTTATTGGAGTATTTTTGCCTATAGCTAGAAACCAGGCACTCGATCTACTCTTCCATATTATTGATGAATCTGAAAAAACATATTTTAAATTTTTAATTAAAAGTCATCCCAATACTAATATTTCGCATATAAAACTAAATTCTAATTCTTTCCATTACAAGGATACAGCTAAGAATTTATATGATATCTCGGATGGAATTGTTTACTGTTCCAGTAGTTCTGGTTCCGAGGCTTATTCTATGGGTATCCCTATATTTAGATACCAAGGATACCATATTGACTATTTGATGGGAGAGAATTCCTTTCAACCCAAAGTTATTCATTCAATATTAGATATTAAAGTAGAGGATTTGAAAAAAACTGGATATTCAGGAAAGAATAATCTATATTCCAAGGTAGATTGGAAATTCTGGCAAAATCTTTTGAATCAATAGTAGTATGAGAATCATTCAGAAAATTTTCAAAATTGCATTATTGTATTTTAGATCTCCATATTTCGGTTTTATTCAGGGACATGATGATTTAAGGGAATCCGAACTGCTCGAAATTAAGAATAATATAGGAAAAACCAATAGTAACACGATACATACCTATGAGACAGAAATGGGAAGTTTGATAGGTGATGGATATGTTATTTCCTTTGCTGCGGCTAGGATGGGATTTTATTCAATACTCAAATCATTGAATATAGGATCGGGGGATGAAATAATTCTTCTCGGTTCCAATTGTTCGGTTATGGTTAATGCTGTGATTCGAATTGGTGCGAAACCAATGTTCTCGGATATTGATCCAAATACCTTCGGATCTTCATTAAACGAGATTCAGAAAGTGATTTCTCCATATACGAAAGTGATTGTCGCACAACATTCCTTTGGTATTCCATGTGATATCGATCCAATCGTAAACTATGCGAAAAGTAATGGAATTTTTTTAATAGAAGACTGTGCTTTAACCTTAGGCTCAAAAGTTAATGGCATAACAGTCGGAAATTTTGGAGATGCGGCAATTTTTTCTACAGATCATTCAAAACCATTGAATACAATGATAGGTGGTTTTGTTTATACAAAGAATAGAGATCTATATACAAAACTGAAAGAAATTCAATTCTCTGCACGAGACCTTCCTATACGAAAACAAAAAGCAATTTTTAAAAGAATTAAATTAGAAAGAAAGTTTTGTAACTCAAAAAGCTACGGTAAATTTCTAGCTATTGAATCTTGGGAGAGTATAAGGAATAGAATATTTAAATCGGAATCTGCATTTTTAATGGAAGACTATTCTTCGCAAAGAGGTAGCTTTGATTATTATCCTGCTAAATTCCCTCTCATGTTGGCTATACTAGGATTGATAGAAATAGATAGATGGAAAGAGAATCTAAAACTCAGAAATATAATCTTTGAAGAGATTCTGAAAATTGTCCAAAATTCTCCAATGGAGAAAGTTCTTCCCAGTGCGTATTTTAATAAAAATCTAACGATCTATCCATTGAGGTTTGTATGGTCTGAAAAGAATAGGTTTTTGTTTTCTGATCTTCTGTCCAAATTCATTCACACGGATTGGTTTTGGTTTCAAAAACCAATCATTGCATCACAAGAACCCTTGGAAAATTTTGGTTACATTCATGGAAGTTGTAGTATTTCGGAATCAATAGGCAAAGATATAATCAATATCCCGTGCAATATTCGAAAAGATGAAATCGGCACTATGTTGAAACTATTTAAAAAAACCATTAAAGAAGTATACTGTTTATGAAAAAAATGTACCAAAAAGATTGGTTCGGAATCCCATTTCAGAGTTTTGGAAAAATGAGTTCGCATAAGCTCGCTGATTCTGAATTTTATTCAAATTTCTATAAAGAGTTCTTTAAAAACTACTCTTCTTATGATGACTTGAAGGAGGATTGGAAAAAATCCAAGTTGGAATTGGCTGAATGGATAGCAGGTAGAATCTCCAAAGGTAAAGTCTTGTCCATCGGATCCGGTTTAAGTTTCATGGAAAAAGTAATGCATGAAAACTATAAATCCTTGGAAGTTCATGTTCAAGATTATGCTTCGGTTTCATTGAAATGGATTCAAAATGTTCTTCCAAAGAATCAAATACATTTTGTTGGTAATAAAATCCAGATTGATGATTTCAATATAGTCTTTTTATCAAATGTGGATTATTCTATTCCAAAAGAAACTCTTGCTGAAATACTAAATGATATCCAAAATTATATGCACCCTAATTCCGAACTTATCATTATGAACACAACAACGATCTTTTCTGATTTAAAATTGAGCACGATTCAGAAAACTAAAAATATTATTAAGTATATATTGACCATACTGAAATTGTATTCTAAAGGTCAATTTTGGGGTTGGCAAAGAACACCGGAAGAATACAGAGAAATACTTTCAGAATCGAATTTGCAATTTATCGAGGATGGTGTTATTTATCCAGGGGGAGTAAAACATTATTTTATTGTGGGGGAAAAACTAAAAAATATATAAATATATCTATTTTTTAAACTTTAGTAAATTATCATGAAACTAAACACCATCTTTCAAAACAAAAAAGTCATCATCACAGGACACACAGGTTTCAAAGGATCTTGGCTATCTGTATGGTTGCATTCATTAGGTGCAGATGTCTACGGAATTTCTATGGATGTTCCCACTAATCCTTCACATTTTGATTCTCTTGAAATTTCAAAAATTATTAATGATATTCGAATAGATATTAGGGATTTAATTTCATTAAAGGATAAAATACATTCTATCAAGCCAGATTTTCTTTTTCATTTAGCTGCTCAACCTTTGGTTCGGTTTTCCTACCAAGATCCTTTATTGACCTATTCTACTAATGTAATGGGAACTATTAATGTTTTGGAATGTCTCAGGAACCTAACTCAAGAATGTGTTGCTGTAATCATTACCAGTGATAAATGTTATGACAATGTGGAGTGGGTATGGGGTTATAGAGAAACCGATGCTCTTGGAGGTCCAGACCCTTACAGCTCCTCAAAAGGAATGGCAGAACTTGCGATTAAATCATATATTAAGTCATTTTTTAATAATTCTGATTCGCTAGTAAAAATTGGAATAGGTCGAGCTGGTAATGTGATAGGGGGAGGGGACTGGGCAGATGATCGTATTGTTCCTGATTGTGTGAAGGCATGGTCAAAGAATGAAGTTGTCTCACTTAGGAATCCAATGGCAACAAGACCTTGGCAATTGGTTCTTGAACCATTGAGTGGTTATCTCAATTTGTCAATGGCATTGAAAGAAAATTTTAAGTTGCATGGAGAGGCCTTTAATTTCGGACCTGCCTCAGAAAATAGTCAAACGGTTCTAGAGCTTGTTAAGGAAATGAAAAAGCATTGGGATCAGGTAAAGTTTGAGGATAATTCAAAAGATTATGATGGTCCCTATGAATCTGGTCTCTTGAAACTCAATTGTGATAAAGCTTTATTTTTCTTGAAATGGAAGGCTATTTTGGATTTTGAAACTACTATCAAGATGACTTCTGAATGGTACAAGGAATACTATAAACCCTCTATGAATACTTATGATTTCACGCTGAAGCAAATACAAGATTATACAAAGATTGCCCAATCAAAGAAATTGCTCTGGGCAAAATAAAATTGGAAGGAATTTGGATTAAGATGGTTTCAAACACTATGTCTCAAAATTTGAATGAAGAAAATTGATGAGATAGATGGAGTTTTGCTCACTCCACTCAAAATTATTCCTGTGAATAAAGGGAATGTCTTCCACGCAATGAAAAACAGTGACCCTGGGTTTTCTGGCTTTGCTGAAGCCTATTTTTCTTTAGTCAACCAGGGAGTCATAAAGGGATGGAAAAAACATCTGGAAATGACAATGAATTTGGTAGTGATTAAAGGTGAAATTAAGTTTGTTGCCTATGATGATCGAGAAGGTTCCATTACTATAAATTCATTTGGAGCGATTTCACTTTCAAGAAATAACTACTTCCGTCTGACTATACCACCCAAACTTTGGGTTTCATTTCAGGGTTTGGCAGAAGAGAACGTGCTTTTAAATCTCGCAAATCTAACTCACGAACCAGATGAATCGGTGAATCTTGATTTAAATGCGATTGAAGGTATTTGGTAAAAGAAGTTCTTTATGATTTTAAGGTAATTTTATGAAAACGATAATTCTTGCTGGCGGATTTGGAACAAGACTTGCTGAGTATACTGACGTTATACCGAAGCCGATGGTGACAATAGGTGGAAAGCCTATTTTATGGCATATAATGAATACTTATGCAAGTTTTGGACACAAGGATTTTTACCTTGCTTTGGGATACAAAGCCGAATTTGTTAAAGAATATTTTCTCAATTATAGATCTTTAAATTCCGATTTTATGGTCGATCTTAGCAATGGATCTGTTCAGAATCATTCTGTTACATCAATTGATTGGCTAATTACTTTGGTTGACACGGGGGTCAATTCACTTACTGGAGGACGTGTCAAAAGATTACAGAATTTTATTGGAAATGAACCATTTTTACTGACCTATGGAGATGGAGTATCTGATGTAAACATTAAAACGTTGGTAGAATTTCACAAGTCGCATGGTAAAATGGTAACTGTAACGGCTGTACATCCAGCGGCTAGGTTTGGGGAGTTGGATATTCAGGACGGACTCGTGAAAAGCTTTCAAGAAAAACCACAGACAACCCGGGGTTGGATCAATGGTGGATATTTCGTAATTGAACCTGAATTTTTTGAATTGATCGCAGGCGATTCCACAGTATTGGAAAAAGAACCTTTGGAGCTAGTGGCAAAAATGGGAGAATTAATGGCTTATGAGCATGAAGGTTTCTGGCAATGTATGGATACGAAAAGAGATAAAGATTACTTGGAAGACTTGTGGATCTCGGGGAATGCTCCTTGGAAGGTGCAATATTGACGCAAAGGGAAACGCTTAACTCAAATTACGAATCGCAAATATCTATATATATGCGTTCTGCAATTTTTTGCTTATTTAAATTATGAATAAACTAATACGTCTGTCTAAATCATGCCTGTCTGAATCTGAAAAACAAGCTGTTCTTAAAGTTCTGGATAAAGAATTCCTCGGAATGGGTGCTGAGACCCAGGAATTTGAAAACCTCTTAGGTGAATATTTTGGAAGAGATACAGTTTGTATCAATACGGGAACGGCAGCATTGCAACTTGCGTTGCAAGCTTGTGGAATAGGTCAAGGAGATGAAGTATTAGTTCAATCTTTGACTTATCTAGCCAGTTTTCAAGCTATATCCGCTACGGGTGCAAAACCAATTTCTTGTGATGTGGAAGAAGAATTCTGTTCTATAGATATTAAAGATGCGGAAAGAAGAATTACAAAAAATACAAAAGCAATTATGCCGGTTCACTATGGCGGTCAACCTGGGAATCTTGACGCTATTTATGAATTTGCCAAAAGATACAATCTTCGAATCATTGAAGATGCAGCACATGCATTCGGCACAACCTACAATAGCAAGAAGGTCGGTTCTTTTGGTGATATTGTTTGTTTTAGCTTCGATGGTATCAAAAACATTACATCCGGTGAAGGTGGATGTGTAGTAACGTCTGATAAAAATGTTCTCAATCGTATAAGTGATCTTCGACTATTGGGTGTTGAAAATGATACTAACAAAAGGTATTCAGGTGAAAGAAGCTGGGAATTCGATGTTACGGAACAAGGGTGGCGCTACCATATGAGTAATATTATGGCGGCAATTGGTATCGAACAGTTGAAACGCTTCCCAGAGATGGCTCAAAAGAGACAAAGCCTCGCCAAGCTTTATGATACTCTCTTGAGAGAAGTAAAAAATGTAAAAATTTTTAATCGAAACTACGATGAAATTGTTCCTCATATATATCCGATTCGATTGCAAAATGTAAGAAATCGAGATGAACTACGCAAGAATTTACTCGAAAGAGGAATTCAAACTGGTTTGCATTATCAACCCAACCATTGGCTCTCTTTTTATAAAGCTAATGGAACTCAATATTTGCCTGTAACAGATAAAATTTATAGCGAACTTTTGACACTGCCATTGCATTATGATCTCTCTGAAGAGGATGTTAGGTTTGTGTGCACAGAATTAGGGCAACTAATAGATGTTTAAGATGACTCCATTGAATGACTCTAATGTCAATTTAGTGTTAGTGGATATACTTGAAATAGCTGGATTTTTTAGGCATGAATCAAAAACCGTTAATTAGTATAATTATGAACTGTTACAACAGTGCAACCTACTTAAAGGAAGCTATCGATTCAGTTTTTGCACAGACTTACTCTAATTGGGAAATCATATTTTGGGACAATCAATCCACAGATGAGAGTGCAGAAATCTTTAAAAGCTATAAGGACAAGCGATGTCAATATTTTTATGCACCTGAACATACTACCCTAGGTGAGGCGAGGAATCTAGCCGTAATGAAGGTTAGTGGTGAATGGATTGGTTTCTTGGATTGTGATGATATTTGGTTGCCAGAGAAGTTAGAGAGGCAGATTTGGGTAGCAAATGAATACAACAGCAAAAGTGTTATTTACGGAAAAATGAAATTGATTTCTGAGACCCATACAATTAATATCAAGAGAATGAATAAAAAGTATGAAAAGCAGGTATTGCCTTCAGGGGAAATCTTTCTTGAATTACTGAAAGATAACTTTATCCCTTTGTCGGCAGGATTAATATACAAAGAAACATACTTTTTGGTTGGAGGTATTTCAAATAAATACAAACAAGCTGAAGATTATGAAATATTTATTAAAATAGCTCGGATATTTCCTATATATGCAATTCAGGAAACACTAATTTTTTATCGATTACATGATAGAAATATAACAATCAAACAAGCAGAACTAAATTATATAGAAGCTTTAGATATTATCGAAAATTTGAAGATCGAAGGTGAATATCCTGATGCTAAGTTGAGATGGCATACTTTATATATACTATTTTTATTTCGTAGGCTATTTATAATTCGAGCACTATCATATTTTTTTTCCAAAGGTTCACTGCTGGATTTAATAAAAGTCTTCTATCAAAGTATATTGAAATAATTCAGATTGGAAATAGAAATCTAATCACATAAACCAAAAAGATAACACAAATAACTTTATATCTTTTTGCAGGTCCAAAAATAAATGTATAATAAATACAATGAAACTCTAAACAATTTAATTCACAATCCCCATAAATGGCTTATTACTGGAGTAGCAGGATTCATTGGTTCAAATCTACTTGAAGCTTTATTGAAGTTAAATCAAAATGTATTAGGGATTGATAATTTTGAAACTGGAAATATAAAAAACCTCGAGGAAGTGAAAACATTGGTAACTGACTCTCAATGGAATAACTTCAAATTCATAGAAGGGGATATTCGAAATTTTGATACTTGTAGGAATATTTGTAGTGGAGCTGATTTTATTCTGCATCAAGCAGCACTCGGTTCAGTTCCGCGTTCCATAAATGATCCGATTTCATCAAATAATACAAACATAGGGGGGTTTCTTAACATTCTGGTTGCGGCAAAAGATGCTAATATCAAGAGTTTCACTTATGCAGCATCAAGTTCAACTTATGGAGATCATCCTGGTTTACCAAAAATAGAGGATACAATAGGGAAACCGTTATCACCTTATGCTGTTACGAAATATGTAAATGAACTATATGCGGATGTATTCGCTCGATGTTATGGTTTTAATTCTATCGGTTTGAGATATTTCAATGTGTTTGGAAAAAGGCAAGATCCGGATGGTGTTTATGCGGCCGTCATCCCAAAATGGATTCAGTCCATGATTAAAAATGAAGAAATTTATATTAACGGTGATGGTGAGACAAGTAGGGATTTTTGCTATATAGAGAATGTTATTCAGGCAAATATTCTTGCTGCAACCTCGGATGTGAATAATCAAAATCAAATTTATAACATTGCGCTGTCAGACAGAACTAGTTTAAATCAGCTTTTTAATTTTATCAAAAATGTCTTATCTAGAAATGGTATCGAATATCAAAAAAATCCTATTTACAGGGATTTTAGAAAAGGTGATGTAAAGCATTCCCAAGCAAGTATAGATAAAGCTTCTATTAGATTGGGATACCACCCTACATATAAAGTAGAACAGGGATTAGAAGAGGCCATGCCTTGGTACATTAATATGACGAGGCAAACATAAATCTCTATGTGCGGTATATTAGGCATAGCAGGGGTAAACCCTCTCCAGAATCGCAGTTGGTTTATAAACGCCAGAGACAAGATGTTTCACCGTGGTCCTGATGATGCAGGGGAGTGGTGGTCTCATGATGGTAGGGTGGGTTTGGCTCACCGCCGATTGTCGATCATTGATCTCTCTCCATTGGGCCATCAACCCATGCGATTAGAAGATCGAGGCTTGTCCATCATCTTCAATGGAGAAATATACAACTATGCAGATCTTCGGAATGATCTGATAAAGCTAGGCTATACTTTTCGATCAAACAGTGATACCGAAGTATTGTTATGGGCATATATGGCTTGGGGAGAAGAGTGTTTGGTTCGTCTTAATGGAATGTTTGCCTTTGCCATTTACGATGAACAGAGCCAAAAATTATTTTTGGCACGCGATCGGGCTGGTGAGAAACCTCTGTTTTATCGCTTGGCAAATAGCAGTTTGCAATTTGCCTCAGAGCTAAAAGCATTATTAGCTAACCCAGCAAATCCACGACAGATTCAAACGGAGGCGTTGGATTGTTACCTAGGAATGGGATTTGTGCCGGGGGATATGTGCATATTGAATGGATACAATAAACTTCCTCCTGCACATGCTATGCGCTTTGATTTGCGGAATGCTCAATCAAAGGTATGGCAATATTGGAAATTACCAGAGTTGGATACCGTCCAAGAACATTTTAGTGAAGGTTTACTTCTAGAAGAACTCGAAAGTCTTCTAGAAGATTCCGTTTCCAAGCAACTCATCGCTGATGTTCCCGTTGGGATACTATTAAGTGGTGGAGTGGATTCCAGTCTTGTCACAGCAATGGCGGTTCGCAAAAGCCCAAAAGTAAAAACATTTACGATTCGTTTTCCTGGTTATGGTTCATACGATGAGACAGAACACGCAAGACTAATTGCGAATCATTTTCAAACAGAGCATATAGAATTAACAGCAGAAGAATCAACTGCCGATCTGCTTCCGCTACTAGCAAAACAATTTGATGAACCTATCATTGATTCATCCATGATTCCCAGCTATTTGGTGAGCAAGCTCATTAGAGAGCATTGCACTGTGGCATTAGGAGGGGATGGAGGTGACGAGTTGTTCGGTGGTTATGGTCACCATTCTCGTTTAATCTGGCTTAAGAAAAGATTAGGGCTTCTTCCACGCAATCTTGTAAGACAACCAATTGCAAAATTTGCAGAGAATTTACTACCCTTAGGATTTAAGGGTCGAAATTGGTTGCAAGGATTGGGAACGGATTTCGAACATGGGCTTCCGCAAATTGCATTTTACTTTGACAGAAATGCTCGGCAGAGACTCGTCAGGAGTGATTTTTCTATGCCTTTGGTCTCAGAAAAAATCAGACAAAATCGAGTCCCTAATTCGAATGATATACTCCAACGAGCAACTCGTATGGATTTTCAAAATTTTCTGCCAGAGGATATTTTAGTGAAAGTGGATCGGGCGAGTATGCTTTACTCTCTAGAGGTTCGAGCACCGTTGTTAGATTATCGACTGATCGAATTTGCATTTCAAAAAGTTCCATCTTCTTTCAAAGCGAATGAGTATGGAGAGAAAAAAATTCTATTAAAAAAACTCTGTGCCAAGGTTTTGCCTCCCCAGTTCGACAAAAAGAGAAAACAGGGCTTTAGCATACCTTTAGGAAGTTGGCTACAAAAAGGAAATTGGAAGGATAGTATCCACGACATATTGCTGAGTGGAAATGATTCTTTTTTTGATAAAAAATATGTGCAAAGCCTATTAGATGGTCAAATGAAAGGGCGAGCTAATAGCGAGCGAATCTTTGGATTGGCATTATTTGAACTTTGGCGCAGGGAATATGGAGTTAGTTGAGGTATTTGTGAAAATTGAGATATTCTTATGAACATAAATTTATTTTCTGATTCCACATATATAGCTATTATTGGTCTTGGCTATGTGGGGTTGCCCCTTGCTGTTGAATTTGGAAAGAAATACCATGTAGTTGGGTTTGATATTAACTCAAAGCGGATTGGAGAATTACAATCAGGTATCGATCATACTTTAGAAGTCTCTGAAGAAGAGTTGAAGTTATCGAGCGGATTAAGTTTTACCTGCAATAGAGAAGATCTCCGCAGATGCAATATTTTTATTGTTACTGTTCCAACACCAATAGACAAATACAACAACCCAGACTTAACTCCTTTGATTAAGGCTAGCGAGACACTTGGCAAGATAATCAAAAATGGTGATATTGTCATTTACGAGTCTACTGTCTATCCGGGTGCTACAGAAGAGGAATGTATTCCTGTATTGGAACGTATTTCCGGATTAAAATTCAATCATCACTTTTATGCTGGATATAGTCCAGAGAGAATCAATCCGGGGGATAAAGAACATAGGGTTTCTTCCATTAAGAAGGTGACTTCTGGATCGACTCCTGAGATTGCCGAAAGGGTTGATGAACTTTATCGATCTATCATCACTGCTGGTACTCACAAAGCTAGTTCAATTAAGGTAGCGGAAGCAGCTAAGGTAATCGAAAATACTCAAAGAGATGTAAATATTGCACTCATTAATGAATTGGCATTAATTTTCAATAAGCTAGGAATCGACACTGAGGAAGTTCTGAAAGCAGCAGGAACGAAATGGAACTTCCTTCCATTTCGTCCAGGGCTAGTTGGTGGTCATTGTATAGGAGTCGATCCTTACTATTTAACTCACAAGGCAGAAGAGATTGGATACCATCCAGAAATCATTCTCGCAGGGCGAAGATTGAATGATGGAATGGGAAAATACACTGCAAGCCAACTGATAAAAGCAATGCTTCAAAAAGGCATTCCAGTAAAGGATTCTAAAATTCTCATTTTAGGATTTGCATTCAAAGAGAACTGTCCAGACGTTCGCAACACCAGAGTCATTGATGTTTTCAATGAATTGAAAGATTATGGGGCAGAACCGCATATTCTTGATCCATGGGTTTCCTCTCAAGAAGCTTTCGAAGAGTATGGGGTAGATATCAAGCGGGAATTGATTTTGAATACTTATGATGCAATTCTAGTAGCAGTTGCGCATCGTCAGTTTCGGGAAATGGGAACTAATAAAATTAGAAGCTATGGTAAACAATTGCATATCTTATATGATTTGAAATACGTTTTTGAAAAAGATGAAGTGGATTTGAGACTATGAATCAAGAGTTATTAGAAATTTTAAAATGTCCGAAAACTGGTGAAAATCTCCTCCTTGAAAATCCTTCATATGAAGGAAACCTGATCAAATCTGGGATTTTGGTATCCGAACAATCAAAGAATAAGTATGAAATAAATAATTTTATTCCAAGATTTGTTCCGATTAGTAATTATGCTGATAATTTTGGATTTCAATGGAATCATTTTTCGAATACCCAACTAGATAGTAACTCAGGTCACCCGATTTCCTCGAATCGTTTTTGGAAAGCAACAGAGTGGAAACCGGAGGAAATGAAGGGAAAATGGATATTGGATATTGGATGTGGTTCAGGGAGATTTGCGGAGATAGCTTTGAGTAGCGAATGCAATCTTGTTGCCTTGGACTATTCCAATGCAGTGGATGCTTGCTTAAAAAATCTTAAACATTATCCCAACTTACATGTGGTTCAAGGTAATGTATATGAATTACCATTTAAGAAAGAGGCATTCTCGTTTGTTTACTCTTTGGGAGTTTTGCAACATACACCCGATGTTAAAAAATCATTTTTTTGCTCATTGCCTTATTTGAAGGTTGGTGGTATGATCTCTGTAGATTTTTATGAAAAAACTTGGAAAGCCTTGCTCCTCCCCAAATTTTGGTTAAGACCCATTACGAAAAGGATAAATAAATCTAGCTTATTTAATTTTTTGCAGAAAATTGTACCAATACTACTTTCAATTAGCATTTTTTTGGAAAAAATTCATTTCCTAGGATCCCTCCTGAAACGCACAGTTCCTGTCGCCAATTACCACGGTATTTTACCCTTGTCTAAAGAGCAACTTTATGAGTGGGCACTTCTGGATACCTTTGATTGGCTCTCGCCTGAATATGATAATCCACAAGATGAGAATACTGTGAGAAGCTGGTTCGAAGAAGCTGGTTTGTTGAATATAAAAATCCATAGGGTCAGTCACTTGGTTGCAAATGGAATTAAATCTGATAAATAATGTTACAACTGTAAATTATCTAAAATTGTATTTATTGCATTGGGCATGATATTAGGTATTGACGCATCTAATTTAAGACAAGGAGGTGGCGTTACCCATATTGTTGAGATTTTAAAAGAAGCTCGTCCACAAAATTATGGTTTCAGTAAAGTATGTATATGGAGTAATCAGAAAACCTTAGAAAGAATAACCAATCGAGATTGGTTGGAAAAAATTTACCAACCAGTTTTAGATCAATCTCTTATTAAGAGACAAATCTGGCAGAAAACAACCTTACCAAGACAATTAAAAGAATACAATTGTGATATTTTATATGTGCCTGGAGGTTCAGATGGCTCGGGGTTTCAGCCTATGGTAACTATGTGTAGAAATATGCTCCCATTTGAATGGAAGGAGTTGCTTAGATATAAACTATCATGGATGAGTTTAAAGTTATTATTGGTGAGAATTTCTCAATTAAGAAGTTTTAGGCAAGCCTATGGTTTGATTTTTTTGACGGATTATGCGAGGAAATCTTTAATTCCAATCATTGCCCTTGAGAACTTAAATGAAAAGGTTATACCCCATGGGATTGACGATCGTTTTTTCATCAAGCCTCGAACTTCATATAACATTGAAAGATATACACCCGAAAATCCCTTTAAAATACTCTACGTTTCCATCATTGATGTTTACAAACACCAAGTTAATGTTGTAAAAGCAGTCAAATCCCTTATTGCAAAAGGATATCCAATCCAATTACAATTAGTCGGTCCAGCATACAAACCAGAACTAAAGAGACTACGTCGCGAGTTGATATCGGGTGATCAGAAAATTCAATACCTGGGTGCCATCGACTACAACCAATTGCATGCGATTTATAAAGACTCTCACCTGAATGTATTTGCATCCAGTTGTGAGAATATGCCCAACATACTGTTAGAAGGTATGGCCAGCGGGCTTCCGATTGCTTGTTCCAATTTTGGTCCCATGCCGGAAATACTGGGAGATGCAGGAATTTATTTCCATCCAGAAAAAGTAGAGGAAATACAAAAAAGTATAGAAATACTGATATTAGATCTGAATCTTCGAGAAAGACTATCTCATTCCTCATATGAGAAAGCCAAACAATATTCATGGAAAAAAACAGCTGACCAAACTTTTAAATTTTTACAGTCAGTGGGCAATCATTATTATGAACGTCGAATCTTGAATTCTAACTCTTAACTAACTAAATTAAAAACATGTTCAAAAGCTCAACACTACTCATCACCGGTGGAACAGGCTCCTTTGGAAAAGCTGTTCTCAATCGTTTCCTCCAATCCGACATCAAAGAAATTCGTATTTTTAGTCGAGACGAAAAAAAACAAGATGACCTTCGCAAAAAATACAACAATCCCAAGATTAAGTTTTTTTTAGGAGATGTGCGCGATGCATCATCGCTAACAGGCGCCTTCTCTGGTGTGGATTATATTTTTCATGCTGCTGCATTAAAACAAGTTCCTTCTTGCGAATTTTTTCCAATGGAAGCATTCAAAACAAATGTTATCGGAACGGATAATGTTTTACAGGTAGCTTACGATTTAGGTGTCAAAAAGGTAATTTGTTTAAGCACTGACAAAGCTGTTTACCCTATCAATGCTATGGGAATATCCAAGGCAATGATGGAAAAGGTGATGGTTGCAAAAACGCGGAATTTTGATGAATCGCGTATGATTGTTTGTGGCACTCGTTACGGTAATGTGATGGCATCGCGGGGGTCTGTAATTCCACTTTTTATTGAGCAACTTTTAAAGAAACAAGCATTCACGATCACTGATCCCAATATGACCCGTTTCATGATGACTTTGGATGATGCCGTAGAATTAGTATTATATGCATTTGAGAATGGCAATAACGGTGATATTTTTGTTCAGAAAGCTCCTGCGGCAACAATAGAAATTTTGGCAAAAGCAATTTTAGAACTTTTTAATAAACAAGACCACCAAATTAAAATCATCGGAACAAGACATGGTGAAAAATTGTATGAAACATTATTGAGTAGAGAAGAAATTACTTCTGCGGAAGACCGTGGGGATTATTTCAGAATCCCTCCTGATTTGAGAGATTTGAATTATGATAAATTTGTAGAACAAGGTGAAGGTAAAATCTCTATCACAGAGGATTACAATTCTCATAACACAAACAGATTAAGTTTAGATGAAATGAAAACTCTCCTATTAAAACTCTCGTTTATTCGAGACATTCTGAATGGAAAAGATGCGGAAACTTGGGATTAAGTTCCTTTCCGGTGTGATTTCGAAACGATATTTCGCTAAATGTCCCTAGGATCAGCAATTTAAATGAAAATACTCATTACCGGAGCCGATGGATTTATTGCTTGCAACCTTAAAATCCATATTTCTGAAAACAAAAATCATGAAGTGCTTTTGCATACTAGGAGTTCGACGGACGATGAGTTATCCCGTTTCTTAAAAGATGCTGATTTTATCTTTCATTTGGCGGGAGTGAATCGACCTACCTCAGAGGACCAATTTTTTATTGGCAATGCAGATTTAACCAAACAAATTGTTTCTTTGTTACGAGAGTTCGGTAAAAAAACTCCTATTGTTTTCTCCTCCTCAATTCAAGCATCACTTGAGAATCCTTACGGAATTTCAAAAAAACAAGGTGAAGATTTTATTATAGACTACGGTAAAAACACCGGTGCTCCCATATTTATCTACAGACTACCCAATGTATTTGGAAAATTCTCGAAGCCGAATTATAATTCTGCTATTGCAACATTTTGTTACAATATCTCTAGGTCATTGCCGATTGTTGTCAATGATGCATCTAGAGAGATGAATCTATGTTATGTTGATGATTTGATCGCAAATTTTTTGGATGCCATAAATGGCAAAGTGGAATCGGGTTTTGTAAATATTCAGCCAACCTACAACATATCTTTAGGCGAACTAGCCAATCTAATTACTGGTTTTAGAGAAAATCGAGATAAGTTGTTTATTGAAAATGTTGGCCAAGGTTTAATCAGGGCTCTTTATTCTACTTATATTAGTTTTCTTCCAATTAGTTCCTGTAGTTATTCGATACCGAAATACGAAGATCCTAGGGGATCATTTGTTGAGATGCTGAAAACAAAAGAATCGGGACAAATTTCCTTTTTTACTGCACTTCCTGGTGTGACTCGTGGAAGACATTACCATCATACGAAAACAGAGAAATTTTTGATCATTAGAGGGAAGGCTCAGTTTCGTTTCCAGCACTTAATTACAAAAGATTACTTTGAATTAGTAGTAAATGACGAGGAGCCAACGATAGTGGATACGATTCCAGGTTGGACTCATGATATAACAAATATCGGGGATAACGAATTAATTGTAATGCTTTGGGCCAATGAAGTTTTTAATAGAGAACTACCTGATACTATTTCAGCTGATATAACAAAATGAAAAAATTAAAAGTTTTTACTGTGATAGGAACAAGGCCTGAAATCATCAGACTTTCAAGAGTGCTTCATGCCTTGGACGATGCTTGTGACCACAAAATCGTTCATACGGGACAAAATTACGATTTTGAACTTAATGAGATTTTTTTTCAGGATTTAGGCATTAGAAAACCTGATTATTTTTTGGAAGCAGCGGGTGGCACTGGAGCAGAGACAATTGGAAAAATCATCATTCGTTTTGATGAATTATTGTCCAAAGACATTCCTGATGCAATCCTTGTGTTAGGCGACACAAATAGTTGCCTTTCTGTGATTCCGGCAAAGAGGCGGAAAATTCCAATCTTTCACATGGAAGCCGGGAATAGATGTTTTGATTTACGTGTGCCAGAGGAAATCAACAGAAGGATCGTTGATCATACCTCGGATATTAACCTTACTTACAGTTCCATTGCCAGAGAATACTTGTTACGCGAAGGTTTACCGCCAGATCAAGTAATCAAAACCGGTAGTCCGATGTTTGAAGTTTTGCACCATTATATGTCAGGAATTCAATCGTCGAAGATGTTGGAACAACTTCAGTTAAAAAGCAAAGAATACTTTTTAGTATCTGCTCATAGGGAAGAAAATATTGATTCGGAACAAAACTTTCGTTCACTAACTGATACACTTAATACCATTGCCGCGAATTATGATTTACCGGTAATAGTCTCTACTCATCCGAGAACCCAGAAAAAAATTGATCAATTGAAAATCAATTTCCACAAAAATATTAAACTCCTAAAACCACTAGGTTTTATGGATTATAATAAACTGCAGGTCGAGTCAAAAGTAGTTCTCTCCGATAGTGGAACCATCACAGAAGAATCCTCAATTCTAAAATTTTCAGCTTTAAATATTCGAGAAGCTCATGAAAGACCGGAAGGAATGGAGGAGGCTGCGGTAATGATGGTTGGTCTTAACCCGGACCGAATTCTGCAAGCCCTTACATTGTTAGATCAACAAGGTACTGATTTCTTAAAAAATGCAAGATTAGTTGAAGATTACTCTATGCCGAATGTTTCCGCAAAAGTGGTTCGAATTATTTTTAGTTATACCGATTACATAAATCGAATCGTTTGGAAACGATATTAGTCCATTTCGTTATTTAGTCTAAATGAAAGTTTTAATTATTGTAGATGACTATTTACCAAAGAGCATAAAGGTTGCGGGGAAAATGATGCATGAACTTGCATTAGAGTTTTTGCATTCAGGACACATGGTAACTGTTGTTACCCCTGACCCAGACCAAGAGGAATCATATACTCTAAAGGATTTAGACAGGATTAGTGTTCTTAGATTTAGATCTGGTAGAATTAAGAATGTTCCCAAACCCATTCGACTCATTAATGAAATTCTTTTATCCTTTCGGGCGACTAGCGCTCTTTCCCATTGGTTACAAACAAATCCGCATGATTTAATTGTTTTTTACTCTCCGACAATCTTTTGGTCCGGTTTAGTTTGTTATTTGAAACGCATTTGGAAATCACCTTCCTATCTTATTCTTAGAGATTTTTTTCCCCAATGGGTCATTGACAACGGTATCATTGGGAAACACTCAGTCCTTGCTTATTTGTTTCGTTTTTTTGAAAGGAAACTTTATCAATCGGCAGATGCTATCGGCATTCAATCTCCTGCTAATTTAAAATGGTTCACTAAAACCTTTCCTAAGATATCGAATACTCAGTTATTATATAATTGGGCATCTCCTTTGGATGATTTTTCAAAGGATCATCCTGTTAATATAAGAGAGAAATATAACCTAGGTGATAAAATTATATTTTTTTACGGAGGAAATATTGGACATGCGCAAGATATGAAGAATCTTTTAGTTTTAGCAGAGCGTATGTTATCTTTTCCGAAAGTACAATTTCTGTTTCTTGGAGCTGGAGACGAATTTGAGTTGGTTCAAGATACAATTGCAAATAAAACACTAACCAATTGTCTTTTACTCGGATCTGTGTCTCAAGATATATTTTCATCAATATTGCACCAGATTGATGTTGGTTTATTCACTTTACATCCCGATCACAAAACACATAACTTCCCAGGTAAAATCCTGGGTTATATGCAATCAGGAATCCCGATTTTGGGAGCAGTAAATCAAGGTAATGATCTAAAAAATGTGATCGAAGAAGGGAATGCGGGCTTAGTGTCTTTGGCAGGGGATCACGATACTTTGTATAAAAATGCAGTATCAATGTTAGATCTACAGAACCGAAGAAAAATGGGAACTAATGCACGGATGCTTTTGCAATCCACATTCTCCGTTGCAACCACGGTTGAAAAAATTGTATCCTTAATGAAAAATGAAAACGGTAAGAAAATCTTAAGATGAGTGAGTATACTAGAAGGCATTCTCGTTGGTTTGAGCAGATTCTTCTAAGTTATTTGTTCCAATTTTTTACTGGAGGGATCTTACTTATTATTTCCACTGCGATACCGATTTGGGGATTTCAGTTTTGGAATTCCGGTGACCCCAATATTTTTACATCCTTACTGACTACATTAACAGCCTTTTTTATTTCTACGTTTTCGTTAAGGAAAATCTTCCGCCTTCCGGGTTCCGAAACTGTTTCTTATGTGATTCCTGTCGCAACCCTTTGTTTTTTAATTCCCATCCTTTATATACTTTTAGCACGTAAAACATATTCAATTCAAGTAATGTTGGTTGGATACTTTGTAACATTGGCTTGGTGTTACTTAGGTTTTTTTCTTGGCAGAAGATATCGAATGGTTCGGTATGCATTACTACCATTTGGTGAAGCGAGAGAATTCGGGAATGCTCATGGAGCATTATTTGAAGTGTTAAAAGTTCCTAGTTTAGAAAACCAACGTTTTAATGCCATCGTTGCAGATTTTTCATCGAATGAAATGCCTCCAGAATGGGAGAAGTTTTTGGCGAGATGTACTCTGTCTCGTATTCCTGTATACTCAACGAAAAAAATTAAAGAAGCCTTAACTGGCAGAGTACAAATTAAACATTTATCGGAGAACGAATTTGGTAGTCTTCTTCCTTCCAGTTTTTATGAGTTTGTAAAGCGACTGATAGATTTTTTAACAGCATTAGTTTTCATACCCTTTGCATTTCCATTTTTGGTTTTAATCGCTGCGCTGATAAAAATCGAATCTTCAGGCCCCTCCTTGTTTATACAGACAAGAATGGGATATCAAGGTAGAACATTTAGAATGTTAAAATTTCGAACAATGTTTCATGATAAAAAAGGGAATAGTTTTACTGGGGCCGATGATGATCCAAGAATTACAAAAATTGGGAAATTCCTTCGTAAATATCGCATAGATGAGTTTCCTCAAATTATCAATGTCTTTTGGGGCCAGATGAGTTTTATTGGCCCACGCCCTGAGTCATTCGAATTATCTCAATGGTATGAAAATGATGTACCGTTCTTCGCATACAGACATGTTGTTAGGCCAGGAATTAGTGGTTGGGCGCAAGTAAATCAAGGTTATGCAGCCGAAGTGGACGGAATGAAAGTTAAATTAGAATATGATTTTTATTATATAAAGAATTTTTCATTTTGGTTAGATTTTCTTATTACAATTAAAACTGTGAAAACAATTTTTACTGGGTTTGGAGCGAGGTGAAAATTATTTTAATGGGTGAAATTTTAGACAAAATTCAGGGTCTCAATCGGAAATATCTAAAAAAACTTTTGTTCTCACAATCATCGTATCCAATTCATAAGGTTTGTTTTTATCTATTGGGTATAGGGATATATAGTTTACGCATAACATTGGTTGTCTCTTCCTTATGTTTAATTCATTATATCTATAACTTTAGCTTTAGAAAATTCAGTTTCAATAAATTGATCCTTTTTATTTTTTGGACAGTCTTTATTTGTATATATTACCTGCAATATAAACTGCCTTTTTTTCCTCCAGAATTTGATGGGAGTTTGAGTTTAGTAGTGTACTTAGTGAGGGCAATCCCACTTTTGTTACTGATATTAGTTTCCTTGCAGTTAAAAAACAAGTCCATATATTTCAATCTGGTCTTTCTGTTTTCCTTGGGGATGTTAACTCATGCTATCTTAAATACAGTGAATACTGTCATTATTTCGGATCCACCGTACTATGGACGAGTGTATGAATTTTTTACTGGTGGTAGGGTGAATTCCCCCGGTACTACATTACTTGCTAGTTTCTCGTCTTTGTTACTATTAGGTTTTGTTGGAGATAAAAAAGTTCAGAAAAAGAAGCTGCTATATGTATTTCTTTTCATCACATTTATATTATCAGCAGCAATTTCTCTTACCTTTCTTGCTAGAACTTACTTTTTTGTATTGGCAATTGGGATTATTTTAATAGCGATAAGATATGCTACCGAAACTCGAAAAATATCACTTTTGCTGCTATTTATATTTCTTAGTGTTACTCTTTTAACATTAGTATTTGGATTTCTGTTACCAGCTAACTTGATGGATCGGATCATAAACGGTGTTTACTCCATTAAAATTCAACATAACATTGATTATTTTAATCAAATTGGAGAGAATTTTTTTATATATCCAAAGTCGCATATTACTCTAGACGAATACTGGTTTCACAATTTTTTTTATGATGTTCATCGATCTTCGGGTCCCTATGCGGCTATTTGCGCCTATGGAATTGTCTTAATTACTTCATTTAGTATTGTGGTAAACTGGAAAAAAAGGTATACCAAATCACTTCTAATCATTTTTTCTTTATTTATACCCTATCTGCTAACAACAATTCCTTGGGAATCCTCAGAATACCAAATTATAATTCTTTTTGCCGGTTTTACTATGTTAGTTGCAGATTAGAATTAGATTGGCCATACTTTACTTATAAGATAGATGAAAAAAATCATTCAAAACTCGCTTTGGTTGGTATTTGACAAAATTTTAAAGTCACTTGTTGGTTTGTTTGTTGGCGTTTGGATTGCCCGATATTTTGGCCCAGAAAATTTTGGAAAGTTTAGTTATGCCAATTCGTTAATTGTTCTATTTGCAACAATTGTACCTCTGGGAACAGAGGGATTTCTTGTTAGGGAACTCGTAAAGGATGAAGACAAAACTAAGGAACTTCTTTCTGCCTCTTTTTTTCTCCATTTATTTTCCGGCATTTTTCTCTTTGTTTTTGCATGTTTGATCCTTTACTTTCTGAAATTTGATGATGATCTAACGTTTCATATTGGTTTGGTACTTGCTGTTCCAATTTTGTTTCGTTTTTTATCTGTTCCTAGATATTTTTACGAGGCTCAAACAGAAATCAAATATGTTGTTTATATTGAAAACATATCATTTTTGATTTTTTCAGGAGTTCGCGTTTACCTTCTGATAAACAAATCGCACATTCTTTACTTTATTTTTAGTTTTCTATTTGAATCGCTATTTTCATATTTATCTATTTTTTTGTTCTACATCAGAGGACATCGCAGTTTCACTCGCATTTCTGTAGACCTAAAATCAATATTGGCTGCGCTCAAAGAATCCTTTCCAATACTGATTGCTTCTTTATCTATCATCATCTATATGAAAATTGATCAGCTCATGATTGGATCAATTCTTGGAGATGCACCGATTGGAATTTATAGTGTTGCTGTTCGTTTGAGCGAATTTTGGTATTTTATCCCATTGGGGCTTACTTCCTCCTTTTTTCCAACGTTAATAGCGAAAAAAATTCAATCGCGATCTGAATATTTGGAGTTATTAAAATTCCTTCATGTCGTTCTGATTTTTATCTCACTAGTAATGGCAATTTTGATTCAATTTCTTGGAAAAGATATTATAAGTTGGCTTTATGGATCTCCATACATTGGTGCGTCTGATGTACTGAAGGTTTATATTTGGTCAGGTATTTTTGTTTTTATTGGTGTCGCTGGTGGAAATTATTATCTGATTGAAGAAAAACAATCCTATGTACTTTTAAAAAGTTTAGCAGGTTTAATTGTTAACATTGTCTTGAATTTCATTTGGATTCCTTTATATGGTGTAATAGGAGCTGCTTTTGCAACTTTAGTTTCTCAATTAGTGGCTTCTATGTTCATACCTTTGTTTTTCCGGGAGGTTAGAGAATTGTTTTATATCCAAACCTTCTCATTATTCTTTTGGAATTGGCCATCCATTCTGTTTTCTTTTTTTAAACGTTGGAAAACGGGAACATTATAAATTTGAAAATTTTGTTTGACCACCAAATATTTGCACTCCAGACATATGGTGGTATTTCTAGATATTTTTTTGAGTTAATGACTCATCTTCAGAATTTAAATAATGTAACTGTAAAAAATTCAATTTTATATTCTAGAAATGTTTATTTGGATAATCGATTTCCACATTACAAGTACGTAAATTATGAAAACTGGTTGGTCCCAAAATATTTTAAAGGCAAAAATCGTTTATTAAAAATCTGCCAAGAAATTGGACTAGCTCCTAATCACAATAAGGAGATGGATGAATTTGTTTTTGATGAGTTGGAGAAGGGGAAATATGATATCTTTCATCCTACTTATTATAATCCTTATTTTTTAGAGTCGGTGATTAAATACAAAATTCCTTATGTTTTAACTGTCCATGATTTGATACATGAAAAATTTCCATTTTATTTTGACAATATTGAGCAAACAAAATGCGATAAACAAAGAACAATTTTAAACGCAAGTAGAATTATCGCAATTTCCAAAAGCACCAAAAATGATCTAGTGGCATATTATAATATTCCTGAAGATAAAATTGATGTCGTATATCATGGAAATTCTATGGTTACGCAGGAATCGTTGAGTTATAGTAAAAGCCGAGAAAAATACCTATTGTTTGTTGGGAATCGTTCTTATTATAAGAATTTTTTCTTCTTTGTTGAAAGTATTTTACCTTTGTTTAAAGATTTTCCCGATCTGCAATTATACGCTGCGGGCGGCGGTGAATTTACATTAGATGAATTACGTAACTTTAGAAAGTTAAACATTGATAGTAGAGTGATTCATAAATCATTTGGAGATGATGTTTCCTTAATGGATCTTTATAAAAATGCTGCCCTATTTGTTTTCCCATCTTTATATGAGGGATTCGGTATACCTTTACTTGAAGCAATGGTATCAGGATGCCCTGTTGTATGTAGTAATACATCATCGTTTCCTGAAATTGGGGGGGAATCAGTTCATTATTTTGATCCAACGAATTCTGACTCAATAGAAAAAGCCGTAAGGGAAGTTTTTACTAACCGGGAACTACAAACATATTTACGAGAGTCGGGGTTAAAAAATGTTTCTCGGTTTTCCTGGGCCAAGACGGCAGCAGATTCATACCAAGTATACCAGAAAGGCTTAAAATACTTATGAATTTACCTGTATTAATTATCGCTTTCAATCGACCGGATCTTTTTTCTAAATTATTAGCTAAGGTTCTTTCTATGAATCCTACTAGAATTTATATCTCCATTGATGGTCCGCGTGAAAATAAGGACAACGAAAGAATGAGAGTGGAAGAAGTCATCTCAATAGCGAAACAATATTCGCATTCTAACCAGTTTTTGTTTAAAATTAATGAAAAGAATATGGGTTGTGGAGAAGGAGTTTCTTCTGCTATTAGTTGGTTTTTTCAAAATGAAGAGAAAGGAATCATATTAGAGGATGATTGTTATCCCAATGAGTCATTTTTTAAGTATTGTGAAGTGTTACTCACTAAGTATGAAAATGATGATCGAATTGGGATGATCTCTGGTGATAATTTTTTCCTTTCACAGTATTCTATTCAAGATTCTTATTATTTTTCAACTTATTTTCATATATGGGGATGGGCAAGTTGGCGTAGAGCCTGGGATGGATATCAACTCAGATCCTCCAGTAAAGTGGAGATAGAGGAAACTATCAATAATAACTTTTTAAATCAAGAGGAGCGTAATTTTTGGCTTGACAATATAACTAATGCTTTTTTCGGTTTAGTGGACACATGGGATTACCAATGGGTTTATTTAAATTTCAGAAAAAGACGCTATTCCATCATGCCGAAAGTTAATTTAATATCAAACATTGGGTTTGGCGAGTTAGCAACCCATACAAAAGAAAAGAATTCTAAACTAAGTAGTATGGATATTGTTGAACTTAATTTTCCACTTTTACATCCGCAAAAGATAAAAACCAGTATATTAACTGATTATTTTAGTCGAAGGCTCATGTTCCGGCTACCTTTTTGGGAAAGAATATTTTATTATTTGTTTAGATTATTTTATCTGATGATTACCAAAGTAGGGTTAATAAAGAGATGAAATTAATTGATATTGTTGTTCCTTCTTTTAACGAAGAGGGAAACATTAAGTCTCTGTATGAGCGCATTGTTAAATTAAATATTAGAAAGTATAAACTACGGTTAATATTTATAGATGATGGAAGTAAAGATAATACTCTTTTTGAAATCAAAAAACTTCCCAAAAATAAAATTGGATTGAAAGTCGCTTTTATATCTTTCTCAAGAAATTTCGGCCATCAAGTTGCTTTAAAAGCCGGGCTTGATCATTCGAATGCTGATGCCGTAATCTCTATGGATGCAGATTTGCAACATCCTCCAGAACTTATTCCTAAACTCATTCAAAGATGGGAAGATGGTGCAGAAATTGTTTATACAATTCGTAAAGACAATGAGAAAGTATCTTGGTTTAAGAGAAATACCGCATCTATATTCTATAATTTACTAAATTATTTATCAGGGTTACAAATTTCACATGGTGCGGCTGATTTTCGACTTCTTGATAAAAAAGTGATTCAAGCTTTAAAGATGTATAATGAAAAAAATCTTTTTATCAGAGGCCTTGTTACGGCAATTGGATTTAAGAAGGAATCTATCGAGTATACTCCAGAATTGAGAGTATGGGGTGTAAGTAAATACAGTGTCAAAAGGATGTTTTTGTTTGCGTTAGACGGGATCACTTCATTTTCAGTAAAACCATTACATTTTGCTACCTATTTTGGAATGTTACTTTCTTTTTTTTCTGGTGCCTATGGGATTTATGCGATTATTATTTTTTTTACTTCAGATAGTGTTGTCACTGGGTGGGCCTCTGTACTTACGAGTGTACTGTTTATTGGTGGTGTTCAGCTAATCATATTAGGAATTATAGGTGAATATTTAGGGAAGTTGTTCATTCAATCTAAGGGCAGACCGAACTACCTTATATCTGAGAAGGATGTTTAATCTAATACAAAAATGTACTCCTCTATATTAAAAACAGACCAAATACTTTTCCTTTTATTTTTTACGTTTTTAATGATTATTTGGAAACGAGTAAAGTATGAGAGAATAGTTGTATTAATTTTTAGTTTTCTATTTTCCTATTATATCTTCGGTCCAAATTTTAAGGCAAAATTTTGGCTCATTGATGATCACGAAATCTTCTACTTTTTAGGATCTGCGGTAGATCCCAAAGGTTGGGGTGATTTTTTTAGAGTTCTGATTGACCAGACTGAAGTCGGGTTATTTGGTGTTAGCACGCGTTATAGACCTTCTTACTATTTTTTACGATTGGTTGAAGTATTTCTCTGGAAGGATAATGCTACACTCTGGTATCTGTTCCGTTTTTTGATCCTTGTATCCTTTGTTTATTCTTTAGTTCTATTATTTCGCTATTTTTTATCAACACCTGTTGCACTAGCTTGGACAGTTACTTGTTTTAGTTTTACCTATTGGTCCGACATTTATTCCCGGTTAGGACCAGGTGAAACTTACGTAACATTGGGTGTTGCAATGTTCATACTGGCTACATTCAATTGGGAAAAAAAGGTCAGTCGTAGTTTAGGTGTAACTATCTTACAGGTATTGTCTCTCGTGATTATGATTGGCTCGAAAGAGAATATGTTCTTAGTCGCGATTTTGCCATTTTTGTTTTTATACGATAGATCTGCCGAAACATATAAATTTAAATACTATCACTTACTATACGTTCTTCCTATTTTATTGTCTGTTGTTGTTGTATATGCAGTAATCAAAGCACTTTCACAAAATCCTGTGGATGTAAATGGAAATAGTGCCCAGATTTCAGACCGAATCCGACAAATTTTTGGTTTGATGAACAATCCGTTGATTCTGCAGCCAACAATTCTAGGAGCTGTACTTGTAATAGTAATAATATTCAGAAGAAAAATCGTTCAGTTTTTAGCAACATATCGGCAAATTCTATTTATTTTATTGTTTTTAATGATAAATATAATTCTAAATATTGTATTCTATGGTGGAGATTTACCACAGAACAATCGTTATGATTTCCCGACTTCGATTTTGTACATTCTCTACTTTATTATCATTGTTGGATTCATGATTCGTTTCTTATTTCCAAGAAAAATAATAAAAAAGGGATTGTTCGTTGGCTTTGTTTTTTTGATTTTTTCTTCATTCGGTTTTTCTTCTTATTCAATTAACGAAATACAAAATGCCTCTCGAAAAAACTCGAAGAGGACTTTAGCTTTGAATCAGATGATTGGTAAAATGCAGTTGGAACCAAAAAATTCTACAGGAATTATTTTTGTGCGAAATTTCACTGAATTTGAACCGGCAGATTCGCTGTTGCAATATGCAAAGTATTACAATCTACAATTGAGATTGGCTATAGACGTTGATGAGGTTAAGTATTATTCTAGTTTTCAAGATGGGCTTATGTCGTACCTAAGGAATCTAAGTGTTCATGGGGATAAATCAAAAAATTTGGAACCACTTGGTGACTTAAAAAAAGATAAGGCTGTTAATTGTATTCTTTATCATTTTGGAGAGATTTCTTTTGATCTGAAGAAAAAATATCCTTTTTGCAAAAAAATTAAAGCACAGTTGATCTTGTATTAGTTTATGAAATGTAAAATTTGTAACACTGAAGTTTCGCTCAAACTTAAGGGATTAATATATCTTAGCCGGTTTGATGGGGAAGTGTATCAATGCCCTAACTGTGATTATTTGCAAGTATTTCCTGCGGATTGGTTAGAGGAAGCCTATACTGAAAGTATTGCTATAACAGACACAGGAATTGTTGCCCGAAATTTACTTTTTGTAAAAAGAATTACTATTTTACTTACCGTTATAGATTTCCAACTTCGAATCCCAGCGGTTTTTCTTCGGGTGTTTAAAAGTTTCGTTCGTTATTTCTGCTCAAAAAGATTTAATAAATATCGTCTGAATATTTTAGATTTCGGAGGTGGATATGGTCTTTTAGTTAGAATGTTGAGAGATGTTGGTTTTAACGCGGAATGGAGAGATCTATACACGAAAAATCTTTTCGCACGCGGATTTGAAGGTAAAAGTAAAAACTATGATTGTATTCTAAGTTTCGAAGTCTTAGAACATTTAGAAAATCCTTTGAGAGAATTTGATAATATTTTCCTAGGCTTTCGTCCCAATCTATTTATCTTTTCAACTTTGCTCTACGGTGAAGAAGTTCCCGATAAGAATTGGTGGTATTATTCACCAGAGACTGGTCAGCACATAGGTTTTTATAATGAAAGGACACTGCGCTTTATTGCGGATAAATACGGATATTTTTATACATCTATAGATTCGGGATTCCACATTTTTTCAAAAAAGAGACTACATTCTGATATAATTCGTTTTTTCGTTTTACGATCTGATTATTTTTTTCCAACAGTTGCTAAGGTTTATAGAAGCTTAACATTAACTGACAATGAAAAAATGATAAAAAGTATTTTTGATTAAGGGATTCAAGCATTAAGTGTAACAAAATAGCAGATAGTCTAGATTCTCCAAAATGAAAGAAAATCTAAATTCACAATATCTAGAGAAATAGATCGAAACTCATGTGGAGGGGTTACCGCTGAAAAATGCTCAATTATTTAATCTTTCGAGAATTCATTATTCTAAAAAAGTTCTATTAACAAAAGATTTAGAAAAAGGAATAAAATTAAAGCAAGAAATTAGGTGGAGTCCAAATCTAGTTTGCAATTAAATTTTAGTAAGTAAGTCATTTTGATAACTCATGTGACTATTTATAGAATGGTGAAATTAGATTTACGAGGTATAGCTTTCTTATCGGAGATCTCTTAATCTAAAAATGGACAATGCTTCCCTTTATAAAAGGCAACTCCGTTTCAACTGACATACGTAAAGTAATGAAAGAATAAAAGATAAACTCTAGACTTTACGATTTGACAAAGCAAGAAGTTTACACGCGTCGAAGAAAAATCCAGAAAATTCGATACTAAAGGCTTTAATCAAATCCAAATTCCTATTTGCACGTGCTTTAAATGAAAATAGAGGTGGATTTACCAGGCAATACTTCCTAAGAGAAGTGATTTTACCAAACTTACGCAAAAAGACGTTGATTGATTGGAGAATTAGTTAAATAATAGATCAAGAAAATAAAGGATATAGAACTCCTAGATGAAGTGCTTTGGAATTTAGCAACTTAATATTTACATAATGGTTGAAGCCACTTGATTAATTTTGAAAACCATGGAAGGAAAAAGAATCTTCGATTATTTTTATCGATTTCCTTATTTATAATTTTTATGACAAATTTCTTTTTAATTCATGGGTCACATGACTGGGGAGATGATTTTTCTGCTTATCTAATGCAAGCAAAAGCTATTCATACAGGGGATTTTTCCCAGTTAGATAACTGTGTCAACGACCGTATTCGAAAATCCGAATTTCAAGTTGGTCCTAATTATTATCCTTGGTTGATGCCAGTTTTATTGAGTTTTGGATTTAATTATACTCATGATAATATACTGATTTTTAAAAGATTAGATTTCTTATTATCCTTATTCTTTTATCTTTCTGTTTTCTTGATATTTAGAAATCGGCTTGATCGAAATTATGTTTTATTTTTGATCCTGGCGATGGCTACATCGCCATTTTTTTTGGATTTTAGCCAGTCAATTCTCACTGATGTGTTTTCGTCAGGAATTCTACTTCTATCATTATATTCCTTAAATCTTGCTGCGTTGAAAAAGAAGAATAAAGCTGCCTACTTTCTTGTCTTTTCGATATTATGTGCGTTGGCGGTTAATACTCGGACTTCTTCGGTTGTAATTTATTTAGTGGCATTTGTTTATGGGTTATTAATTCAATTTAGAAGAACTAGTCTAAATAGCTCATTTTTTCTATTGAGTTCGCTATTATTTTCTTTGGTATTGGATGCTGTTTTTAAATCAAAATTTCCAATTTCCGATTATTTGGACAATCATGAAATAGTATCTTGGCAAAGTGTTGCGGTCATATCTCAAAATGCGATCTACTATTGTCGATTATTGATAGAATTTTATTTCCCATTTTCTATTTATGAAAACATAATATTATTAACATTCATTATTTTTCAGTTGTTTAAGGTCAGAAAAAGAATTGTAAACACAGTCAGTTTATTGGAAATAATTTTCTTAGTAGCTTACATTTCATTACATTTGATTTACCCTTATCAGCAGGGAATTAGATTTCTTATCCCAATTATCCCGTATGGTTTTCTTTTCATTATTTTAATCTTTAAGAAAAGTAAAGGATTCTTTAACAGGTTTGCCTTTTGTTATTACGTGGCTTCTTTGTTGTGGGTTAACTTGGGTTCTTATATTAATCCTCCGGTTACTAATAGAGATTTAGATGCGAATTTTGCAAATTCTGTGTATGCTAAAGAAGCATACGATTATTTGAAAAATAATACATTGGTTTCTGACCGTGTTGTATTCTTCAAACCAAGAGCATTGCATTTTTTTACGGATCGATGTTCCGTCTGGATTGAATCTCCGTCTTTCTTAAGTAACAGCGATAAGTATTTTTTATTATATAAAAGTAGACAGTATACTCCCCAGATGATCACGTTCCTAACGAGGAAAGTAAGAGTTTTTGATAATGAGTTCTTTGCTTTATATGCTTTATAAGTTCCAAATGTTATTCGTTATTAGTAATGAATCGAAAAAATCCAAGAGATGATTTTTAATGAGTACAAAAGAAAAAAATAATATTGTCTCAATTGTGACTCCCTCTTATAACCAGGGAGAGTTTATTGAAAGAACGCTGCGATCTGTCATTTCTCAAACAGGCGACTTCTATATCGACTATATCATAATGGATGGAAAATCTAACGATAGAACTGTTGAAATTTTAGAAATTTTTCAGAAGAAATATGATTCAGGAGATATTGTTTTCGAAACTGCTGGCCGCATATTTAGAAAATTTGAGATAGATTCGAATTGTAAAGTAAACTGTCTTGGCATTAGTTACCAGTTTTATTCTGAAAAGGACAGTGGACAAACAAATGCGATCAATAAGGGATGGAAACTCGCAATTGGAAACATCGTTGCTTGGTTGAATTCTGACGATGTTTATCTCCCAAGTGCAGTGAGTAAAATTTTTAATGAATTTGGTAAAAGCGATTTATACGCTTTTTATGCTATAGGAATCCATATCGATAAAAATGATAACTTGATTGAGTTCTATCCGATTGAAACGTACTCTTTCGCAAGGCTCCTTGATTATTGTATCATTTGCCAACCTACTGTTTTCATAAGACGGGATGTATTAGAAAAAGTGGGATTTTTAAATGAATCCCTTGGATTCTGTATGGATTATGAGTATTGGATAAGAGTTGCCAAAGTTTTCGAATTTTCATTTCTTAATGAGCCAATAGCATGTACAAGAATACATGAAAATACCAAAACGAGCCAAAACCTGAATGTTCATCGAGAAATTGTAGAAATGCAAAAAAACTTGGTCGGAAGAGTTTCGAGTCATTGGTTATTTAATTATGCAAAGTATTATTTGATTAAAAAAGAATTGTTCAAAAATGGATTAATTTTGAAATTTTTTACTAGAGTTTATACATTCTTTTTGAGATTAAAATACCAGTAATGCTCCCAGATACATTAGTTTATATAAGAAAGGTTGTTTGGCTTCCGTTTGGGCAAAGAATGTTCCAAGTTTTTGTTTTGGAGAATGGGTCTGTAGTGAAAGCAATTTGTTATAATGAATTTCTTAACAAGAGTTTTGTAATTAATGGCCTAACAGACTTTAAGTTGGCTGACTCAAATGAAAACACTCCTACCAATATTGATGAGTATTTGAAACTTGAAGCTTATCTTTGATATTTCAGTATTAGCCTGGTCTGTCCGTAATAATAAGGCTAAAACGGGAATTTTTCGAGTAATTGAGAACTTCCTTAAGCATCTGGTTCATGATCCGGAAATCGATCTCTATTTGTCTTCTGTACATGGAAATATTTGTGACTTTCATAAATATTTAGCGATTCATAATATACAAATTGAATCAGGTCATTTGCTTGTCCCGCAAAGGTATTCAAAATATAAAGATCGGCTTTTTTTATTTTATCTCCGGTTTTTAGATTTATTTGATTTTAGAAGTAATCTTTTCCGCAAGAATCTATTTCTTCGTGCAATTAAGTGGATCCTAGATCCATTATTTTTTCTCTTGGGATTAAGCGATTATTTAAATCCGATTCGCAATGTTCACCTAACCGAAAATTTCATTTTCCATAGTCCATTTTTACCCTTTCCTGATTTTATAAAAAAATCAAAAGTTAAGAAAGTTATCACTGTCTATGATTTAATCGCGGTATTATATCCAGAATATTTTGAGGGTAATAAAGATAAAGTTGTTTGGAAAATTATCAGAAACATTGACTCTGAAACATCTATAGTTACAATTTCAGAACATAGTAAAAAAGACATTGTTAGATATATTCCTTATTTTGACCAATCTAAGATTGCAGTTATCCCCTTAGCTGCGGAAGATATATTTTACGAAATCAAAGTAATCGAACAGATTGATGAAATCATTTCTCAATTTGGGTTAAAATCTAAAAAATACCTTCTTACTGTTTCTACTCTCGAACCTAGAAAAAACTTAAAATCTTCTCTGCGTGCATTTTTGAGATTAGCCGAAGATGGATTAGATCCAGAAATAAAATTTGTTGTCTTGGGTGGGAACGGATGGGGTGCGGGACTCGCCGATCTAGAAGCTGAATTTCCAAATATTTATCAAAGCCGTGTCCTTTTTTTAGGATTTATTCCCGATGAAAAGATGGCCTATATTTATTCTGGAGCTCTATTTTTCGTCTATCTTTCGTTATATGAAGGATTCGGACTACCGCCCTTGGAAGCAATGAAATGTGGGATTCCTGTATTAGTATCTAATACATCCTCGTTACCTGAAGTAATTGGTATTGCTGGTATATCAGTGAATCCAATGGATGAACTGGAAATCATAAAAAATATGAAGAATCTTATCGAGAATCAAAATTTACGAAGTAAACTTTCGGGGCTTTCTAAACAGCAGGCTGCACTTTTCAGCTGGGAAAAATCAGCAGATAAACTAAAAAAGGTTTATCAAAATATTTCTAAATGAAAATACTTTTTGACCATCAAATTTTTTTCCAGAATAAATATGGTGGTATTTCAAAGATCTTTTTTGAAATTTTTAAAAGGTTAAATGATAAAAAAATCGAATATACATGTTCTGTTGATTTGTCTAGTTATTCGGAAGGAATCATTTTTGAAAAAAATACAAAAAAACAAATCAATCGAGTTAGTTTTTTTTCCCTGTATAGTGTTTATAAAATAGTAATAGCTTTATTGCTAAAATTCAGATTTCCCATTTCTGATTTTATTCTTAATAAAGATAGCGGTGTCCAAAGGTTTAGCCTTTCTAAACAAATCAAGTATTTGAATGAAAAGGTGAATGGTGCCATTTTAAACAATGAATATACTGTATTTCATCCAACTTATTATCATCGTTATTTTCTTCCCTTGCTAAAAAGAAGTAATACCAAATTGGTTTTGACAATTCATGACTGTGTTCATGAAATATTTCCAGAATTCTATGGCTCTAATAATTTTATACTTCGAAATAGGGAAATTCTGAGTGTTGCGGCTGATAAGATTGTCTGTGTTTCCCATTCCACTAAGGCTGATTTTCTTAGATTATATAGTCATATTCCTGAAAAAAAAGTCTCTGTAATCTATAATGCTGGCGATTTATCGAATGAGCCTATTGAAACTCCACCTTTTGCTAATCAGGAGTTTCTTCTGTTTGTAGGTAATAGAGGAGAATACAAAAATTTCTTTTTTTTGCTGAAAGCCTTTAGTTTGATAGTTAAGAAAAAGAATCTTTATTTGGTTTGTGCCGGCGGAAAAAAGTTTAGTTCGCACGAAAAAAAGGAAATAAAAAAAATGAACTTAGAAAAACAAGTAGTTCATGTTTCTTTTTCGTCGGAAACAATTCTTGCGAATCTATATAGAAATGCGAAATTATTCATTTATCCTTCCCTATACGAAGGTTTCGGCATTCCATTATTGGAAGCGATGTCAGTTGGATGTCCTGTATTTTGTAGTCAAATAAATGTATTTAAAGAAGTTGCTGGTGATGCCGCTGCATATTTTGACCCTTTAAATCATTTTGCACTGAGTGAGTTGTTGGTAGAGAGCCTAAATTCTACAGAAAAGCTAAATTCTTTACGCGTTAAAGGATTTGCTCGGGTTCAGAATTTTTCTTGGGAAAAGTGCGCAGACTCATATTTGAAAATTTATGAAGAATTAAGTAAGGTTTAATTGAATACCAATCCGTTAGTTACAGTAATCACAGTCGTTCGAAATGCAGAGAAAACAATTCAAAGGACATTAGTTTCCGCATTGAATCAAAAGAATGTAAATATGGAAGTTATTGTTTGGGATGGTCTTAGTACAGATAACACTCTAAGTGAGATAGGAAAATACAAAGGTCAGTATAAATTAATTTCAAAGAAAGACTCTGGTGTTTATGATGCTATGAACCAGGCATTAAAAATTGCTAGCGGTGAATGGGTCCTTTTTTTGAACGCAGATGATTATTTTTGTTCTGAAAATTCCTTAAGCTCGCTGTTAGGAGCAATTGAAACACCGGATACCGACTATGTTTGCGGATATGCAAAGATGTTGTTCGGTTTGAAAAACTGGAAGCCAAAAACTTTAACGGATGTTGATTATTTTTTGGGTAATCCTGCAAATCACCAATCCTATTTATGTAAAAAAAACATTTATGATAAGTTAGGTGGATTTAATTTGAATTATAAATATGCTGCTGATGTTGAGTTTATGTACCGCGTGATTCAAAATGGTTATAAAGGCCTCCGCGTTTTGAAACCTATTGTTCATTACTCGCTAGGTGGCCTATCGACAAAGAATCTGTCAACAGGAGTCGCTGAGTTAGATAAAATCAGATCTGTTTTTTTGAACTCTGATGTCGATTTCGCAAGAAAATGTCGTTTAATCTTTGTTGATGGGTTAGAATTTACTGAAGATTTTAAGAATGAGATATTAGTCCGAGAATGGTCAAAAACGCAAAGGGAGTTTTTGGAGATTTTTTTTAGAGATAATCAATCTATTGAATCGTCGTCTACTTTTCACCTTTTTAAAAAAAGGCTAATCCTCTTTATTGAAAATTGTTTAAAGAAATTTGTTTTTATTATTTTAAAATTTATTCCTACAAGATATATATGAAAAAAATTTTAGTCGTTGGTGCAGGTTTTTCTGGAGCAGTTGTTGCTAATTCTTTGGCAAAGACCGGTCGTTATTTAGTCGAAGTTATTGATGAACGCAGTCATATCGGTGGAAATTGTCACATGGAGAAAGATCCAAAAACCGGCATTATGATTCATAAATATGGACCTCATATTTTTCATACTAGTAACCAGCTTGTATGGGATTACGTGAATCGATTTGATCGTTTTATTCCCTTTGTGAATAGAGTTAAATCTATTTACAATGGCCAGGTTTATTCTCTTCCAATAAATTTGCACACCATTAACCAGTTTTACGGTAAGGCTTTTTCTCCGGCGGAAGCTATTGATTGGATCAAAGAGAAAGGAGACAATTCGATTCAAGATCCAAAAACTTTTGAGGAACAAGCTAAAAAGTTTGTAGGTGAAGAATTGTATAAGGCATTTTTTTATGGTTATACAAAGAAACAATGGGGCTGCGAACCATCCGATTTACCTGCATCAATCCTCAAGAGGCTTCCCGTTCGTTTCTCGTATGACGACAATTATTACAATGATCGTTTTCAAGGAATTCCAGAGAATGGTTATTCTTATGTAATAGAAAAAATATTAACTCATGAATTCATTACAGTGAAATTAAATGAGAAATTTGCAAAAGAAAGTGAAAGTAATAATAAGTATCATCATATTTTTTATACAGGCCCAATAGATGCATATTTTTCTTTTCGCCATGGGCGATTAGGTTATAGAACTGTTTATTTTAAAGAATATCGGAAAGATGGAGACCATCAAGGAAATCCAGTTATCAATTATGCCGATGAATCTGTGCCATATACTAGAATACATGAGCACAAACATTTTACTCCTTGGCAATCTTTTGATAAAACAGTCTACTTTGAAGAATACAGTAAGGAAACTTCAAAAGATGATATTCCATACTATCCCAAGAGGTTAGAAGGAGATTTACATAAACTTAGATTATATGAGGATGAGGTTAAGCAGATCGCTGAAGTTAGTTTTTTAGGTCGTTTGGCTACTTATCGATATTTAGATATGCATCAAATTATTGAAGAAGCTCTGGATTGTGCAAAAAGTTATTTAGAAAGGGACGTTTCCGTTTAGTCATCCGGTTTAAAAGCCTGATAGATAAATTTCATTTTTTCTTTTAAAAATTAAACAATTTTAGATTCTGTCCATATTCTATGCCTAAAGTATCAGTAATTATGCCCGCTTACAATGCGGTTGGTTTTCTAGAGGATTCAGTTTTATCCTTAACCAACCAAACTTTCAAAGACTGGGAATTATTACTCGTTGACGATTGTTCAAAAGACAAAACGGCTGAGCTGGCTATGCAGTTGGCTAAAAAAGACAAACGTATTATTTTTATTCCAAAAGATAAAAATTCAGGGTCGGCTGATACCCGCAATATTGGGATCAAAAAGGCAAGCGGAGAATATATCGCCTTTTTGGATGCTGATGATTTGTGGGATATAAATTTTTTAGAATCTATGATCTCCCATATAGAGCTTTATAAAGCACCATTTGCCTTCTCATCTTATCGAATCATTGATGAAGCTGGTGTGGAATTCTGCGATCCTTTTCTGGTTCAGAAGAAAAAATATTCCTATAGAGACCTCCTGTTTTATAATCGGGTAGGACTTCTCACTGCCGTATATTCTGTATCTTCTGTTGGTAAGAAATATTTTGATCCTAGTTTAAAAAGTCTTCGAGATGATTATGCTCTTTGGTTGGATATCATGAAAGAGGCAGAATTTGCTATGGGAAATTCTGAAATACTTGCAAGTTATAGAGTGCGAAGAGGTGCTGCTACATCTAACAAAAAGAAAGTGATGATTGCTCATTTTAAAATGCTTAAAAATCGCGAAAAAATTTATCCAATTTTTGCTTTTTTTCTAACTTTGATTCATGGTCTGAGAGGACTTTCTAAATACCGCACTAAAAAACTTCCCACCTAATTCCCCTTTTAACCGTTGACTTCCGCAACTCTTTTGCCATTTTGAATCCTAGATATGGTAGATAAAAAGAGTTCTTTAAAAGCGGGATCGTCCGCAAAAACTTCCCTCATCATCCCCATTTATAATGAGGCAGGCCACCTCCTAGAGTTTCTTGAAAAAGTGGATGCCTTAGCTCTTCCTACCAAAAAGGAGCTCGTTTTTATTGACGATGCCTCCAGGGATAACTCCCTTGAAATTTTACAAAAATATCGTTTTCGTTCTGAACATAAAATTCTAACTCAAGGGAAGAATCAAGGTAAGGGAGCTGCTCTTCACAGAGGTATCTCTGAAGCTAGCGGAAATATTATCATCGTCCAGGATGCGGACTTCGAATACGACATGGATGAAATTCCAATGTTGATTGAACCGATTGCCAAAGGTAAGGCGGATGTAGTGTTTGGATCTCGCTTTAAGAAGGATGGACGTCAAGTGCATCGCACGTTCCACTACCTGATTAATCGGATTCTTACAATTCTTTCTAATATCTTAAGTGGATTGTATCTGACTGATATGGAAACTTGTTACAAGGCATTTCGCGCGGAGATTATCCAGAATATTTCTTTGGAATCAAAACGATTTGGTTTTGAACCAGAGATTACTGCAAAAGTTGCCAGATTAAAAGTCAAAGTCCAAGAGTTTCCAATATCTTACTATCCAAGGAATTATTTGGAAGGGAAGAAGATCACTTGGAAAGATGGAATTGCCGCGCTTAGACATATCATTTTTTTTAACATGTTCGCAAATAAACGGGAGTTCTTTTCTAAATCTCTCCCAGAAAAATACATACCCAAAACTGCAAATTGGCTCTAAATCTCTATGCTTAGATTTCTGCCAATTTTTGGGGACGTAGTTCTTGTATTGGGATTGGGATTTCTTTTCCAGTCTCATACGAACCAAAAAAACTTTCGCATTGATCTCATCGGGGTAGGTTTATTTCTTTTTTCAGTTTATACTGCTATTCATTGGAAATCTTGTCTTCGAGAGAAAAGAAAGTATTGGGATCTCTTTTTAACCATTCTTTTAACATGCTTTGTATTTTTAAAAATAGCCGAATACGACCCGGTTCAAGTGCTTCCGCAAAAAATGGGAATCAAAGTGATTTCTTTTTTATGGATTCTTTTCCTAATATTTGCATTTCGTAAACTGTCTGAAAACAATTTCTCATTGATCGGTCCTTTTTTGGCCATCATACCTGCTATTTCATTTGGCAATTTTATGGCGTATCCGTCTGTACCGATTGCATTTGCAATTATTATGGGAGGCCGCAATTTAAAATTTGATAACACGGCCAACTTTTCCTCTTTCTATTTTCCACTACTTCTAATCCTGCTGTTGATCGGTAAGGATTGGTGGGATGACTTCGCATTACACCGCGGAATCCTTCTTCTCGAAGGATTTATTTTCTTCCGCCTATTTACTATTTGGGATAGGCCGAGGACAATTTTCTTTTTAAAGTCATCTGTTCTTTTTTTTATATTAAATTCCTGTTTCCTTATTTGGAAAATTTTCCAAGATCCAAGTTTTCAAATTACATCCTATCACGAAGATATATTCCTTATTCCAGTTAGTCTTCTCGCCTCCAATGCTCTCCTTATATCCGGTGTTTCCGTAATCATTTGGTTAGAGCCTAAACAGTCAGCGTTACAAAAGTATCTGATCGTCTTGGCAGTAACTATCTCCATTGCTTTTTTGGGAATCACCATTTCGAGAAATTCGATTCTTTCCTTCGTTATTTTCGTAACGATTTACTTTTTGTTTTTGGGTTCCCCGAAACGCAAATTGTTCGGATCCATCTTCGTGATTTTACTTTTTGCTTTAGGCATTTATATTTTATTTAAATCAGAAAAATCTCTTTTCAGTTTGGGAACAACAACAGTAAGATTATCCATTTGGAGCTTTTACATATTCGCTACTATCAAATCGAATCCAATATTTGGTTTCGGTATGTTTCCTGAAAATAAAATTCCCTTTAGTGTAACTGATGTTTCTGATACAAATAGTGCATTTTTCATACGCGATTATATTCTAAATTTTAAAAGTTTTCCGTTGGCACATAATCTTTATGTGCAAGGATTCGGCTCGTTTGGGATTCTGGGTTCTCTTTTGGTTTTGGGTTTGTTTGTTTCTATCGTTTATAAAAAAAGACATTCGTTGGGATGGTTGTGGTCCCACAACTCTGCCATTTGTTGTTTATTATTAGTTTGGGCATTACACGAACTATATGATTTTAATACTTTGGAAATTTCTAATATATTTCTTTTAATAGGTGTTTTTGCATTAATTGAATTTCCAAGAGACAGTGAAAAGTTAGAGAACAAATTTCCTCTATCGAAATATGCGGTTGCTTTGATACTTGTTGCTTTAATAGCGAGTAGCTTTCGATTTTCATTAGTTGAGCATTTTACTTTAAAATATAGTAAATTTGTGATGCCTCATAATTTCGAATTCTTTTTGCCAAAAAATATTAATTCTCAACAAGCAGACATCGCAATTCCAGCTCGGTCTTCTTGGGAATACCAATTTCTCGGAAATAAATTCTTCTTTTTAAATCTTGCAACGAATCCGACTAAAGCGGCTCAAGCAGATTTAATTGAAAAATGTTTTCAATACCAGTTATTGCCCGCTATTTGTTATTCGAAATTAATTAAATATCAAGATCAGTATCAGGTGTTGCCGGAGTTCCGTAATCTGTCGGAATTCCTTTTATCCTTATATGATCCATTTGAAATATATAAACGAGAGTCTCTATGAAGAAACCAAATATTAGTTTTGTGATCCCATGTTTGAACGAGGAAAGAACCCTTCCTTATGTTTTAGAAAAATTGGTGAAGGTGAAGAAAGAAAATTCAAAAAAAATGGATATAGAAATACTGGTTTCTGATAACGGAAGCACCGATCGATCTATATCCATAGCTAAGGAATTTGGTGTTAGGGTTGCACCAGCTAAGGAACGCGGGTATGGTGCTGCTCTTGATTCAGGAATTAGAAATGCAAAAGGTGACATTATAGTTTTTGCCGATGCTGATGATACCTATGATTTTTTAGAGGCACCTGCTTTGATTCTTAAGCTTGTGGAAGGCAATTACGATATGGTTATTGGCTCCCGGCTTGATGGGGAAATCCATAAAGGGGCTATGCCTTTTTTGCACAGATATTTAGGGACTCCTGTTATTAATTGGATTATAAATTTATTATATTCTAAAAAATTTAAGATTCGTGATAGTAATTCTGGGTTTAGATGTTTCCGCAAGGATAAATATTTGTCCTGGGATATTAAAAGTAAAGGTATGGAATTTGCTTCAGAATTATTAATAAAAGCATTGATTCATGACTCAAAAATGGAACATGTTCCCATCTCACTTTATCCAGATAAAGAGGGCAGAATTCCGCACTTAAAGACCTGGCGTGATGGAATGCGTCATCTTCTTAGAATTCTTTTTTATGGACCCCATTTGTTTGAAAGATGTGGACTTACATTATTTTTCTTCTTTTGGTTGCAGTTGTTGATTGGTTTTTTCGCTGGAAGGGTTTTATCGATTGCTGGAATGAATCTATATGGTATCCATTCAATGGTCTTTTTTTCTTTTTTATCAATCTTTGGTTTAAGTCTCTGGGGAACTGGTCTACTGATTGCAACAAAACAACCTCGAGTAAGTAAAATGTATCAGTCAATTCTATCAATGGAAGAAGACCGATTGTTTTTTGTATTACTCAGCGGTCTTGGGATCATTGTATTATCAATTGTTTTGATATTTATCCAATGGCAAAAGAGTGGGTTTGTTTTTATAAATTTAGAGCGTGAGTTTATTGTTGCTACAAATCTGAGTTTAACATTGCTCATTTTTGCACTTCAAGCAGTAACTGCTCATATTATAAAACGGGATTAGGAATGAATTTTACCAAAAGACTTGGTATCTATTTTCTCATTGTATTAATTCCGACCTTTTATCGTTGGAAGTGGAATGAAAATACAGTATTTATTTCTAGTGATCCTGAGATAAAATACTACCAAGTAGTTAATAGTTTGAATGGAGGTAATGCTGAGGAGTGTTACTTTCCTGCTAAAGAACTAGGTTTTGATATTTCAATGATCCCATTTGGTTATCCCTGGGCATTTGAATTAAAAGATGGTCGGTGTGTTTTTCAATATCCTGTTCTTTTTACCTGGCTTCAGAAATTGTATTTGTCTGCATTTTCGCTAAAGTGGCTAACGTTCTTTCCTATTTTATTTTTCTTTTTCAACTTCATTCTTTTAGACCGTATCATTTCCAAAATTGATACGAATGGTATACGGATACTATCTTCGGTTGTTATCATTCAATGTTTGACGCCGATCTTTTTGTCAACGTTAGATTATTCCGAACTGACGCTGACTAATTTCTTTTTCTTAGCGGCTGTTTTATCCTATAATTTGTTTTGCGAGAAAAAACAATTTAGATATGGAATTCTTTTCGCTGTTTCGATTGTTTTTAATTTTCAGCTTAGGCCTGAATCTACGATAGCTCTGTTACTTTATTTGAGTATTTCTTTCTTTTATGAAAGGGAAAAACTGCAACGCATAAGAGTTCTTTTCCCTTATATGATTTTAAGTATCATACTATTGGTTGTTTTCTCTATTTGGAATCAGTCTGTATATGGCCATTATTTGGGAATGCGTGGCTTGAATACAATGACTGATATGGGAACTGGGATCTCTCGAAATTTTTTGTCTGAATGGATCGCTGATCTTTGGGGAAGTGAGTTTAAGATTGGGATTTTTAAAGGTTACCCAATCCTTTTTTTAGGAGTTCTTTGTTTGTGCGGAGAAAGAAAGAAAGAGATTTTTTCTTTTTTCATAGCCGGAATTTTATTTATCCTTTGTCTACCGATTATTTCACCTTATCGAGCCGGTGTAGATATCTTTGGCATGCGGTATTATGAAAGTGGAATTTATCTTTTGATGCTTGGAGTATTTCTTTCCCTTTCGAAAAAGGATTCGCCATTAATGTATTATCTCCTCATTTTGCCGTTTGTATATTTTTGCTATAAATCAGATTTACGGGCAATTAAACAATGGTCTTCCTCTGCAAAGTTATACCAACAGGTGATGAATTCTTTTGATCATTTGAATCCAGATTTAATCGTACACAGAGGACTTTCTTTATCCTATCTTGTTGGGATTAGTTATATAAAATACCCTCAGGTGGCTGTTTATTCTAATGAGGATTGGTTAAAAGTAGAAACTATACTGAAAAACCAAGACAAAAGAATTCTATATTTGGAATGGGAGGGTAATCAGTTAGTAAACAATGAATTTCCTGAAAATATTTGGAAACAAAAGTTCGATATCAACTTTAAACTTAATCCAAAACAATATGTAATTCGATCAGAACACAACCTTGCCCATTTCAAAGGTTATGTGTTGGAAAAACCAAAGTGAAGAAAGTTATGAAATGGATCTCTACTTTTCTGCATTGGGTTACGTCGATGCGAGTGCTTAGTCTGATTCTCGGATTGTTGGTGTGTTTCCTTGTTTACAAGAGAATATCCTGGGATTCTGGAATTAGTCCATTAATCCAATCAGATTCGCAAATCAAACTTTATCAAACCATTCAATATAAAGAAAAAGGGATTCAAAACCACGAATGTTATTCCAAAAATATTGAAATTGATCCAGAGTTCAGGTTCTATCCCTTCCGATATCCTTGGGTATACTTTATTCAAGACGATGGAAGTCGGAAGGAATGTGTATTTCAATACCCGACATTCTTTGCTCAAACTTTTTCTCTCCTTCCCATTCCTTATCGTTTTCTAAATGGGATGGTTTTATTATTATATTTTTTTCTCACGTTAGGTTGTGTTTATGTCCTTCGATCTGTATTTTATGTTAGAAAAGTTGAAATTCTCTGTTTAGGTGCCATTTTATTCTTAGTAGGTTATAGTATTTCAAGTGCTATTGAGTTTTCAGAAAGCATTCCATCCCATATATTTCTATTATTTTTTTTCTATGGTGTTTTGGTTTTGGAAAGTGCAAAGAAACACCTCCAGATTACCTCTTTTTTGGCTGGAGTATCTGGAGGTATATCGGTTTTTCTTCGTTCTGAATCGGTGATTTATATCGGAATTTTAGGTTTGTTTGTTCTAATTTCGAATCGTCGCAAAATCATTCCTCTTTTAAAGATTTATTTACCCTTACTCATCGGTTTTTCTTTAGCAGTAGTACTTTTAGGTTTTTATAATTTCCATGAATTTGGTGAAATTTTTGGTGTCCGAAGTAAGGTAAGTCTCAATGATTTTGGTCGATTACATTTCAGTGATCGATTGCATTTTTTCAAAGAGTTTATTTTCGGAAACACCTACCGGACAGGTTTTTTATACTATTGTTTTCCTATGGTTTTACTTATCATAATTTCATTAATTAAGTTGAGTTTAACGCAAGTTCAGAAACTTGTGATTGGAGTCGCTTTCGTTTCATTGGTTTTTGTTGTTTTACTTAGCCCGTATTCTCAAGGCGGTTTATATCTTGGTCTTCGTTATACGGAATTTTCCTATGTATTGTTTTCAATATTCGTAATATCGTTGCTTTCTAAAGATGAACATTTTGAAAGCAAACAATGGATATTGTTATTTATAATACTGCAAATTCTTTTAGGTTTTTATCATGTAAAACAGAATTTCAAAACGATAGACTTTGTAAAAAAATATCATGAAATTTTGCAGTCCGAATGGCGCAAATTTCCTGAAGCACCAGTGGTTCATTTGAGCACATTCGATTTGTTATTAATTTCTGATTCCTTTCTGAAGAAACCGCATTTTATAGCCAATAAACAGAGCGAATTTGAGGTTCTAGAGACTAAGTTTTTTAACCAAGGTATACCGAAATTTCAAGTTTTTGTTTATGATTTTAAACCGCCCAAAGATGATAATATTTCCGATGAGTTTTATAATGAATGGGTAAACTCAAAATATGAAATTGAATCTAAATTTTATAAAAAGATTTCTGATTCTAATACGGCAGGCTATCGTTACATGCTTTGGGAAAAGAAATAGAATACCAAAGACTTAGGTTTCTAGTTTTTTCTTTAAGATTCGTTTAAGCTGTTTGTTTGACTCTTGGCAAACATTAGCAAACACTTTCGTTATTGTTTCTTCATTTTCTTTGGCAAATTTCCAAAAAATGACTAGTGGAATTAAAAATAGCTGAAAGTGAATCCGATCATAGGCTTGTTCCAAGTGCACTTGAGGTTCAAGTGACGTTAGAAGGAAAATTCCAGAGTAAATAGAAACACAAACGAAGTAGAACAATACACCGATCCGAAGATTTAAACTACCCCAGATTAGAGCAATGAGTAGAAGGACAAAAGACAATCCTTTGGTGAGCGAAAGATAAAATTTAAGAAAATACTTTGTAACCAGAAGCCAAAGGTTCCCATCCGAAATTCGTTCCATGATGAAACTTGTGTGAGAGGAGGATTGATTTATTCCTTTGAAGTCTGATGATAAAAAACTTCCCTTTCCAAATAGATACCAAGTTGGGCTCCCAAATAAAGCCAAGAGAAGTAGAGCAATCAGAAGAAATTGTAGCTTATATGTTTTTTCGATCACGTTATACAAAATACAGAATCCGAACAATACGATTGAAATCAATAAAGCTTCGCTTTTTAAATTGATTAACAAAGCAATTGTTAGAAATAACCAATAAACATTTTCCTTTTTCTCTTTTTTAATGAGAAAGAATGTCGCAATCGCTAGTGTTACAGAAACGGGGAAATCTGCACAGAGGTCAGAGATAACTAACAGGTAATTCGGATGAAATAGAAAGGCACCAGTTAGAATTAAAAATCCCCACTTCACAACTGGTTGTTTTAGGTCAAAAGTCCTTTCTATAATAAAAAAATACAAAAGTAGTAGGTATAGGTAGTTTGGAATTTTTAGAGTGATCAGAAATTCACTTACGCTGGAAAAAACAAGAGATAGGTCTGCATGAAGCAAAGGAATACCTAACGGATAATTTGGCATCCTCCAATACCCATTCCATATCGGTAGTGGGTTTCCATCAAGGATGGAGAGAGCTAACATCCGCCCCTTTCCCACCCACATTGCATAAGCGTCTAACATTCCAAAGGGATTAAGATTCCAACGAATTTCAGAAATATAACTAATCAATAGAAATAGGAATGAAAAAGAAATGATGAAAAGTATATTTTGTTTTTTGTTTTTATAATGGATTAAATGTTGGAGGAGTCGAAAAAAGCTTACTAATGCCAATACAAAAAGAAGAAAAAGGAGTCCGAGAAAAAAATCTGGGAAAAAACCTAATACAATAAAAGAGACTAGGTTTGTTAATACAAGTGCGACTAGTAGAATTTTCATTGTATCTCCCAAAAACATATTGAGTAAAATTCACCCGGTATCTTCTCTTTACAATTTTGGAAGAGTATTGCGTCTTTGTTTTCAATTTTTGAATTTTGGTTGGCTAAAACGATATAGGCTGATTTTGGATGTGCTGCCTCGAAGGATTTTAGTAGAGTAGGTGCAGAGGCCATTTGTAAAACATCAAATTGGAAAATTTGGTTATCTATATAATACAACTCTTCTTTCCCTTTTAGTTTTCGAAATTTTTCAGAAAGTGAATGGATATCATAAAAATGATTTGGATAAAAGAGATGAGGATATCCGCTTACGAGTTGTTTCATGGAATCCATGCTGCGTTTTGTTGATCGAACTTGTTTGGTTAATTCCCCCCAGGTTTGAAGAGATACTAAAAGCAGATAAGCACTGAGGATAATTGTTAAAACTGTCTTCGCTTTTTCTTTCATACGAGTTTGGATTTTAACGATAAAGATAAACCAATCTTTCATTTTGATCAAAAATTGGAAAGATAAAACTCTTTTTGGTCTATAGTCAGTTCTATTTTTTAAGGAACTTTTTGTCCGGCCAGAATGGCTTGACTAAATTCTCCAAGATTTTAGTTTTTATGAGTTAACATGCATTGTTTTTTAGTTCACTATACATCATGAAAAAAATATTAAATTCTTCTTTGTTTTCCTCATTACCTTTTCGCAATTGTTTGGTTTTTGTTTTTTTTCTCGCTTTTGCCTTTTTTCTACGGTACCCATCGTTTGGATACACCGCAATTGATTGGGATGAAATCACCTATTCCTTGATAGGGGAGGGCTGGTTGCAGGGAAAACTTCCCTACCGGGATCTCTGGGACATCAAACCTATCGGGATCTACATAATTTATGCAATCATTCATGGTTTTCTTGGGTTTTCCATTTTTGCAATCCGAGTTTCTACTTTAATTGTTGTTGTTTGTTCAGCTTATGTCATTTGGTTGATTCTCAGAAAAAGCAATCGTTCCTTTGCATTGGGTGCGGGTCTCGGTTTTTTAATACTTTTTAGTTATTTCCTAAACGGACTTTCGGGAAATACGGAATTATTTTATTTATGCCTTGAGGTAATTGGTGTTTGGTTTCTTTTTTATGGAAAGAAAAAGTATCGGTTTCTAAGCCCGTTAGTATTGGGTTTTGCATTTATTATTAAATACAATACAGCTTTTGATATTTTAGGTTTTTATCTGCTCCATTTGTATTTGCATAGAAAACATATCTTTAAGAATCCAAAATCTTTTGTCGGTTATGTTTTGTTTTATGCGATTACGATGTTACCTTTTTTCATTAGTACTATTTGGATCTTTGGGGTTGGTCTTGGTGATTCCTTTTTAGAAACTCATAAAATTTTATTTTCTAATTATGCAAAAAAAGTAACGTTTGTTGAAAAAATAGTTTCGTTACAAACATATCCGGTTCTTGCCACCATCATCCTGATTCAGTTGGGAACTTTTTTTCTTTATCTTGGAAAAAAGAAAATCCCTAAAGTTCTACTCGTTAGTTTTCTTTGGACCATCACCTCTTTTTTTGCTGCAACTTGGACGGGATATTTCTTCGAACACTATTATCTTCCCATGATCGCACCTGCCATCCTAGGTTCTTCCTTTCTCTTTCGATTTCTAAACGTAAAATACTTTTTTCGTTATAAACAAAAAGTAGCGATTGTATTTGTGATTTTCATTTTGATCCCTTTAGCTGTGATTGTCCGAAAAAGAGTCATTAAACTTTCTAAGGTATATCCTGATATTGCCAAAGAGATATTTGTCGATATACAAAATGCAAATTTGGATCCTCGGCCAGTATTTGTTGCTAAAGGAACTCATGGAATTTATTCTTTATTCAAACAAATTCCTATCAATCGAGTGATACAACCCGGTAACTTTACGGACAAAACGAACGCTAAAGCAATGTTCATTGATAACGAAGAAATTAAGGATAAAATTTCAAAAAGTAAACCTGGCCTAATTTTGTTTTGTGATTTGGATGTTTTACAAAATCCAATCACAAGTTTTGATTCTTCTTGGAACCAGGAGCTTTTGGTTTTTTATTACCAATATATCCGAAAAGATTATTATTATTTTAAGACTTATTTTCCGAACTGTCACGTTTATTTAAGGAACGGGACCCTTTAGTTTTAAAGCCGATTGTGTCTTTGGCAATATAAACGGGTCTTCCCTTCACTTCGATAAAGATTCTGGCGATATATTCGCCGAGAACACCGATACCAATCAATTGGATCCCGCCTAAGAATAGAATGATGACAAGCGTGGAGTCGTAACCAGGGACATCGACTCCTTTGAGGATCACTCGAATGATCCGATAGATTAAATAAATAAATGCACTGAAGGAGACAAAAAAACCAAAATAACTCCAGATCTTTAATGGCATCGTGCTAAACATCAAAATTCCATCTAAAGCAAAGTTCCAAAGTTTCCAGTAGTTCCACTTTGATGAACCTTTAAACCGCGCCTGCCTTTCATATTCCACGTCTATCTGCTTAAAACCTACCCAAGCAAACATTCCTTTTAAAAAACGATTTTTTTCTTTCATAGTAGAAAGTGCTTCTACTACCTTTCTGTCCATGAGCCGGAAATCTCCTACATCTACAGGAATCTCTACTTCACTCATATAGCGAATGACACGGTAAAAATGTTTTGCTGTAAATTTTTTTAAAAAGGATTCTCCTTGTCTGCCAGACCGTTTGGCCGTGACAACATCATAACCCTCTTTCCATTTCTCAATTAAAGCGGGAATCAGTTCTGGTGGATCCTGTAAATCAGAGTCAATCGGTATTACTACGTCACCTGTTGCGTAATCTAAACCTGCAGATACCGCTGCTTCCTTGCCGAAGTTTCTAGAAAAGTCGACAACCTTAATATTTGGATTTTTTTTATGATGAAAAATTAGTCTTTCTATAGTGCGGTCCCGGCTGCCATCGTTTACACAAACAATTTCATAAGTTGTTTTTAATGATTGGAGGTGGGGGATAATTCGTTCAAAGAACTCATCTGCTCCCGATTCTTCGTTATAAAAAGGAGTAATAATGGAGATCTTCTTTAGCTGACGATTCATTGTTTCCTGTCAACGATCTTTGAAAATATACGCAAGGCAACTTTTTTTACTGGTTTTTTTGTGGTCATTTCGTTTATTTCCTTTTAGAATCACTTAAGTTCCTTCAAGCAAATATTTCTTATGCACTATTATCTAATCCCACGAAAAAATCCAAAATTATTGTCTATCATTATCCCTTGTTATAACGAAGAATCTTCTCTTCCTTTCCTTAAAGAAAGACTTAACGAATTAATCAAAATTTTACCAACAAAGGTAGAAGTCATTTTTGTAAACGATGGGAGTACTGACCAAACGATTTTCCAACTGGTCTCGTGGTCAAACAGTGATCCTCAAATTCAAGTCATTAGTCTATCCAGAAACTTTGGCCATCAGTTAGCTGTTACAGCCGGAATGGACTATGCTAAAGGTGATGCTGTTGTGGTGATGGATGCTGATTTACAAGATCCCCCCGAAGTGATTTTGGAGATGCTTGCGAAGTATAGAGAAGGATTCGACGTAGTTTACGGACAAAGGTTGGCTCGTTCGGGTGAATCATTTTTTAAAAAAACAACTGCCTGGGCATTTTATAGGCTTATGAAGATTTTGGTTCATAAAGATTTGCCTTTGGATTCCGGGGACTTCCGCCTAATTTCGAGAAGGTGTTTGGATGCCTTAAATGCGCTGAGAGAAAACCATCGATTTCTTAGGGGAATGAATGCTTGGATTGGTTTTCCACAGACTCCCGTGTTTTATAAACGTGATCCAAGGGTTGCTGGCGAAACAAAATATCCATTGCGCAAAATGTTAAAACTTGCAATGAATGCAGCTGTATCTTTTTCTCCATTACCTTTGCGATTTAGCTTGGGACTTGGTATTATAGTGGCGATGATCGGATTTGGAGTTGGTGTTTATGCTTTATTCCGAGCTTTTCAACACTTTATACTAGAAATGCCAATTGTTTATAACCCAGGATGGGCCACAATTGTGACTCTCATTTGTTTGATCGGTGGTTCGATTCTTATTTCGATAGGAATTTTAGGTGAATACATTGCTCGCATTTTTGAAGAATCAAAAGGTAGACCACTCTATGTAGTTGAATTTGTAAACGGTTTTTCCATTGGAGAAAAACCAAAAAAATAATGAATAAATTGTTTGGATACATTCTGCCAGTCAGCTTTCTGATTGTCACCCTTTTGATTGCTGGGTTTACAAGACCAAGTTATAGTTTTGCTGGTGATAGCATCGCAAAAGTTTTACGGTCAGTTTTCTGGATAGAAAGCGGATTCAAAAAGCAGGGAATTCATTATCCGGCTAAAGCCATCGACCCGGAATATAAGCATTTTTATTTCAAACATTCTTATAATCTTCAGATTGACCAAGAGGGGAGTCTGATTGCGCCTTTTCCTTTTCTTAATACTGTATTAATCACACCATTCATTCAATTGAATTGGCCTGAAGGAATTGTGTACTTAGGTGCTGTTTTGTTTTGGCTATATTCTTTTTTGATATACCGTGTAACGAAGAAATGGTGGGTTTTTTTATTCATTCTTTTATTTACTCCTCTATTACAACATTTCCTTGCTTTTTCCGACATTGCACTCGCTTCTTTCTTTTTAACTTTTTTCTTAGTCACGTATTTTAAAGAGCCTCGATTTCATTTTATAACTGCAACAGCTGTCCTCTTCACTATTTTGGCTTTGTTTTTAAGAACGGAGATTCTTTTGCTTTTTGTGCTCTTGGTCATAATCCATCTTTTTTCCATTTTTAATAATAGAATAGGTGTTTACCGGAAGAAATGGCATTCCAAACGGATATTGCTTATTGTTTTGGCCATTTTTGTTTTTGTGGGTTTGAACTATTTTCTTTATGATTCGATACTTGGGCCTAGGTTCGATAATAATAAAACTGGCATTTTTCGTTTTGAAATGGATGTAATTCAAAAATGGAAAAGTCTTCTCCTTTGGGGGAATTCCAGAGTTGGTCTTTTCGGATATTCCCCTTGGCTTTTAGTCTTTATTGTTATATTTATGTTCTTCCATTCCCAGAAAAGAAAGACAATCGCAAGGAATCTTTTTTATGTTTGGATTTTAATTGTGTGTTTAGTTTCGATATTGTCACCTAACGATTCTAATATTGATTGGGGTACTCGTTATTATTCCTGTTTCAGTTTATTCCCCATTTTACTTTTATCAAATTTCAAATGGAAGAGACTGGTCGGAAGAAATAAATACATTTTGATTTTGTTCCTGGGAGTAGGTCTATTGTATTCGGTTTATATAAATTCAAAAGTTTGGAAGGAGATGAAAAATATCTCCGTTCAAATTGAGGAATTAGTAATGAAACTAAACCTAGACGCACCAGACTATTATATTGTCGAAGATCCTTCCATTGCGAATTCTCTTGGAATTATGCATGTTCGAACTCACGTCTTTTATGGCAACCCGATAGAGGTAGTAGAAAGCCTCGGTGCCGCATTGAAAGGGAAACGAGTGCGTTTTTTACTATTTCCTTTGGCCAAACTGGCAGTAGAAACGGAACCATTTTGGGGAAAAATCACCGCAAACCAGTCTTGCGTTTTTTCTCCCGTAAAACTTCGGAAAACGGTAATGTTCTCTGCCTTGTGCAAAATAGACTAAAGGTTAAAAATTAAGATTGGAAGGCAGAGAGAAGGCCTTCCTTTAATTTTTGCCTCGTAACCTCTGCTGATTTAGGCAACGTTAGTTCCTCAAGCAATTTTAATAAAAATCCTTCATCTACCAATTTCCCTTCTAACACCTTCCCAATCATCCCTGCCACCACCGCTAGAGTCTGCTCGATTGTAAAATATCCTTCCGATTCGAAAATCATCGCCATTCCCATTGCACCTTCTGTTCCGTAAAATGCCTGTTTGGTTCCGAAAACAGAGTCATACATTCCCGCAGGTAACGCATTTTTTACTTTTTCACGCATATCCAATTCACTTGGTCCGTGGCTAGTTCTATTGATGATGCTGAGTGTTACGGGATTCGTGGTTCCATGGATTCTGTGAATTTCTTCGGAAAGGAGTCGGATTTTTTTTGCGGCATCTCTTGTGATCGCATCCCGACCAAGAAAGTTCAGTTTGTAAAGATACTCTTCTAATTCATCTCCGGTGAGTTTTCCCATACAGATGATTTGGTAAAGAGTAAAGATCATATAATCCGATTCTGTATTGTCACCCAGAAGAATTTCTTTGGATTCAGTTGGGAGATACACGCGATCATAAAGAAGAATCGAAAGTTTATAGGACATTTGATCAAAAAGACTTTGGTAGGAGGCTCCTAAGAATTTTTTTGTTCTCGACCAAGCTGGTTTGAATCCATTCTGCAAAAATTCGATAGGGTTAAAAATCGTCCCAAGCACTTTATCAAAAACACCTTTGATGGTGCCCTCTAAATATTTTAAATGTAAAGATTCAATTTGGATATTGTCTTTGGCAATGGTGGCAAGCATGGTGCGGCGGAAGAAGTGGGGACTTGCGGAAATAAAAGCTAAGGGAGCATTGGATAAAGAAATCCTAAGTTCCCGGTAGAGCTCAGGCATTCCCGGTAGCGCCTGTTTTTGGTTAGGTGTCTCGAAAACTGCTGTAAACTTTCCTTTTCCGGAATGGATGTCTGTCGCCAAATACGTTTGGTCTATGTCAGAAGTGACCACCATCCCTTTGTAGTCTTCGGCAAGAATTCTAAGTTTTCCCTTACCTACAATGGTAGTCTTTCCTAAAATCGAATCTTCTGTTGTATTCAAATGGGCTAAGTCTTTGGAGTATTGGCGAAAGCTATCTAGGCCTTCTAGTATCACTTGGAAGTCATGAAACCCAACGGGAAGTTTGTCGCGAATTTCGCAGGAAAAAAATCCATCTTCATCGGCTTTGATTTTTCCAGATGTGTAGATTTTATTTCCACTGGCATCAAACACTTCCAATTTCAATACGGGCTTTCTTACCGGTGCCAGAGAAAAATCGAGAAAAGGTGTGATTTTTGTTTCTTCCCCAATAAATAGTCCTGTCACTAAATCCCATAAACCCTCAGCCTTCATGAGATCGGTTATCCCCACATCCACCACTTGGCCTCGGACATAGGAGCGCCTTTCTCTCCCTAAAGATCCTCCGCAGACTGCAATTCTTTTGATATCGGTAATGATTGGTTGTGTGGTATTTGGTTCTTGGGACATAGAATTTATGCCCTATAGCGTCTAAGAAAACAAGGAGCCGTCTATTCCTTTTTATGGTTTCACTACGATCCACCAATGATTTTGTCCGACTTTTGCAAAAGGAAGGGGAACTACATGTTGTTTCCGACCCTGTGGATCCTTATTTGGAACTGGCAGAGATCCAAAGGCGTGTGGTGGCCAAAAAAGGTCCCGCCCTTTTGTTTACCAATGTCAAAGGAACCAAGTTTCCTGTGGCCACCAATCTTTATGGATCAGAAAAAAGAATCCACCTTGCCTTTGGACCAAAACCCGTGGCGACCATCCAGCGTCTTGCCAAATTGGCTAAGGAGATTTTCCCACCAAGGTTTTCTAAACTTTGGAAGGAACGTTCCCTTGGACTTTTGCCTTTCCAAGTGGGTTTAAAACAAGTGAGAAGGGCACCAGTTCTTTCTGGTAGCGTTCTTTCTACAAACGAGTTACCTCAGCTGGTTTCTTGGCCCAAAGACGGAGGAGCCTTTGTCACCTTACCACTCGTCTATACCCAACATCCCGAATCGGGAAATGGAAACCTGGGAATGTACCGGGTCCAACTTTTTGGAGACAAAACCGTTGGTATGCACATCCAAATCCATCGAGGAGGAGGATTCCATTATTATGAGGCAGAAAAAAAAGGCCAGGCTCTTCCCGCTCACGTTTATATCGGGGGACCTCCTGCGCTCACCATTGCTGCGGTTGCTCCTCTTCCCGAAGAAATTCCCGAACTTGTTTTTGCCTCCTTTTTAATGGGAGAAAAACTTCGGATGACAAAAGACAAAGAGGTCTCACCATACCCCATCGTTGCCGATGCTGACTTTGCTCTGATTGGTACCATTCCACCTTACTCAAGAAAACCAGAAGGTCCTTTTGGTGACCACTATGGATACTACTCGTTGTTACATGATTATCCTTATATGGATCTAAATCATATCCTTCATAGAAAGGATGCGATTTGGGCTGCGACTGTAGTGGGAAGGCCTCCCCAAGAAGACCACTACATCGCAGAGTTTTTGCAAGATTTACTTTCTCCTATGTTTCCACTTGTTATGCCACAGGTACTCGGTGTTTGGGCCTATGAAGAATCTGGTGTTCACTCTCTTGCTGCTGCGATTGTGAAAGAGAGGTACTTCCGAGAAGCCTTTATGGGAGCACTTCGTATTCTTGGAGAAGGGCAGTTGTCTCTTACCAAATGTTTACTTGTGACAAACGAAAAAGTGAATCTAAAAAACTTTTCGGAAACCTTCCGAGTCATTACAGAAAGGTGTGATCCAAGAACTGATTTTTTTATCTTTAGCCATATCAGCCAAGATACTTTGGATTATACCAGTGGCACGGTGAACAAGGGAAGTAAGATGTTATGGATGGGAATTACAGAAGCCAATGCTCCTTTAAAATATCCCAACTTACCCAAAGAATTTGTCGGAAATTTCCAAGACAAACGTTTCCAAAATCCAAAAGTGTTTTTGCCCGGAGTCCTTGTGGTTAAGGGTTCGCCTTATACAAAAGATGATGGGCTTGCAGAAAAATTACTTAAGGAAAACTTAAATCCTTTCCATTATATTTTTCTTGTGGATGACGCAGAAGATGCCGTGCGAACTGATTCCGATTTTATTTGGACTATGTTTACACGGATGGAACCGGCATCGGATATTTATGCCAGAACAGAAACAAAACACAACCATATCTCTTACGAAGTCCCGATTGTGTTTGATTGCCGAATGAAACCTTGGATTCCGGAAGTTCTTGTTCCTCTTTCGGAAACCATAAAACAAGTAGATGAGAAATTTGGAAGGATGATCGATCTAATCTGATCTCATTCCATTGAATTTGACCGAATTTCAGAGAAGTTCAGATCAGATTTTTTTCTTTGTAAAAAAAGTTTATAGAAAAAAACCTTGGATAGTAAAAACTAAAACGAAGACATGGCAAAAAAACTAACTTTAGTCACTGGTGGTGCGGGCCTCATTGGTTCGCAAATCATCGAAGACCTCAATCATAATGGAAATACCGATATCTTGGTAGTGGACCATCTTGGGACTACGGAAAAATGGAAAAATCTACAGAAGAACTTTTTCCAAGATTACTACGAAAAAGATCAGTTCGAATCCCTATTCGATTCCAGAAGTCCCCTCTTAAACGATATCTCTGAAATTTACCATTTGGGAGCTTGTTCTGCTACTACTGAAAAAGATGCCACTTTTCTTATGCACAATAACTTCCATTATACGAAGAAGTTGGCCGAGTTTGCTGTTTCCAAAAGAATTCCTTTTCTCTATGCCTCGAGTGCTGCCACTTATGGAGAAGGTGAGTTTGGATATGATGACAAAGGACCAATCGAGAACTTAAGGCCACTCAATATGTATGGTTATTCCAAACAGTTATTTGATCTTTATGCAAAAAAAACGGGAATTGCTGACAAACTCATTGGTCTCAAATACTTCAATGTTTTTGGATATGGAGAAGCCCATAAGGGTGATATGCGTAGCCTAGTTCTGAAAGGTTATGAACAGATTCGTGATACGGGAGAATTAAAATTATTCAAATCCTATAAACCCGAATACAAAGATGGAGAACAAAAACGAGATTTTCTTTATGTAAAGGACGCAAGTAAAATCAGTATTTACCTTTGCAGTGAACGAAAATACGGATTGTACAATGTAGGTAGGGGAGTTGCTGAAACTTGGAATGATCTAGCGAACGCTTTGTTCGCATCCATGAACAAACCAGTGAACATCAAATACGTAGATATGCCAGAATCATTAAAAGGCAAATACCAATACTACACTTGTGCAGCGATGGAAAAGATAGGGCAAACGGGATATCCCTTCGGTTACACCAACCTAAGGGATGCTGTGGGAGAATATGTTCGTTTTTTATTAGAAGAAAAGAACTAATGTTTACTTTTTATACACTTTGACGATGGTTTGGATTAGATCTTTGAACTTTGGATCTTTCAAACTATAAAACACTTGGTTTGAAGATTTACGCGATTCTAAGATTCCGTTGTTTTTCATCTTACTTAAGTGTTGGGAAGCTGCTGATTGACTAGTACCTAGTAATTCTACAAGTTGGCCGACAGTCTTTTCTTCTTTGGCTAAGGTATATAGAATCAATAAACGAATAGGGTGAGCGATACCTTGTATCCCTTTAATGGCTTGTTCCAATTGTTGTTTCGATAGTTCTGTTTTTATTTTCATCGGTAAAGATTCCGTTATATCCTTATGACGAATGTATACTGATTTTACCTACGAAATTTTTTTCGTTTATAAAAAAAATGACAAATACATGCAATAAATTTCGGGGACCCTCGGAAGGTACCGAGGGCAAAAAGGATTAATCAAAGTTAGATTCGCACGCCACCAGAGATTTCCAAAACCACACCGGTAACTAAATCATTGGAGATGATGAACTCAGCAGTGGATGCAATTTCATCTGGTTCACCCAATCTTCCCACAGGAATGATGGATTTCCATTTTTCTAAAGCTTCTGGATTCATATCTTTTAGAACCATTTCTGTTCCTATAAACCCAGGTGCAATTCCTGCCACGCGAATTCCAAATTTGGCAAGTTCTTTGGACCAAGTTACAGTCATAGCCGCAACTCCGGCTTTCGCAGCACTGTAATTGGTTTGGCCTGAGTTTCCGTGCATAGCGATCGAAGCAATGGGGATGATCACTCCCTTCTTTTGTTCCACCATTTTTGCCGCAGCTTCTCTAGCGGTTAAAAATACACCGGTCAAATTTACATCGATCACAGATTGCCACTGGTCGATTCCCATTTTGCCTTTTACCTTTCCTGTTTCTTTGTCCACGCGAATGAGTAGGCCATCTCGTAAAATTCCAGCATTTAAAATGGCCACATCCAAACTTCCTTGGAAAGCGGCCGCTTCGTCCATAAGGCGAATGCTGTCTTCTTCTTTGGCAACATTGGCAACAATACCTGTAGTTTTGATCCCATCTTTTTGGAAGAGGGCGACGGTTTCGTCCAATTTGTCTTTTTGAATGTCCGAGAGAATGATATTGGCTCCGGCTTTACCTAAGCGGTAAGCCATTGCTTTTCCGAGTCCACCGGCAGATCCGGTGACGAGAATGTTTGCACCTTTTAATTCCATGTCCGCCAGTTTCGAAAATGGCGAACATGAGGTCTATCGAAATAGAAGGTTGATTTTCTTAGATTTCTGCCAGTTCCGCACTGCGAAACGACACATAATTGTCGTTAAATGGAATTTCCACTCGAGCTACCGTTCTATCCGCATGTGTGATGATGCGGAATAGGTTAGGGTCAACCCCTTCATTTTTGAGTAAAATCATAATGAGGGCAATGCCAAGGCCAGCACCTTCCGTGTTGTCCATATTATCCATATAGAACTCGGCGATGTCATTGTAATTCATCGACTTTTTCATTTTTTCCCGCATCCGAGCTTCTTCGGTTTTGATTACGGGTGTATTGTTTGTCACCTCAACAAGAAGTCCATCTAAGCAGTAGTGGAATTTGATTTGGACATAGACCCCACGGGCCAAACAACGTTTGCCGTATTCGTCAGCCATCTTTTCGGAAAACTTTTTGGAGTAATCTTTGATTCCCTGGAAGTAGTCGTTTTCATCGGTGATGTCTAAACCTTCATCTTCAAAGAAAACTCGTTTTTGATTGGCTTTGATTCCGTTGATGGTTAATTCTTTGGAGATGGTATAAAGCATTTCCACAAATTGGGTTTGACCCACTTCGGCAAGAATGTTGGTGATAAGACCGAGGACATATTGTTCCAATTGGCGATTCATCCGAGAAGATCGGACGACTATTTTGGATTTTGCCTTTACCAAATCGGGGATTTGTGTTTCTAATTCTACAAAGGGTTTCGCCACGAATCATTCCTTAAAGCGGGGACTTCTTCCCACATGGTTCTATTATCGAATGGGGAAATCCACAACTAAAATCTCAAGGGAAATTCATTGTTTTTCTTGTTTTTTTAGCATTTCCATGAAATAAACTCATTTTCCATTGACCAAAGAGCCTCATTTAAAATAGTGTAAAAAACCTAGCCTTGCTTGGAAACCCGCGCTTGGGTGGGAAACGTTTGCCCTCTTAGCTCAGTGGTAGAGCACTTCCATGGTAAGGAAGGGGTCACCAGTTCAAGCCTGGTAGAGGGCTTGTTTAGGGCTGTAGTTTAATGGTAGAACTAGGATCTCCAAAGTCCTTGGTGGGAGTTCGATTCTCTCCAGCCCTGCCAGATACTGCAGAATATATAGAATAGAGAACAGGACAAGGATCAATGAAAGCTACGAGTTTCATTCAGGAATGTAAAGCAGAACTTGAAAAAGTGCATTGGCCTACGCGCCAAGAGGTAGTGAGTTCTACCGTTGTCGTCCTAGTTACAGTATTTATCTTTTCCCTATTTTTATCAGCTTCGGATTTTGTTTTCCTTAAGCTGTTAAAATGGTTCTGGGCATTAGGAACATAGGTAGGGAAGTGGGCGATTCTTTAGAAAAAAAATGGTATGTGCTTCAAACTTATTCCGGTCACGAGAATAAGGTGAAGACAAACATTGAAAAGATGGTCCAACAACAAAAACTGGAAGACCAAATTTTTGCGGTAAAAATTCCTTCAATGGAAGTTGCCGAGATGAAAAACGGCAAGAAGAAGGTCACAAAGAAGAAACTCATGCCGGGTTATGTTCTCGTTGAGATGAATATGACCGATGACCTTCGATTTAAAATCCAGAACTTACCTTCTGTGTCTACTTTTGTAGGCGGAAAAGGAAAAGGTCCGGAGCCACTATCCCTGGATGAGATCAAAAATCTCTTTAGTGATGTGGGAAGTGTGGAATCGGAAGAAGTTTCGAGACCACGTTTCCTATTCAAAGTGGGCGAAACATTGAAAATTATAGATGGTCCGTTTGCTAATTTCACTGGACTTGTGGATGAAATTTTCCCTGACAAGGGAAGGCTCCGCGTTCGTGTAGAAATTTTCGGAAGATCCACTCCCGTAGAGTTGGATTACCTCCAAGTAAAATCGGAACAATAGAACTGATAGATTGACTTTTAGTAAGGAACTTGAAACGAGATGGCTGCAAAGAAAGTAGTAAAACAAATTAAACTCCAAGTGGAAGCAGGGAAAGCAAACCCGGCTCCTCCAGTAGGTCCTGCGCTTGGTCAAGCCGGACTCAATATTATGGAATTTTGTAAACAGTTCAATGAGAGATCAAAAACTCAAATGGGACTCAAACTCCCAGTGGTTATCACTGTTTATTCCGACAGAAGTTTTACATTCGTAACTAAATCTCCTCCAGCGGCCCTTCTTGTAATGAAGGCGCTCGGCTTACAAGGTGGATCTGCCACTCCACACACTGTAAAAGTGGGAACAATCAAACGAGCTCAACTAGAAGAAATTGCAAAAACTAAGATGGAAGATCTCAATGCGAACGATATGGATGCAGCAATCAACATTATTGCTGGAACTTGTCGTTCCATGGGTGTAAACGTCGAGTAATCATAGGAAACGGGAACTGAAGTCATGAAACGCGGCAAAAAGTATATCCAACTCAAAGAGAAAGTCGATCGCACTAAGGTTTATACCCTTGGCGATGCAGTCGGTTTGGCAAAAGCTACTAGTTTTTCCAAATTTGATGGAACATTAGAGATTTCGACTAAAATCAATTATAAATCTCTCCAAAACGTAAGAGGGACAATCTCTCTTCCCCACGGAACTGGAAAAACAATCAAAGTTTTGGTTTTCTGCAAAGGAGACAAACAAAACGAAGCAAAAGAAGCTGGTGCTGACTTTGTAGGAGATATGGATCTCATTGAAAAGGTTGCTGGTGGTTGGACTGATTTTGACGCCTGCGTTGCTACTCCTGATATGATGAAGGAAGTAGGTAAACTCGGTCCGGTACTCGGTCGTAAGGGCCTTATGCCAAAACCAAAAGCAGGAACTGTTACTACTGATGTTACACGAGCAGTAAAAGAACTAAAAGCCGGCCGAATTGAATACCGCCCTGACAAAGGGGGAGTGGTTCACTTAGGAGTTGGAAAATGTTCCTTCTCTGATGATAAACTTTCTGACAACATCAATGCGGTAGTGGCTGCCCTTATGAAAGACAAACCTTCCGATGCGAAGGGTGATTATCTAAAGTCTTTCTCTGTTGCGGCAACTATGGGAATCGGCGTGAAAGTCGATGTGAAAGAACTAGTAAACGCGAACATATAACGAGTAAGAACAATGGCAAATTCATCTAAAATTGAAGCAGTAGCGGAACTTAAAGGTCGTCTTGAAAAAAGACCCAATTTTATTTTAGCATCTTACAGCGGTTTAACTGTTGAAGATATGTCTAACCTTCGTGCGAAACTTCGCAAAGAAGGATCGGAAATGAAGGTAATCAAAAATAACCTCTTTCTCCGTGCTTTAAAAGAGTCTTCTGAACATAAAAATAACTCCATTGATTTTGGAGATATTTACAAAGGCCCTCTAGCAGCTATTTTCTCTCTGGATGCACTTCCAGCAGTAGCGAAAGTTTGTAAGGACTTTGCAAAAGATAAGAAGGAACTCGAAATTCGAACCGGCTATATGGACGGGGAAGTTTTGGGTAAGTCTGGAGTAGAGGCGATTGCTGGACTTCCGTCCAAACAAGAACTTCTTGCGCAAATTGCTCGTGGGATCAATGCTCCTGCAACACAAATTGCTTCTGGAATCAATCAAATCATGGCATCATTGGCACGCGCCATCAATGCTGTAGCCGAGAAAAACGGCAATTAGTAATCATAGTGATTAGTAGGATAAGGAGAATATAGGATGTCTGTTGACGCGCTATTAGAACAAATTGGAAGTCTTACACTGGTTCAGGCAGCTGATCTAGTGAAAAAGATGGAGGACAAATTCGGGATTTCTGCTGCTGCACCGGTTGCGGTAGCGGCTGTTGCGGGTGCAGGTGGTCCAGCTGCTGCTGAAGAGCCTGCAACTTTCAATATAATCTTGAAAGCACACGGTGACAAAAAGATCGACGTTATTAAACTCGTTCGCGAAATCACTGGTCTTGGATTGGCAGATGCGAAAACGCTTGTTGAAGCTGGTGGAAAATCAGTGAAAGACGGTGTTTCTAAAGACGAAGCTGCTGATATTAAGAAAAAACTCGAAGGTGTTGGGGCTCAAGTAGAAGTTGCTGCTGCCGGTTAATCGGTTGCCAATTTTTAAACCCATTCTTCAAAAATTTAGAGGCAGGGAGGCCGTAGGCGTCCCCACCTCTATTTTTTCGTTTATCATACCATCTATTATTTTGACGTCTCTAGGGAGAGTATTCCATGCATACCCGAATGCAAATTAGAAACCGGGTAAATTTCGGTAAAATTACCGACCTCAATTTACTTCCTAATCTTATCTACGTACAGAAAAAATCCTTTGATTGGTTTCTCCAGTCGGAAGTGAAAGATCCGACGAAACGTTTGAACCAAGGGTTGGAAGCGGTATTTCGCGAATCCTTCCCTATCGAATCGCCAAACAACGATATGGTCATGGAATATGGCCATTATGTCTTGGGAGAGCCGAAACGCGATCCACAAGAGTGCAAAGACACTGATTCTTCTTATGCTGTGCCTTTAAAAGCAGTCATTCGACTCATCATTAAAGATACCGGAGAGATCCGGGAACAAGTTGTCTACATGGGAGACCTTTCTGTGATGACAGACCACGGAACTTTCATCATCAATGGTGCGGAAAGAGTCGTGGTAAGCCAGTTGCACAGATCCCCTGGTATTTTCTTTTCTTACGACCAAGTGCGAGATACATTCTCTGCAAGGGTGATTCCTTACCGAGGTTCTTGGTTGGAATTCGAGATGGACAATAAGGGAATCCTTGTTGCCAAAATCGACCGTAAGAAAAAATTCCCAGCAACTCTTCTTGTAAAAGCTATGGGTATGGGCACAAACGAAGAAGTTTTACGCCTTTTCTACGGATCTAGTAAGATGAAGATTGCTGGTGCCAATCCCAAAGACCTCAAACGTTTGATTGGTCGCCGAACCATTGCTGATATCATCAATATGGAAACCGGAGAGGTCATGCTCGATGCCGGTTCCAAAATCAATGAGGATAACATCTCGATCCTTCGGGAAATGAAGGTAAAAGATGTGGATGTCATTGAATTTCCGAAAGGAAAAGACAACCCAGTTCTTATCAACTGTTTGGAAAAAGACGGTGTCAACGACTACGAAGACGCGGTTAAAAAATTCCACACGATCATGAGACCGGGCGAACCTTCCACGATTGAAAACGCAGAAGGGGAACTCCGACGACTCTTTTTCTCTCCTAAAACTTTTGATTTGGGGATTGTTGGTCGTTATAAAATCAACAGTAAGTTTGAATTTAATAATCCGAAAGACTTTGCTAAGGCTGATGAGCGTGTCCTTCGTAAATACGACATCATTGAAACCGTTCGTTACTTGGTGATGTTAATGTCAGAAGCGGAGAACTACTATCCCGATGATATTGACCACTTAGGAAACAGAAGGATCCGTTCTGTGGGTGAGCTTATCGCAAACCAACTGAAACTTGGATTTTCTCGGGTTGAACGAGTGATCAAAGAAAGAATGACAGTTCAGGAGCCGGAACAACAAACTCCGCAACTTCTCATTTCCATCAAACCAATTACGGCTGTGATCAATGAATTTTTTGGTTCCTCGCAACTTTCACAGTTTGTGGACCAAACAAATCCACTGGCAGAACTTACCCACAAACGTAGGTTAAACGCTCTTGGGCCTGGTGGACTTTCTCGTGACCGAGCCGGTTTCGAAGTTCGTGACGTTCATTATTCTCACTATGGTCGTATGTGCCCGATTGAAACACCGGAAGGTCCAAACATTGGTCTCATTCTTTCCATGTCTAGTTTCGCTCGTGTGAACGATTACGGGTTTATTGAAACTCCTTACCGACTTGTGAAAAATGGTAAAGTTCAAAAACAAGTAGAGTATCTCACTGCAGACAAAGAAGAATACCACTACATGGCGCAGTCGAATTCGACTGTCGATGAGAAGGGTGAATTTACATCCAAACTCATTTCCACTCGCCATAGAGGGGACTTTCCTTTCCGTAGCCCGGCTGAAATCCAATATATGGATTTAGCTCCTCTCCAAGTTGTCTCTGTATCTACAGCTCTTATTCCATTTTTGGAACACGATGATGCGAACCGCGCACTTATGGGTTCCAACATGCAACGACAAGCGGTACCACTCCTCACGGAAGAAGCTCCGTTTGTAGGAACTGGGATGGAAGCCCGTGCCGCTTACGACGCAGGGGTTTGTATCGTTGCGAAAAAAGATGGTGTGGTTTCTAAAGTAGATGCTACAGGCGTTTGGATCAAAGAAGACCAATCGAAAGAGATTGTTCATTACCCACTTATTAAATTCAAAAAAACCAACCAAGGAACTTGTTTTAACCAAAAACCAAACGTGGCTATGTTACATACAACCACAGGTGGAAAGGTAAGTAAAGTTTCCAAGGAACGAGTGGAACTCACGGCTCCTAACGGAGAAAAAGAAATCCACGAACTTTTCCATTCGGAAGAAGTTCAATTTGTGGCCGTTGTGAAAGAAGGCCAGGACTTAGGAATTGGAGCACCTGTTGCCGGACAAATCATCAAAGGGGAAAAATACGGTGACTTTGGTCAGATCCTACAAAAAGGAACTGTCCTTGCCAACGGTCCATCCACTGATGCGGGTTATTTGGCACTTGGTCGTAACGTTCTTGTGGCGTTTATGCCTTGGGAAGGTTACAACTTTGAGGATGCGATTCTAATTTCAGAACGAATCATTAAAGACGACGTTTTCTCTTCGATCCACATTGAAGAGTTCGAAATCCAAGCTCGGGAAACCAAACTCGGACAAGAACAAATCACTCGAGACATTCCCAACCTTTCGGACAAAGCGTTCCGTGATTTGGATGAGTCCGGTGTGATTCGTGTGGGTGCCGAAGTGAAACCAGGAGATATCCTTGTTGGGATGGTAACAACTAAAGGTGAAACTGACCTCACTCCAGAATACAAACTTTTACACTCCATTTTTGGAGAGAAGGCGAAAGAAGTAAGGGATTCCTCACTTCGTATGCCAAACGGTTTCGAAGGAACTGTCATCGATATCAAACGTTATTCCCGTGAAACTGGCGACGAACTCGCTGCTGGCGTGGAAGAAATGGTGAAAGTCTATGTGGCTCGTAAACGTAAACTCCTCGTGGGTGATAAGATGGCGGGTCGTCACGGAAACAAAGGGGTCGTGGCTCGAGTGATGGCACAAGAAGATATGCCATACATGGAAGACGGCTCTCCTGTGGATATCGTGCTAAACCCTCTCGGGGTTCCTTCACGGATGAACCTGGGTCAGATTTTCGAAACCCAACTTGGTTTTGCTGCGAAAAAACTTGGTATCAATTTTGAAACACCAGTGTTTGACGGAGCGACCGAAGGTGACGTAAATGACTTCTGCAAAAAAGCAGGATTACCAGCGAACAGCAAATTTCAGTTATACGACGGAAGAACGGGCGAAAAATTTATCAACCAAGTATTCTGCGGTTATATCTACATGTTGAAACTGGCCCACTTGGTGGATGACAAAATTCACGCGAGATCTACTGGACCTTACTCACTCGTTACGCAACAACCACTCGGTGGTAAGGCGCAGTTCGGGGGACAAAGGCTCGGTGAGATGGAAGTTTGGGCTCTGGAAGCTTATGGTGCCTCGCACACCTTACAAGAGTTACTTACCATTAAGTCAGACGACATGCTCGGACGTGCAAGAATTTACGAAGCGATTGTGAAAGGAATCCACTCGATCAAACCGGGAATTCCAGAATCATTCAACGTTCTTGTACAAGAACTCCGAGGACTGGCACTGGACATCATTATCAAAGACTCCGAAGGATTGGAAGTGGATATCTCTGATTACGAAGATGAATTCTCGAAGAACAAAAAGAAAATCAAGTTCGAGACCATTGAAAACGTTTAGGGAAGGGAAAAAGTATGAGAAATTACAATAGTTTTGAATCGATTACGATCCGTTTGGCTTCGCCGGAACGGATCAAAGAGTGGTCGTTTGGGGAAGTTAAAAAACCTGAGACGATCAACTACCGTACCCTAAAGCCGGAACGAGATGGTCTTTTCTGCGAAAAAATCTTCGGAACCACTAAGGATTGGGAATGTTACTGTGGTAAGTTCAAATCCATCCGTTATAAGGGAGTGGTTTGCGACAAATGCGGGGTTGAGGTAACTCACTCCAAAGTGCGTCGTGAAAGAATGGGGCACATTGAACTTGCTGCCCCAGTTTCGCACATTTGGTACTATCGTTCGGTTCCTTCTCGTATGGGACTTCTACTCGACATGACCATCAACCAACTCAAAAGTGTTCTTTATTTTGAGAAGTATGTGATCATTGATCCTGCTGATTCTGGTAGAAACAGAGGGGAACTCATAGATGAAGATGAATACCATAATTATTTAGATGAATACGGTGATAAATTTATCGCAGGTATTGGTGGGGACGCCATCAAAGAACTTCTCGCGCGCATTGACGTGGATGTAGAAGCTCGAGTGATCCGCCAAAAGATCCAAGATAAAAATAAAATCTCCGACAAACGTATTTTTAAACGCCTAGAAGTTTTGGAAGCGTTCCGGGATTCCGGAAACCGTCCTGAATGGATGGTGCTTGATGTAGTTCCCGTGATTCCTCCAGAACTACGTCCGATGGTGCAACTAGAAGGTGGGCGTTTTGCCACTTCCGACCTAAACGATTTGTATCGTCGTGTGATTAACAGAAACAATCGATTGAAACGCCTTCTTGCATTAAAAGCTCCTGAAATTATCGTACGAAATGAAAAACGTATGTTACAGGAAGCAGTTGATGCACTTTTCGATAACAGCCGTCGCAAACGAACTGTAAAAGGAAAAGGTAACCGACCTCTTAAATCAATTTCCGATATGCTCAAAGGAAAACAAGGCTGGTTCCGCCAAAACCTACTCGGTAAACGGGTGGATTACTCTGGTCGTTCCGTAATTGTTGTTGGTCCTGAGCTCAAATACCACCAAATGGGTCTTCCTAAAAAAATGGCTTTGGAACTATTCAAACCATTTATTATGAAACGCCTTGTGGATTTGGAGTTGGCACCAAACATCAAATCTGCGAAGAAAAAAATCGAAGCAGAAGACAAAGAAGTTTTTGATGTATTGGAAACAGTTGTGAAAGAACATCCGGTTCTTCTCAACCGAGCTCCTACACTTCACAGACTAGGAATCCAAGCATTTTTACCAATCCTTGTAGAAGGAAAAGCAATCAAACTCCATCCTCTCGTCTGTCACGCGTTTAACGCCGACTTCGACGGGGACCAAATGGCAATCCACGTTCCGCTTGCTCCAAAAGCACAGCTCGAAACTTGGATGTTAATGTTATCACCACATAACATTTTAAATCCTGCCAATGGACAACCGATCTGCGGACCAACACAAGATATCGTTCTTGGTATTTACTACCTCACTTCTGAAGTGAAAGACGGTAAGGGTGAAGGAAAATTCTTCACAGGACTCGAAGAGGTAATGTATGCAATTGAAACGAAAACCGTTGAAATTCGCTCCAAAATCTCCGTTCTCCATGAAGGAAAAATCATCGAAACAACCCCTGGAAGACTTATTTTCAACCAGGTGATGCCAAAAGGGTATGTTTATATCAACAGAACTCTCGGTGATAAAGAAACAAACAAAATCATTGCCGACGTATACGAGAAGTTTGGACCAGGTCTCACAGTTGTGATGCTTGATGAAATCAAACGACTCGGTTACCGCTATGCAACCGTATTTGCTCCTACGATTTCGATTGATGACATTCGCGTTTCTCCTCAAAAAGAGGGACTTGTAAACGATGCCAACAAAGAAGTAGAAAAAGCGGATATGGAGTATCGTAAAGGTATCATCACTAATGAAGAACGTCGTAAAAAAGTAATCGAAATTTGGACGAAAACCAATGACCGGATTACCGACGGGATGTTTAAGGAATTGGAAAAAGACCAAGGTGGGTTCAACCCAGTATTCGTGATGGCAGCATCAGGAGCTCGTGGTTCCAAACAGCAGATTCGTCAGCTCGCAGGGATGCGGGGTCTTATGGCGAAACCGTCTGGGGAAATCATTGAACTTGCAATTCGTTCCAACTTCCGTGAAGGTCTCGGAGTCTTAGAATTTTTTATCTCTACACATGGTGCGAGGAAGGGTCTTGCGGATACGGCGTTAAAAACTGCCGATGCCGGTTACCTCACTCGTCGTCTTGTGGATATCTCTCAGGACGTGATTGTTTCTGAAGATGATTGTGGAACTAAGGCAAACATCACTCTTGGAATCGTTAAAGAAGGGGAGAACGTAATTGTTTCCCTAGGAGACCGCGTATTCGGCCGTTATACGGCAGAAGATTTAGTGGATCCAGTTTCTGAAAAAGTGGTTTTCCCAAAAGACACACTCATCACAAGAGCGATTGGCCAACAAATTGAAAATCTTGGTTACGATAAAATCAAGGTAAGGTCTCCACTCACTTGCCGTTCTCGTCACGGGATTTGTACAAAGTGTTACGGTATGGACATGGCTCGCCTAGTTCCTGCCGAAATTGGGGAAGCAGTGGGAACCATCGCAGCACAGTCCATCGGGCAACCAGGAACACAGCTTACGATGAGAACTTTCCACGTGGGTGGTGCAGCATCCGCAACCATTCAGGAAAAAGAACATAAAGTTCCTTATCGTTGTCTTGTAAAATCCATTAACGGTCGTCTTGTGACAAATGCGAATGGAGCGAAAGTCTTTGCTCGTCGCGGAACCATTATCGTAAATCGTCTCATCCAAGAATTCAATACAGATACACTTTCCAGTGTTCGTATTGTGGATGGTCAACGATTGGAAAAAGGGGAAGTGTTCGCAGCGCAAGTGGGCGAATCGATAGAACAACGAATCACTTCTGACCAAGCGGGAACTGTTTCGCTCGTGGGAACTACGCTCCGCATTTTAGGGGATGACTTTGTTCTTCCTGTAAAAATCGGAACGATCCTCCGCACGGAAGAAGGCCTAATCGTAGAAGAAAACAAAGCCCTGGCTGAGTTTGACCCATACAACGAAGTTGCCGTTTCTGAAACTGCGGGAACCATTGTTTGGGAAGATTTGGAAATTGGTAAAAACGTTCGTCGAGATGTGGATCCAAAAACATCCAATATCATTTTAAAAGTTGTAGAACAGAAAAAAGACCGTTTGGTTCCGAAAGTAGTCGTGGGATCTGACGGATACTCCGTTCCGGTCGATGCACTCCTCCAATTCCAAAATGGAGACAAAGTGCGAGAAGGGGATGTGATCTTTAAAATTCCGTCTGTTGCTGAAAAAACCCGAGATATCACTGGTGGACTTCCACGAGTAGATGAACTTTTCGAAGCTCGTCGTCCGAAAGATGCCTGCACACTGGCTGAAATCGACGGTAAAATCGAAGACAAGGGTGAAATCGTTAAAGAAAAACGAATTTTATACATCGTTCCTGAAACTACAGAATTGGAAAAAGTGAAAGTTGCAATTCCGATCGGAAAACAAATCCGTGTTCGCCAAGGGGACTTTGTGAAACGGGGAGATCAGTTGGATGAAGGAAACTTCGACCCACATGATATTTTAACGATCAAAGGACCGAACGCACTTCACGAATACTTAGTATCTGAGGTTCAGGAAGTTTACCGCCTGCAAGGGGTTCATATCAACGATAAACACATCGAAGTTGTGGTTCGCCAAATGCTTCGTAAGGTGATCATCACTGATAGTGGGGACACTTCTTTTGTGAACCAACAACAGGTGGATAAATTCCTCTTTGATGAAGAAAATGATCGTGTAGAAAAAGAAGGGGGATCTCCGGCACAAGGAACTCCAGTCCTTCTTGGCCTAACGAAAGCATCCCTCAACACGGAGTCTTATTTCTCAGCGGCATCTTTCCAGGAAACTACCAAAGTTCTTACCGATGCGGCTATCAAAGGAAAAACAGACAACTTAGTTGGTCTCAAAGAGAACGTAATCATCGGTCACATGATCCCTGCGGGAACTGGTATGAAAAAATACCGAGACATCGAAGTTTTCAAGGAAATGCCTGGAGACTTAGATTGGGATCTTGAAACCGAGGAAGAGGAAGAAGAAGTATCTGAACTTTCCGAAGCAGCTCCCGTTTCCACTACCACACTCTCGAGACTAGTTGCCGAAGAGGACGAGGATGAAGATGAGTTGGAAGAAGAAGCAGAGGATGCGGAAGAAGAAGACGAGGATTAAATCCGAACCTTTTGTCCTTAGAAACTTACTTTTAGAGAGTTTCTAGGGACAAAATCATGTTTTCGTTTACAAAATGTCCCTACCTGGAATTTTGGACGAAAACGTCATTATTTTTTTAAAGACAGAGAAGTAGAAGAAGGAATCGAATGCCTACAATTAACCAGCTCATCCGTAAAGGAAGAGAAGACCAAAAGAAAAGAACTAAATCTCCTGCCCTAAAGGCATGCCCACAAAGACGTGGAGTTTGCACACGGGTAATGACCTTTACTCCAAAAAAACCGAACTCTGCACTTCGTAAAGTAGCTAGGGTTCGCCTTACTACAGGAATTGAAGTAACAGCTTACATTCCAGGGGAAGGACACAACCTCCAAGAACACAACGTAGTTCTCATCCGTGGGGGAAGGGTAAAAGACTTACCAGGGGTTCGTTATCATATCATTCGTGGAACACTGGATACACTCGGTGTGGACAAACGTCGTAAAGGACGTTCTAAATACGGCGCTAAGCGTCCTAAAGCGTAATCGGAGAAAGTAGATGTCTAGAAGAAGAGGAAAAGTTGAACCACGCCACATCGAAGGCGATCCTAAATATAACGACAAAGTGATTTCTAAATTTATCAACTGCCTAATGGTAGATGGTAAAAAAAGTGTCGCAGAAGCCGTGTTCTACGAAGCTTTAGAAGTAATTGCGAAAAAAACTGGCCAAGACCCATTTGCCGTTTTCCAAGAAGCTCTTGAAAACGCAAAACCACAAGTGGAAGTAAAATCCCGCCGAGTGGGTGGTGTAACTTACCAAGTTCCTATTGAAGTTCGTCCAGAAAGACGACTTGCTCTTGGAATCAGATGGCTTATTCGTTACAGCCGTGGCAGAAACGAAAAATCTATGAAGAATAAATTGGCTGCAGAATTTATGGAAGCTCAAAAAGGCACTGGATCTGCAATCAAGAAAAAAGAAGATATCAGAAAGATGGCAGATGCCAACAAGGCTTTCTCCCACTACCGCTGGTAATCTCTACCATTCGATTCCAATCATTGATAAGCCAGGTGATCTACCTGGCTTTTTTATTTTCTCGTGATCGTAATACAACCTTATGAGTTACCGAACTGTTGGAATATTTGCCCATATCGATTCAGGGAAAACAACCCTCACCGAACGAATTTTGTTCGAGGCGGGTAAAATTTCTGCGGTGGGTTCCATTGAAGATGGAAACACAGAATCAGATAATTTGCAGGAAGAGATAGAGAGGGGAATCTCCATTCGGACCACCTTCCATACCATTCTTTGGAAAACCACCTTTGGTGATTTCCATCTCCAGATTGTAGACACTCCGGGACATATCGATTTCAGAAACCAAGTCACGGACCTTTTGGCGGCGATGGAAACTGCCATTGTTGTTTTAGAAGCAGGATCTGTGGTCCAGTCCCAAGCGCGTCTTGTGATTGAGGAACTCCTTTTGGCAAAGGTTCCTATGGTTTTCTTTATTAATAAACTAGACCGGTTTGGTGAGGAATATCTGGATACACTTGTCTCCCTGGAGGAAATTCTCGGTGGGGCACCGGTCACTTTGTTTCAGAAGGATCCGTCTGGACGATTAGAATATTATCTTAGAGATCCGAGTGTCTTTCCCAAATCAGTAAAAGAAGAACTGATGGCTTGGAGTGATGATCTCACTATTTCTTCCTGGAGTGACCCCTCAGGCCAGACTGATTTTTCTAAGATGGGACTCCGCACGGGACCGACTGAAGGGAAACTCTATCCTGTTTACGGTGGCTCTGCCAAAACGGGGGAAGGGGTTCGGGAGCTTTTAGACCTCGTCCTTTGGACAGAACCGAAAGCTCCGTTGTCAGTGGATGGGATTCCTCTTTTTGTTCTCTCGAGAAGGACGGAGGAGGAGTTGGGGCGGTATTCTGTGGTCTATCCGAACGTTGATATTACAATTGCGATGTTAACTGCACTTGCAAAGAAAACAAGTGGCCCATCTGTGATTCCGTCTTTTTATGCAGAAAATGGCTTTTCGTTTCTGGATCCAGAGACCTTGGAACCAATTTCCACTTTGCAGCAAGGAAAACTTGTTTTATTAAAAGAGAATTCCGGCCTAATTTCCTATCCGGGCCAGGCTTTACGATTCCGAACCCAAAAAGACGATACCGTTGCTACCAATCTTTCCCAAAGGATTCCGAGTCCCTTTTCTATTGTCATCGAACCCGAACATTCCGATGATAAAGAGTTTTGGTTATGTCGCCTACAGGAACTTGTTTGGGAAGATCCAGGTTACCAAGTCCAAAACAAGGAAGATACCGGACAATTGGTACTCCTTGGGCGAGGGGAACTGCATTTGGAGATCGGAATCCGCAGAATTCGGGAAAGAACTGAAAAAAAACTCAATTTCAGTTCGATAAACATTGCCAAAATAGAGCTTCTAAAAAAAATGTCTCATAAGGTTGCCCTAGAGCATCGTGCCTTTGAAGACCAAAAGTCAAGCGGCGCGCTCATCGCAGTCCTGGAAGATACTGCCGACTTTTCGAAGCAAATTGCCTTCGAGGTAAGTCTTCCGGAAGAAGTAAAAAATTCGATAGAAACATCCTTTCAGGAAGCCTGCTTACACGGGTTTTACGGAGAGGAAGTTGCCGGTCTCAGGTTGCGTATTCTCTCGTATGAGATACCAAACGGAGATTTGCAAACCACTTTAACGCTACTGAAAGTTGCGATACTTGCAGGTGTTAAGGAATTGTTTCCATCAAACACATACTTGGTCGGACCCCTCACGGAAGTAGATGTGATGGTGGACGCAGACCACTTAGGTGTAGTTCTTTCTGATCTAAGCCGCAGAAATGCCAAGGTGGTATCCATCTGGGAAGCTGTGGCAGGGAAGAGTCACTTAAAAGCCAATGCACCGGCCCAAAACCTGCTTGGCTTTTCAGGGGCTCTTAGAAACATGACCAAAGGGATTGGCATTTCTTGGGAAAGGACTGCTTTTACCTCTGAATTTTATGCAGTTTTAAAGGAGTAAAGAACCGAGGATCGGGTCTTGCACCACGATTGAGGAGTAGATTCTAACAATGGCTAAAGAAAAATTTGACCGTTCAAAACCACACTTAAACATCGGAACAATTGGTCACGTTGACCACGGTAAAACAACACTAACAGCAGCGATCACAACGACGCTTGCGAAATTAGTGGGTGGAAAAAACAAAGCGATTGCATACGACCAAATCGACAACGCGCCCGAAGAAAAGGCTCGTGGGATTACTATTGCAACGTCTCACCAGGAATATGAAACTCCTAACCGTCACTACGCACACGTAGATTGCCCGGGACACGCGGACTATGTAAAAAACATGATTACTGGTGCTGCTCAGATGGACGCTGCGATTCTTGTAGTATCTGCCACTGACGGTGCTATGCCACAAACTAAAGAACACATACTTCTTGCTCGTCAAGTAGGGGTTCCTTACATCGTGGTTTACCTCAACAAAGCGGACATGCTCGCTGCTGATGAAAGAGACGATATGGTGGAGATGGTTAAAGAGGAAATCAAAGACCTTCTTAACAAATACAACTTCCCTGGTGATAAAACACCTTTCATCTCTGGTTCTGCATTAAAAGCACTTGAAGGTGAAGATTCTGACCTAGGTATGAAATCCATTATTAAACTAATGGAAGCAGTTGATTCTTACGTTCCGAACCCTACACGTATTGTTGATAAACCTTTCCTAATGCCAGTTGAGGACGTATTCTCAATCACTGGTCGTGGAACTGTTGCAACTGGTCGTGTAGAGCAAGGTGTTCTTAAGATCAACGACGAGATCGAGATTGTTGGTATTCGTGATACTACAAAATCAGTTGTTACTGGTATTGAAATGTTCCGTAAACTACTCGATCAAGCGGAAGCTGGAGACAACATTGGTGCTCTTCTTCGCGGAACTAAAAAAGAAGACATCGAAAGAGGTCAAGTTCTTGCGAAACCGGGTACTATTACTCCACACAGAAAATTCAAAGCGGAAGTTTACGTTCTTACAAAAGACGAAGGTGGACGTCATACTCCATTCTTTAACAACTACCGTCCTCAATTCTATTTCAGAACTACAGACATCACTGGTGTTTGTAACCTTCCTGGTGGAATGGAGATGGTTATGCCGGGAGATAACGTTACGATGTCTATCGAACTTATCCACCCGATCGCCATGGACCAAGGTTTGAAGTTCGCTATCCGTGAGGGTGGAAGAACGATTGGTTCTGGTGTTGTTGCGGAGATCGTCGAGTAATACAATGGCTGGACAAAGAATTCGCGTTAAGTTAAAAGCTTTCGATCATCGGTTGATTGACCAATCAACCTTTGAGATCGTTGCGACTGCGAAGAGGACCGGGGCTACTGTCTCCGGTCCAATCCCACTCCCAACGAAAAAAGAAATCTACACGGTATTACGTTCTCCGCACGTGAATAAAAAAGCTAGAGAACAATTTGAAATGAGAACTCACAAGAGACTCATCGATATTTTAAATACGAATGAAGATACGGTAGAAGCCCTGATGAAGCTTCAACTCCCTGCTGGAGTTTCCGTAGATATTAAATCCTAAGGATAGGATCCATGGCTAAAGGTTTAATCGGCGAAAAATTGGGCATGGCCCACATATTCAATAACGAAGGTAAAATGGTTACTGTAACCGTTTTACGCGTGGGTCCTTGTTTTGTGTCCCAGGTAAAAACATCTGCGAACGACGGTTATGAAGCCGTTCAACTAGCATTTGGTGATGCCAAGGAAAAACACATGACGAAGGCCGAAGTGGGACACATTAAAAAAGCAAATATTGCTGCTCCGAAAAAAACTCTGATTGAATTCAAAGGTTTTGAAGATGTAGCGGTGGGTGCAGAACTCAAACTTGCAGATGTGTTTGCTTTGAATGACACGGTGAAGGTAACAGGAACTTCCAAGGGGAAGGGAACTCAAGGTGTTGTGAAACGCCATGGTTTTGCCGGTGGTCCTGCCGGACACGGTTCCAGATTCCAAAGACACCCAGGTTCCATTGGTTCTAACACAACTCCTGGACGAGTGTTCAAGGGTTTGAAGATGGGTGGTAGAATGGGTTCTGAACAGAGCACTGTTCGTAACCTGAAAGTAGTAAAAATTGATGCAGACTCCAACTTGGTTTTTGTATCCGGTCCGGTTCCAGGAAGAGAACGCGGTATCGTTACGATAGAAAAAATCGGATAAATAGATAGGTAGAACATGAAAGCGCGTAAATACAATAAAGAAGGCGTATTCGTAAGCGAAGTTGAACTTCCGGCAGAACTTTTTGCTACCGGCATTTCGCTTGGAGCCATCTATGATGCGGTAAAAGCTGAAAATGCGAACAATAGACAAGGAACACATTCTACTAAGGATCGTTCTGAAGTTCGCGGTGGGGGAATCAAACCTTGGGCTCAAAAAGGAACTGGTCGCGCACGACAAGGTTCCATTAGAGCTCCCCATTTCGTTGGTGGTGGTATCATTCATGGACCAAAACCAAGAGATTATTCCTCTAACTTGTCACGCAGCGTAAAGAAAAAGGCTGTTCTCTCCATCCTTAACAAAAAGGCAGAAGAAAACAGAATCGCGATCATAGAAGACGTAGAACCTTCTTCTTACTCTACAAAATCCATCTTTAACATTTTGAAGAATATGGAAATTGCAGAGAAGGGTAACGTGGGTTTTGTAGTAGCTGGTGAAAACCAATTCCTCAAAAAATCCACTCGCAATATAGAGAACCTCAAATATGTGAACAGCAAACGAGTCGTTTGCCGAGACATCCTCTATAATAACAATTTAGTAATCTCTGAAAGCGCTTTAAAAGAGCTTCAGGCACAGTATTCTAAGAAAGGATAAGACAGTGAACCTAGAGAATGTAATCTTATCACCAGTTGTTACAGAAAAGTCGCAAGACCTTCAAACAATTGGAGAACGTATGGGAAAAAGAACTGTGAAGTATACGTTCAAAGTCCACCCGGATGCGAACAAAACTTTGATCAAACAGGCTCTGAAACAAATGTATAACGTGGTTCCGACTGCTGTAAACGTTGCCGTTTACCGTGGAAAAATGAAACGTTTTAGAAACATGCCGTCACCTAGACCTCATTACAAAAAAGCTGTAGTGACGTTTGCTGACGGAGCAAATTTGGATTTTGCTAAGGTTTAATTATGGGAATTAGAAAACTTAAACCCACTACGCAATCTAGCCGCTTCTACTCGGTTCTAGATTTCAAAGAAATCACAGAAGTGGTTCCTTACAAACCGCTCACGGCTAACGTTTCTTACAAAGCAGGTCGTGACAATAAGGGACGTATCGCTGTTAGACGAAAAGGTGGACGTAACAAAAGAAAGTTCCGGATCATCGATTTCAAACGTAATAAATTTGGAATTCCTGCGACTGTGAAAACAATCGAATATGATCCAAACCGTTCTGCGTTTATCGCACTTATTTGTTATGCTGATGGTGAATACCGTTACATTTTAGCTCCTAACGGACTGAAAGTGGGGGACAAAATTGAATCGGGCCCCGCAGCTGAGATCAAACTAGGGAATACACTTCCTTTAGATAAAATCCCGGCAGGAACAAATGTTCACAACATTGAACTTCATATCGGAAAAGGCGGTCAAATCGCTCGCACAGCAGGATCTTTCGCTGTGATCTCCGCAAAAGATGGTGACTATGTATCTCTCAAACTTCCTTCTTCGGAAATCCGTAAGGTTCGTAAAGAGTGTTTAGCAACTATCGGAGAGCTTTCCAATAAAGACCATAACTTGGTCATCATTGGTAAAGCGGGTCGTAACCGTTGGTTAGGAAAAAGACCGAAAGTAAGAGGGGTCGTTATGAACCCTGTGGACCACCCACTCGGTGGTGGTGAAGGTAGAACTTCCGGAGGTCGTCACCCAGTGACTCCTTGGGGTAAACCTACGAAGGGATTTAAAACACGTAAGACGAGACCGTCTGACCGTTTTATCGTCCAAAGACGTAAGAAAAACAGGAATAGGTAGGGTCTAGGTAATCATGGCTAGAAGCTTAAAAAAAGGTCCGTTTATTGACGACCACCTCATGAAAAAAATAACCAAGTTAAACTCCGAAGGGAAAAAAACTCCCTTCAAATCTTGGTCAAGAAGAAGTACCATTTATCCGGACATGATCGGTCACACTGTGATGATTCATAACGGCAAAGCGTTTGTTCCTGTATATGTAAACGAAAACATGATCGGTCACAAACTCGGTGAGTTTGCTCCCACTAGAACCTTTAAAGGCCACGGTGGAGACAAAAAAGTAGCGAAGAAATAGGTAGAGAGATGGAAGCAAAAGCAGTTGCGAAACACGTAAGAATCTCAGCAAGAAAGGCCCGCCTGGTTGCTGATGAAGTTCGTGGATACGATTACAAGGAAGCCATTGATATCTTGCGTTTTACAAATAAAGCAGCAAGTTCAATGATCATCAACCTTTTGAACTCGGCAGTGGCGAACGCCATCCAAATGAACGAAAGTTTGGATCCAAGTTCACTCTACGTGAAAAAAATCTATGTGGATGACGGTCCTATCATGAAACGTTTCCGTCCAAGAGCACGCGGTCGTGCTTCTAGGATCCGTAAACGCCTCAGCCACATCACTGTTGTAGTATCTGAAATCGAAAAGAAGGTTAGTTAAACTATGGGTCAGAAAGTAAATCCAATCGGACTACGAATCGGAATCACACGTAACTGGGATTCAATTTGGTATTCCAAGCAAGATTACATTAAAAATCTTCACGAAGATATCAAGATCCGTAGATTCCTTCAGAAGAAATTCAAAAACGCATCTGTTGTAAAGATCGTAATCGAAAGATTCCCTGAAAAAATCAACGTGAATCTTCATACTTCTAAACCAGGTATGGTAATTGGTCAAAAAGGCCAAAACATCGAAGCGGTAAAACAAGAGCTTAAAAAACTCGCTGATAAACCGATTGGGATGAACATCATTGAAGTGAAGAAACCGGAAATCATTGCACAAGCAATTGCAGAAACGGTAGCACTTCAAATCGAACAAAGGATGCCATTTCGTCGCGTAATGAAAGCGGAACTTCGTCGTGCGATGCGCGGTGGAGTGGAAGGTGTAAAAATCCAAATCTCCGGACGACTGAACGGAGCTGATATGGCAAGAACAGAAAAGTATATGGAAGGACGAGTTCCTCTTCATACTCTTCGTGCCAAAATTGATTTTGGATTCAAAGAAGCCCTCACCACTTTCGGTCAGATCGGTGTGAAGGTATGGACTTATACAGGTGACTACTTCCCAACAAATAAGGAAGAGACCGATGAAGACAAATACGCTGTAAAACGTAGAACGAGTTAAGAAGTACTAAAGAGATACGATAATGTTAGCACCTAAACGAGTAAAATTTAGAAAACGCCAAAGAGGGCGCTTGAAAGGTAAGGACGAAAGAGGTTCTTACGTTGCGTTCGGAGAGTATGGTTTAAAAGCTATTTCTTCCGGTCGTATCACAGCGCGACAAATCGAAGCTGCAAGGATTACTATCAACCGCCAAGTGAAACGAGGTGGGAAATTGTGGATCCGTATCTTCCCTCATCTTCCTATCACTAAAAAACCTGCCGAAACTCGTATGGGTAAAGGTAAAGGTAACCCGGAATTCTGGATTGCAGAGATTCGTCCGGGCCGCGTTCTTTTTGAAATGGCGGGTATTGATGAAGAAACAGCAAGAAAAGCTCTTCATTTGGCAGCTTTCAAACTGCCAGTAGAAACTTCATTTGTTAAGAGGAACGTTCTATGAAAGACGATTTTAAGTCACTTTCTCCAGAAGATTTGAAGAAAGAAATTCTCTCCTCTTCCGAAGAAGTTAGAAAAGCAAGATTCCAGTTTGGTGTTACAAGATCTCTTGAGAACCCAAAACTAATCCGAAATCATAAGAAGAGAATTGCTCAGGCACTTACTGTCCTTCGTGAGAAGGAACTAACTGCAAAAGGCAAACTCAAACAAATCGCACCAAAGGCTGGTTCAGCTCCCAAAGCTGCCAAAACTAGTAAAGGTAAGAAGAAGTAGGTTATGGAAGATAAAAACTCTAAAAAGTCTTTAACCATTCAGGGTGTAGTTGTGAGCGATTCTATGGATAAAACTGTAGTCATCGAGATCATCACAAGAAAAGTGCACCCACGGTTTAAGAAGATTATGACCAGAACTTCTCGAGTGAAAATTCACGATGAGAAGAACGAGTGTCAAGTTGGTGACCGAGTAATCGCTGTGGAAACAAGACCACTTTCTAAACAGAAACACCATAAACTTGTAAAGGTAATTGAGAAGGCGAAATTAGTATGATTCAACAAGAAACTATTTTACAAGTAGCCGATAACTCGGGTGTGAAAAAAGTCATGTGCGTGAAAGTGCTTGGCGGTTCCAAAAAACGCTACGCAACGCTTGGTGACGAAATCATCGTCGCTGTTAAGGAAGCACAACCTGCATACGGTCTTCGTGACGGGCAAGGGAAAAAAGTGCATAACAAAGCGGTTCAAAGAGCTGTTGTTGTGAGAACGAAAAAAGAAGTTCGTCGTCCAGACGGAACTTACATTCGTTTTGATGACAATGCCGTTGCCATCATTGATGACAAAGGAAATCCAAAAGGAACCAGGATCTTCGGACCTGTTGCCCGTGAACTTCGCGATAAAAAATACATGAAAATTATATCTCTCGCTCCGGAGGTTCTCTAGAATGGCAGCTAAATTAGCATATAGAGGCTCTGAGCCCACTAAATTCAAAAAAACGAAAATCAAAAAGGACGATGAAGTTCTTGTGATTGCGGGAAAAGAAAAAGGGAAAAAAGGGAAAGTTCTAGCTATCGACAAACGCAAAGACCGCGTTTATATCGAAGGTGTGAACAAACGAAAGAGATTCGTAAGACCAACCCAAGAGAACCCTCAGGGTGGTGCAATCGAAATCGAATTCCCAATCCATATCTCCAATGTGATGTTTCACGACACAAAGGCAGAGAACAAGGCGAAGCCAAAGAAGAAAATTAAGGCTGTACGCTTGGGCTTTGTCAAGAAGGATGGTAAATCCGTCCGAGTGACTCGACCTGAAGGGAAAGAAGTATAAGTTATGGTACCTAGGCTTAAATCAAAATACGAGAAGGAAATCCGTCCTACACTCCAAAAGTCACTCGGCTTTCAAAGTGTAATGCGAGTTCCCAAACTTGAAAAAATCGTAATCAACGTTGGTATGGGTGAAGCCCACACAAACCCAAAAGCGATGGAAGCTTGTTTGTTAGAAATTGGTCAAATTACAGGCCAAAGACCAGTAAAAACTTTCGCTAAGAAGTCCATTGCGGGTTTCAAAGTGAGAGAGGGAATGGTGCTTGGTTGCAAAGTTACCCTTCGCGGTCATCATATGTATGAGTTCCTTGACAGATTCATAAACGTGGCTCTTCCACGGGTTCGTGACTTTCGTGGTGTAAACCCCAAAGGTTTCGATGGTCGAGGAAATTACAATCTGTCTGTAAGAGAACAGATCATCTTCCCTGAGATTCATTTTGATAAAATCAATACGATCTACGGGATCAATATCACTTTCGTAACGAACACGGAAGTGGACAAAGAAGCGTTCGAATTATTCCAAGCCTTCGGTATGCCTTACCGTGCGGCAGGTAAGTAGGAGATTATTCATGGCGAAAAAATCAATGATGGAACGCCACGCCAAAGAGCAAAAATTCAAAGTGAGAGAGTACAATCGTTGCCCTCTTTGTGGTCGATCACGCGCTTATTTGCGCCGCTTTGATATGTGTCGTCTTTGCTTCCGGGACCTTGCTAGCAAGGCTCAGATCCCCGGTGTGAAAAAGTCCTCCTGGTAATTAGGTTAAGGTAAGATATGAGTCTTTCAGATCCAATCGCAGATATGCTAACAAGAATCAGAAACGCACAACAAGCTAAACATGAGCTTTGTGTGATTCCTGGTAGCAAAATCAAAAAATCCATCCTAGATCTTCTCAAAGAAGAAGGTTTTGTAGATGATATTCAAACTGTAAAAAATGGAAGTTTTGATGACTTCCAAGTGAAATTAAAATACGACACGGAAAAGAAACCGGTAATTCGTATGATCGAGAGAGTTTCTACTCCAGGTCGTCGAGTTTACATCCAATCCGGCGAAATCAGACCGTTCCGAAATAACATTGGAACACTCATCCTTTCGACTTCGAAAGGTGTGATGACTGGGAAACGTGCTCGTAAACTCAGAGTAGGAGGGGAAGTTCTCTGTAAGGTATTCTAGAGAACGATAACACCATGTCTCGAGTTGGAAAAAGTATTATCAAATTGCCTGAAAAGGTAGAAGTAAAAGCAGAAGCTGAGGCCCTTACGATTAAAGGGCCTTTAGGGGAATTAAAAACTCCGCTTTACGAAGGTGTCAGCGCAAATGTTGAAAACGGCGAATTGGTTTTTACTCGAAAAAGTGAAGATCAAAAGACTGTGGCTCTCCACGGTCTCGTTCGTTCTCTTGCGATGAACTGCGTAAAAGGTGTCACTACTGGTTGGGAAAAGAACTTAGAAATCACAGGAGTTGGTTATCGTGCTCAAAAACGCGGTAAAGATCTCGTGATGGCTCTTGGTTACTCTCACGAAGTGGTTTTCCCTGAACCTACAGGTATCAAAATTGATGTCGCAGATCAGCTAAAAATCAAAGTATCGGGAATTGACCGACAACTGGTTGGACAAGTTGCGGCTGACATTCGTTCTAAAAGACCTCCTGAACCTTATAAAGGGAAAGGAATCAAATACCAGAACGAATACATCCGTAGAAAGGCCGGAAAGACCGGTAAGAAGTAGAACGTCATGATCAACAAGACAGCTAAAAATACGAAAAGATTGAGACGAGCGGAACGAGTCAGATACAAACTCCGCTCTACATCGGAAAGACCTCGGTTGGTTTTTAACAAAACAAACCGTTACCTCACCGCACAAATCATTGATGATGCGAAGGGTGTAACTCTTGTTTATGCAACAACTCTTGAGAAAGATTTTCCGAAACATGAAAATTCTAAGAAGAGTAAATCGGCTGCAACCGAACTCGGTAAAGTAGTCGCTGATAAGGCGAAAAAAGCAGGGGTTTCCCAAGTGGTACTCGACCGATCTGGAATGGTTTACCATGGAAGGATCGCCGCTTTTGCTGATTCTGCCCGTGAAGGTGGATTGGAGTTCTAAATGATGTTAGAAGAAGAAACAAAAGAATTTACTGAGAAGGTCGTAAAAATCGACCGAGTTGCCAAAGTAGTGAAGGGGGGACGTCGTTTCTCCTTCAACGCACTTTCAGTCGTCGGCGACTCTAAAGGAAAAGTAGGAATTGGATTTGGAAAGGCGAATGAAGTTCCAGATGCCATCCGAAAGTCCATTGAATCGGCAAAAAAGAATTTAAAATCCATTCACTATATCGGTCATACCGTTCCTCACGATGTTGTGGGACAGTTCAAATCCGCACGAGTGATTTTGAAGCCAGCTTCTCCGGGAACGGGGATCATCGCGGGAGCTTCTGTTCGTTCCGTTTTGGAAAGAGCAGGAATCCAAGATGTTCTTACAAAATCATGGGGTTCTTCAAACCCAATGAACATTGTAAAAGCGACTATGGACGCATTACAGCAGTTGGAAACACCGTCCATGGCGGTGAAACGACGTGGTGTCAGCCTCAAACACTTGTTTGGGCAAGATCTATAAGAAGGAATCTGACTATGGAAGACGTGATTGTAACGCAAGAAAAGAGTTCTATTGGTATCATTCCGACACACAAAAAAACTCTAATTGCACTCGGCCTTAAAAAGAAAGGTCAATCCAAAAAACACAAAATGACTCCCCAATTGAAAGGGATGTTACGACAAGTAGGTTACTTGTTGAAAGTGGAAAAGGTATAATTGTATGGCTCAAGACAGAATTGAACAAGGCCGTGGTTTTGGTGCAAAACGCCAGAAAAAATCCACATCTCTAGGAAACAAAAACTTGGTTCCCGTTCCGGAAGGTGCAACAACCTCTCCGAAACGTGTGGGTCAAGGTCCAGGATCTGGAATGGGGAAAACCTCCACTCGTGGATCTAAAGGACAAAGAGCTCGTGCAGCTTCGATGAGACGTGGATTCGAAGGTGGACAGCTCCCTCTCCACAGACGTTTGCCAAAACGTGGTTTTACTAATATTTTCTCGGTAGAGTTCCAACCAGTTAACTTGATCTCTTTGACAAAAGCAGGTCTATCTGGGGAAGTAACTCCTGCCATTCTCAAATCTAAGTCTTTGATTAAGTCTGAAGTAGGACCAATCAAACTTTTGGGAACGGGAGAAGTGACAGTCGCCATCACCATTACGGTAGATGCTTTTTCTGCCTCTGCAAAAGAGAAAATTGAAAAAGCTGGTGGAAAAGTCATCATTAGAGAAAAGAAAAAAGAAGAGAAAAAAACTAGATAACCTATGTTTCAAACCATCGCTAACATCTTTCGAATCCCGGAATTACGATCTAAAATCCTATTTACGATCGGTATGTTGTTACTTTTTAGAATGGGAACTCACGTTACCATTCCGGGTATCAACAGTTTAATCGTAACGGGCATTACTGCCGATCCGAGTGAAGGTTTCCTCGGAATGGTGGATTTGTTTGCAGGTGGTGCTCTTCTCAAGTTCTCTATATTTGCGCTAGGGATTATGCCTTATATCTCTTCTTCCATCATTATGCAGCTAGTTATGGTTCTCATTCCTAGTTTGCAAAAAATGCAAAAAGAGGGCGAAGAAGGTAGAAAAAAGATCCAACAGTATACTAAATACGGGACTCTCATCCTTTGTGCGATCCAGTCACTTGCTGTAATTCAACTTGCAAATTCTTGGTCTACTGGATCGGGAACAGCGCAAGCTAAGTATCCGGGGTTAATCAATCCATCGGTAGAAGGTTACTTTTTACCGATTGCGATGTTATCCATCACAACGGGAACAGTACTTCTCATTTGGCTTGGGGAGCAAATTACGGAACGCGGAATTGGTAACGGGATCTCTCTCATTATTTTTGCCGGGATTATTGGTCGTATGCCAGAAGCACTCATTGCAATGTTTACTTCAGATACTTCAGATGCACTTAGCATTCTCATTCTTATCATCATCTTTATTGTTCTTATTTCTTTAACTGTGATTTTAACCCAAGGGGTTCGCCGGGTTCCGCTTAATTACGGAAAACAAATGGTGGGAAGAAAGATGGTTCAGGCACGTAGCCAATCCATTCCTTTTAAAGTCAACAGTGCCAATGTAATGCCAATTATCTTTGCATCCTCCCTTATCCTTTTCCCACAAACAATTGTTCAGTGGTTGTCGTCTAAGGGTGGTCAGTGGGCAGGTTGGGCAGTGATTATGGACTATTTTAATCCATTCTCTCAAATTTGGTATCATGCCCTCTTTTATTATGTGATTTATACATCTCTAATCATTTTCTTTGCGTATTTTTATACAGCGATTCAGTTCAATCCTCAGGAACTTGCTGATAACCTAAAAAAATACGGTGGGTTTATTCCTGGTGTTCGTCCAGGAAGCCAAACAAAAGATATGATTGAGAAAATCTTGAATCGAATCACCCTACCGGGTGCTCTTTTCCTTGCTGGTCTTGCTCTGGCTCCGTATCTCATCATTAAGTTCTTAAACCTCGGTTCGAACACCGGTGGCGGAACTTTGGTGTATACATTCGGAGGAACTTCGCTCCTGATTATGGTGGGTGTGGCTCTCGAAACTTTGAAACAAATCGAAGCACAGCTCCTTATGAGAAATTACGAAGGTTTCATGAAGAAGACTAAAATCAAGGGAAGAGTGTAACGAATGAAGAGACTCATTTTTATGGGACCCCCAGGTGCTGGAAAAGGGACCCAAGCCGACATCATCAAAGAGAAATACCAAATTCCGCAGATCTCAACTGGAGACATTCTCCGTGCTGCCGTAAAAAACGGAACCCCAATGGGGATTGAAGCAAAAAAATATATGGACGCTGGAGACCTTGTTCCAGATGCTGTCGTTATAGGCATAATTCGCGACCGTTTGGTCGAATCTGATTGTGCAAATGGATTCATTCTGGATGGATTTCCTAGGACGGTGGAGCAAGCAAAGGCTCTCTCGGAAATCCTCAAAGAGCTTCACATGGAGCTCGACTCCGTTGTCAACCTAGACGTTCCTGACGAAGAACTCGTCAAACGGTTGCTAGGTAGAGCGATCAAAGAAGGACGCTCGGATGACAACGAAGAGACCATCAAAAACCGTCTGCATACTTACAACACCAAGACGTTGCCCCTGATAGACTTTTATAAAGGCTCTGGGATCCTTCGGCAAATCAATGGTTTGGGAAGTATGGAAGAAATCACTAACACTATTTTAAAATCGATCTAGTAGGAGATAGACCCTGGCTAAGGAAGAAGCAATCACCATCGACGGAACCGTTTTAGAACCGTTACCGAATGCCATGTTCCGTGTGGAACTGGAGAACGGTCATAAAGTTCTAGCACACATTTCGGGAAAAATGCGTATGCATTATATCCGTATATTACCCGGCGATAAGGTTACTGTAGAACTTTCTCCTTATGACTTAACCAAGGGTCGCATCACTTACAGAAAGAAATAGGGAACTATAATGAAAGTTAGATCATCAGTTAAAAAAATCTGTCCAGAATGCAAAGTCATTCGCAGAAAAGGTGTAATCCGAGTGATTTGCACGAACCCAAAACACAAACAAAGGCAAAGATAGAAAGATATGGCACGTATCGCGGGTGTTGATTTACCATCAAACAAAAGAATTGTGATCGGTCTTACATACGTATTTGGTATTGGTAAGACATCCTCTCAAAGTATCCTGAAAAAAGCAGGAATTGACGAATCTATCAGGGTGAAGGACCTTTCGGACGAACAAGAAGCCGCGATCCGTAGAGTCATTGAAGAATCATACCAGGTAGAAGGGGATCTTCGTTCTGAAGTCAACCTAAACATCAAACGATTGATGGACGTTGGTTGTTACAGAGGTTTTCGCCACAGACGAGGACTTCCAGTCAACGGACAAAGAACAAGAACCAACGCTAGAACCCGTAAGGGTGTCAAGAAGACCGTTGCCAACAAGAAAAAGGCACCGGGTAAATAGAGGACTCATCCATGGCTGAAAAAGACGCTAAGAATAAAAAAGATACCAAAAAGGTTAAGAAAAAAGAAAAGAAGAACGTTCCACGGGGTAAGGTGTATATCCAAGCTTCGTTTAACAATACAATTGTATCTATTACGGATATGGTAGGAAATGTTCTTTCTTGGTCTTCTTCTGGAATGATGGGTTTTCGTGGATCTAAAAAATCCACTCCCTATGCTGCGCAAGTTGCTGCTACCAATGCTGCTGAGAAAGCAATCGAAGCTTCTGGTCTTTCCGAAGTCGATGTAATGGTGTCAGGTCCAGGAATTGGACGAGAGTCTGCCATTCGTTCTTTAACTACGAAAGGCCTTGCAATCAAACTCATTAAAGACGTAACTCCGCTCCCACACAATGGGTGCCGACCACGAAAAAGAAGAAGGGTGTAGGAATTATATATGGCACGTTACAGAGGTCCAGTTGTTAAATTGATGAGAAGAGAGGGGTTAAACCTCTTTCTCAAAAATAGTCATACATTACATAAAGAAAAATCTTCCCTTGAAAAGAGAAAGTACCCACCAGGTCTTCCTCCTAAGAAAAAAGGAAAGATCACTGAATACGGAGCTCAGCTTCGTGAAAAACAAAAAGTTAAACGTGCTTACGGAGTTTTAGAAAAACAATTCCGTAGATACTTTGAAGAAGCAACGCATACTCCAGGGATTCCTGGTGAGAACTTACTACAATTCCTCGAAAGAAGATTGGATAACGTTCTCTATCGTATGGGTTTTGCCGTTACAAGAAGACAAGCACGTAACTTTGTTGCACACAGACATATTTTAGTGAATGGCCACCGAGTCGATATTTGTTCTTACCGAGTGAACATAGGTGATAAAATCGAAATTCGTGAGAAATTCCAAAAGTCTCCGTTTATCGAAGAAAATATCAAACTCGCTCAAGCAATCAATCGAACTGCTTCTTGGGTAAGTGTAGATTATACCAAGTTCTCTGGAGAAGTGTTATCACTTCCAACAAGAGATCATATTGATATCCCTGTGAAAGAACAGGTAATCGTAGAGTTGTACTCGAAGTAAGAATTTAGAGAAGAAGGATACGACATTGTCTCCAAAGAATTTATTAAAAGGTTTCAAAAGACCCAAAAAAATCGAATTCACTACCGATGTGAATACACCAAACTATGGTAAGTTTGTTGCAGAACCTTTCGAAAGAGGAATTGGTACAACGATCGGTAACTCCCTTCGTCGTACGCTTATGTCTTCTATCGAAGGTGCTGCAATTTCCGCGATTCGAATTGAAGGAGTCTCTCACGAGTTCTCTTATATCGAAGGTGTAGCTGAAGACGTTACTCGTATCATTCTTAACTTAAAACAAGTTCGAATCAAATACGAGCCTGAAGACAAAGAAGCAAGTAAAGTAATCCACTTAGAATTAAAAGGTGCAGGTTACTTTCGTGCAGCGGATCTCGCTGTTGATTCTTCTATTGAAATCATGAATCCAGACCTTCATATTGCAACTCTCAATGAGGACGCAAATTTGATTATGGATTTGGAAATCCAAAGAGGACGTGGTTACGTTCCTGCTGAGGACAAAAAGAAAGATATCGAAGTATTGGGAACAATTCCAATCGATTCTATCTTTTCTCCAATCCAAAAAGTATTGTTTGAAGTATCGGAAACTCGTGTTGCACAACGTTCTGATTACGAAAAACTTACTATGGAAGTTTGGACTGACGGTTCTGTTTCTCCAGAAGACGCAGTAGCACAAGCAGCAAAAATACTAAAAGACCACTTGACTGTATTCATCAACTTTGAAGAAGAAATTGAAGAAGAAGAAGAAGAATTAGATGAAGCTGACGAAAAACTAAAAGCAGCTTTATCTAAACATGTAGAAGAATTGGAACTATCAGTTCGTTCTACTAACGTTCTTCGAAGTCTGGAAATTGACTTCATTGGTGAACTCGTTAAGAGATCAGAAGACGAAATGACTAAATCAAAACATTTCAGCGAACAAAGTTTACAAGAGTTGAAAGCAAAACTTTCTTCAATGGGACTTTCGTTCGGTATGAGAGATTTTTAAGATGAACAAACGTAATAAAGTTAAACAACTCAACAGATCCGCAGATCATAGAAAAGCTATGATTCAGAATATGGTAATCTCGCTTCTTCGCCACGAAAGAATTGAATCTTCCGTTGCGAAATTGAAAGTAGCGCGTTCTTATGCAGAACGAATCATCACGAGAGCAAAACGCAATTTAGATGTTAACCTTGCAAATCTTGATGAACAAAAGAAAAATGCAGCCATCCTGCACAATACACGATATCTTTATAGCCATCTAGGTGACCAAGAAATCGTAACTAAACTTTTGAAAGATCTCGCCAATCGTTATGCAGAAAGAGTCGGCGGATACACTAGAATCATTCGTTTGGTGAACCGTCCGTCTGACAATACAGCAATGGGAATTTTGGAACTTGTGGATCGCAAAACTCAAGATGAGTTAAAAGCGGAAACAAAAGCAAAACGCGAAGAAAAAAAACCTGCAAAAAAGGAAGAAAAACCTAAAAAAGTAAAAAAAGAAAAAGTAGCTACTAAGTAAGACAATTTTCTTTTTTAGAGTTTTTAAGAGAAGCCTGCTCATCCGAGTAGGCTTTTTTTTATTGCAATCGGTTAAATATCCGCTAGGATTCTACATTCCAAACGAATGACTCCCACCCTTTCTACATCCGATTCTATTTGGCATACTGCATTTAGTTCCAGTCCCATTGGGATGGCTTTGACCGATATGGAAACTGGCCTTTATGTTGATGCCAACGATGTTTATTGTAGCTGGCTTGGTCGGACAAGGGAAGAGGTGATTGGTAAATCCACTCTCGATTTAGGGATTTATTCCAATGCAAATGATCGGGAAGCGATCTTGGCGGGTTTAAAGAGAGATGGTTTCATACTAAATTTGGAAGTTCCTCTCATTAGTAAATTAGGTGCTACTGTCACAATTCTATTCAGCGGTCGAATTGTTGAAAATGGAAAGTATCTTCTTTCCGCTGGTCAGAATATTACTTCGTTAAAGGAGAAGGAATACCTCGCTGCCGTTTTACAAAACGAACTAGTCATCAGCAAAGAATTATTTGAAAGTGTTTTTCGTTTGAACCCAGCAGCTGTTAGTCTATCTAATGTGGAGACAGCCGTGTATGATGATGTCAATGAGGCCTATTGCCGTCTCATTGGTTATACAAGAGAAGAGATTATAGGACGCACTTCTTATGATCTAAATATATGGATTACTAAATTTGATCGGGAAAGATTAAAGTCAGAGCTTCTCAAAAAAGGTTGGAGTACCGGAATGGAAGCAAGCATTCGAACGAAGTCTGGAGAAATCCGTCATGTGGTATCTGGAAATACCATTTTGCAAACCAAAGGTCGACCTACACTTCTAGCCATCCTCATTGATGTGACCGAATCCAAACAAAATAAAGAGGCTCTCGAATTTGCTGTAAAAGAGAGAACAAAGGAACTCAATCGGATCTTGGAGGATTTACAAAAAGCACAAGACCAATTGATCCTTTCTGAAAAAATGGCCACCTTGGGACAGTTAGTTGCAGGAGTTGCTCATGAAATCAATAATCCACTCGCAGCCATTGCTGCCTTTAGTGAACAAATCTACAATCGAATGGGAAATTTTGGCACTCGTTTGTTTCAAATTAAAGAATGTTTTTCTAAATATTCAGATAAAGAGATCAATGAGATTATTTCCTGGGTCATCGAGTTATTTACAGTCAAACCGAAGTCTTATAACTTTTCCGATTCACGGAAGGCAAAAAAAACTTTAGAGGGTATTTTCAACAATTTGCAGATTGAATCTGCATACGATTTAGCAGATCGAATTGTTGATCTCGGTGTTTCCGATTTCATTCTCGAAAATGAAAATTTTTTACCACATTTCAAATCATCACCTCTTTTGGATTTAGTTCTATCAGAATTGAATACTTTACGTAGTATTGAATCCATTCGTTTGGCGGTAGAACGGACTTCAAAAATTGTATATAGCTTAAAAAACTATGGTCGCTTTGATCGAAACGAAGCAAAATCGGAAATCAATTTGGTAGATACGATTGAAACGGTGATTACTCTATATCAAAGTAAAATGAAATCAGGTGTGGAGTGCATTCGTGTCTATAATGCGAAACCTATCATTTTAGGTTACCCGGATGAACTGATACAAATTTGGACCAATCTCATTTACAATGCCTTACAGGCCATGGCTTTTAAGGGATCCTTAACCATCCAAGTGGATGAGTTGGAAAAAGAAGTTGTGGTTCTGGTAAAGGACAATGGACCGGGAATTCCGATCGGCATCCAGAAAAGAATTTTTGAACCTTTTTATACAACAAAAGAGAAAGGAGAAGGAACGGGACTTGGTCTTGGAATTGTAAAACAATCTGTGGAAGAAAGGCACCGTGGCCGGATCCAATTCCAATCGGAACCCGGCAACACGGAGTTTCAAGTGACCTTACCTAAAATCTAGCCAACTGCATTTGCAATTTTTCCGCAATCAGATCAAAGTCCTCATTCTGAATTACGGTTCGGTAAGCTGCAGTCACAATGGGATGTCTTTTTTCATCTAGTTGGATTAGGTTTGGTAGAACTTTTAATCCATAAAATCCATTGGTGATTTTTTCTGGTCTTGTGCCATAAGCCAAATCATACCCATACTTTCTATCTCTAGTATCTGATCCGAAACATGCCAACATAAAGTCTGTCATTCCTGAAAGACCATTGAAGGTAGTCGGATCCCCACCCAGTAAAACTCCGATAGATACCATTTCGTTGAAAAAACGATTACTCAAATGAAAGAGTGTATTATCCACATTTCCACCTAACTCTCGTTTGAAATAACCTTCTACAAGTCCCATCGCAAGTGCATAAATGGTTTTTAAGGCACCTCCGAGTTGGACTCCTTTGGTGTCTCTTGAGTTGATGGCAGGTCTTGTGAAAACATAGTTATTGGTAAGAAGTTCTTTCAGTTTTGGAATGAGAGAGTCTTCGAAAGCAGAGATTTCAAATCCAGAAATTTTACGTTCCATAATTTGGTCTGGATAACAGGCACCGGAAACTACAGCAAGCCGGTCCCTTTCAATGAGTAACAATTCATGAAGGTCTTCCAAAATCAGTCCTTTTTTGGAACCAGTAAATCCTTTGATCACATTGACCACGGGGGATTTGTTTTTTTGCAGGTAAGTTCTTATTTTTGAATAGATGTTATCAAATTCCCAGGGATTGGTTCCTTGGATGAAGAGAGTTGCCGATTTCAAAACTTCTGGTTTGTCCGAAAATTCGATGTTTGGTGGTAGTTTGTAAATGGGATAATGGACCACATCACGCCTTTCTTCGTTACTTTGTTTTACCATTTCGGAATCGGGACTGTAGATCGTGACTTTGACATTTTTATTTGCCATCACACAAGCGAAAGCCACGGACATATTGGATGATCCAATGATGACCACATGTTCCTCCGGTTTTTTCGGAAATGAAATGAGTTGGTTTGTTTCTCTCACGTCTCCTTTGTAGAGGTTGCGATAAGTTCCATGTTTGTGTTTGTTTAAATTGCTACCCACAAGTAAAGCAAGGTTATCGATGATAAACTGCTTTTTGTCTCCAGTACCTGGGAAAGAAATTTGTTCAATGTGAGAAGGAAAGCTCAACATTTCCTTTTTTGTGAGTTCCCCAACAAGGACTGGTTTTCCGATCACAAGTTTCCCTACGGCTTGGTTAAATAGTAATCCTTCTATCGGAAGGATTTTCTCTGTTCCCTCCAAAGAGATGGGGAGAATGACTTTGTTGGCAACATAATGGTACACTGTGTCCACAAAAGGCATAAGCCTACCGTCACGAGACCGGGTTCCTTCTGGGAAAATAGAAATGACCTTTCCATCAGCTTGTAATTTCTGCGAGTTCCGGAAGGCTCGCATATTGATTTTTGTCATTACATCGGAAAGAGATGGGTTGTCCGCCATATCCTTTTTGGAACAAACAAGAAGGGTTCCAAACATATAGAGTCCGAGGCGAGTGAAGTCTGGTTCAAAAGCCAAACGCCCTGCAATAAAGACTAGAGATTCAGCAATCTTTCTTCCTTCGGGGCCTGAATTGTAGAGAAGAGTGAAGATGGCTGGTGCATCTAAATGGCTTAAATGGTTGGATATGAGAGTGACTGGATACTTTCCTATGACTCCATCTAAGAGTTTTAAGTTTTCGATTCCTTCCACTTTGAATTTCTTCATAATGGGATCGAGAAACTTCAGCATAAAGTCACGGGGTTGGGTACGGATGTCCGTATACACGCCGATTTCTTCCAGACGTTCTGGTTCTTGAAAGATATCCATGACCTTCGGTTTCGGTGTGCCTTGTGAAAGAACTAAAAACTCTTCTAAAATGGACTTTGCTTCGGATTCGGTAAGACCCGATTTTACAAATAGGTGGATGTTCTCAAAAAATTCTTTATGCCAGCGACCCAAAGTGGCTTCTTTTTCTGTCATGTATGCCTCTAAACCGACATTAAATTACTGAAAACTTTCGATTTGTCTATTCGATTTTTACAATTGATTGCGTAAATCCAGGATTTCTCTAAACTGACTTCTTGGGTGATCGAGATCCCGGTATGAATCAAAAAAACAAATCAATTTCCTCGGAACAAAAATGGATTCCGGATGGATTTCATTTTTTAGGCCCCGAAGAAAGCAAAAACCGGCGGATTTTACTACAAACATTTTCGGAACTCTTTGAGAAAGAGGGGTATTCTGAAATCAATCTTCCTTCCTTTGATTATTCTAATTCGTTTCGCTCTCATTTGGATCATGGAGTGGAGAGTTTACTTGTTACCAAAGATTGGGATGGGAATGAACTCTCTCCAGGAGTTGACTTAACACTCCAAGTGGTAAAGGGAATGGCTGCTCGTTCCCATTGGGAAGAGAACCAAAATGTATTTTACTTTGCACGTAAGATTCGTGACCACAAAAAACGAAATGCGTCAAGAAGAGAAATTCTGCAAATCGGCGTGGAGTCTTTAGGTAAAAGTGATCCCAAACATATCATTTCACAAATCCAAATCCTAAAGAAACTTTGGACGAGTTCTGTCCCATCGGTTCCGTTTACCATCGTATTTGGACATTCCTCATTTTTCAGATCCATACTAGAAATTTTAGGTTGGAATGAGGAACAAACAAAAGTTCTACGCCAACTTCTATACACAAAAAATGTTCCGGAACTTGTCTCTCTAGCTGCTAGAGAAAATACCTCTGAGTCCCATTTGGAGATGATCCAACTTCTTCTGCGACCAATTCCTGTGGCGGATATGCCAAAATTTAAGGAATCACTTCATAAGATTTTAGATCCAAAGGAATGGGAAACTCTGAAAGGCGATTTGGATTCCATCATTTCTTTTTTTGGAGAATGGACAAAGTCCATGGAAGGAACACCAAGCATTTGGGATCCTTCTCTTGTTCGTGATCTCTCTTATTATACAGGTTTTATGTTTCAAGGATATGTGGACCGTGATCCTGAACCGGTGTTTGCCGGTGGTGTTTATAATGAATTGTATGAAAGTTTTACCGGAATTAAAAAGGATGCCTGTGGTTTTGCCCTGCATTTAGATTCCATAGAAGAAATAGTAAATAAGGTTAAATGAGGGAATTATGCCTGCAAATTTAGTTGTCGGAGCACAATGGGGTGATGAAGGAAAGGCTAAGGTAATTGATTACCTTTCCAAAGATACAGATATTATTGTTCGGTACCAAGGTGGCGCAAACGCCGGTCATACCGTGGTTGTGGGTGGAAAGAAGTACATCTTCCATCTCGTACCTTCTGGCATTATTTATGACAATACTACTTGTGTCATTGGGAACGGGGTGGTACTTGATCCTGAGTATTTTCTAAAAGAATGTGCTGATTTGGAATCTCATGGGTTTCGAGTGAAAGAAAAATTGCTTATCAGTGATTCTTGCCATATTCTTTTGCCTTACCATCGTTTGATCGATGAAGCAAGAGAAGCAGGTTCTTCTCCAGAAAGGAAGATCGGAACGACAAAGAAGGGAATTGGAATGTGTTACGCAGACAAAATGCTTCGTAACGGAGTTCGTGCTGGTGACCTTTTAGATAAAGAAAATCTAAAAAGAAAACTCACTCATATCTTGGAAGTGAAAAACCAAGAACTAGTGAAATATTATGATTTAGAACCAGTCAATATCAATGAAATGTATGATTTCCTTTTGGATTTTGCGGATAAAATCGGCAAAAACATTGTGAACACGGTGTATTACTTAAACTCTGAGTTAGAAAAAGGCAAACGAGTTCTTTTGGAAGGGGCACAAGGTACAGGGCTTGATATTGATTTTGGAACCTACCCTTATGTAACTAGTTCCAATCCTACAACGGGAGGAGCTCTTGCTGGTTCTGGTGTGAGTTTTCGGTATTTAAAAGATGTAATCGGTATCACTAAGGCTTATGCAACCCGTGTGGGTGAGGGACCTTTCCCTTCGGAAATTTTAGGCGAAGCTGGGGACGTGCTACGGAAGTTAGGTGGAGAATACGGATCCACTACTGGAAGACCAAGAAGGTGCGGTTGGTTTGATGTACAAATGATCAAACATGCAGTGACTGTGAATGGAATCAATTCTCTAGTGCTTACCAAAATTGATGTTTTAAGTCATTATGATTCCATTCCTGTAGTCATAGGTTATGAATACAAAGGTAAGAAGTTAGATTTTTTTCCATCCCAAGGATTAGAAGACGTCAAACCGTTGTTTGCTGAATTCAAGGGTTGGAAGGATGATATTGCTGGAATTAATTCCTTTGCTAAGTTACCTCCACTTTGCCAATCTTACATCAAGTCACTTCAGGAGTTGGTACATACAAAGATTAGTATTGTTTCGACCGGACCGGATCGTGAACATACGATCATCATGGATTAAAAAAAACGAGGTGGTTTGAATCTTTTTTTTAAGTAGTTGTTGACCGAGAAAGGTCCTTCGATATTCTTGGCTACAGAACGAGTCGTTAGCTCAGCTGGTAGAGCAATTCCCTTTTAAGGAATGGGTCCGGGGTTCGAATCCCCGACGACTCACATAAGAGTTTTTCTAACTCATAGAAAGTTCTTCTAAAACGGTGCCATCGTCTAATGGTTAGGACACAAGGTTTTCATCCTTGCAATCGGGGTTCAATTCCCCGTGGCACTACCAAACAAACTTCCCTCAAGTAACATTTTTCACAAACCCCTCTCTGGTACTCTGCTTTGCATTTTTCTATGATTCCCACTCGAGTTAAGTAAAAGTCGTATAACAACGGATCGTCTGGTTTGAGCCGCAGAAAAAAATCTTTGATAAGATAAGCATCACTCGATCCAAAACTTTTGCGAGTGGTGATTCCTAAAATCCGAATTAACTTTTGGATATGTACATCTAAAGGGAAGGGAATTTGATTGGGTTTGATTTTTTGGTAAATTCCAAAATCAGGATAAGAAGTTCTTACCATCCAGCGTAAAAATAAGGAAAGGCGTTTTTTCGGGGACTTCGCTGTGGACTTACCAATTAAGAATTGTAGGCCGTATGTGAGAGTTTTTTTACCCAAGGTGGTCTGAATTTCTTTTTCCCAGTAGCTTTGGAAATTTTGGATAGAGCTTTCTTCCAAAAAGCGATCCTCGTTGTCTAAAAACTTAGATTCCCAAAGGGGAGATTTCTTTTTTGATTCCGAAACCACCCTGGCAAGTGTTTGGAAGAATGTTTGGTTGTCTTTTTTTGTTTGGAACCGATATACTTTTAGTTCTTTTAGAACGGATTGGAATTCGTTACCAGAGTCCCGCAAGGTTTGGTAGGGAGAGGGGCCAAGAAGAACAAATAGAGGTTTTAAAAAACCTTGGATACTTTTGACATTCCCATAAGCATAAAGACAGGAGATCAAGGAGACTACTTCTATATCCAAAGGATCATTGTATTGTTTTGGAAAACAGATCGGATCTGTATCCAGATAGGTAAGGTTTTGGTAGTTGTTTTTAAGAGCTTCTAACTTCGAATGTAGTAGTTCAAAATCAATCGGCATTCTTCATCGCAATGTAAGTTCTGGATGTAAGTTTTCTTCCAATCCGTTCTTCCATAAACTGGCTTGCTTTGATGAGAGAATCCAATTGAATTCCTGTATCATACCCTTCCTTATGAAGAAAATAGACTAAATCTTCCGTGGCCACGTTTCCTGCAGCCCCTTTGGCATAAGGGCAACCGCCGAGTCCTCCCGCCGAACTATCAAAACTTCGAAGCCCCATACTCAGTGATTGTTTTATATTGGCGATAGCCATACCATAGGTATCATGAAAGTGGCCTGCGAGATGATTTGTTGGAATTTTTTTTAAGAGGACCTCTAAGAGTGCTTCTACTTCTTTGGGAACAGCCACTCCGATGGTTTCGCCCAATGAAATCTCATAAACACCAGCCTCTAGCAGGCGTTCTGCGATCTCTAAGGTTTGTTCTGGTTTAATTTTTCCTTCGTATGGACAGGCAATGACTGTCGAGATATACCCTCGCACTTTGATTCCATCCGCCTTCGCTGCAGTAAAGATGGGTTTAAAAAAATCCAAACTCTCTTGAATTGTCATATTGATATTTTTTTTGGTAAATGTCTCTGAGGTGGCGGTGAAGACAGCAACTTCAGAAAAACCGGACTCTTTGGCTCCTTCATAACCTTTGGTATTGGGAGTCAGACAAGAAAATTGAACTTGGTTTTGGAACTTAGGAAGGACAAGGCCAGCAAGTTCTATGGCATCACCCATTTGAGGAATTCGATCTTTACGTACAAAGGAAGTGAGTTCGATATTTTTGATTCCGGTTTCTACTAGACGAGATACGAATTCGAATTTATCCTGAGTCGAGAGAATGGTTTTTTCGTTTTGCAGTCCATCTCTTGGTCCCACTTCTGTGATTTTAATTTGTTCCAATGCCCAAATCTCCTTCTCTTTAGACTCACCTTTGGAAATGAGAAACGCAATGATTTTATGGTGGGAGTTTTATGTTTACTCTTAAAAATATTTCCGTTCGTGCGGCGGACCGTTCCTTATTACGAAATATCAACTTAATCGCTAAACCAAAGGAAATCACAGGACTTGTAGGAAAGTCAGGCTCAGGGAAATCAACTTTGTTTCGATTGGCTCTTGGGCTCCTTACAAAAACGGGCGGATATGAATGGGAAGGATCCATATCTTGGAATGGAGAATACCTTTCCTCAGGACAAAACCCGAAACTCCAACCTGTATTCCAAGACCCTCATGGCAGTTTTTCTCCCTTTGGCTCAATGCGAGAATTATTACTCGAACCGGCCCGAATCAAAAATCATTTTTTTTTAAAAACACATCAAAAATCTAAGGAATGGGATCGAATTGAATCCTACTGTAAAAGGTTTGATCTCCCTAAAGAATTGTTGAATAAAACAAAACAAGAGTTAAGTGGTGGGCAATTACAAAGATTTGCCATCCTTCGAGCTTTACTCACGGGCCCAGAATATCTGCTTTTGGATGAGCCTGTCACTGCCCTTGATGTGCTGGTTCAAAAAAAGATTGCCGAAGAACTAAAGGAAATCAATACAAAGGAAAATTTGGGAATGTTTCTTGTTTCCCATGATTTAGGATTTTTGTCTTATATGTGTGATGCTATTTTTGTTTTGGATGGAGGGGAAATTGTAGAATCGGGCCGAGCAAAGGAAATTCTCGCTAATCCAAAATCGAAACTTTTGCAGAGTTTACTTCAGGCAAAAAATCATTCATTTGCCGGAACTGCTTCCTCTTCTGAATCATCCAATTGAGTTCGTTTCGCCTCGGCAAATTTTTTGGCAATATCACGCCTTCTTGCAATCACTTTGGAAGATACGGTCGCAAAAAAAGGATCATTGGTAAAACTTAACATCTTTGTATATTCTTCTTCTGCCGTTTCATAATCGGTTACTTTCGATGCGGTTTCTGCAAAATAATAATGAAATTTTTTATCGTAAGGTTTTGGCTTTCCTTCCGCCGTTGTGAGAGTGGTGCGACTAAAAATTTTATACGCGATATGAAAATTTCCTTTTTCCATTTCCAAACGAGCAAATCCTAATTTTACATTGGGACTTTCTTCTTCAATGGTGAGGGCTTTGTTTAGATAGAGAAGGGCTCGGTTTTTCAGTCCTGTGGCTAGGTAATGATCGGCCAAACGAATGAGGGCTTCTGTATCATAAGGATTTTTTGCAACAGCCAGTTTGTAATTGAGGATGGCGTAATAAACTTGTCTTGTGATTTCAGATAGGATAGCGATATGAAGATAGGTTTTGAAATACTCTGGCATTTCTGCTTTGGCATATTCAAATTCCACTAATGCTTTTTCATAATTCATCTCCAATGAATACAGTCGTCCCAAATTGTATCGGAAAGGAAAAAATTGGGGATCAAAACGAACACCTGCCTCCAATCGTTTGATCACTTCTAAGCGTGTATTTGGTTTTCCATTGAACAAAAGTTCCATTGTATCATTATTCCACTTGCCGGAATTGGTAATGGTCTCCGTTCCATAGGTAAAACTTCCGTTGGATTTCGGTGGTTCGTCTCGGAAGAGTTTCCCTCGTGCGAGAATGAAGTCGTCTTTGTGGTAGATAAAGGATCCATTCGGCAAATCAGAGGTATCGAACTCTTGGTCCTTACCCCAAAGAAGCTCAGGGTATTCCTGGTTCCCTATGAGTTTTTGTCCCCAAATCAATGTAGGGAATAAAAACAGAAGTGCGAGACTAAAGCTACGGAAGAACATGGTGTAGAATGAACCAAACCCTTTTGGAAACAAAAGCGCTTACTATTACTGTCGGCGAAAAGGTCTTACTGAGAGAGATCAATCTCTCTTTTTTTAAGACAGGGATTGTGGCAGTCCTTGGCGAGAACGGGGCAGGAAAGTCCACTCTCTTAAAAGAGATCTACCACCACTCGCTTTCCTCTCCGAAATGGCAATGGAACCAAGGCAAAAAGAAAATCACATATCTAAGTCATGAACTCGGGTTTTATTCCTCTCTCAGTTTAGAAGAAAATTTAGATTATTTTTCCAAGTTAGATGGGAGTATATCCGATCTTTCGAAACGAAACCGACTTTTAGAGGCCTTTCGTTTGCAGAAACGAATTTGGGATCCCATACATACCTTTTCTCGTGGAATGAAACAGAAAGTAGCAATTCTTAGAGCCTTACTTTCTTCAGCAGAAGTGGTTTTGTTTGATGAGCCTTTTACGGGTTTGGATGCCGATTCCTCAAAAGTTTTGAGTGACCTTTTAAATGAAGAATCAAAATCAAGACTCATTCTAATAGTTCTCCATTCCATTCCCAAAGAATTAGAATGCAGCTCCCAATTACAAATTGAGAAGGGAGGTGTGTTTGTTACTCACCTTACTTAAAAAAGAATTTTATCTGATAGGTCGGTCGCTTGGGGGAGTGGTTTCTCTTTTTACCTTAAGTGTATCGGTTGTGTTTATTTTTTATACCTCGATTGAAGTGAATGAAATGTTGTCCGAACGTAGTATTCGCGGGATCAAATGGGCCATTATTTTTTTACTCAACTTTGTGATTGTGAGCCAAAGCCTTTGGGAAGAAAGAGAATCAATGGGTTGGGAGGCTAGCCTCTCCTTTGTGAGTCCTATTTCTTTGTATCTGGCTAAGTCCCTTGCGATATGGTTTTGCACCATTTTAGTCAATGGAGCCCTTGTCCTTGTACTTTCTGTTTTTTTTCAAAACATGAGTATCGAACGGTATTGGGGAGAGTGGTTATTTGCCAATTTGGGGAGTGGGTGTTTGGTGTTTCTTGGAGTTTCTCTTGGCCTCATTGCCTTTGAAAGTCGTTTGAAAGAAATCATCATTCCTCTTTTGCAACTTCCCTTTTCCATTCCCCTCTTTCTTTTTGGATTGGAAGCAGAACATCGGTATTGGTTGGAGCCAGGGTTTTACCTCCCTTCCGTGGGACTTCTTTTGTTTTTTATGTTATTTTATGCAACTCTTGGTTCGGTGATGATAGAGATTCTACGGAATGAGCATTAAGACCTTGTTTTATCCTAGAATTTCTTTCCATCTCTGAAAATCTGGAAAAAAATGGAACGTAAGATTCGGATATTTCACCCAGCTTTCGACATTGGTTTTTTTCTCGTTGTATGTACGTCACTGGTTTTTGCCGTTTTTACATCTTTAGTGTATCCAAACGTCATTTTAGAACAGGGATTAAGTCACCGAATTTTTTACTTTCACGTTCCGGTCGCCTGGGTTGCGTTATATGGCCCCATTCTTTCCTTTCTTTTTTCTTTGATTTATCTTTTTACAAGAAATATGCTTTGGGATAGACTCGCATTTACCGCAAACCAACTTTCTTTTTTGTTTGCGGTAGGGGTTTTGTTCTCTGGTCCCATTTGGGCCTATAGTGCTTGGGGTGTTCCTTGGGATAAAACAGATGCTAGGTTACAGTCGTTTTTTATTCTTTGTATTTCTCTGTTGAGTTATTTTATCTTTCGTTATTTAGTTCCTGCAAAAACGAAAAAAGCCATCCTTTCGGCTTACCTTTCAGTCCTTTGTGCGGTCAGTGCCATCTTAACTTGGGGGGCCATTCGTTGGATCGAAAATCCAGGAAACCATCCGAGCAGCGTCCTTGGCAAGGGGGGGATGGATTCTGATATGAAACAAAGTATGTGGCTCGGGGTAATTGCCTTCCACTTCCTATTTCTTTTCCTTTTTCTTGTTTCCAACCGAAGTGAAAAAATCCATGATATCAGATCCAAACTGAAATCGGAACTGGAATAAAACCATGGGAAAAGAAGAATCGGCTCATACCATCCTCATTGTAGATGATGTTCCAGAAAATGTGGAACTTTTGAAATACCTTTTGCAACAAGAGGGTTTCAAAACCTATACTGCCTTTTCTGCTGAGGAAGCACGCCTTGTTCTATTAAATACTGCTATCGATACACTTCTGTTAGATGTGAATATGCCTGTCCAGGACGGGTTTTCGTTTTGTCGGGAACTACGCACCATGGATCAGTTCAAACTCCTTCCGATTCTTTTTATCACATCCATTGAAAGAGAAGTGGGATTCCAGGAAGCGATGAAAAATGGTGGGGATGATTTTATCAACAAACCATTTAACAAAAGAGAGTTGGTTGCCAAAATCCACTCAGTGATTCGTTTGAAAGACTTACAAGACGAGTTGTACAGACAGAAAAGTAAATACGAAAAAGAATTGCAGGCCGCAAGACGGGTCCAGGACCAACTAATACCAGAAAAAAGTTTTATCTGGAATGGAATCAAAGCCCAAACATTATTTCATCCTTATTTACAAATTGGTGGGGATTTTGTAGATTCTTGGATCGAAGAAAAAAAACTCCATATCGTCATTGCCGATTGTTCTGGGCATGGACCAAGTGCGGCTCTCATTGGTGCCATGTTTAAGATGCAACTTTTTAACTTGGTGTCGAGTATGGGACTCAGTGAACGAGTGGCACACCTGCGAAAAAATATGGAGTTAGTCCTTCCAGAAGATTATGCCATTACGTTTTGTTATGCAATCCTTGACCAAGACCTAAAACTTTCTTATATCAATGGGGGGCATCCCGCACCCATCGTCTATATCGACGGGGAAACAAAATTCCTAAAAGGAATGAGTCCCATGATTATGGGAATCAACTTTAGCGCCACCGATGAAGTACAATCAGTCCAGTTAAAGACAGGATCATTGTTTTTTATGTATACGGATGGGGCAAGTGAAGCGATGAACCCAAAATCGGAATACATTTCAGAAGACGGAATGAAAGATATCTTTCATGAGTCAGTGAAGTCAGGAACAGATATTTTACAAACAGTTCAGACAAAAATTTTAGAATTCTGCGGGTCTTCCACTCCGAGTGATGATATGGCGATGGTGTGTATACAATTATGATTCCAACTCCCAGTTATAAGGGTAAAGTAAGAGATGTTTATGATTTAGGGGATTTTCTCCTTCTTGTGGCCACTGACCGAATCTCTGCCTTTGATGTTGTTTTTCAGGAACCTGTTTTGGACAAAGGAAAAATCCTGACACGGATCTCCACTGCTTGGTTTGGCCAGTTTCCGAGTATTGCCAACCATTTGGTAACCGATGATGTTTCCCAGTTTCCGCCTCCTTTCCAAAAAGAAGAGTCGCTTCAAGGTCGGTCGGTCCTAGTCAAAAAAGCAAAACGAATTGATTTCGAATGTGTGGTTCGCGGGTATTTGACTGGGTCTGCTTGGAAGGAATACAAAGCAGAAGGGACCATTGCCCATGTTCCTTATCCCAAGGGACTTCTTGAATCCCATCAATTTGAAACTCCTATTTTCACACCGGCACGGAAAAATGATTCCGGCCATGATGAGAATGTAAGTGAATCCACAATGGAAAAGGAAGTAGGGGAAAAACTTTTTAGCGAACTAAAAGAACTCTCTTTGTATTTATATAACACGGCTCATGTTTTAATGGCAAAACAAGGAATCCTTCTTTGTGATACCAAATTTGAATTTGGACTCATCGATGGAAAACCGATCCTGATTGATGAAATCCTGACACCGGATTCTTCCAGGTATTGGGACGCATCCACTTATGAACTCGGGAAAACTCCGGCCAGTTTTGATAAACAAATCCTAAGAAATTGGCTAGAATCCACCGATTGGGACAAAAATCCACCGGCCCCCCATTTGCCCGAATCCTTGATCCTGGAACTACGTAAAAAATACTTGGAATTGGAAGATAAAATCACGCTATGTTTGTCGCAAAAATAAATGTTACCCTCAAAGAATCGGTTCTTGACCCACAAGGACAAACGGTTCTCCGCACCCTGCACGACCAAGGGAAAAATTCAGTCGCTGACCTAAGAGTAGGAAAATACATCGAAATGAAAATCGATGCGGGCTCGCAGCGAGAAGCAGAAACACTTGCAAAAGAAATTTGTGAATCGGTGCTCGTCAACCAAGTGATTGAGACATACCGTTTGGTTGTGGAAAAGATATGAAGGTTCGAGTTGTCACCTTTCCGGGTTCCAATTGTGATAAGGATGTGGGGACAGTCCTCGCATCCGAATTTGGTGCTACGGTAGATTACACTTGGTATAAGGATTCTTTTACTGACCTTCCTGATCTTGTGGTCCTTCCCGGTGGATTTTCTTTTGGAGATTATTTGCGATGCGGGGCCATGGCCAAATTTTCCAATGCCATGGAATCAGTAGTCGCCTATTCCAAAAAAGGCGGAAAGGTTTTGGGAGTTTGTAATGGATTCCAAATTTTGACAGAATCGGGACTCCTTCCGGGAGCTCTCCTTCATAACCGAACTCTCAAATACATTTGTAAAGATGTAGATCTCATTCCTGTTCCAGAAAACAAATTCACCAAGGGACTACAGGAAAATCTAAGTATCCCCATTGCTCATGGAGAAGGGGCCTACTTTGCAGATTCGGATACTTTAGAACGATTAGAAAAAAACGGACAAGTTGTCTTTCGTTATAAAGAAAATCCGAATGGATCCCTACATGATATCGCAGGGATTTGTAATGAAGCGGGAAATGTTTTGGGAATGATGCCTCATCCAGAACGAGCTGTGAACCCCTATACCGGTAAGATGGACGGGAAACAAATCCTAGAAGCTCTATTAAAAAAATAAAAATCTTTTAACCTTTTCTTGCTTTTTCGTCTGATTAGATTACAAGGGAAGGTATGCGATTTCAGGAAGACTCTATTGATTGCGTGGACTTCATCCTAAAGAAGGATGAAGTTTTGACCATCATCTTAGGTGGAGGGAAAGGAACTCGTTTATTACCACTTACCGAAAAAAGATCCAAACCCGCTGTGAGTTTCGGAGGAAAATACCGACTCATTGACATTCCCATTTCTAACTCACTTAACAGTGGTTTCGAAAAGATATTCATCCTGACTCAGTTCAATTCTTATTCCTTAAACCGCCATATCAATAGAACCTATGCTACCAATAACATCCACCAAAAGAGTTTTGTCGAAATCATCGCTGCTGAACAAACTGTATCCAGTGCCAATTGGTTTGAAGGAACTGCCGATGCGGTAAGAAAAGTCCTTCCTTACATTAGAGAACAAAAACCCAAATACGTCCTTATTTTATCCGGTGATCAATTGTATAATATGGACCTTTCTGATTTTATGCAGAGCCATTTGATGGATCCAGAAACAGAAATTTCTGTTGCTACCAATGCCATTCCTGAAGACCAAATTTACGGTCTTGGAATTGTGAAATCAGGTGTGGGTGGGTTTATCCAAGAGTTTATAGAAAAACCACAAGACGTTACCCAAGTCGAATCTTGCCGCACCAAAAATGGATCCTTCCTTGCCAATATGGGAATTTATATATTCAATACATCTACCCTCATTGATGTATTGGAAGATCGGAATATGGCTGATTTTGGAAAGGAAATTCTTCCGAGAGCCATCCGAGAAAGAAAGGTAAAGGCATATACTTACGACGGTTACTGGGAAGATATAGGAACCATCAAAGCTTTTTATGAAGCCAACTTGATGTTAACCGACCACATCCCTAAGTTCAATCTTTACTTGGAAAAAACACCGATCTACACTAGGGCCCGGGCTCTTCCTCCTTCTAAGATCATCCAAGCGGTTGTGAACCAAGCCCTAATTTCCGAAGGGACGATCCTAAACCAGTGTGAGGTGCACCGTTCCATTATTGGTGTGCGTCAGCTCATCGCTTCGGGAACCAAAATCTACGACTCCATCATTATGGGTCTGGACCACTATGGATACTTTGATCGTAAGTCAGGAAAAATCCCGATTGGGATTGGACCTAACTGCGAAATACGACGGACAATTGTCGATAAAGACTGCGCCATCGGAGCCAACGTTCGGCTGTTAAACGAACAAAATCTCCAAGAATATGAAGACGAATATGTGCGGATTCGGGAGGGAATCATCGTGGTTCCCCGCCATACCGCAGTCCCCGATGGTTATTCCATCTGAGTCAAATTGACATATTTTAGGCATTTCTGAGTCAAAATTCCTTGGGATTGTCTCAGATCTAGGGATTTTGACTTGTCAGTTTTGAACTTAGTTCTAACCTGGACGAAAGGGAACCATGTTCACAACGGAATCAACGGAAGGAAACCAGTTTTGGAACGAGACATATTTTGTCCCTCATTTCCAACCCATCGTCAATGCGATCAATCGCTCCATTTCCGCTTACGAGGTGCTCGGGCGGCAGTTCAATCCTGAGAAAAACTCCTACCATTCTTTAGGTGAGCTTTTCCACAATCGGGACCAGGATCCGGTTCCGGTCTATAATATCGATCGGATTCTTAGAGAAAAGGCAGTTCAGACCTTAAAAGAAAGTTCCCTACGCACCAAACTCTTTTTCAATATGATGCCGAACTTCCTGTCTCGGGTCCATCATACGGATTTATTTGCAGAAAACTTCCATATCATCCAACTCATCGAAAAATACGGAATTGATCGCAACCAAGTGGTCATCGAAATCACAGAGGACGAATTTGATGGTTCGATTGACCGCCTCATCCAAATTGTGCAGATTTTTCGGGACTATGGACTCAAAATTGCCATCGATGATTTGGGAACTGGATTTTCCAATTTGGAGAGGATTGGTTATTTACACCCCGATATCATGAAGGTCGACATTCGCATTATGAGAGAAAGTTTGAATAAAAATTCTTTCAAACAAGTCCTTGGTGCGATTTCGGAAATGTCTCAGAAACTCGGAAGCCAACTTCTTTTTGAAGGAATTGAAACCGAAGAAGAGGTGAACCTGGCCCTATCTATGGGAGCCAATCTTTTGCAAGGGTACTATTTTTCTACCCCGAACCCACATTTTCTGAACCGCAATACTTTCTCCGATAAAATGAAAACAGTTTTAGAAAACTTTTCTAGCGTTCGTTCTAGGGAACTTCGGGAAAAGGGAATGCGGGAACAAAGGATCATTGACCAACTCCAAGACCTTTTCTACGAACTTTCGGATACCAAAGAAGATGATTTTTCTTACCGGTTTGGACAAATCCTTGGTTCTTTACCAAGAGAAATCCTCAAGGTCTTTGTTTGTGATCAGGAAGGTTACCAAATCACTCCCACTTACGATTTGGATCGTATGAATGGTGGGTATTTGGAACGTTCCCGCCAAATTGGAAACAACTATGCTTGGAAACCTTACTTTCTCAAACATAAAGAGGAATCGGATCGGTTCCGGAAAAAATGGGGTGTGACCTATCCACTCTATGATATTACGAACCAAAACCAGTATGTGATTTTTACCTTCTCTCTTAGGGATGGAAAGATCCTGATTGCCCAGGTAGGTTGGTCGGAATAGAATCTTGTTTTTTTTGAGTGGTGCTTTTTCCTGGTAGAAGGGATTCGTCTAAAATATAGAATCATTCTAAATATATACAAAACAGGATACCACCTTGTCCGCTATTCTCGAAATCAAATCTCTACACGCCAATGTAGGGGACAAAACGATCCTCCGAGGGGTTAATCTCACCATCGGCCCCGGCGAAGTCCATGCCATTATGGGACCCAATGGATCTGGAAAGAGTACTCTTTCCAACGTCATTCTCGGCCATCCAAAATACACGATTACTTCGGGAGATATCCTCTTTCGGGGAGAATCCATTTTAAACAAATCGACGGATGAAAGGGCAAGGCTCGGAATTTTTTTATCCTTCCAATACCCAACGGCTCTTCCGGGAGTTACCATTGGAAATTTTTTAAGGTCCATTCTGAAAGCCCATAGGGGAAAGGACGTTCCTGTCAAAGAATTCAAACAAGAACTAAAACAATCCATGGACCTTCTTGAAGTGCCTCAGTCGTTTATCGGTCGTTATGTGAACGATGGGTTTTCCGGTGGGGAAAAAAAACGGGCAGAAATTTTACAAATGAGTTTACTCAAACCGGTTCTCTCCATTTTGGATGAGACCGATTCTGGACTCGACATTGATGCTTTACGAATTGTTTCGGAAGGAATTAATTCCAACAGAAATCCGGAACGTTCTATTTTACTCATCACTCATTACCAACGTATGTTGAATTATATTGTTCCTGATTTTGTACACGTGTTTGCTGATGGTAGAATTTTAGAGACTGGTGGCAAAGACCTCTCCTTAAAATTAGAAGAAGTGGGTTACGACTGGATTTTGGAGAGAGAAGGAGTCAAATGAATTCCTCACTCACGAGAAATCGATTGGTTCTCTCGAAAGAACGAACAAAAGAATTTCGTAAATCCATCTTAGAAATTTGGAAAAAGTTAGAAATTCCTACAGACTCTCATGAGTCTTGGAGAAAATTTCCCTTGGCTTCCGTGGATTGGAAGGAATTACAATTTGATCCCAAAGAAATTTCTATAAATACTAACGACGAAGTTTCAGACGAACCTTCGTTACCTGAAGAGATAGTCGATGGGATTCTTTCTGATATTTTAAAATACATTCCTAAGGATTATTTTGCTTATTTAAGTTTGATGGCCGCAGAAAGTTATGAACTCATTCTTGTAGAGGAAGGGGAAAGTGATTTTCTATTTCAGGAAATGGGAGATGCTCCTAAATTTTCTGTTCGCATCTTCTATTTAAAGTCGGGTAAAACTGCAAAAATCCAAAATCGATTGGAACACATTCACGAAACAGATGCCCTTCATATGTCATCCTCTTTGGATTTTTATATTACAGAAGAGGCTTCTTTTTTAGAAGTTTTGGATAGAGAGTCCAGTGATTTCGATTTATATAGGTTTCGTAGTGTAGCCATTCTTTCTCGATCTGAGTCCCAAGTAAAATTTCACCATTTTCCTATAGGTGGATTTCGTTCGAAATTGTTTTTACATAGCCACTTACTTGGGAAAGGTGCAGAAGTGATTGTGGATGGGGTTTCTGCTCTCGGGGGAAGGAACCTAAAAGATCTAGAGATGGAGATGTACCACCATGCTGACCATACCACTAGTAAAATCAGTTATAAAGCGATTGTTACAGATAAATCCCACCATATTTTTACTGGGAATTTAATCATCCCACCAAACTTAAAAAAGGTGATTGCCCACCAAGAGTCTTTTAACCTTTCTTTAAATAAAAAAGCAAGAGCAGAAGCAAATCCCAAATTGGAAGTGCTTGCTGAAGATGTATCATGCACTCACGGAGCCACTGTGGGGGATATTGATGAAGAACAGTATTTTTATCTTCTTTCCCGCGGTCTAACACCTGCAGAGTCCAAGTCTTTACTTGTGACTGCTTTTTACGGAGAGACCATCCACTCGATTGGTTTTTCTGAAGAAGTGAAACTGTCTTTGGAATCTCAAATCAGAGAGATTCTAGTAGGAGGCAAATAGTGGCCTTTAAAAAGTTAATCTCTGTTTTAGAAGTGGGCGAAGGCAGTTTGGTTGTTGTCAAAACCCGCCATTTTAATGTTGTCGTGACACAAGTGGAAGGAAAGTATTACGCCTTTGAAGATTCTTGTACGCATGACGGGGAAGAAATCTCTTGTGGAAAATTGGAAGGTTGTGTCATCACTTGCCCGAGACATTTCGCAAAATTTGATGTTCGTAGTGGTGAGGTTTTGGCCCTTCCGGCAACAGAACCTCTTGTGATCTTTCCCGTTCGTGTGGTGGGTGATGATTTGGAAGTGGATTTGGAGGCGGTATGAGTTTAGATCCCTACCAAACTAGAAAAGACTTCCCAATCCTTTCTCGGATTTTACCCAACGGAAAACCATTGGTTTATTTGGATAATGGGGCATCCTCCCAAAAACCGAAATCGGTGATTGATGCCACGAACGACTATTATACTAACGATAATGCCAATATCCATAGAGGGGTGTATTACCTCTCCCAACATGCCACTGAACTTTTTGAACGAACCAGGATCAAAACTTCGCATTTTTTCCAGGCGCAATGTGCTAAGGCAATTATTTTCACCCGTGGTACAACAGATTCCATAAACCTTGTGGCGCAAGCCTGGGGGAGAACCAATATTGGGGAAGGGGATGAGATTGTTTTATCGGTTCAAGAACACCACTCCAATTTAGTGCCTTGGCAGATGTTGGCCTTAGAGAAAAAAGCCTTTTTAAAATTCATTCCGATTCAAGAAGACACCACTTACGACTTATCGAACTTAAATCAAATCATCACCAAACGAACAAAACTTGTGGCCTTAAGCCAGATGTCGAATGTGACGGGGACTATCCATGACCTAACAAAGATTATAGATCGTGTTCGCCAAGTCGGAGCCAAAATTTTGGTCGATGGAGCACAAGCTGCTTGTCATATGCCCATCCATTTGGTGGATATGGATGTAGATTTTTATGCATTTTCTGCGCATAAGATGCTTGGACCCACAGGGGTCGGAGTTCTTTTTGGAAAAGAAGAAATTTTAGAAGCAATGCCTCCTTGGCTTGGGGGTGGGGATATGATTGAATCTGTGGAACTAGAAAGTTCTACTTATGCCGCTCTCCCAGCGAAACTCGAAGCCGGCACTCCCAATATTGCAGGAGTCATAGGATTTAGTCATGCTTTGGATTATTTGCAAAAAGTAGGAATGAAAAATATCAAAGAACACGAACGGATGTTAACCGAATATGCATTGGAAAGGTTGAACCGGATTGGTGGACTTCAGATTTATGGAACTGAGGACTTAGACAAAAGGGGAGGTGTTGTATCCTTTACTATGGACGGAATCCATCCCCATGATGTTGGTTCCATCTTAGATGAAGAAGGTGTGGCGATTCGAGTGGGTCACCACTGTTGCCAACCACTGATGAAACAATTGTCCATTCCGGGAACTTGTCGTGCCTCCTTCTATCTTTATAATACCAAAGAAGATATCGATGCCTTGGTTCATTCGATTGATAAAGTAAAATCAATATTCGGTCGTGTCGCAAGAAAGTAATTTAGAAGATTTCCTGCGTTGGAAGTCCTTTGCCGTTTGGGAAAAACCAAAGGTAGACCATAGAGTGGTTAAGGGACTGAACCCACTTTGCGGGGATGAAATTTTTATCTACTACCAATTGGAAAAAGACCATTCCATTCAGATTTTAGGACTCGGTGGTGAGTCTTGTTCTATTTGTTCTGCAGCAGCAGGACTTCTCTTTAAAAATAAATCACTGCTACACTGGAAGGCTCTTCCGTCTTACTTGCAAGAGAGAAAAAATTTTTTAGATGGGGTGGATTCTCGCTTGTTTGAAGATCCAGAAGAGATATCCTTTTTTAAAACCCTAAGAACACATCCTGGTCGTTATCGTTGTGGGCTTTTGCCCTGGCAAACCCTAGTAAAATTGAGTGAGGAAATGATATGATACGTGATCCTGAAACAGAGAAAGAATGGGAAGTATTCCATAGTGTTCGTATGGTAGAAGATCCAGAGATTGGAATTTCTCTCATTGAGTTGGGTTTGATTTATGATATCAAAGTGGAAGGGGAGAAAGCGGAGGTCACCATGACCTATACTTCCCTTGCTTGTCCGGCAGGTCCACAAATGAAACAAGATATTGAAAACCATGCCCTTCGTGTGGATGGGATCAGTGAAGTTGTGGTTCATGTAGTTTGGAACCCGAAATGGGAACCTAGGGCCATGGCCAGTGAAGAAGCCAAAATGCAAATGGGGATCTTCGATTGAATTTGATCATCCGAACTAACTATTGGTTGGTTCTCCTTTTATTCTTTAACGGTTGTGAGTCGATCCCCTTCCTTCAAGACTCATTTCCATCTAAACCACAAGCAAACTTAACTGTACCTCAAATCGAAGGTGCTTCTGAGAAACGGGACAGGTATGAATTTACTGGAAAAGAAATCATCATATCCTCTGACCATCCACTGGCATCTCAAGCGGGGATGGAGGTTTGGAAACAAGGAGGAAATGTGGTGGATGTATTTGCCGCTGCCAGTTTTGCCATCTCTGTCCTTCGTCCCCATTCCACAGGTCTTTTTGGTGGTGGCTTTGCAGTTGTGTATTTGCCAGCGAAGGGTAAGTGGGCTTACGACTTTCGAGAACGTTCTCCCAAAAAAGGAGTAGCCTCTTTTTATCTAAAAGAAGACGGCTCTGTCATTTTGGAGAAAACTCTAAAAGGGCCTTACAGTGCTGGTGTTCCGGGAACAGTCCAAGGGATTTTACAAATCCAAAAACAACATGGAAAATTACCGCTCGGTGACATCCTTGCACCTGCGATTCGTTATGCGAGAAATGGTTTTTCTGTTTATGGGGATTTAGCGGCCGCGATTGTAAAAACTTGGCCACAGATGAATCCGGCTATGCAAAAAGTATTTGGGATCGATAACCGGGCCATTCGAGAAGGAGAGCTTCTCCTCCAAGAGGATCTTGCTAAAACCTTAGAGCGAATCATTGAGAATCCGGAAAAAGAATTTTCGGATGGGGAAACGATTCAGTTGGTGTCTAATTACTATTCCGAATTTCAGGAATTTATCACTCCAGATGATTTTAAAAATTACCAAGTGAAGGTAAGCGAACCTTTGGTGAGTTCTGTTTGGGGTCATACCATTCTTACCATGCCTCCCCCAAGTTCTGGGGTTCATCTTGTGACAATGATGCATTTGTATTCTGAAATGCAAAATCGTAATACATTTCCGAAAGGGGATGTGGGTGAAATGATTCGTATTACGGAAGCTATGCGAGTAGCTTACCGAGACCGAGCAGAGATTGGCGGCGATCCTCTATTTACAAACATTCCCGTTTCGAAACTTTTATCGCAAGGTTATGCAAAAGAAGAAACAAACGAAATTGAAAGGAAAGTGGTTTCTGGAAGTTGGCCAACACCCAAAGAAGAAGTCAAAAAACCAGAATCTTACAATACCACGCATATCTCCATTCTTGATCGAGAAGGAAACGCTGTTTCGACTACCCAGTCAGTGAATGGGATTTTTGGGGCAGGTCATATGGTTCCCGGAACGGGTCTTGTACTCAACAATACCATGGACGACTTTGCCGTTGCGCCAGGAGTGCCAAACCTATATGGTTTAGTGGGCTCGAAGGCCAATGCCATTGAACCTGGCAAAACTCCGCTTTCTAGTATGAGCCCAAGCATCCTTCTTGATGCTTCGGGAAAAACAAAGATGGTGATCGGTGCCCCCGGTGGTTCCCAGATTCCCACTTCCATCTTTAATACTCTCTACCGGTATTTGATCCAAAAGAGAGATCTTTATGAAAGTGTATCCTATCCACGAATCCACCACCAATTTATGCCTGATCGGATTTTTTTGGATCCAGAAATAAAAGACAGTTATCCTCAGTCAGAATTACCCTTTTATCAAGTCCAATATAGTAGACATCGTGCTAAAGTATTTGCCGTGACAAGAGAGGGAGACCGCCTAATTGGTGTGTCTGATCCCAAAGGGGAAGGAGTCCCTTTAGGTTTTTAATCCATGAAATCAAAGTTATTAACATCAACAAAAAAGAATTCCACAAATAGTTTATTATCAGAAGAATATAGGGCATGTTTACTCAGCGCCAAACATGGGTTAGAAAGAGAAAGTGTAAGAGTTGATGGAAAGTCGCAAATTTCTTCAAAACCTCACCCAAAAGCTTTGGGATCAAGTCTCACCCATCCATTGATTAAAACGGACTTTGCCGAAGCTCAAATTGAATATGCTACCAATATTCACAAATCCATCCCGGATGCCTTAAAAGAACTCACCGAGTTACATGCATTTACAGCACACAACTTAGATTCGGAATATTTATGGCCTTTTAGTATGCCACCGATTTTACCTTCTGAGAATAAAATTGAAGTGGGAAATTACGGAACCTCCACAGAGGGAAGAAAAAAGACCATCTATCGCAATGGCCTTGGGTATCGTTATGGAAAGAAGATGCAAACCATCTCAGGTGTTCATTACAATATCTCTTTTGATACATGTCTTTTGTCCATCGTCTCGGAAAAAAGATTCAAAAAACCATTAACTCACGAAACGAAATCACAAATCTATTTTGATACCATTCGAAATTTCTATAGAATTTCTCCTGCTCTTTTGTATTTATTCGGATCTTCTAGTTTAACAGACATTACTTTTACAGAGGAAACTAAACATATCAAAAAACTTGATTCCAAAACTCTGAAAGCACCTTATGCGACAACACTTCGTTTGTCGAGTATAGGTTATACGAGTAAAGTGCAAGGCAAATATCCAATTTCTGTCAATTCCTTGGAAGAATATGCTAATGGAATGTGTAATGTCGTATCTAAGTCTTATACAGCTTACAAACAGTTTAATGGGAAAGCCACAAACCAGTTGAATGATCATATCTTACAATTGGAGAACGAATACTACTCGCTTGTTCGCCCTAAACAAGTGCCGAAAGGCGAGGAAAGGGTGGTGGATGCTCTTGTGGAAAGAGGTGTGGAGTATTTAGAAATCCGACTTTTGGATTTGGATCCTTTTTCTCCCATTGGTGTGGAAGAAAACCGTCTTTATTTTTTGCATATGGTTCTACTCTATTGTATGTTGAACGAGTCACCTAAGTCTGATTTGGCGGAGATGGCCGATTGGAGAAAAAACCAAGAGGTCACTACTTGGTTTGGAAGAAAGGAAGATACAAAAATTCAATTTTTGGGGGAAGAGATGCCTCTTCGCGAGTTGGTCTACCAACTTTTTGTAGAAATCCAACCCATAGCGGATCTTTTAGATGCAAATGATGCCAGTGGTCCTTTTAGTAAAGCTTGGGAAGCCCAGTGGGAAAAATGGGATGATCCAAGCCATTTAGGATCTGAAATGTCTGAGTTGGATTTAGAAATTCATAAATCGAGTTATCGTGAGTTCGGTCTTACTCTTGCCAAAGCCCATAAGGAAGAATTACAGCAATATCCACTTCCTCCAAACAAAATCAAATACTTCGAAGACCTAAGTGTCCAATCGATATACGAACAACAAAAGATCGAAACCTTGGAAGGAAGTCATTTAAAGAAAAATCAAAAACCCATCCAAATCAAACCCTTAAAACTTTGTAGTGGGGTTTGAGTAAGTGGCGGATACAAAACCTTTACCTTTAGGTTACGAAGATTTAGAAATCTCTACGCAAATCATCATTCGGGATGCGCTTGCTCGGGGAATACAGATCGAAATGGTGGATAGAAAGGAAAACTTCCTTCGTCTAAAACAAGGCAATCATATCGAATTTGTCAAAGAGGCAAGTAAAACCCGTCTAGATAGTCTTATGACTTATTTGGTTATGGAGAATAAAATTGCCTCCAAATTGGTGTTAGACGAGAATGGAATTCGTGTTCCTATTGGTAGAAATTATTCTTCTTTAGAAGACGCTCTAGAAGATTATCAATTTTTTTTAGACAAAAAAAAGGTAATCAAACCAGTAACCACAAACTTTGGACTTGGAATTGGAATTTCTAATCCAGGAGACTCCCTTGAGAAGTTTACAAACTTTGTTCAAATTGCCTTGGGACTTTCTAGTTCCATCATCATTGAAGAATTTATCGAAGGGCCGGAGTATCGGTTTTTGGTATTAGGTGATGCGGTGGTTGCCGTTTGTAATCGGGTACCTGCCAATGTGTTGGGTGATGGCAAAAGTTCCATCAGGCAGTTGATTGCAAAAAAAAACGAAGACCCGAGGCGCGGAGAAGGTCATAAAACAGCTCTGGAAAAGATCCAAAAGTCTGAGGTAGAGCTAAACATTCTCAAAGACCAGGGTTTGGATTTTGATTCGATCCCAGAGTTTGGAAAACAAATTTTCCTTCGAAAGAACTCCAATATATCTACTGGTGGGGATTCACTCGATGTAACCGATTTAGTGCATCCAGAATTCAAATCCATTGCGATTGCTGCGGCGAAGGCTGCCGGTGCTGTGATTTGTGGGATTGATATCATCTCGTCAAAGATAGAATCCAAACCAGATCCAAAAACGTATGCCATTTTAGAAATCAATTTCAATCCAGTATTGTACATCCATGAATTTCCTTATTCCGGCAAACCAAGGTTTGTGGGGGATAAAATTTTGGATTTACTTGGATTTGATTGATGACTAAATTACGACTTATCGTCTTTAAGGCTGTATGTTCTTAAGATGGAACGATATGAAAGAGAATTTGAGTCTAGGGTCCGTTAGTCGGCAGAGTCCTGTAGTAGAATCTAGTTATAAATTTAACTATATTTGGATCTTAGATAAGCAATGATGTCGGCAGATTCATACATCTGCACAGTCCCATCCACAAGGAAGGGGACTTGGGATTGACCTCCAAGCCTCACCACTTCGGCTCGACCAGGAGTCCCGTAAGATGCCTCTACAAATTCAACGTCCTTACCCAAAACAAGGCCGAGGGATTCAAAGGTACGAATCACTCGTTGGCAGTAGGGGCAGGTGTCATACTGGTAGAGGCGAATCATAGAAATTAACCCGCTTTTTTGGTTAGTTCACCGGACTGGGCCATTTGGATCGTGATGTCATGGCCACCCACAAATTCACCTTTAATATAAAGTTGAGGAATGGTCGGCCAGTTGGTAAATTCTTTGATTCCTTCTCTGATTTTCATATCAGAGAGAACATTAAACGAACCGAAAGGAATTCCTAGTTGTTTGAGAGTGGTCACAACACCTGCAGAGAACCCGCACTGCGGCATCTCCGGCGTTCCTTTCATAAAAAGAAATACGTTCTCTGATTTGATTAAGGATTCAATTTTATCCTTTAACTCTTGTTCCATGGTTATTCGCTCCTAGTTTCCAATGCCAATGCATGGATTTCTTCTTTTAATTCATCTTTCAAAGTGGCATAGACCATACGATGTTGTTCGATAAGACCTTTACCTGAGAAACCGGGAAAGGTTACCACCGCTTTGATATGCACTCCGTCCCGGTACGGATCTAATATTTCCACTTTGCAGCCGGGAAGGCCATCTTCAATTTTCTTTTGGATTTCAGGGATTGTCATCCTATAGTATTCCTCCCATCCAGGAATGGTGGGCTTTGATAAATTCAAGATATTCTGTTGGCACTTCCGGTAAAACAGAATTCTTTACCGAGGGGAGTGAAAGTAGAGTTTCACTCCATTTTTGGATCTTTGGAAAATCTCCGAGCAAATAGAATTCTGGGTTATGGTCACTTAAAAATTGCATACGCATAAAGAAAGGGGCAAAGGCAGTATCCACCAAATGCATTTGGGAACCTGCAAAGAAGAGTGTCGATCCGGTAGGTGACGGAAGGCCTGCTTCTAAAATTTTAAATTTGGATAAGATCTCTTCTCTTTTTTTATCGGAGTCTGATTTTTCTTTGGACATCGTCCATCCGTATTGGTCCGCAAGGAGGGCACTGGCAAACTCTGTCCAGGAACGATGTTTGGCTTTTTGGATGGGGTCTTTCGGATGGAGAGTTGGTTCATTTGTTTCATCTAAGTATTCGTTGATGACCGCCGATTCAAAAATCACATCGTCTCCTATCTGTAAGACGGGAACTCTTCCAAAAGGAGAAATTTTCAAAAACCAATCCGGCTTTTTTGCGAGGTCAATGTATTTGATATCGTAATCTACTTTTTTTTCTAGAAGATTGATTACGGACCTTTGGACATAAGGACAAAGTTTAAAACTGACAAGTAAAGGTTTGGTCATAATGATTAGACGGTGTTAAGGGGCAGAAAGGTCCATTTCCAAAGCATGGAGGCCTTTTTTGAATTCCGGCGCAAGTTCTGCGTAGACTGCTCGGTGGTTTTCCACAGTTGTCTTACCTGCAAATTTTGAGGAAACCATTTGCAAACGGAAGTGGGTTTCTTTGGAACCTTTTGTCATTCCCGGATGGCCTGCGTGTTCCAGGGAGACATCGGTAAGCGTAAACATCTTTGGAGCAAACTGATTCCTTAGAATGGTTTCCATCCGAGTTTGTCTTGATTCTTTAGTTTCTGATTCCATAACCAATTTTCATTAACCTCACATTGATATAAAAGAGAAGAGCCGAAAGGAGTATGATAAATCCAAAAGAGAAATATAAATTCACATCGCTCACTCCAATAAAACCATAACGAAATAAGTTTACCATATAAAGAATGGGATTACAATAGGAGACCGTTTGCCAAAATCCGGGAAGGTTTTTTACGGAATAAAATACACCACCGAGGTAAGTTAAAGGAGTGAGGATAAAGGTGGGGATGATGGTGACATCATCAAATTTTTTGGCAAAAAGAGCATTAAAAAATCCACCGAGTGAAAAGAGAATCGATGTCATGATGACTGTAAAGACAATCACCAAGGGATTGTGGAACCTAAGATTGGTAAAAAATAGAGACGTAAGAGTGACAAGGATTCCCACAAAAAGTCCACGAACCACTCCACCAAACGTATAACCAATAACAATGGTATAAGGAGAGGTGGGAGATACGAGTAATTCTTCAATGTTTCTTTGGAACTTACTGGAGAAAAAGGAAGAGACCACATTGTTATAAGAATTGGTGATGACACTCATCATAATGAGGCCCGGAACAATGAACTCAATATAAGTAAATTCTCCCACTTTTCCAATTTGGCGTCCCACAAGTTCACCAAAGATTAAAAAATACAAAGCCATCGTGATGACTGGTGGGATCAGAGTTTGGACCCAAATGCGTATGATGCGAATCCATTCCCTTCTAACAATAGTTTGTAAGGCAGTAAAATTACGTTTCCACATATTTAGTTTTTTCCTGTAAGAGACAAAAAAAGTTCTTCTAATCGATTGGATTTGTTTCTAAGACTAAGTACTTCTAGATTTAGTTTGGTAAGTTCGGTAAAGAGTTGGTTCACAGAATCTTTTTTATCTAATTGCACCTCTAATGTATGGTCATCCAACCACTCCCAATGAAATTTTTTGGATACTGGTTTTGTTTTGAAAGATTTTTTTAAGTCGATGATTAAGGTTTCCTTATCCAAACGATGTAATAACTTTTTCATCGAGGTGTTTTCTACAATTTCCCCTTTGTCGATGATGGCTATATTTTTACAGAGAGATTCTGCTTCTTCTAAATAGTGAGTTGTAAGGATGATGGTTTTTCCAGCTTGGTTGAGTTCTTTTAGAAATTCCCACATAGACCTTCTGATTTCAATGTCTACGCCGGCTGTTGGTTCATCTAAGATCAAAAGTTTGGGATCATGCACTAAAGCTCTTGCAATCATAAGTCTCCGTTTCATTCCCCCGCTGAGTTGGCCCGCAGCAGACTTTCTTTTATCATAGAGTGATAGTTTTTCTAAGTAATATTCCACTTTGTCTTTAGCTTCTTTGTAGGGCATTCCATAGAAACCTGCTTGGTTGATGAGGATTTGTTCCACAGCTTCAAAGATTCCAAAGTTAAATTCTTGCGGAACAATACCTAAAAAGGTTTTGGCAAGATCGGGATGGGAATCAATATCCACTCCAAAGATTTTTGCTCTTCCGCCGGTTTTGTTGATGAGGGAACTTAAGATTCCAATGGTGGTTGATTTTCCGGCACCGTTGGGACCGAGGAGGGCAAAAAAATCCCCCGATTCTACTTTTAAATTGATGGAACGAAGGGCCTTCACTCCATTCGGATAGGTTTTTTCTAAACCCTCCAATTCGATTGCGTATTCTGACATTTATTTTCCTACTAGTTTTCTTGTTAGGTGGTGTGTGGGATATTTTTTATTTACCCTGTTTTCTTTTCTTAAGAGTTTTTGTTCCTCTTCTGGTAATAAGACTATTTTTTTACATTCTTCGGAGCAACAATTGAGGAGTTCTTTCGCACAATCCTCACATTGGATAAGGAGAACATGACAACCGAGATTGGCACAATTGGTATGGCGGTCACTGGGTTTTCCGCAAACATAACAAACGGTCAAAACATCTTCTGTGATTCTTTCCCCGAGCCTATCATCAAAAACAAAATTTTTCCCTTTGAATTTAGAAGGAATGCCTGCGTCTAGAATCGCTTTTGCGTAATTGATGATTCCCCCTTGGAGCTGGTGGACTTTGGAAAAACCTTTGTATTTCAAGTAGGCACTTGCTTTTTCACAACGAATGCCACCGGTGCAGTAGAGTAGGATTTTTTTATCTTTAGCATCATTTAAGATACCTTCGACAAGTGGCAATTCCTCTCGGAAGGTTCCTACATCAGGAAGGATGGCATTTTCAAAATGGCCTACTTCTGATTCGTAATTATTGCGAAGGTCCACAACAATCACTCCGGGTTCTGCGAGAGCTTCGTGAAATTCCATTGGAGTTAGGTGGGTTCCGACGTCTGAGGGATCAAACTTTGAATCATCCAAACCATCAGCCACAATTTTTTTGCGAACTTTGATGGCCAGTTTGATAAAACTTTCCTTTTTGTCTTCTACCGCATCATTAAAATATATTTTCTTAAGTTCTGGAATAGAGTCCACAACCGATCTAAGTTTCTCATAGTTTTCCACAGGAATCGAAAACTGGGCATTAATTCCTTCTTTTGCTAGATAAATTCTTCCAAGAATTCCCAGGTCTTCAAAAACATCATAGAGTTTGTCTCTGAACACAATTGGGTCTTCGATTTTTACATAACGATAAAAGGAGATAACTCTTCTTTCTCTTGGATCCGTGGATACTTTTTTTAGTAGGGTATCTTTGTCATAACGGTTGAATAAAAACTTTTTCATTTTTTTATCCTTTTTAGTTTTTCGTCTCTAACTTTTCGAAATGCATTCCTTGTAATCTCCGAAATGGCGGGATGGATATAGATCATTCCTAAATACTGATCTAATTTTGCTTTTAGATACATTCCGAGGACAATTTGGTGGAGAAGGTTTGCTGCTTCTTCCCCAATGATATGGGCACCTAACACTTCTTCTGTTTCTTCCGAAACAAGCACTTTTACAAATCCAGAGTTTGACATTCTTGCCATTCCCGTTGCACTTGAGGAATAAGGGTTAATTCCTTTGTAATACGGAATCTTTTTCTTTATCAAATCTTCTTCGGTAAAACCGACGCTTGCAATTTGAGGGTGAGTGAAGACTGCTTCCGGCATCGGTGGATATTGGATAGGGGTATCGGATTTAGCACCATACAGATGTTCGAAGAGATATTCCCCTTCGAAGTTGGCACTATGTCTAAAAAAGTACCTGCCAATCACATCTCCAAAGGCATAGATCCCAGGTTCCGTTGTTTCTAGGTGATCGTTTACAAGAATGTAGCCGGCTTCATTTGTTCTGATATTTGTTTTTTCCAAACCTAAGTCATCAGTATTGGGACGAATTCCTGTTGCCACAAGCAAACGTTCGGCGGTATGAATGGTTTTTTTTCCTTCTTTTGTTTGGCCTGTGACTCGAAACTCTCCGTTTTCAAATTCTACCTTTTCAATTTGGTAATGAGATTCAATCAGAAAGGGAAGATGAAGGTTTAGTTCTTTTTTGATATCTCCATCGGCGGCTCGTAAAATGTCTGTTCGAGTGAGGCCTGTGACTTTGCATCCGTAAGCCTGGTAAGCGGCACCAAGTTCTAGAGAGATAAAACCGGCTCCAATGATAAGAAGAGATTTTGGAAATTGGTTTGGTGAAAGGGCTTCTCTAGAAGTCCAAAATGGTGTATTTTTTAATCCAGGGATGTCTGGGATTTGGGGTCTTGTGCCTGTGACAACAAATATATGTTTGGCGGTGTAAGTATCTGTTCCATCGGATAAAACTCGTTCACTGACAAACCGGACTTGTTTTGGGTAAAAGTCAATATTGGGATTTTTTTCATAGGCAAGGGGAATGGAATCGGAATCTTGTTTTACGGTTTCGTTCACACGCCGAAAGATTTTGTCCACATCGGCCAATGGTCTATCTTTGAAATGCACCGGAAACTTCTCTGTATCTTCTGTCATACGAATGAGCTCGGATGGATAGATCACCATTTTGGAAGGAATGCAACCACGGTTGAGGCAGGTTCCACCAGGGCTTTCCTTTTCGAAGACAGCTACGCGTTTGCCAAGGTGCGAGGGAGGAGTGACGAGTTTGGTTCCGGCACCGGCGCCAATGACAATGATGTCATATTCTTTCATACCAATTCCAGCTTGAAAATTCGGCAGTTTTCTGTAAATGAAGCAAAATCTCTTTTGCCAAATTTAGAAAAAACTGCGTAACTCTTTTTCCACTTCAAATGGATTTGAAAACCCCTCCATCGGCTCGGACCGAGGCTCCATTGATCATGGAAGATTGGTCACTGGCGAGAAAGAGAATGACGTTTGCTATTTCTTCTGGTCTGGCGAACCTTTGGGCAAGGGAGGTGGGACGATTTTCTATAATGAAATCTTTTGCCATTGTTTCCTTTGTTTTTCCCTGTGCGATTGCTAAACTTTGGATGAAGTCCTCAACACCTTCCGAAAGAGTGGGGCCCGGTAAAACCGAATTGACTCTGACTTGGGATCCTTTTGTGATTTCGGCACTGCCTCGGGAGATCGAAAGTTGGGCCGTTTTACTCATCCCATAATGCACCATCTCGATAGGAATGTTTAGGGCCGATTCACTGGAGACAAATACAATCCGACCATAGTCTCTTTCCAACATTCCTTTTAAATAATGTTGTGTGAGCTCGGCACCACTGAGGACATTGGTGTCATATATTTTTTTCCAGTCCTCTCTTGTGATTTCAAAAAACGGTTTAGGTTCAAAATAACCTGCGTTATTGATAAGAACATCGACCCTGGGAACTTCTTTGACAAGCTTTTGAATACCTTCTTCTAAAGCCAAATCTGCCGACACTCCACCGAGCTTTGAATTTGGTTGGATGGCTTGGATTTCCGCAATTGCCTTTGCGACTGCAGCATCCGTTCTGCCATGGACAAAAACTTCGGCCCCTTCTCTTGCAAACTGGACAGCTGTTTGAAAACCGATGCCTTTGGTAGATCCTGTCACTAAAACTTTTTTCTCTTTAAGTCCTGTATTCATTTTGTAAATCCTCCGAGTATAATTTTACCGATTGTTTTTCACGCTCGAACATTGTGATCTCCTAGGAAAAGTAGCTTGGCATCTAATGTTTGTAAAACGGCTTTGTTTTGTTTGGAATCAAAGATGGCAAAAATGGTCTTCATATTTTCTCCCGATAGCTATATTTGTTTCGATTGCATTCATAGGAGCCGGTCTCTGATTCCCTGAGTATTTGTAAACTAAAAAGAGTCGATATGAAGTCTAGTTGACAGATTGTATCTTATTGGTATTCAATTATGGTATGGAATCTCTCATTCGGGACTTAGAAGATCTTAAAACCTTCGCATTCGTGGTGCAGGAGCGTAGTTTTACGCAAGTGGCAAGTAAAATGGGTGTGACTAAAGCCGCAGTCGCCAAAAGGATTTCGGGACTCGAAAAGATTTGGAAAACGCAACTTTTTTACCGCAATACAAGAAAGGTAGTTCCTACAAGAGAAGCGGAATTAATTTTCCAAAAGGTGAATTCCGTTTTAGAAAGTGTTAAGGAACTTGAGAATTCTTTAGCCAACAAAGATGAGTTAGAGGGAACCCTTCGGATCACATGTGTAAGTTCGATGGCAAATCATTTTGTATCGGAAATCATTGAAGGTTTTTTAGAACAAAACCCAAAAATTAAAATCCAACTGATCGTAACAGATAGTATTTTGGATCTTATGGAAGAGTCGATTGATATAGGAATTCGTGTGGCAATGGAAATTCCAGTAAACTTTGTGGGAACTTATCTCTTTCAGAATCGAATCTTAGCGGTTGTTAGTCCAGAATATTTGAAATCGAACAAACCCATCCTATCCCCAAATGAATTAGAAACACATAATCTTTTGTATTTGGATTTACATAAGGATTTAGGCTTTTCTGGAACGGAACTAAAGCTCGCAGAGGTAACTAGAAAAAGAAATTTTTTATCCAATGATGCTGCGAGTCTTGTGCAAATGGGTTTAAAGGGAAAAGCAGTTCTCATTCGTTCGTTCTGGGATATAGAAGCTCACATCCAATCGGGGAAACTCATTCCTATACTAACAGATTTCCCTCTGGAAAATTTTGGAAGTGTTTGGGTGGTTCATCCCAACAACCGTACACCATCTCTTCGGATGATGGAGTTTCGCAATTTTTTAGAGTCCGAATGTAAACGTCGGTTCAATTTATGAAAGGATTTTTAACGGACTGGATCCTTTCTATGATTCCATTTTTTCGGATTTCGAAAGTATCAGGTGGATCGAGTTTGTTCCAAGATTCATAGAGTTTCCTTCTTCCCTCGGGAATTGCGATCCCATACTTCCACTCCATATAGAGATAGGTGCGCGCAATGTCTCCGCGAATCTTTGGTTGTGGTTCTGCTGTTTGTTCTTTGAAATTCACTTCAAAATCGCAAAGTCCATAATTTCTTTCTTCGCCTTCAATCTCCCCATAGGAAAAAATCCCCCGATCTGCGTTGATTTCTCCTGGAACAGGAACTATATTATGTAAATCGGCTTCGATTTGATTGAATTCGGGATCGGTTGCTTGGCAACATTTTCGCCCTCGCACAAACTTTCCGTTCAGTTCGCAGTCTTTTTTGGTCCAACACTCTCGGTCTTTTCCAAAACTATGAGCAGGAACAATATGTTCCCACTCAATCCATGTTTGGCGGTGATTGTCTTTACGGCTGTTAAGCCCACAGGATTCAAAATCAATTTTAAGTCGGCCTGGAACTTCAGTGTCTTCGGTAAATTGACAACCACAATAAAAATCAACGCCTACTTTTTTATAAAAGCGTTTTAAGATTCGTTTGGCTTTTTGAAAGTCCATCACCCTTTGTTTTTTTTCATTTGGTTGATTTTTGTCTTCTGCTTGAGAATAAACAAAGAAACTCACCAAACATAAAGAGACAAAGAGAAGACTATAAAATCTAAAGTGTTTCAAGGGAGGAGAGGCAGGAGATACATCGCCATAGTGCAAAGAAAACCAAGAGTCCAGATGGTAGATCGAGCTTTCGGCAGATCAGCAATGTAAAGATAAATATACAAAAATCGTAAACCAACAAAACTTAAGGAAAGAATTTCTAACCAATAAAAATCAACTTCAAGAAGGAGATTGAATAAAACGGCGATGGAGAAAATGGAAAATGCTTCAAAACCATTTTGGTGGGCGGCATTGGCTCTTGCTCCCCAACCGGTGAGTTTGGCTTGTTGCATTCTTGGGTGGTGGTTGTCGTAACCCTTGCCTTCTTTTGCCATGGCAATGGCGACAATTCCTTTTGCTAAGTAAATTTGGCCTATAGCGACTAGTAAACAGATGGTAATGATGGTCATTGACTCAACTGTAAACCCTTTTTGGATATTGTAAATTCAAATTACCAATGATCTCGCATCTTTCGTAAAACTAAAAATACGGAACGATCATCCGTGTATGTTTCTTTTAACTCCATTAATCGGTCCTTGACTGACTTTGTTTTCCTTCTAAAAAATGGATTTAATTTTTTTTCTGCACCCATTTCGGAGACTTGAAAGGGGATTAACTTGGATTTGTATTCTTCTCTGAAATCATTCTCAGGATCTACATGTTCAGCAAACTTTAGATTGTTTTCCCAGTAGTCATGACCTGGATACAACAAACAACTGTCAGGTAGGGTTTCGAAACGAGCCTGGATGGTGTCATAGAGTACATTGGGATCCCCCCCGCGAAAGCAATTCCCGACTCCAACATTAAAAAGAGTATCCCCCGAAAAAATTCCAAGAATGGTCTTTGGGTTTTTATGAACAAAACTTAAGTGAGAAAATGTATGTCCTGGTGTGTTCCAAACAACCAGGGATTCTTCTTCCACAGAAAAGGTTATATCACCTTCTCTTAGAGTTTGATCGAGTCCAGGAATTTTGTCTTTGGCATTGGAATGACCATAGATGATTGCTCTCGTTTCCTCTTTTAGTTCCAAATTTCCTTGGGTATGGTCTCCATGTTCATGGGTGTTCAGAATCCCTTTTATTTTCACACCCAATTGTTTTGTTTGAGTGAGAATGGATTTTGCGTCGTATGGATCAATCACATAGGCATCGCCAGTTCGGTTGGAATATACAAGATAACTAAAGTTTCTAAGGGGTGAGCTTGTAAAGATGGGAAGGATTTCTATCATTTGGATATTTTCCTTCCCATTGATTTCTAATAGAGAATTCGAGTCCGAATGGAATGTTTATGGGCTTTGATTTTATCTTTCAATTCATCACCCAAGTTTTTGTCAATTTCCATACTCAGATAGCCAATGTTAGACGAAGTGCTTAAGTTTTGTGTGAGGATATTTCCCCCCATATCGGAGATAATGGAGTTGATATCTCTTAAGAACCCTGGTTGATTTTGGTGGATATTGAGAATTCTATGGTATCCTGATTTCAAACTTCCTAGTTCAATGTTTGGAAAATTCACAGAGAAGGTTGTAGATCCGTTATTTACATACTTCAAAAGTTTTTCTGCGACTTCAGATCCAATATTCCTTTGTGCTTCTTCCGTGGATCCACCGACATGCGGAGTGAGAATGACATTCGGTAGACCTTGGAGTGGACTCGTGAAAGGATCATCATTTGATTTTGGTTCTTCTGGGAACACATCCACGCCAGCACCAGCCAGTTTCCCAGATTTTAATCCTTCTACAAGAGCATCGATTTCCAATACTTTTCCACGCGATAGGTTTAAGAGATAAGCACCTTGTTTTACAATAGGCAAATGTTCTTTGCGGAATAGATTTTTTGTTTCTTCGGTTTCCGGTACATGGAAGGTAATAAAATCAGATTGATTGAGTAGTTCTTCATACGTATGGACGGAAGAAGCATTTCCAAGGGGAAGTTTGGAAATGATATCAAAAAAGACTACCTTCATTCCCATAGATTCCGCAAGTACAGAGACTTGGGATCCAATATGTCCGTAACCAATGATTCCTAAAGTTTTGCCACGGACTTCAAAACAACCTTTGGCGATTTTATTCCACTTACCTAGGTGGACATCGCGGGACTGGTCGGTTGCTTTTCTTGCCAACATAATGATCTCAGCGATCACAAGTTCTGCCACAGACCTGGTATTGCTGTAAGGAGCGTTAAAGACGGGGATGGCTCGTTTTTCGGCTTCCTCTAATTCTACTTGGTTGGTTCCAATACAAAAACAGCCAACGGTCATTAATTTTTTAGCATTCTGGAGGGCTTTCATTGTAACATTTGTTTTGCTACGAATGCCCAAAACATGTACATCAGAAATTCTTTCTATGAGTTCTGCTTCTTCCATCGCATCTTTGACGAGGGTGACGTCAAAACCGTCTCGGTGGAAAAGTTCGTAAGCATCCTTGTGGATGTTTTCCAGAAGTAGGACTTTTATTTTTCCTTTGGGATAAGATACCATAGGAACAGGATTTTTTCCTTTGCTAAACCTTGCACCTCGAAAAAGGTTGAGCTTACCATGGAAAGAATCTTCTCCTTCACCCGAATTTCCTTCATTTTCCTCACTTTTCTGGTTTTTGTTTCCTGCTCTGGGACCAAGGCCTTTGTTGTCACACCGGAACCAACCTTAGAGCAACAAACTGCCATTTCCAAAGAGATTTGTTTACGGAAATTTTTACTGGTTTTCGGAAAACGTCCTTGTGTTTACTTTAAAGCGGAACGGGATAACAGCACGGGCCTTGTGCAATACTACTTACTTTATGAAATTGGCACCTTTGACGTGGACCTTCCGATTGGAGTCTCCTTAAAGTTGGGTGATACTTGGCACAACCTGAAACGCACCAATACTGATTATTCTGATACCATCGTGATTAGCTCCGCCATTTCTGCAGAGCTCATTCCGAAAGTGGGTGAAAGCCAAAACATTGGAATCAGTTATACCAACCGAAAGGAAACGATCAATTACTACTTGAGTTCGGGCCAAACGGCTTCTTTTCAAACGAATCTATCCAAATTGATCCGTACTATCGAATCAGAGCCAAAACTCAATATAGGCAAAAAGTAATATTCTTCGTCTGCTAAAACAAAAAAGCCTCCAGGAACTAATCCAGGGAGGCTTTTTTTATGTTTGGGGCTGGTCTCTAAACTGATTTAGCGATCAGTCCTTTTATTGGTTTTGGGATCCGCTTCTAATTCTATTCTGGCCTCATTAGTGGAAACAGAATAGTGTCTCGAATGGAGTGAGAGTCTGTCAGTAACATCACAAGCCGGTCGATTCCAATTCCAAGACCACCTGTGGGTGGGAGTCCATATTCCAAAGCGCGGATATAGTCATCGTCCATCATAAAGGCTTCATCATCACCAGCTTCTCTTTGTTTCACTTGTTCTTCAAATCGTTCTCTTTGGTCGAACGGATCGTTTAACTCCGTGAAGGCGTTCCCAATCTCACGACCGGCCACATAGGGTTCAAATCGTTCTACATAATTTGGATCATCTTCACGTGACTTAGCAAGGGGAGAGAGTTCTTTGGGAAAATCGGTGATAAAGATAGGTTGGATGAGGTGAGGTTCCACGAGGGAACTAAATACATCATCACAAACTTTCCAAATGGAAACGGAATCAGAAGAGTCTACACCTTTGGCTTTTGCCTTAGCGATTGCATCTTTCAAATCTTTGATTTGACTAAAATCAATTCCGGAATAGTCTTTTATGATATCAATGTATTTTGCTCGTTTCCATGGAGGAGAAAGATCAATTTGGTCTTTCCCATAAGCAAATTTTAATCCTTTGCCAATAGACTGTGCTACAGAGACAATCATTCGTTCAGTGAGAGACAACATGGCTTCCATATCACCAAACGCCATATAGGCTTCCATCATTGTAAATTCGGGATTGTGTTTTGTGGAAACTCCTTCATTACGAAAGTTTCTGTTCAGTTCAAACACTCGGTCAAGGCCACCCACAATCAGTCGTTTTAAATAAAGTTCTGGAGCAATGCGAAGAAAAAGTTCCATGTCCAATGTATTGTGGTGAGTGACAAAAGGACGAGCCGCCGCACCACCAGCAATGGGTTGCATCATGGGAGTTTCTACTTCTAAAAATCCTTCATTGGTTAAAAAATTTCGAATTTCAGAAATGATGCGGGAACGCATTTTGAAAGTTTCTCTTACGTTTTCATTTACAACAAGATCCACATAACGCATGCGGTAACGTTGTTCCACATCCGAAAAAGCATCATAAACAACACCATCTTTTTCTTTGACAACAGGAAGTGGTCGGATACATTTTGCAAGCAGTTGAACGCTAGTTAAATGGAGGGTGGTTTCTCCTTTTTGAGTTTGAAAAAGCCATCCTTCGATACCAATCCAATCTCCTAAATCTAAAGATTTAAAAATAGAATAGGTTTCTTCTCCTAAATCATCCCGAGTGGCATACAATTGGATAAGACCTTCTGCATCCTTTAGGTGAGCAAAACTCGCCTTACCCATCACACGTTTTGCATGCAATCGGCCTCCCAATTTAAAGGATTTTTTTTCTGTTTGGTTCGGATCAAATCCTGAAAGCAGAGATTTGGAATCTGCATTGGGAAAAAAACGAAGTGGGTAGGGGTTGATTCCTTTTGATTTTAGATCGTTAATTTTTTGAATGCGTTGTTGGGTAAGTTCGTTGGAATCTTTAATTTCATCCATTTATAGGACACCTCTAATATAAGAATACAGATAACGTACAAATTCGCCGGTAATTTCTCTGACCCCATCTTCCGACAAAAACCAATTGGAACCAGAAACTTCAGATGGAAATCCATAAGCTGTCACCTGGATAGGCAAACTGGCTAAGGTTTTGCGATAGGTTCCTAAAACTCGTTTGGCTTCATACTCCCGACAAAGGAGTAAAATGTTCCTTAAGTTATCCGAAACAGCTATTTTTAATAGGTTTTTGGATGCCTCGTCTGTGTCACCCATTTTGGTTCCGGCGATTACTAAAGAGGATACAAGCCCGGGTCCAATTCCTAAGGAACTCAAATGTTCTTTGATTTTTGTCTCTTTTTCTTGTGGTGAATCGAGTAAATTTTGTGATTTGTCCTCTCGTATAACAAGGATCAGTTTTTTAAAATCGGAACGTTGTGATAATGCCGCCACCGCTTTTAGAATCTTTTTGGATGGCAAAGAGTTTGATACTTCTAAAACTGCCACATCTGATTTTTGGTAAGTTTCAGAGGATTTTAACCAATACGGAGCTGACAGGAGAAGACCAACTAGAACAAACAAAGGAGAAAGAAAACCTATAAGCAGGAGTTTGAGGCGAAAGGTAAGATCGGATACTTGCATACTTGACCCCTACAACCTACCCATTGGTGAGTGCAAGTGACAAGAGAAAATTCATCTCCTTGACGAAAGAACCCGTTTTCCTAACCTGACCTACATACACACCTGCTCGGATGGTGGAATTGGTAGACACGCTACTTTGAGGTGGTAGTGCCGCAAGGTGTGGGGGTTCGAGTCCCCCTTCGAGCAGAAGATATTCCCTTACCCCACAAATCCCATTTTTCCCCACCTGCCAAAAGATTCCTTAACGGCTCGCAAAATCTCATATTACCTAGTAAACTAATTTCATCCAAATACAATTGTGACCACTTAGGACTTACATAACCATAGCTTCTAAATGATTGTTTTAATAAATTATTCCTAGATTCTGCTCCATTACTTGAGACACCTTCCTTAGTTACCCACCTTTCCCTGGACAAATTGTACCTAGGATCATTACTTTTCTTAGAGTGATTAACCATTTTATGATTCACTCTATCCCATAGAAACGTATAACCCTCATCTGTGTATAAAGTGGCATTTTTTGGAATCTTATCATCTAAGTCCTTCTCTAGATACTCCTGGTTATTAAGTGGAATAGACTTATAAAATGTCATACCTCCATTAATGCCTACTGTATGTACTAACGTTCCACATTGACCACCACCTAGACTATTAGATAGATATATAGAAGCGGTTCCTGTTTTATACCTTCTACTTCTATGTTTATTGGCTCGTAATGATGCAGAAAATAATACTACACTATCAGCTACTGCAATAGGTTTTTTGTCTGTATTTACAGGGTTTTTAAGCTCCTCGTATAATTTATTTTTTAGAGTATCGTTTAACTGTGAGAATATGACCTGTAATCTTTTCTTTAGATAGAAGCTCGTTTTATAAGATAGATTTAGTTTTCTAGAAATTTCCTTTGAAGTCATTATCTTTGGATACTGGTTAATCATATCCCAAATTATAAAACTAATGTAAGATAAATTTGATCTATAATTTTCAAAGGGTGTTTTTGCAGTGATACTTACCATCTTATGACAGTTAGAACATCTAGCGATTGAATCTCTTTTTTTTACTTTTAGAAATAGTAGGTTAGGATTATTACAATCACAAGTCTTAGGATATATAGAACTTAAAATCTTTAAGGTTTTAATTTTGAAAAAGTGGTTAATTTCTGAATCTTTTAATAATGAATAGTCATTACATTTATAATTTTTACTTTTTAAGGTGAAGGTTTGGGAGTAGTTACTTTCGTTGTTAGGTGAAGGGGTGGAGGAATGGGAATTTGTTTTAGAAGTAGGAGGAGAGGAAGTAGCGTCTTTTGGTGGTGGGGAAAAATCGGAGTTTGTGGGGTGAAGTGATAGTTCCCCTTCGAGCAAAATCAAACTAATCACAACTCAAGCATTCAAATACATATAGATCGACTCGAACAGTTTTGTGAGCCGAATCGTTGCGCTATAGGAAGCAATGATTTGGAAAAGCCGACCCGGAAGGGAGACAGGCGAACAAAACCGTGCCTCGGAGCGTTGATCGGACAGGAAGTCCGAGCAGCGGAGAGGTCGAGTCCCCCTTCGAGCAAATCAAACTAATCACAAACCAAACATTCAAATACAACTAGATCGACTCGAACAGTTTTGTGAGCCGAATTGTTGCGACCCATTGGGAGCAATGATTTGGGTAAGCCGACCCGGAAGGGAGACAGGCGAACAAAGCCGTGTTATTTCAAATACTTTTGAAAAAATCCAACTGCCCTTGATTCCGCTTCCTTCGAATCAAAATTCCAAAGACGTTCATGTCGTTTGCATTCTGGTGACCAAAGAGATTTGGGCTCTCCCGCCTTGGCAAATAGGTCCAAAGCATGGTGGTAGTCTACGTAATCGTCCATTTTACAATGAAAGAGAGCAATGGGCCTCGGGCTAATGGAGGCAATTTTATCAATAGGCCTTACCGAATCAATGTCCATATCTCCCCGTAAGTTGAGTGCCAATTTGACTACGGGAATGAGAGGATAATACGGGATTCCAAAATCACGTTTAGCAGATTCAACAAGAACATCAATTGCGCTCCCATAACCGCTGCTAAAGAGACCGGCTTCGATTTCTGGATGGTCGGCCATGGCGATGATACTTGTCGCAGAACCCATAGAAAATCCAAAGATACCAATTTTGTTGTAACCTTTTTCTTTTAAATAGGAAATAGCAGCTGTTACATCCTTTTGTTCATGAAATCCCATGGATGCAAATCCACCATGGTTTCTTCGTAAACTTAAGAGGAGTAAGTTGTATCCTGCTTGGTGTAGGCTTTTAGCAAATCGAATCCCTTCGTTTCTTTGTCCTCCGTGGCCGTGTACTAATATAATTGAGGCTTTGGATTGTTTGGCGGGAATCCAGTAACTAACAAGGTTAAGTTTGTCTTCTGTCGTGATTTCCACTTCTTCAAACTGCAAACCCACTTCCGAAGGACCATTACAGAACACATGGTGCTCCAAGCTGCAATTGACTTTTGGATATAGTACCAAACTAGAAAAATAATAGGCAGCAATGATAAGTAAGATGATACTAAAAATCAATGCAGAAATGGAATATTTTTTGATTCGTTTCATGAGCCGATAAAAATAAGAAAATTTATAAAATCTGCAAGTAAAAAACAGCAAGTTTTCGAATTTAGGAGATATGGAAGCTGCTTTAGGTGTTTTCTTTATTTGTTGTATGAGTGTATTAAGTCCTCTTTCCGGGGTCAGTGATGGGGAACTCCGCGGTTGCCCACCGTCACCTAACTGCGTTTCTAGTCAAAGCATGCAATATAACATTGTTCATAAAGTGGATCCCATTGTTTATACTACCACTCGTCAAGTTGCCTTTGAACGAATGGCCAAATACTTTCATGAATCCGAAAACATTTGGATCATTGAAGAGAAAGAGGGAGAATACATCCGAGTGATTTTTTTCACAAAAGTATTTCGATTTCCCGATCGGGTGGAGATTTATTTTCCAGAAGATAAACAGGAAGCCCAAGTGCGTTCCCAATCGATACTTGGGTTATGGGATATTTTTGCCAACAGAAGGCGAGTGAATCAATTTCGAGAATTACTCGCAAAAGAATAAACTTACAATAGATCATTGTGAGAGAGAAAATAAACTCCTCCAATGATCCTTTCAATTTTGGCACCAAAAAGCCAATCTCCGAGAATTGTGATCCCAGTATCTCTGCAAAGTTGTTTCCACTTCTCAAAGGCTTCGGAGTCTAGGTTTAATGTTCCTTCTCTTCCTAAAAGGGGCATCTGCGCTTGCGCATATTTCCACCTATGGTTCCAAATTAAGTTAGGTTTCGGGGCATTCAATATTTCTTTTAAACTTTGTATGAGATAGTCTTTATATTTTGCAGTGGGATTTTTTTTCTCATCCATCCAATCTTCAAAGTGGCTTTCGGAAAATAAGGCACCAAATTGGACAAGAAGGGCAGAACCTGAATGAAATTCTTGGGGGTATTTGAGACTTTCCCAACTTTGGTATTCCCAATCTGTTCCAGGTTGTAGAGTTGTAGTGATTGGAATGTTAGCATCTGGATCCAAGGAAAGTTTCTTCCAATTAGGTTTCCATTTGTCCCAATAAAAGTAACTAACAATAGTTTTACGGTAATCATTGTATTGATTTAAAAAATCAATCCATTGTTTGAGTTGGGGATTTTCTTTTGAACGATGAAAAATTTCCAAAATTTGAGGAATGGGGAGGGTTAGGATGACAGAATGCGTACAAATCGTATCTTTTTGTTTAGTGGCAGAGTTATGAAATTCTAAATTCCATGTTTTTTCATCTAACGATTCTATCTTTTTTAAAGTATGGCTTTGGATTGGTTTTACACTCCCAAACATGGCAGAAACTAAATTGGCCATACCTAAAGCTGGATAAAAATGTGCTTCACTATAGATAGGTTTGATTGGCAAAGAAACCGACTGCGACTTCAAAATTTCTAAAATGGAATATTTAGTTTCTTGTCCAAGCCAACTCACTTCCATAAAATCTCGAAACATTGTGGCCCCAAAGTCGTAAGAAGAAGAATCATTTCCTGATTTACTTGATACCCTTCCTCCAGAGGATCTGCCTTTATCGTAGACTACCACACTTGGATCGAGCATAGCAATGGTCGCACCAGAAATTCCAGCGCCGATGACCACAGGGACTTGGTAACAAAAATTTGGTTCCATAATTTGAATCGCTTTTAGTCAAAGCGAATTCAAATTATAATTGTTTGATGAGAGCTTTCAAATCATTAATTAGGGAAAAGGGGACTGGTTTGATTTCTTCGGCAAGTTGGATTGTTTCTTGGATTGTGCGTGTGAGCACTTGTTTTTCGGCAGTGTAAGCTGCTTGTGGTAATTTGGACTTGTTTTTTTAAAAATGGTAACTTTGTTATCAATGATTTCGATCATTTGGTTCAAATACTGAATCTTTTGGTCCATAAACAAAAGGTGTAACATAACATAAAGAAATGAGAAACCAATTTTTCAATAAAGGAAAGAAATTGAGCGTAGGGGATCCAATGACAGATGCCTTATGGGATTCCTGCCTTTCCCAAAAATTCCAAATTCTTTCTGCATACCAATGGACGCCAATTTCCGTCATTGAAAGGACTTGGAAGTACCTGTCTCTGGATAGAGTGACATCACTTGTCGATTTAGGTTCTGGCGTCGGAAAGTTTTGCATCCATCTTTCCCTTCTTTCTAATCATTCGATCGATATCTTAGGGTTGGAAGATAGAGAAGAGTTGGTAGATGTTTCTGAATCTTTAAAAAAACACTGGGATGTTTCTAAGGTGCAGTTCCGAAAGGAAAACTTTTTAAAACAATTTCCCGAAGGCCATTCTCATTATTATTGCTTTAATCCTTTGTATGAAACCATGAAAGGAAGCCATTCTATCGATCTGCAAAAACAAAAATCGGCAAATCAATTTTTGAAAGATTTACAGACCTTAAAACAGAATTTATTGTTACTAAAACCAAAAACAAAACTCATCACATTTCACGGGTTTGGTGGAAATTCTTTGTCAGGTTTTCGGATTGTATTAAAAGAAGAAATCGCAGGTGGTGAGTATCTGATTTGGGAAAGAGAATAGCCTTTTCCCAAATCAATGATACTAAGTTTTTTGTAGTCTAAATTTCTTTCGCCTTAAGAAGACTTTCTTTGTAAATGTGGTTTCGCTAGTAAAAGATAGAGAATCCCAGATGAAATGACAATAAACGTAGTAAAGATCATACCATAATTGATATACCAGGGTTCTTCAGGAGTTCTCGGCCAAACCATATTGGCAACCGCTGTGACTCCATAAAAGAGAGCGATCGCATTGATCCAAACGCCCAGTTTTCCTAAAGTAAAGGAACCTTTTGGTTTCCAACCGTGGTAACGAGCATACAAGGCCGCAAGGACCACCATTTGAAACGCGATATAAATTCCCGCAGAAGCAAAACTGATAATGGTCGTGACTGCATCTTGCAACCAATGTCCAATACTTGCGATAAAAATAGGAATGAGACCGGTGATGATAAGAGCATTGACTGGAACCTTCCCAGATTTTGAGAGATGGTTTAGGTGTTTACTTCCAAAGATCATTCCATCACGAGCAAAGGAAAATAGAAGACGACTTGCTGCCGCTTGTAAGCTGAGTAAACAGGATAAAAAAGAAACCATAACCACCACAATGACCATACGGTATCCTACAATTCCCATTGCAGAAACAAGAGTTGTGGTGACCGGATCACTGTCTTCTCCTGAGATGGCTTTGTCCACATTTGGGAGCGCAAGTAAGAGCGCTAAACAAACAAAGGTTGCTGCTCCTCCTCCGATATAGACTGTCATACGCATTGACTTTGGAATCGCAGAACTAGCATTTGGTGTTTCTTCTGCGACATCTCCACAAGCTTCAAACCCATAATAACAAAACATCGCTGCCACAGATGAGGCTAAAAATGCAGGGAAATAACTAGTTCCTTCACCAAAGGAGAAGGTATTCCATAAGATCGATATAGAATTTACTTTGGCAAAAAGTAATAGATATCCTCCAACAACCACAGCTCCAATTAGTTCACATAAAAAACCAAAAAAGGCAACTTGAGCAAGCAGCCTTGTTCCACTCAAATTGAGAATGGTAGAGATAAGAATCATAATGATGGCAATCCAAATGAAACCTGTGTTTCCAAATTCCACCCCAAGGAGTTGGCTAAGAAAAGGAGCACCACCAACAGCAACAGCAGCAACCGTTGTAAAGAGTGCCCAAGCATAAACCCACGCAGAGATCCATGCCCAACGTTCTCCTACCAATCGGAGTGCCCAGGGATAAATTCCACCAGAGATGGGAGACTGCGAAACAATTTCCCCAAATACCAAACAGACAAGAAATTGTCCAAAACCCACGAGAAGGTAATTCCAAATCATGGGAGGACCACCGGCCTGGATGGCTAGGGCGAATACGGAATAAACCCCCACAACAGGCGAGAGGTAAGTGAAACCAAGGGAAAAGTTTTCCCAAAAACTCATACTGCGTTCAAATTCGGATTTGAGTCCGAGAGCTTCTAGTTGTGCCGAATCCCGATCCATAGATTTTTGATTCATGAAACTTCCTTGTGTATAACTTTTCTTTTTTGATTCCAGGATTGGTTTTAGAAGAGGCCTTGTTTTCTACAAACGATTTTGTTTTTCCATTGACGAATGAATTTCATGAAACTAACTTCTTTTCTGTTACGGAAATTAGATATGAAACAAACAATAATATTAACAATGCTGTTATCACTTACGCTTAGTTGCGCCAGTTCGGAGTCCAGAGATGGTGCTTCCGATGAACCCGGTCTTATGAATAAAATCATAGAAAAGGCCAATTCAGAGGAAGGCCAAAAGGCAATCCAAATGGGAAAGGAAAAACTCCAAGACCCAGCTACACAAGAAAAACTAAAAGGTTTGCTCTCTAAGGAAAAAAAGAAAAAAGAAGTCCCCGGCGTTCCAGCGCAATAGATTTTTTGCAATGATTTATTTCCCTATCTTTTCTATAGAGATAGATAGGGTTTTTATTTTTAATTGCTTGAAACCTTCAAAATCTTCCAAATTCTTCACTCGTTCCCGATTTTTTCCCAATTTCCTTTTGAATCCAATTTCGTACTTGGATAGAATCACTCGTTTCACAAAAGAAATGTAAAGGATAGGTTTCCGTGGAATGATCATTCACAAGATAAAGTGTATTTTGTTTTAGTAAAATTTCTTCCCAATTGGCAAACGGATAGGCTTTTCCATTCCAATACATTACATCCTCTGAGATTTGAATTTCTTTTTTTTTGGTTTTATTCCACCAAACATACGCTAAAGGTAGAAAGCCGAATCCAAAAGACAGAATGAAAAAAGTCATTTGGTAAGTATTGGGAGGGAATGTTTCCCAAGCTGTAACGGAAAGGTCAAAGGCAGAACCAATAGAAAAATGAATCATTAGTGTAAAAGCAAAACTGACACTAACCGCAACCACAGTATACAATTTAGGATTGTAGTTGGATTTGAGTAGGTTATCCTGACCGACCTTCTCAATAGAAAGTTGGGAGCTCGGACTGAAAGTAATCTCTGAGTCCCAAACTTCTTTTGGAATTTTTCTTTTATGGATGGGTAGGTCAAGTTCTGTATAAGGGATTAAGACACCAGATTCATCTTTGATGGAAAACTTTAAGAATTTTGCAATTTTTTCACCTATCAAACGTAATTCGGGAAAGTTTGTCGATTCTGCAAGTGCAATCGTATCCCCATCTGCGGCACCAAGCACAGTAAATACCGTAATTGTTTTTGATCCATTTTTTGTTTTCACAGTATATGTATATTCCGAGTAAGTTAGGAATTGGAGGGAATCCCAGGAAATGGTGCGGACCTGTTTGTTGGCTTCAATCAAACGAATGGATCTAGTGATTGAATCAATCTCGGTCCATTTAGGTTTTTGCAACAGTTTCAGAAGGATATGTGGCATTAGAAAAAAGGAAAAAACCATTCCACCGACCACCACAAGAGTTACGGGATCTTCATTGAAAATCCCTGAGCCGTAAAAAGTAGGGACAAGAATTCCTAGAACGACTATATCCATAGCGACGAGAATCCAATGGATCGTGGTATTATTCTTTGAACGGTGGTCTCTAAAACGCAAAGTCGATTCCATATTGGTTCCTTCTGGGAAATTTCTGTTGTCATTAGGGACTCTAAATGAACTCTTGTCTCAAAATCAAATTATATATATGAAAATAAAACCAATTCTCAACAAATCTCTATTTTTCGTTTTGGTTCTTTGCCTAGTGGGAGGCAATGCGTTCGCACAAGAACCTGGATCAAAGGCAAATCCCGAAGAAACTCTACCCGCAAATCCGAATGTCGACAATACAAGTCCAGAAGAGAATCCTGAAGATCCGAAATGGAAGAAAGCAGAAATTCGGGTGATCGGAGATAAAAAGGACTTAAAACGGATTCCCGGTTCTGCTACCATCATTACCAAGAAATTTTTAGAAGAAACTCGTCCGACGGACAATATGGAAGTTTTGCGTCGTGTTCCGGGAGCTAACATTCGTTATCAGGATCCGGCAGGTCTCACTATGAATTTGGGATTTCGGGGTGTGAGTGGCGAAGTTTCGAGAAAAGTTCTTATCCTCGAAGATGGTCTATTTACTTCTTTAAACCCTTATGGGGAACCCGAAATGTATTATACACCATCTATCGAAAGAATGGAACGCATTGAAGTGGTGAAGGGTTCAGGTTCCATTCTTTTTGGGCCATCCACGATTGGGGGAGTTGTCAATTTTATCACAAGACGTCCTCCGAAAGATCCCACGCTGAGTATCCAGACCGTTGGGGGAGAAAATGCTTACTTCAGCCAAATGGTAAACTACGGTGGGACTTTTGGAAACACTGGATTTGATGTTAATGTCCTCAGGAAACAAGGTGATGGTTTTCGGGCCAACCAAGGTTACTTTGTGAATGAAGCGAATGTGAAAACCATACACCAGTTAAATGATAAACATAATATTACTACTAAGGTAGGTTTCCACCAACAAGAATCCAGGGCCACTTATGTGGGTCTTACCACTGGGATGTTTCAAAATAATCCTAAGGACAACCCGGCACAGAATGACAAACGAAGTATAGAACGTTATAGTTTTTCGATAGGACATGAGTGGACCATCTCCGAAAAAACAAAACTCATCACACGGGTGTATTCGGCATATACTGAGCGTAATTGGGCACGCCAAAACTATTCACGAAATGCAAGAGGTAGCACAATTCCCACGGATGCCATTGCCACCTATGATGGGGAACCTTACACCTCTAGAAATAGTGATACCATTTGGATGCGAGGCACCAACGCTCATAGAGACAGAACCTATAAGTTTGCTGGTATCGAAACCAAATTACAAACCGAAATTGAAACAGGTCCCATCAAACATGAAATTGATTTGGGTACACGTTACCATATTGATATGGCAAAAGTTCAACTTCTGAATGGTCCCACAACACCAGACTTTGTTGTCTATCCCAATGGAGTTGGATCGACACCGGCTGTCCTTTTACAATCACAAACCAGTTTGGCTAATAGTGGGGAACTGAGAGATGACGAAAGACGTTCTGCAAAAGCAGTTTCTGTTTACTTACAAGATAGAATCCGCCTAACAGAAAAATTTTCGATCATTCCTGGGGTTCGTTATGAATCCTTTACCCAAACACGTTCTATCAATCGGGCCAGAAGAGATTTTGATTCCGCAACATTTGATTATTTTTCAGGAACCAATCCAACGGTTCAATTGGATAAAACAGCGACCACAAAAAACCAAATTGTTCTCCCTGGTTTTGGAACTACTTTGGACTTTGCAAAAAATATGACCTGGTTTACAGGAGTTCACCGGGGTTTTTCTCCACCAAGATATGAATCTGCAATTTCACCGACAGCCGAGGATTTAGTATTAAAACCTGAAAGGTCTTGGAACTATGAAACGGGTGTTAGGGGAGATTTGACCGAATACTTAAGTGGTCAATTAGTTGGTTATTTATTAAACTTTGAGGACCAAATCATCAACAGTTCTGCCGCTGGTGGGAACTTTGGTTCAAGACCTGTAAATGCGGGAAGGTCCATTCATAGAGGTGTGGAGTCCAATATGACTTTTGATTTTGGTCAATTTTGGAAACTGAACTATTCAATCCCTCTCGACATTATTTATACTAGAACGGAAGCAAAATCAAACCAATACACTTACAATCTTAATGCATGGACTAGAGGAGATTCCAATCCTCTTGCACATATTGACACCAATGGGAACCGACTCCCCTATGTATCAAGAGACATTCTCACACTTTCTATCGGGATTTCTAGTCGTAGTACGGGATTTTATGCTAGAGTGGAGTGGCAGTATTTTTCCAAACAATTTCATGATTTAGAAAACTCAAAAACTGTGAGTTGGTATGATACTGCTGGATCTACTGCAGCAAATAGAACCATTCTTAGTTATGCAGGAATTAAATCAGATGTTTCGGGACTTGATGGAGAAATTCCCGCTTATGAACTTCTAAATGCAAACATTGGTTACAAAAAAGACAACTGGTCCGTGTTTCTTTCGGGAAAAAACTTACAAGATAGAAAATACATTTCGTCCCGTTTGCCCGAAGGAATCCAACCCGGCCCTTTTCGTCAGATCAATTTTGGTGTCACCTTACAACTATAAATTGGCTTCGGCTGGGATGGCAGGGGAAGGTTTCATAAATAAATATCCTTGGGAATATTCGATGCCCAAGGTTTCAATCATGTCTTGAATGGCAGGTCGATCTACAAACTCTGCCACCACTTTGGCACCAATTCCCCGAGCCAGTTCCACAATCCCTTGCACAAGAAGGTAAGCGGTTTTATTCTCTGGCAGGTTCTTGATAAACTGACCATCAATTTTTAGATAGTCAGGATCAAATTCTAATAACCTTGCTAGGTTTGAATATTGGACTCCGAAATCATCAATTGCAATTTCACAACCAATACTTTTCAAATCACGGATGGTAGATAAACTATTTTTGTTTTCGGAAAAACTAATATCTTCTAAGATTTCAAATGTGACTCGACTGGGATCAATTTTGTAATGCGCTAATCTTGATTCTACCCACTTACTAAAACTTTTATATTCCAATTCGGATTCGGTAAGGTTGATGGAAAAGTCAAAGGGTTTGTCTGAGAAATAGTTCATGGATTCATCGATCATCTGTAAACCAATCATCCTGATACTTCCAGTTACTTTTGCTAGTTTTAGAAAGACATCGGGTGTAAGGATGGCATCTCTATCTTTGATTCTGGCTAAACATTCAAACTTTCGAATTTGTTTGGTTTGGTTGTCAACTATCCCTTGGAAGTAGGGAACAATTTGTTTGTTTGTGATGGCAGATTGGATTTTTTGACTGAGTTGAAAGTTTTGAAGATGATGGTCTGTAGAAAGATCATCTGTATAAGATACAAAATCGGAGGAACCTTGTGCTTCTGCACGAAATAACGCGAGTTTGGCTTTATAATAACAATCCTCTTGTCCCGAGGCAGAAGAATAACGACAATCCAAATGGAATCCCACTCCATCTAAGATCAGATCATCTGATTTTAGAATCATACGAAAACTTCTGATTTTTTCGACTAATGCCTGTTCGGATAGATTTGATAATACTGCAATTTCATCGGAATAGATATGAAACACTTTTTCTTCATTTTGTAAGTGAACAGAAAGCAGTTGTAGTAATTTTTTAAAGAGTTTTCTATACACCTCAATCCCATAGGTTTTGATGATGATGGGAAAACTCACAATTTTAATGAGTAAAATGGATTGGTTGGTATTTTGGTTTCCCTCTCCCTTTAGTTGTTTTACTAAGGATTCAAAATTAGGGTATTTGGAATCTCTGTGAAAATAGAGAGAGTCAGCCAGTTCCTTGTTTTTTTCTTCTAAGGATTTTTCTTGAAAATAAGCGTCAATGGCCTGTTTGATGGTCAGTTCTAAATCGTGTGCGTCCCAAGGTTTTGAAAGATACCGGTACAAACAACCATGGTTGAGTGCATTCCCTATGGCTTGCGCCGGAGCTTGTCCGGTAAGCATAATCTTTTTGGTGCGTGGATGGGTTTCCTGCATTTCAATCAGGAATTCGTCTCCTTTTTGACCAGGCATTACGCGATCACAGATCACAACAGCCAAGTCTCCGGAGGATCCCGCAATTTCTTTCATGATTTCTTTCGCTGTTTCTGCACTTTCCGCTGTTTCGATGGTAAAACTAGAACCAAAAACTTTTTTTAATTGTTCCTTTAGATTCCAAAGAATGAAGAATTCATCATCAATACATAAGATATAGGGTTTTTCGTTCAATGGGGTACCTGGAGAGCGATTCAAATAAATGGTCATCTTACAGAATATGCAAGAAATATTTGATGTTGACATTTTCTTTGCATTGTGTCTAATCGACCCCGTTCCCAGGACATTGGGACATGCATTGTGTTTTACGAGGATAGGAATGGTTTCTAACAAAATATATGTGGGAAATTTAAAATTTTCCCTTAAGGAAGAAAATATACGCCAGATTTTCTCCGTTTACGGAGTAATTCAAGATCTGAAAATGATTCATGACCGGGAAACTGGAAATTTTCGAGGGTTTGCTTTCATTACCTATGCAAATCCAGAGGAAGCGGAAGAGGCTGTGACCCAGATGAACGGACAACCTGTCGATGGTAGGAATCTCAAAGTTACCTTTGCCGAGGATAAAAGAAAAGAGAAACAGAACTAAAATTCACTTTTCTGGGATGGCCTATCCCATAAAGAAGGAGGATGACATCATCCTCCTCCTCCTCTTCTCCTGTCCACAAACTGGAAGACTACAGACCAAGCCCTTGGCTTACACCCTCATTAGCTTTACGATTTGACCTGGATTTGCACCTCACAGTTGTCAGAGCAGATTATGAAGTGGTTCTCCATTCAGAAAAAATAGAACCGCTATTTTTAAACGGAGAATCTTTAGAGTTTTTATCTCTTCGGATTGATGGTGCCATCGTGGATCCCGAGGACTACCAAGTATCTCCAACGGGAATTCTCATTCTAAATCCTCCTAAAGAATCCTTCCGCATTACTGTAGAAAATCGAATTTGTCCTGCTGAGAATACAACGCTTGAAGGTTTGTATAAATCGGGATCCATGTTGTGTACCCAAAACGAACCGGAAGGATTTCGTAAGATTGTTTATTCCATTGACAGACCAGACAATATGATGAGGTTTTGTGTGACCATTTCAGGAGAGGAGTCACTTTTTCCTGTTATGTTGTCCAACGGGAATTTGGTAGGCGAAAAACAATTAGAAGGTGGAAAACGGGAAGTGGTTTGGGAAGATCCGTATCCAAAACCATCCTATCTTTTTGCTCTTGTGGCCGGAGAACTTTTGGAGACCAGGGACACTTTTCGAACTAAGTCTGGTCGGGAGATCACTCTCAAAATCTTTGTGGAAAAAGGAAATGAGGAAAAGGTAAGTTTTGCCTTTGATTCCTTAAAAAAAGCAATGAAGTGGGATGAGGATACTTTTGGATTAGAATATGATTTAGATCTTTTTATGATTGTTGCCGTGGAAGACTTCAATATGGGTGCCATGGAAAATAAAGGGTTGAATTTATTTAACGCAAAACTGGTGCTTGCTGATAAAAAGTCGGCAACCGATGAAAGTTTTGAATCCATCCTTGCTGTGATTGCTCATGAATACTTTCACAACTGGACCGGGAACCGGGTAACACTTCGCAATTGGTTTAACTTAACATTAAAAGAAGGACTTACTGTTTTTCGCGACCAATGGTTTACAGAGGATATGACAGACCCTGCGGTCAAACGAATCAAGGATGTTTTGTTTTTAAAAGAATTTCAGTTTCCAGAAGACCAAGGCCCCATGTCTCATCCCATCCTTCCCAAATCCTACCGGGAGATGAATAATTTTTATACGGTCACTGTTTATGAAAAAGGTGCGGAAGTCATTCGTTTGGTTTCAGAGCTTATCGGACGTGAAACATTTAAAAAAGGGCTAAAACTTTATCTTACGAAATATGACGGTCAAGGAGTGACTTTTGAAGAATTTGTTTCTTCGATGGAAGAGGTAGCCGGCCATTCCATCCCTTACCTTAGGAATTGGTATCACAGGGGCGGAACTCCCTTACTGTCAGTTCAGGAAAATTATTCTAAGGAATCAAACGAATGGATTTTGGATTTAGTGGATATTGGTGCCAGTGAATATCCCTTAGTGTATTCGAATTCGATTGCTGTTTTTGATAGAGAAGGAAAACTCCTTACCGAAGAAAAACGAATCATGTCTGGGACCCATGACCAAATTCGTATTTCTGCTTTAGATCCCAACGGAACAAAACCCATAGTCTCTTTATTTCGTTCTCTTTCGAGTCCAGTGCGTTTGGATTACAACCAATCGGAAGAAGATATCAAAGTTTTGGCAAAAGTGGAAACCGATGGAGTCTCTCGTTTTTTTGCCTTCCAAAATTTGATTTTTGATTGGTTTCGTAAATCACTCGCATCAAACTGCGAAGAAAACTTTTCCGCCATTTTAGAAACGATTGCTGATTCTTTTGGAAGAGGATGGGATAAAACCTATCATAGTTTTTATCTTTCTTTTCCTGGGTTAACTCAAATCAGTGAAAACATCAGTTGTTATGAATTTACGAAAATTCAAAAATTACGTGTTTGGGCCATCCAAACTATCTCAACTACCTTTACTAAAAACTTTCAAATTCTTTTGGAAGAAAATAGAAAAACCATTCCCGTCCAAACAAAAGAAGAAATTGGAAAACGAAAACTAAAGAATATTGCACTCTATTATTTGTTATACGATCCATCTAAAAAGTTTGAACGATTGGCGGTTATGGAACAAAGGGAAGCCAAACATATGAGTGAAGAGGTTTCTGCGATGAAGTTTCTTTTGGAAGTGGATTCCAAAGAAAAAGAAAGTGCGGTGAATCTCTTTTTTGAAAAATGGAAAAAGGATAGTTTGGTTTTGGATGTTTGGTTTGCTGCACAAGTAAACACAGGCGAAGATCGATGTAAAATTGCCGAAAACTTAGAAAAACATCCTCAGTTTAATATCCGAAACCCAAATAAGGTTCGGTCATTGTACTTTAGTTTGGCAAGAAATCCATTAACCTTCCATAAAGAAGATGGAAGTGGTTATGTTTTTCTTGCAGAACGGATCAAACGTTTGAATGAAATCAATCCACAAATGGCAGCAGCCTTAACAAAGTTATATTCCCCTGTTTCCAAACAGAGGGGAGAACTTCCCAAAATTGCCAAAAGGGAATTGGAAGGTTTAGCGGCTCTCCCGAATCTTTCTAAGGAATTGGGAGAGGTTCTGGGTACGATCTTAAAGTCGCTTTAGTTGTACATCGATTTGATGAGGTCTTTGTATTTATCATGGATGACGTTTCGTTTCATTTTGAAAAGATTCGTCAGTTCATCGCCCACTTCCATGGCTTTTGGCAGAAATCGAAAGTCAGAAAGTTTTTCAAAAGATTTGAATCCGTTTTCTGAGGAGATTTGTTTTTTGATAATATTTTGGAAATAGAGCCTGACTTCTTTGTTTTGGTTTAGGTCTTCGCCTTCCTTTATAGTGAGACCTACTTCTTTCATCCGGTCTTTATCTGGCCAAACAAGAGCTGTGAGGGATTTTTGATCCTGGCCAACCACAATCACTTGGTTCATCAGAGCATTTTCCAAAAGCAAATTTTCAATAGGGACGGGTTCTACGTTTTCTCCACCTAATAATACAATGGTATCTTTGACACGCCCACGGACCGAAAGTGTATCATTAAAAGATATAAATCCTAAATCTCCTGTATTCATCCAACCGTCAACAATGGCTTTGGAAGTGGCTTCTTCATTTTTATAGTAACCCTTCATTACTTGTGGGCCTTTGATATGAATGATTCCCATTTTTCCTTTGGGAACCGATTCCCCTTGTTCATTGACAATTTTGACTGCCGTTCCCTCTGGCCATTTTCCTACAGAACCCTGGACCACATTCCCAACAGAGCGAACGGAAATAATAGGTGCACATTCCGTCATCCCGTATCCTTCATACACAGGAATTCCAATGACGTTAAAAAATTCATCTACGTGAGCCGGAAGGGCTCCGCCACCTGATATCGTTCCTGTTAGGTGGCCACCCAACACATCCCGAATTTTGGAAAATACCAATCCATCTAAAACTTTCGCAAGTAAATATAAATTTAAAACATAACCTAGGGACATTGCTGTATTTTTGGCCCTTTCGAAAGGGGACTCTTCTTTCGCGAGGAGTCTGTTGCCTGCTAAATAGTCTTGTCCATCTTTAAATTTTTTACAGATATCATAAGCAAAATCAAAAAGTTTCCGTTTGTTTTCTGGTGCTTTCTCTAACTTCTGTTTGATGCCAAGGTAAAGATTTTCCCAGAGTCTTGGAGCAGAAGCCATAAAACTTGGTTTGATTTTTTGGAAATCATCTCGCAAGTCCCGGATGTTGGTATAAGCGATGGAGGCTCCTTCGGCAATGATTGCATAGTCAATAGCCCGTTCAAAGATATGCCAAACCGGAAGGATGGAAAGTGTCTTATCTGAATTTTTTAATCCCACTCGCGGTGGAACTTTAAGCACATTGTATACCATATTTTGATGTGTGAGCATCACTCCCTTTGGCATTCCAGTAGTTCCAGATGTGTAAATGATGGTAAAAAGATCATCAGGTTTTACTTGTTTGGATCTGAGCTCCAAAGAAGGCAGATTTTTACGATGTGTTTCCCCATCCTGAATCAAAGTTTCCATGGGAACGGCGAGTGTATCTTTGGAACGAAATCCTGGATCTAAGATAATGACTTTTTCCACTTTCGTATTGGAAAGGATGGGTTTTAACAAATCATATAACTTCTCGTGTTCTACAAAGCAGTATTTACTTTCGGAGTGGCTCAGTATATATTCAATTTCTTGTGGGGTAGAATCCGAACCCCGAGGGACATTAATAGCACCATTTAACAGGGTGGCAATGTCCGCAATCGCCCATTCAGTTCTATTGTCTGCCATAAGACCAATTCGATCTCCCGGTTGGATTCCCATTTGCAATAGGGAGAGGGCAAGATTTTCTGCCTTATGAAAGATATCTGAAAACGTACGACCTATAAAGTTTTTTCCCGCATCCTTTCCAAAGAACATTTCTTTGGAGCCATAGGCTCGATTGGCATAATAAAAAACATCATTCAGCGTCGTAAAATTTTTCATTGATCTTGTTAGTCTCCGTAGGAGCTGACTATCATTGTTTTTTTTGTTTATTCAAGTAATATTTTCTTTTGTGTGATTTCCCATTAGAAGATTCAAAGAAAGTTTCAAAGAGAGGGTCTGAATCCATTTGATCCATCAAATCGAAATCATAAAGTAGTGCTTGGTGAGTCCAAAGATTTCCTTCCTGATCTCTCTTTGTTGCAAAAGAGGCTCTTGCTAACTTGTAATACACTACGGGAAGAAATTCGCGTTCCCCTCCTAAAATTTGTGCGCGTTTTAAGTTGGTGTAGGCATCATCCCAGCGACCAAGGCTCAGTTCACAGGAACCACGATAGTAAAATAGGAAAAAACGTGGATAGGCTGTGAGTCTACGGCTATTGAGTTTGTCTAAACTTGCCAAACAGGAAATGGGATCTTTGACCATAAAATGTGCATAGGCCAAGTTGAGTAAAATTTCGGGACTGAGTTCTCCATGAGTTTTCCGATAGATTTCGGCCGTTTTTTGATAACTATCCCTAGCTGTTTTATAATCACCAAGGACATATAAATAATAGTAGGATTTATAAATGAGTACATCCAAAGAATCGGATTCACAAGCGCGGTAGGAAAAAAATTCATCTAATGTTTTTGTAAAAGATACAAAGTCTCTTTCATTGTATTCAATGTTTGCTATTTTTTTTAAAAGGGTACAAGTTCTGGAAGTCCCATTGGAAACTTCTTTTTTGTATTCTTTCAAAGACTTTCGATACGCCTTGAGTGCCTCTTGGAATTTTTGATTGTTTTCTAATTGAACAGCTTCTCTCTCTTCTTTTTCACCAACTCCTTCACAATAAGATTCTTTCCCATTTTCATAATGACAAATCCGTTCCCGAAATCCGTTTTCATTTGCATCGTGTTCGATCCGAACAAGCTGACAGTTTTTAAAATACCACCATTCATCCATGGCACCAAAGTCATTCTTGTCTTTTGTGATTTCTTTGGGACAACCCGAGTGTGAATAATATGTGAAACTATCTTTTTTTCCATTTTTAGTTTCATCTTCTTCGGTTAAAAAAAGTTGGCCTTTGTTGTCATAATAATCCCATCGATACGGAAAAAATTCTTCTTCATTCAAAAAGAAGGATAGTTTTAAAAGGGAGGAGTTCCCTTCCTTCCAGGCAGAAAAACAAGAAAATGACAGTTTCCCACTCAGGAAATTTTGTGCAGGGTCACCATAAAGTTCTGTTAGGTGAGATCTTATCTCCTCTTTAAATCGGGGATAAGGATAGTTTGTATGGTATTTGTCTACGTACTTTTGGCAAAACCAAAAAACTTCATGATTCAGAGATTCTTTAAAAAGAACCGTCGGAATTTCACCACCCAACCGAAAGCTGAAACGTTTGGGGCTATGATCTGCTATTTCAAATTTTTCTTTTGTTTTTTGGACAGCATTCCAATAGTCCTCCAAAAGATTTGCCCTTAGAGGAAGGGACAGCAAAAATAGGGAGGTCAGGAATATAAATAGAAATCTCAAGATTTACTTTTTAAATACAAATCATAAAGAATCGGATTTTCGTATGGGTTTCCCACTTTCCGAATGGAGAACAATTGGAGTAATGGGGGACCATTTTCCAAATAAAAGGCACCATGTTCATTGTTGTAACGTATGACACCTGTATGTTGGGTGAGATTTCCACCTTTAGCCACTGTATGTTCAATGATATCTTCTTCAAATAAGTCTTTGTCGTATTTGTCTTTGAGTCCGGTAAAACTATTAACAATATAATTGTCTTCGTTTGGGATGGGTTGACCAAACTTTAAGAGTTTCCCATCGAGGGTTAAACTAAAGCCTTTCTGAGTGAATTCTTTTTCTTGTTTGTCCCAAACTCGGAACCGGATTGTGAATGCCATAACTGGAACCAAATTAAGCTTTGCTTAGTCCTTTCCAAGGAAAATTCAAAAAAAAATCAGTGGTCAACGAAAGAATTGGAAGGATTCTATGCCCCATGAAGGTCATCTCCGTTTCCAATATTAAGGGAGGAAGTGGGAAATCCACTACTGCTGCCCACTTGGCTTGTGCCCTTGCCAGACGAGGAAAAACATTGGTTGTTGATATGGACATGCAAGGCGATTTAACAGACTATTGTTTGCCTGATTTGGATTTGGCGCAGCTGGATGAATCCAATGTAATGAGTGTCCTTCTCGGGATGAAACGAATGACAGACTGCATTCGAGAAACCAAACAATTTGATGTTTTACCATCGACACTTAGTTTGGCTAAACTTACCAAATACAATCCCGATTCGACTAGCCTTTGTTTACAATTCAAACGAGCCTTGGATGAAGTGCGAAATAAATATAAATTTGTGATTATCGATACACCAGGTTCTGCCAAACATGAACTCACAACAGCTATCTATAATTCCGAACTAATTTTAATCCCTGTAACGCCGAGTAAATGGACGATTCGGGCGGTTAATTTACTTCTAGATGAAATCACACAAACCGAAACCATCTTTAGCCAAAAGAAAAAAATTGCCTTTGTGCCTTCTTGGTTTGGGCCTTCTAAAAAACATAGAGAGCTATTAGAAAAATTAAAACAAATCGAAGAGATTCCCTGTTTGGCGGAAATTCCTAAATCGGAATCCATTAAAACCAAAACTGAAAAACAAGAACCTCTAAAAAAGGACAGCAATGCATGGCATGCGTTTGATTTGTTAGCTGATGAAGCCATTACCCTTGTCGATCCAGAGAATTCAATTCTTTCAATGAAGCCTTAGTTTCGAAAAAAAACGAATACTAAGTTCAGACTGAAATCTTAAATCATTCTGTTTTTGTGGTTTTTGATGTTTGATTTTTTTTCCGTTCTTCAGGGATGACTTGTATATGTTTGGCAAACCCTGGATGGTGTTTTAAAATTTCTGCAAACCTGTCCTTTCCTAAAGTATATACATCACAATAAGAACCTGCTTTGATGGTTGCAGTTCTTAAGGAGTCATCAATCAAACTCATTTCCCCAAAAAAAGACCCAGAATTTAATGTGGCAAGTAACTCACCTGTTTTTTCTTTGATCACTTCGACATGACCTTTGGATAAAAAATACATATTGTGGGGAACATCACCTTCTTTAAAAATGATGTCACCCTTCATATAAAAGGCAGGTTTTAATTCTAAGACTACTTCTCTTTTTAATTCCTCGGGTGCATTTTTGAAAAAGGGAACCACGGAAATCAAATGGCTATGCAAAAACATGGACACATCAATTTTGATTCCCGATGGGAGTTGGTCCCATATTTCCGATTCGTCTATCCCGTGTTTGTTTTCCCAAAGATTCACATAGTAAGACCGAATCCGATTGGCAAGTTGTGGAGGTAATTTTTTGTATTTAATAAAACTATCAATTGTGTTTAGTTTTTCTTGAAAATGGACTCGAGAAATATCTAAGTTAGATAGTAGAGTTGCAATGTTACCAATGACGTAACCATAAATACCTACACCTAAGATCATCACTCCCATGGTATAAATGGTTTGCCTATTTGTTACAGGAGTGATGTCCCCATACCCAATGGTAGTTAGGGTTGTGACTGACCAATAAAGAGCCCGGATGTAGCGTGTATTTATATCTTTATCTGCTAAAAATTCAGGTCCAAGATGAATCCATCCGCAAGCCACCCAATGTGCAAAGAGGCTAGTCCAATACACAAAAAAAATCAAACGAAAGGTCATGGGGTTGATCACTTCTACAAGTTTAAACCTTTCATCCGAATCGGCACCAAGGGCAAGAAGTCGGAGTGATTTAAAAAGTTCAAAAACTCGCACAGACCTTAATAGTCGTAATATCTTTAAGCTATCCGTAACCCCAAAGTATTGGAAGAAAAATCCTCCAAAAAGATCAAAAGGAAAAGCGGATAAAAAATCGATCAGAAACCAGGAACGCAAATAAGTTTTGGTCACTATTTTTCTATTACGAATGAGAAGACGATCTTTTAGAATCGCAGTGTTGAAATTCAGGATCACATCCAGACCAAAAACGATTTGGATGGCCCGTTCCAACCAAGAAACTCCCACAGAAAGTTTATACTGAAAGACTAATCGGAAGGGTACTTCTAGGGCAAAATATGTGATACAAATAAAAACGAAAAGATCCCAGATTCGTTTGTACGGAGAATTTGGATGGATCATAGTTATAGTATCGACAAAGCAACGTTTTATATTTGCCTTCTTTTCAAGAAAAATAATCCTGAAAGGAAAAGAGGTGCTTATGTTCGGTGGAGCAGGCGGAAACAAGTTTGATATGCTCAAACAAATGAAAAAGATGAGATCCCAGGTGAAAACCATGGAAAAGGAACTTGCCGGTCTTAATTTTGTAGGTATTTCCAAAAACAAACTACTCTCTGTGACTTTGGATGGAAAATTCCAAATGAAATCCATTCAGATCGAGGATGAACTGATTGACAAAAAAGATAAAAACCTTCTAGAAAAGTCAATCCAAGAAGCGTATACAAAAGCTTTGCAGGATGCGCAGGCAGGCGCCGCAAAACAGATGCAAGCCATGGGTGGATTCCCAGGCCTAGGAATGTAATCGAGAATTCCTGGATCTGGAAATAGAAAAGCCTACAAAAATGTAGGCTTACTTGAAAAAACGAAAGGGACCAATTGGTCCCTTTTTTTATGTCGTTTGACTCTTAGCTTGCCGGAACGATTTCTACTTCGACTCGCCTGTTCGATCCGTCTTTTGGATCAACATTTTTGATAGGAGTTGAGGAACCTAATCCTTGGACTGTTCCAATTCGTTTTCCTTCCACACCATTTTCAATGATCGCATTTTTTGCAGTCACGGCGCGGTCTTGAGATAGGCGAAGGTTCAGATCTTCGGCACCTGTTTTGTTTGCGTGTCCTGAGATATTGATTTTGGTTTCTGGGTAAGCCGCAAGTGCTTCAGCCAATTTGTCGATATTCTCCTTTCCTTTTCCTTTTAGGTCCGCTTTTCCATCTTCAAAAGCAATTCCCCCGTCCATAGAAGCAGTGAGGCTAACAGTTTCTCCACCTTCCATGTTTTTCTCAAGTTTGATTCCTTGTTTTTTCATTTCTTCTTCCATGTTGTCATACATGGTGTTGAGATAAAAACCAGTTCCAAGTCCTGCCAAACAACCTGCACCAAGGCCAACAATCTTACCTTTGTTCTGCGGTTTCTTTTTTTCCATTGCCAAAGAGGATTTAATTTGTCTTTGGAAATCGTTCTTTTTGTTTTTTGTATCTTTCTTTCGTTGTGCTTCGTCATAAACGGCACCGAGTGCAAGACCAACTCCACATCCAATGGATGTACTAAGAATGAGTCTTTTGGTGTTGTCCGATAGACCACAAGAGATTGTGGATAGTAATGATAGGGAAAGAATTCCTGAGATGATTTGTTTCAACGGTAATGTCCTCGCTTATACTCTGTATAAGTATAAGGACAAAGTTTAAAGAAATCCTCCCTGTTTGCAAGGAGGATTTCCGTTTCTTTTTCGATCGGATTAGTATCTGTCCGTGAGGAGTTTTACTACGGATTCCGGTCGGAGGTTCGCTTGTGCAAGCATCGCCACACCTGATTTGGTTAGGATTTGGTTTTTGGAATATTCTACCATTTCCGTTGCCATATCAGCATCCCTTACTTGCGATTCAGCTGAAACAATGTTCACATAGTTGTTACTTAGTGATTTCAAAGTTAAATCTAATCGGTTGTAATAGGCACCTAGGTCAGACCGCAGGCGGTTGACTTTGGTAATGGCGTCGTCTAAAACTTGGAGTGAATCGGAAGCCTTGTTCGGAGTTGATAGTGTCAACTTGTTTCCGGCTTGTTTCAGTTTGAGGGAAGAACTTGTCATCGTATTGATGTAGAGTTCTATTTTCTCTGTACCGTTTGCACCCACTTGCAAAGTCATTGGATTTTTGGAAGAACGAGAAAACCTTCCATCCAATGGTTTGACTTTATTAAACTCTGCAGAAGTTCCGATCCTTTCCACTTCTTCCACTAATTGAGATACTTCTAACTGGACAAGTTTTCTGTCTTCGTTAGAGTAAATCCCGTTTGAGGATTGAACGGAAAGTTCGCGTAACCTCTGTAAGATAGAGTTTACTTGGTCTAAAGATCCTTCGGTGACTTGAATAAACGACATACCATCCTGGGTATTTCGTTCTGCTTGGCCAAGGCCCCGAATTTGTGATCTTAATTTTTCGGACACGGCGAATCCCAGAGAATCATCCCCTGGTCTGTTGATTCGCATACCCGTTGCTAGGTGTTCCATGGATTTATCCATGTCACGCCCGGTGTTTGTGAGCGCCCGTTTCGCAACAAGCGCGCTGATGTTGTGATTGATAATCATTGTCACACCCTCCTGTGTGTCCATGACCCGCCTGTTTCCCTACATGCGGAGAAAAGTAAAAATCACTTTCCGAGAAATCCGTTCCCGTCGGGAAGAGAAGGGGTTGCCTGCCCTTGGTTCTTCCGTGAATTTTGCCTTTCCAGATGATTCTATACCAAAAAACTGATGTCTGTAAAGAAAATTTAAGCACTTAAGGAGTGGGAAATTGAAAATCTACACCAAATTTGGCGATGGTGGTCAGACCTACCTTGCTTCCGGAATCAAAGTTTCCAAAACAGATCGCAGGGTGGATCTCTACGGAAGTTGTGATGAACTCAATAGTACGATAGGCCTTGCTCTTTCATTTACAAAGGATCTGAGTTTCGACCCCCCTTTTCTAAATTACCTAAAAGGCATTCAAAGTTTTCTTTTTGAGATTGGATCAGAACTGGCAGGTTATGTTCCGAAGGATTCTAAGGAAGGAACGGTTGTTTTGCGATCAGATGTAGAAAGTTTGGAAAAGGAAATTGACAGGCTTATGGAAGTCCTTCCTGAAATTAAGTTTTTTATTTTACCTGGGGGAAGTTCAGTGGCAAGCACTCTGCACATTGCTCGTACAATTTGCCGGCGATTGGAAAGGGACCTTCTTGTATACATTGAGTCTGGCGGAGAGATCCATTCCGACTTAAGAATTTATCTCAATCGGCTTTCTGATTATCTTTTTGTTGCCGCACGGTTTGCCAATTTTTCTATTGGAAACGAGGAAACCATTTGGAAAAGCCGAACGAAATAGATTTGGACAAACACCCCGAAGGAATCGCGCCACTCTTTCTCACCGAGATGTGGGAAAGACTTAGTTATTATGGGATGCGAGCTCTCCTTGTTTTGTATTTGGTAAAGTCACTCGGATTTTCTGATGCAGATGCAGGAGCTGTTTATGCTTTTTATACAAGTTTCGTCTATCTAACGCCTGTTCTTGGAGGATATTTAACAGACAGATTTCTTAGTTACAAATTATCCATATATTTGGGAAGTTTTCTTATGCTTTGTGGGCATATCTCCCTTGCTTTTTCTGATTTATCTTTTTTTTATTCGGGCCTTGTTTTGTTAGCTCTCGGGAATGGATTTTTTAAACCCAATATCTCTACCATCTTTGGAAGGTTATACGAAAGGAAACCTGGGCTTCGGGACAGTGGATTTACCATATTTTATATGGGGATCAATTTGGGTGGACTGATTGGTCCAATTCTCTGTGGAAGTTTGGGGGAACGAGTGGATTGGCATTTGGGTTTTTTATCTGCCGGATTTGGAATGGCAATCGGTATGGTCGTATTTTATTTCGGAAGTAAACGTTTGCCAAATTCCCTTTGGGAGAAACAAAGAGACCGAGTTGTCTCTTCTGCTATGACCGTAAACGACCACCAAACCAAACCAAAAATTTTACTAATCATTTTACTCTCTTTTTTTAGTATCTTCTTTTGGATGGCTTTTGAACAAATGGGTTCTTCACTCAACCTATTTGCACTCCGAAATACTGATAGATTTTTGTTTGGATTTGAAATCCCAGCGTCGGTATTACAATCCATCAATCCTTTATTTATCCTTCTATTTGGTCCTATCGTCTCTACTCTTTGGACGGGCCTTGCCAAACGAAAAAAGAATCCTAATCCTGTTTTGAAATTTGTTCTTAGTTTGGTTCTTCTTGGAATTGGATTTCTCGTGATGGTCGTTGCTGCAAAATATGCCGAAGCGGGAATTGCTGTTTCTATTTTGTTTTTGGTGTTTGTATACTTTTGGAATACATTAAGTGAACTTTGCCTTTCTCCAGTAGGATTATCTTTTGTGAGTCACATGGCGCCTGTTAAATACGCATCCGTTCTTATGGGGATTTGGTTTTTATCCAATGCCTTTGGGCATTATGCCGCAGGGATTTTATCGGGTTACCAAAACCAATGGGGAAGTATGACTAACTTCTATGGTTTTTTTGTTCTCTGTTCTTTCTTTGGTGCCATCCTTTTATATGGAATCTATTCTCTGAAAAAGAAATCGATTCTACTTTTGTTAAAAGGTAAAGAAGAAGAAAATGCGATCTCGGCTGCTTAAGTAAAAAGATGGGACTCTTGATTCTATTTTTTATCGGGACAAGAATCCCAACACTACCTAAGTCAAACTAACCTTTAGTTTCTAAAACCAGGGATTCGATTTCATCAAATTTTTCTTCTCCTGCAAGTGCTATCACTTGTTCGGCGAGGAGTTTTGCTTTCCAAGAAGAAATTTCCTGCACTTTTTCTCCGACTTCACGCATCAGCGGGAGTGCAGAACTCAAATCCCTAAACCCAAGCCCAATGAGGACAGCGGTAAACATGGGATCACTTCCAATCTCTCCACAAATACTAATGGGTTTTTTCTGAGAATTGGCAACATCGGCAATGTTCTTCAAAAGAAGTAAAAAAACCACTTGCCACGGGTTGTAAAGGTCACCCACCAAATGGTTGTTACGCTCTACTGCGAGAAGGTATTGTAATAGGTCGTTTGTCCCGACACTATAAAAATCTACATGGTTTCCGAGAAAGGGTAGGTTTAGGGCGCAAGCAGGTGTTTCTACCATGATCCCAAGAGGAATTTTTTTTGTGATGTCAAGTCCTGTAATCTTTAGTTCTTCACGACATTCGGCAAACAAAGTTTTTGTTTGTAAAATTTCCGAACGGGTTGTGATCATGGGAAGCATGATTCTCATGGTTCCAAATTCACTAGCACGAAGGAGGGCTCTCAGTTGTTCCTTAAAAAAGTGCGGATGGCGGAGAAGGTAACGAATCCCCCGATTTCCGAGAAAGGGATTGGCTTCTTCGTATCCATTTTCCATTTTGTCAGCACCGATGTCCCAGACACGGAAAGTTACGGGCCGTCCCACCATCTTTAGTAAAATGCGTTTGTAAACGGCAAACTGTTCTTCTTCTGTGGGTTTGAATTCTACATAGCGAATGAATAAAATTTCGGTTCTTACAAGACCAATTCCATCGGCTCCTTGTTCAAAGGCCAAATCCACTTCGTCTTCGGAATCAATATTGGCTCTGAGGGAAAACTTTTTTCCATCTTTGGTTTTGATTTCTCTTGGACCATCACTGATTTCACGAAGGGGTTGGACTTTGTGAATTTCACTTCGGATTCCAGCGAGTTTGATTTCATCAATCCCGGGAGACCGGTTTAAAATTCCTTTAGTAGCATCTAATAAAATATAGTCATCGTCTTCTACGTGTGAGGTGATGTTTTTTAAACCGACAATCGTTGGAATTCCGTAATTTCTTGCAATGATTGCCGTATGACCCGTTTTCCCTCCAAAGTCTGTGGCAATTCCTCTTAGGCCTACTTTTCCCAATTGGATCATCTCCGAGGGAGTGATTTCCTTGGCGATAAGGATGACATCCTCAGGGATTTTCGTTTGATCGGCTAATTTGTCAGGATAAAGATTGGATTCAATTCGTTTCCCAATATCCAAAATATGGTCGGCCCGTTCCCGAAAGAATTCATCGGGAATGGATTGGAATTCGTCGTATAAGGAACTAACAGCTGTTTCTAGGGCAAGGCCCGCCGACTCGTTGTTTTGCGAAATTCTTTCGAAGACTCGCGCACGAAACAAGGGATCATTCAAAAAAACAATTTGGGATTCTAATATTTCGGAGAGTTCTCTGTTTGCCTTAGATTTTTGGACGAGGTCGGCCAGGTCATCTTCAGTTTTGAGGAGTCCCTTTTTTAGGAGTTCTACTTCTTCTTTGATTTCGTCAGGGGAGAGGTCCGTGCGGTCTTCGCGTTTTCGTTTGGATTGTTTCCAACGAAACACTTTGCCATAAACTGTGCCTGGATAGGCAGAAATGCCTTTAAATGTGGTTTTTTCTTCCATCCGTCCCTTTGCCAAAAATACTTTCGGCTAGGCTTCGTTTGGAAAGTAAAAAACTGCGGATTCTAACGGACCGCTTGTTTTTTAGCGAAAAGTGGGATTCTTTTGCTTTTGAACTGGGTAAGTTCATTTCCCGTGACTTGGCTCATAATGCATTTGGCAAGAGAGATGTCTAGGGCGTGACCTGCTTTGGAAGCAATCAAATGGCCACGAAAAGGCCGGCCCATCACTGCTAAGTCCCCAATGAGATCGAGAATCTTATGACGGACACATTCGTTGTCATAACGCAAAGTTTCATTCAAATACCCGTCATCTGTCAGAACAACCGCATTGTCGAGAGACCCACCCATGGCAAGGCCTCTTGCTTGGAGGGCTTCCACATCTTTCAAAAACCCAAAAGTTCGGGCAGGAAGGATGTCTGTTCCTAAAATGGATTCGTCAAGAGTGGTGGTGTAAGATTGTCCTCTGAGGAGGGGGTGGTTGAAATCGATGCTATAAGTGACTTTGAGTTCGTCGGAAGGTAACATAACGAGGTATTTGTCCCCGTCAACCACCCAAATGGGGTTGGCAATGGTAATGGGTTCAATGGTTTCATCCAGCACCCGAATTCCTGCCGACCGGATTCCTTCCCAAAAGGGAAGAGAGGAACCATCCATAATCGGAACTTCTACGGAATCAATTTCAAAAATACAATCAGTAATGCCTAAGGTATGGACTGCGGCAAGAAGGTGCTCTATCGTTTGCACCCGGTTGGAACTTCCGTCACCGATGGTTGTGGCGTTACTTGTATCGACTACATGGTCGAGAGAGACGGGAATTCGAATTTTTTGGGTCCCTTTGTAGAGATAAAAGATAAGTCCTGTATTTGCTTCCGCCGGATGGAGCCGTAAAGTTACCATTTTCCCGGAATGTACGCCAATTCCCTTAAGAGTGATGGAGTTTTGGATCGTTTTTCTATGTATCGCCGTTACCATAATCAGTTCCTACTTACAAATTTGTAGAAATAGGGGGAGGGACAATTCCAAAACCGTAGGCCCAAGTCAAAAAAATGTCTCCTTTTTACAACAGTGTGGTGGGATTGTGACGGCCTCCATTTGTGCACCAAACCAAAGATTTTTACTACAAATGGGACCGTATTTTGCGTGTTAGTGCTTAAAATGCGCTGAGGGCAGAACGAATGAAACTCGTGACGGGAGCCTGTTCCCTGGTGTCTTCCAGTCCTTCCCGGAGCTCTTTCAAAACAACCTGGGCATCGCCAAGAGTGGTATTCACAGACTTATGTACATCACTTTCATTGATGAGTTTTCCTAGGGTTCCTTGGCCTTCATTGATTTTTCCGGTAATTCCGGCTATGTTTTGTACGGTTTTGCGGATATCGGAGCGATTTTCGACAATGAGTTCGGATAAGGAAACGAGAGGGTCTTGTGTGACTTTTCCCTGGATGGGCATCAGTTTTCCTGACTTGGGGGAGATCTCCACTTTGGTCAGAGCAGGTTCTGTCATCATATATTCTTTGGTTTTTGGATCGACCGGGAACTTGGAGCCTGGGTCGAGAGAGACCACACGTCCAGAAAGGAGGCTCTCGTTTTTGATGGTGATTTCGTAATTGGAAAAAAGTTGCACATTACCTTTCAAAAGAAGTGTGAGTTCCACCTTCGTTCCAATCCCCGATTCTCCTTCGGGGAGTAGATTTCCATATTCATCAATCTGCACCAAACGGATTTTCGAAACATATCCAAACGGAACCCCGTGGATGGTGACCTTGTTTCCAATTTTAATCCCTTCCGCATCGGGAAAGTATACGGGAAGTTGGTAACCCGACTTTTGGAAGGGACCACCTTCTGTGACTATGGTAAAATAACCCACTGCCACAAGGGAAAAGATAAATAAAAGACCGACGATGAGAGCGCGACCTACGGTAGGCATTCCCTAAAGTTCTCCTAATGTTTGAGGCAAAGTCAATTGGATTTTCCTTTTTTTAATTCCGAATGATCCAGAATCATCGGACCTACTGTATTTCCATGAATGAACTGTTGGATGACGGGATTGGTTGATTTTTGGATCTCTTCCGAAGTCCCGCAAAACTGCACCTTACCTTCATAGAGAAAACTAATTCTATCGGCAATCCTGTAGGCTGAATTCATATCATGAGTGACCACTATAGAAGTTAGACCGAGTTCCTTTTGCAACCGGATGACAAGATCATTGATGACATTGGACATCACTGGATCAAGGCCCGATGTTGGCTCATCGTATAACACGATTTTAGGTTGGGAAGTGAGTGCTCGTGCAAGACCCACACGTTTTTTCATCCCCCCAGAAATATTACTCGGTAACGTGTCTTTGGCGGGAACTAAATCCAACCATTTTAATTTTTCCATAACAATGCGGTCAAGCTCTGCCCCTGAGGCAATTTTATGTTCTCGGAGAGGAAGAGCTACATTTTCATATACAGTAAGCCAGTTGATGAGAGCCCCAGACTGGAACAAAACTCCTAATTTGGAACGGAGCGTTTCTCTTTTTTTTTCATTGGCATACACTATGGATTCACCAAAAATTTGGCAATCTCCTTCATCGGGATCAAGGAGCCCTGTGATGTGTTTGAGACTCACTGATTTTCCTGTTCCCGAAGGACCAAGGATGACCATAGTTTCTCCTTGTTTTACTTGAATGTTCATTCCCGTTAGGATCTTTCGTTTTCCGAAAGCTTTGTGGACGTTTTTCATTTCAATGGCAAAGGTTTCCATACTTTCCTTCATTTATAAAATAAGGCAGTGAGCACATAACCAGAAAAAATGACCATAAGAAACGATGTGACCACAGCCTTTCTTGTGGTTTGACCCACACCGATGGCACCACCTTCTGTCCTAAGTCCTTGGCTGCAGGAAATAGTCGAGATGGAGAGACCAAACACATAACCTTTGAGAAGTCCCACATACAAATCTTTCAGGCCTGGAACGGAAGAGATTCTATAATATACATCTTGGAAGTAACTAATCATATCAATTCCCAGTTGAAAATGTCCAACAATACCTCCACCTAAGATTCCTAAGGCGGCTGAATACACGCAGAGCACGGGAACCATAAGGGAAAATCCAACGATTCTTGGCATCACCAGATACCGAACGGGATTGATGGACATCACTTCTAACGCATCAATCTCTTCGGAGACTTTCATGGTTCCAATCTCAGCAGCCATCGCCGAACCCACGGAGGCAGCAAGGATGAGAGAGGTCATAAAGGGAGACATTTCTCGAGTGAGTGTGATGGTAAGCAGTAGTCCAATTTGCCCTTCGGCCCCAAAGTCCCGAAGACCAAGACCAGTGTTTAGGCCAAGGATCATTCCTGTAAAAATAGATACGATGGAGACAACAAAAAGAGAACCAACACCCGCAATGAACATCTGTTCAAGGATTTCTTTTCGTTTGAAATAGAGATGGTGGGACTGGCCAACCGAACGAAAGAGAAGGAGGACCGTATACCCAATGGCATAGAGTAAAGGTTCCAAGGTTTTGGAATATAAGCGCTTCATAGTTCCCACCAAAGGAGTTTGTATTTGTTTATTGTTTCTCTTGTATCGATCCCAAAAAGTCCATAACCCAATTCATATCGAAAACCAGTAGGTGATTTAGAATACTCTACAAGGATTGGTATGTGGATATGGGTTTCTTCTTCCGTCCATCTTTGAGTATAAAGTCTTGTGATTAGATGCAAACGTTTCTCTCCATTGGAGGACCTTTTGTATTCGATAAGAGAAAAGATAGGTTCCCAAACATCTTCCATCACTTCAAAACGAACCGGGATGATGGCAAGTGTATTCCAGCCAAAATTTCCATCAGCGTCTTTGTGGTAACGAAACAAAGGCCATAGTTTCCAATAGTAATCTTCTCTACCTGTTTGGACATATTCACTTTTCATCTGGGAATAAAAAGGTAATAAAAAATGGGAAGTTGCTTTTAGGTGAGAGGTATTTTGCGACAAACGGATGTAAAATGGAGTGATGAACTCCGCTTCTTTATTGGCAAAATAAGAATATCCATAAAAGGGAAAAAACACTAGTTTTTGTGTATCCTTTTTTTCAGAAGTTGTGTATTGGAAAAAAATAAACAGCGCCGTGTAATTGGTTTGCCCTGTTTTTTTATCATAACCATAAGAAAATAAAGAATTCAAAATGGGAAACCAAAGATAGGCTCTACTTTTCATATTTCCATCTTTTGAATCTTTGCTGTTATAGAAGGGAAAAAAAATTGAGTAAGTTGTAGGTTCTTTTTTATCCAACCTTTCTTCTCCCCACTGAAAAAAAGGCCAAAGAAAAGATTGGCGTTTGTATTTTCCTTCGTGTTCCTTTTTAGAATACAAAGGAAAGATTCGAAAGTCACTTCTAGTTTCGGAACCGCCCCACATGACTAAAGGCCAAAGGATGGATTTGGCTTCGTAAGTTTTGTACTTCCACTCAGAATAAATGGGAAAAAGTGCATAACTCAGTTCTTGATAAGAGAGTTTGTTCCGAATTTTGCCGTAAAAAGGAAAGACACTAAAATAGTTTTCCCTTTGGGATTCTCCTTTTCCCCAAATGAAAAGTGGAGTGAAAAGAATGTCTTCATCGGCGTCTCCTTCTTCGTGTTTGAATCCCGTACCACTAAAGAAAAATAAAGAAGACCAAGTATACCAGTAGTTGGTTTCTTCTTTATAATAAAGAGGGGATAGATAACTCTTAAAACGAAAGGCATAGGTTTTGTCTTGAAAACCTATGTAGAATGGGCGAAAGGCTAAATAACTTTGGCGCCCTCTTGTTTCCGATTCATATAAAAACCAAAATTGGTGGTAGTTGGATTTGATGTCTTCGGTAAAGGAGTTGGGGAGTTTTGCATATATGGAGGAACTGAGAAAGAGGAGACAAAAAACAATTCCGAATTGAATTTTAAAGCGGGAATCCACGTAATTTCAATATCTTCAAGTTTCTAGAAAAGGAATCAAGTGATTTCATGATCCAAACCAAAATCGCACTGCTTTTCGGAGGTATCTCCGGGGAACATATCATCTCCATTCGTTCTTCTTATTTCATTTTTAATACAATCGATCGGGACAAATTCGAAATTTGTCCTGTTTACATTGACCAAACGGGAAAATTTTGGATCCCGAAAGGAAAAGATCCGATCTACCCTGACCCTACGGATAAAACCGAATCTGATTTTTTAAAAGAATTTTCTTCCATAAACCAGATATCAGAACCAAAGTCAGGGGCAGGGCTATTGGAACATGGATTTGCGGCCGCCTTTTTGGGATTACACGGTGGAGCCGGTGAAGATGGAAGGATCCAAGGATTTTTAGATGTATTAGAGATTCCGCATACTGGTTCAGGAGTTTTGGCATCAGCTCTGGCAATGGATAAATACAGAGCCAATCTTTTATTCCAAACCATCGGTATTCCTGTTGCTCCCTTTGTGGATTTAGAAAAAGGAAAAGTAGACGCAAGAAAAACAGTTTTAAATCTGCCCTTTTCCTTCCCCGTATTCATTAAACCGACATTAGGCGGATCTAGTGTCAATACAGGAATGGCAAAAACCCCAGAAGAGGCAATGGTTCTTGTTGATAAAATTTTTGTCTCCGAAGACCGGGTACTCATCCAAAAGTTAATTTCGGGAACAGAAATATCCATTGGGGTTTTGGAAAAAAAGGAAGGAACCAAACGAATTCCCTTTGCTCTCGTGCCAACAGAGATTCGGCCTAAGTCCGAGTTTTTTGATTTTGAAGCCAAATACACCAAAGGGGGAAGTGAAGAAATCACTCCAGCACCGGTGGGGGAGGAGATCACAAAAAAACTCCAAGAGTATACTTTAAAGTGTCATGAAGTGCTTGGTTGTAAAGGATACTCGCGGACAGATTTTATCATTAGTGATGGAATCCCTTATGTTTTAGAAACCAACACTCTGCCAGGAATGACGGGGACAAGTTTAATTCCCCAACAAGCAAAAGCACTGGGGATAGAGATGAAAGAAGTATTTACTTGGCTTTTATCGATTGCTCTTTCTTAGGAAAGAAGTACATTCCCACAAGGATGGCGATAAGACTGGCTATCGTTCCATAGAAATGGCTTGTCATATCGTCGCCATACACTTCGAGTACGAGCCAAGTCCCAATTCCTACAAAGAGGGATAAAAGGGCAGCCCGTTCGTCTGCTTTTTGGCTTAATAGCCCAAAAACCATGGGAATGAAGAGTGTCACGAGAGAGATCCCTCCTGAGTCTTCCACAAGAGCGTAAATAGATGGTTTTCCTACAGCGAGTAAAAATGAAATTCCTGCAATGATAAGAACGGAAGTTCTTGAGAGAAAGAGTAACTTTTTATCATTCATATCTTTAAATGCGTATTTTAGAATATTCTCAGATAGTATGGAGGAAGGAGCGAGGATGGCCCCTGGGGCAGTCGAAAGTATAGCAGAGATGAGGGCTGAAAAAAATAAAACCTGAACCCAAGGGCTTGCAAATTTTGAAATCATAGTGGGGATGAGGAGTTGGCCCGTTTCACCGTGTAAATCAAAATCGGGTAAGAGACTTTTGGCATGGAGACCTAAAAACAAAGGAATCAGGGCAAAAAGCAGATACAAAATGGAAGAAAGATAAGAGGCGGTAATGGCCACTTTTTCGGATTTTGCAGACATCACCCTTTGGAAGATATCCTGTTGGGGTAAAGATCCAAACCCAACCACCATCCAAGCAGAAAGATACAAAGTCCATGCATGGTAATTGGACTCTGGAAAAAAACGAAAGAACCCATCGGGTTTTTCTTGAATCGAAGTCCAAATTGGTTTAACTTCGTTTAACTCGAATAAGACGATCACAAGACCCACAATGATGGAGATGGATTGGAAAAAATCTGTTAAGGAAACCGACCACATTCCCCCAAGATAAGTATAAAAAACAACAAGACAAGCTCCTATGACTATGGCTGTGAATTGGTTGATTCCAAAAAGAATCTGCACCATAATTCCGAGTGCCACAAATTGTGCGGCCACCCATCCGAAATAGGAAAAAATCAAACAGATTCCGGCGATAAATTCCATCTTCTTTCCATACCGGTTTCTATAAAAATCGCCAAAGGTAAGGATTTGCATTCGGTAGAGATACTTTGCAAAAACGAGACCTAGTAAAAAAAGACAAAGGGCTCCGCCAAACGGGTCTTGGATGACAGATAAAAACCCTCCTTTAGCGAATTCAACGGAAGAACCAAGGATGGTTTCACTTCCAAACCAAGTAGCAAAAAGTGCGGCAGTAGAAATAGGAAGAGGAAGGCTTCTACCCGCTAAGATAAAGTCACGAGAGTTTTTGACTTTTTTTGCCGCATACACTCCAATGGCGATCGTTATGAGTAGGTAACCAACAATGAAAACTGCTTGGAAACTCATTCTTTAAAATAAATCTTCTTCCACAGGTTTTGAAGGCCCATCTTCTTTCTTTTTTTTGACCGCAGATTTTACGATTTCACCACTCGGTGCTTTGGATAAAAATTCAATTTTTGCTTCTGCATCCACAAGTCGTTCGGAACAAACTTTTTTTAATTCCATTCCTCTTTCATAGGCCTTGATGGAATCTTCTAAGGAAAGGGTTCCTCTTTCTAATTTTTCTGCAATGTCTTCTAATTCACGCAGTGCTTCTTCAAAACTAATTGATTTTTTCTCTACCATTTTGAATTCCTATATTTTTTCTTTTACTTCTACGAGAAGTTTTCCATCGGAGAGGAATACTTCTAAACTTTCATTTTCTTTGATACTATGGATGGAAGATAAAACTTGTTTGTTTTGATTACGAACTACCGAATACCCACGTTTTAAGGTCCCTAGTGGAGAAAAATGTTCTAATCTTTGTTCTGCGAGAGTGAATTTATTATGGATTCTTTCTAAATAGGATTTCCAGTTATGGGAAAGGTTATCAAACCTCTGGAATTCGCTTTGTTTGCGAACCAAATAGTTTTTTCCGAGCAGTGAAATTTTGGTCATCAGTTCATCCAGTGTTGTGGATCTGATTTCTAATAAAGTTTTCGGATTTTGAAAAACAGGTCTTGTGATAAGGCCTGCCCATTTTTCTTTTCCTATGCGGATAACATTAGTTAGGGCAGATTTAATTCGGTCTTCCATTTCATCCAGTCGGATGAGAGTATCCGATACATTGGGAATGGCTAGTTTTGCCGCGGCTGTGGGAGTGGGAGTAGTCGCATCCGCCGCAAGGTCTGTGAGCACTCGGTCTATTTCATGACCCACTGCGGAAATAATAGGAATCCTTGAATGGTAATAAGCCATCACGACTGCTTCTTGGTTGAAGGCCATTAGGTCTTCGAAGGAACCACCACCACGTCCTGCAATGATCACATCCACTTCCCATTTGGGATCATTCAGTTCTTTAATGGCTTCGATGATAGAGACCTCAGCCCCATCTCCCTGTACTAGGCAAGGGGAAACCAAAATCTGAATGGAAGGATTTAAGTCTGTGGCAATCCGAATGATATCCTCTACAGCTGCCCCTTTGGGTGAGGTAACTATACCTAGGCGTTTTGGGAACTTGGGAAGAGGGCGTTTGTGTGTGACATCAAAAATCCCTTTATCCAATAGTGCTTTTTTTAATTTTTCAATTTTGAGAAGGATGTCACCCTCTCCAATTTCTTCAATCTTTTGAACTGTTAAACTATAATACCCACCAGGTTCATAAACTGAAATCGAACCATATACCAAAATTTCCATTCCGTTCCTCAGTGGCGTTCCACGGTAGTTTTTGGCTTGGAAGGAAAAAAAAGCACACTTGATCACACTCGTCTGATCTTTCAGGGAAAAATATACATGGCCTGAGCTATTGGTTTGCGAATGGTTGGATATCTCGCCGCGAACCCAAATGTTTTTAAAATCCGATGAGTCCTGGAGTTTGGCTTTTATGAGGCGGTTGACCTCACTGACACTGAGAGATGAGTCCACAAGTTCCATTTAGATATTCTGAAAACGTGTCTCTCTAAAAATTTTCCAAAAATCCCAAAGGATGATGACAAGTGTTAAGGCCATAGGTCCAATAATGATCCCAGCGACACCAAACTCTTGTAAACCGCCAATGAGAGACAAAAATATTAAAAACGGATGAGTTTTTAGTTTTTTATCTAAAATTTTGGGTTTTACTAAGTTCTCTAAAATCAAATAACTCGCACCACCCGCGATCATAAAAAGTACACTCCCTGTCCAGTTCTCTTGGACAAGTCCAATATACAAACCAATGGGTAACCAAACAACCGATGTTCCCACAACAGGGATGAGTGAGAAGATGGTGGCGATGCTAGAAAGTAAAAACTTATTTGAGACGGAGGTAAATAGTAACAATACGTATACGAAGGTTCCTTGTAATAGAGAAATGAATAAGTTTCCCATCATCACAGTGCGAATGGCTTCTTCGATACGCCTACCTAGTCGTTCTTCAATTTCTGTTGGGAAGGGAAGTAAAACAAAAAGTGCATGTTCCATCCGGCTTCCTTCTTTGTATAAAAAGAAAAGTAAAATAAATGTAAAAAATGCATTAAAAATAATGGCACCAGGTACTTCAAACGAGCCAACTAAAAAACCAGAGGAGTTTTTTAGTAAACTATAAATGGAATCTAGATTTAAAATGTCCATGTGTTGGCCTACATATTCCCGGTACAACAAAGGAAGTTTGATCCAAAAAAATTCGTTCTCCGTAAAGAAGTCTGTGAGCATCGGACTATTAAGTAACAAAGATACAATAGATTCTTCTGTGAGTTGGTTTCTAATATAGCTGACTAAGTTTAAAGACTCGCGAATTAGAGTAGAAAGAATCAAATAAGACGGAATAAATACTCCAGCAAGCATAAGGATCACCATGATATAAGGCGAAAGTCCGTGGAATTTGACTCCGAGTATGTTTTTTAGTTTTTTGTGAATCTTTCTTGTTGTAAGATAAAACAGTAGAGCAAGGAAACTGGCCCAAAGAAAAGGTTTGAATACAAAAAATAAAGTAAGACAAGTCCCTATAAATATGGCACCAAGCAAAAGATAGACGATAATTTCGTTTTTGTTTTTAATCCAATTCATAATTAATAACTGGATTGTTTTCTAAAATAAAAACGTAAAAAATGAGAATTCCCAGCACTTTCAGAGACAACGATCGAAAGAGATTTTTTGATAAAACCTTCCAATAAATAAGTAATTTCTCCGTTTTTTTCTGTTTTATCGATGAGTTTCCAGTCACCTTGGGCTGCACGAGTTTCAATTCGTTTGCGAATACTTTCTATACTTTCTTCCGACTCCACTAGAAGATAGGCTTCCTTGGTGTGGATGTGACTTGTTTTGAACTCACTTGATTGTAGAAACTTGGTTTGGTCAGGGAAAAAAGACTGTGGGAAAGCGGGTGGTGCGTTTGTCGGGTTTTTTGTAACTATGATTTGATCGAAACGATAGATTTCCGTTTGGGTGGTTGGTGAACAAGCCCAGAGAAATAGCAATAAAATAGGCAGAAATCGAAGCATTAGGGAAAGCAAATGTGAGACTAGGGATTCCTTCCATTCATTTTTTTAAATCTTTGTTGCCATTGGACAGGAAGGCATATCTTTTCTTTTGTGTTGGATTTTCTACAGTTTGATGCCTTTTTGACTCGGATTTTAGAGTTACCGCCCGTCGTGCTTTGGGGTTTCTTCTGTTTTTCAAATTTTCTGGAAAATGTTTTTCCCCCTTGGCCGGGCGACACGGTCACTGTGTTTTCTGGATTTCTGGCCTCAAGTCCGGGTTCTCCTCTGTCTTTTGTTTCTGTAGTAGCGGCTACTTATTTGGGGAATCTTCTTGGGGCCCTTGTCATGTATTTTTTTGGGGAAAGGATCCTCCATTTTCTAAAACGATCACGGTTCCCTTTTTTGTCGGCCCTCTACCAGGAAGAAAACTTACATAAAACACTAGTCTGGTTTCGCCGGTATGAACTCATTGTGGTTCTCTTGTCCCGATTTTCCGCAGGAATTCGCTTCTTTGTTTCCATTGTTGCAGGAATGAGTAAAATGAACGTTATTAAATTTGTATTGTTGTACTCGATTGCCATTTCGCTTTGGTGCGGAATCCTGCTATTGGGAGGCTCAGTTTTGGGAGCCAACTGGAACCAAATCGTTGTTATGTTATCTTACTACAATCAGGTCATAGGATTAATCATTCTATGTTTATTCTTTTACTTTCTATACCAAATTAAGAAGAAAAGAAATACAAAGTTGACATGATTTTATTTTCTGTTAGGGTTTTCACCCATGAACTCTTGGGGAAATATAGCGTTTGATTTTTATACATTCGGCTCTCTGGTCGGTGTAATTTTTACTTTTTACAATGCACAATTTTTTTTAACGGTTAAAGAAAAGTCGGAGGCTACCTACCAATTGGGAATGGGAACTCTTTGGCTTGGCCTTTTTCATTTCGGATATATGATCAATTTTTCCTTTATGGGACCTGCTTCCGCATACTTGCGTTGGCTTGTGATCATTGGTGCTATGGCCGGTGCCACTTACCTGACAAGTTTTTTCTTAAGTTATCCAGAGGTTTATTTCCCGCGATTTAAAAAATACCTCTTTCGAATCATGATTTCGGTTGTTGTATTCGTTACAGGATATTTTGTTTACATTAGTCTAACAGCAGGTAGGTTGTTTTTCTTTAGTGGCCATTATTGGGACTTCCCCGTTCCTGCTTTTTATAAAGTTTATGCGATCATAGTTTTGGTTTTTTTTGTTACCTTTTCTTTAGTTGCATTAGTTCAGATTTTCAAAATGCAAAAGGAGTCAAGATTTGCTACAACAAGTATCTTGATTGCTTTTATCCTTGTAACCATCATTCCGGGAATCATGAATGCTCAGTCAAGAGATGGCGCCATTGGACGGGGTATTTATCAAACCATAACGGATCTTGTTTTGGTTGTTGGACTTTTTGTGGCCAATGTGGTCTATATCAACAACACAAAAGATAAAACCACCATTATCTCTCGGATCATCGGAATCTCGCTCGCTTCTTTTCTGTTAGTATTACAATTAGTTGCCTATGTAGTCATTCAACAATCAGAAGATAACTATGATATGGTGCATACTGCCCGCGCAAAGAACTTCATCGCTGGTTTAGAAACGGACCAAGTCCCTAGTTTTCATTATACTTATGATACCAGCCAAAAAGAATTTATTCGGAAAAAGGGAATGGATGAATCTGCGGTCGACCCCAAAAATTATGAATCGGAGTATTGGAACTATTGGGCTCTAGAAACCATTCTATCTTTCAAAGAAAGTAAGGATTGGAAAGATAAAACAAAAAATTTACTTTCCGTTTTACCTGAAACAAGCAGTGGTTATGTGGCAGAAATTAAACGGCTTTTAGCTTTAGAAAAAGTTACCGATCCAAAATCTTTGATCCATGAATTAGAATCGGAAAAAAGAAAAATTCTCTATACAAGAAACAAATTGAGGGAAATACAGACGAAGAATTTTTCGGACAATGCAGATTCTCTTGTTTCCAAAAAAGAGGGACCTCTTTCCGGTTTTTACGCAGAGGCGCGTTCCGTTCTCGACTCCCAACTCCCAGAAGAAAAAAAATCGGAAATCCTCGACCAAATGTTTTCCCCCATGCCAAATCATGGAGACAGAAACTATCGGGGTCGTGTTAAATTTGCCGAGGACAATCCTGAGTATTCATTTTACGTAAGTTATCTGATAGTCGACAAAACAAAGGGTCTTGTACATGAAGTAGGTTACCCTTATCTAGATTACCGGGAATTCCAAGAGGAGGTGACTCTACCTTGGATCATTGGCGTTTTATCCCTGGCTGTTCTTGTGATTTTTGGTTATAGACTCTTCTTTTTAATAGCACTCCTTAGACCCATAGAACAAATTATTGAAGGTTTGACTGAGGTAAATTCCGGAAACTTAGAACATCGCCTGACCGTGCATGTAGAAGATGATATTGGATTTATGGCTCGATCCTTCAACCGAATGGTTCGTTCCATCCAGGCCGCAAGAAAGAAATTAGAGCAGTACGCAGATCAGTTGGAAGTCAAGGTGCAGGAACGCACCAAGGAATTGGAAAACACTTTGAAGGAAGTACAATCCTTAAAACACCAACAGGATGGTGATTATTTTTTAACTTCTCTTTTGTTACAGCCATTTAACGCCAATCATGCGAAACATGAAAATGTCCATATTGATTTTTTACTGGAACAAAAGAAAAAATTTACCTTCCGCCAGTATGAAAAAGAAATTGGTGGGGATTTAAATATCGCCAACCAAATTTTTCTAAACAATCGCTCCTATACAGTTTTTCTCAACGCAGATGCTATGGGAAAATCGATGCAAGGTGCTGGTGGAGCATTGGTGCTTGGCTCTGTATTTGAGTCCATCATCACAAGGACGCAACTTTTGGGTGAGGCAAGAAATACTTATCCAGAACGTTGGATAAAAAATACTTTTTTGGAACTTCATAAAATTTTTGAAGGGTTTGATGGGTCCATGCTTGTTTCTTTGGTTCTTGGTCTGATTGATAATGAAACAGGGTTATTGTATTTTATTAATGCCGAACATCCTTGGATGGTTCTTTACCGAGATGGGATTGCCAGTTTTATCGAAAACGAATTGATGTTTCGGAAATTAGGAACTTCGGGCGTTCAGGGAAATCTTTATATCAAAACCTTCCAGCTAGAACCTGGAGACATTTTGATTGCCGGTTCAGATGGTCGGGATGATTTACTGATTTCGCACACCGCCGATGGAAAACGGGTGATTAACGAAGACGAAAGGTTATTCTTAAAAGTTGTGGAATCGGGAAAGGGTGAGCTCGATAAAATTTATGATGAATTGGCTAAATACGGTAGTCTCACAGACGACTTATCCTTGTTACGTGTTTCTTATATCGAGGAAAAAGAACGGTACAAAATTGAAAAAGAACGTTTGAAAGAAATCCAAGCCCTCCTACTCAAAGCAAAGGAAGCCAGTGAATCCTCTGATTTACAAGAAGCGGTTGCCTATCTTGAGGAAGCAAACTCCCTAGAAGAAAACATCCCTGAGATCAAAAAGAAATTCATCCAACTCTACTTAAAATTAAAAGACTATGGCAACGCCAAAAAAATGGCAAAGGACTATAGTTTGTTAAAACCTATGGATACAGAGATTATGTATATCACTGCTTTTTGTGCCCGTAAAGTTGCCGATGTCAAAACAGCCATTGACTTTGGGGAAAGGGTTCGTCTTCGTGATCCGGGGCATGTCAAAAATTTGATTAATTTGGGGCAGACGTATTTGGCAGATAAAAATTTGGATCGGGCAGAGAATATACTCAGTTCCGCTTTGGAATTAGATCCAGAAAATCCTAGTTTGCAACGGCTTCTTGACCACATTCGGAAGAAACAAAACAAACAAGATGTTGTAAGTTAGAGTCTAAGGTTTACATTGAGTGAATCATTTGAGATTACGATTTCCCACAAGTTTGGGGAGTTTACAAAGGAAGAATGGAATCTCCTGGTTTTACCAGATTCGGTCTTTCAAGAATATGAATTTCTATTTGGATTAGAGAAGACAGGTTGCATAGGAGATTCCGATTGGACTCCTGTGCTTGTCTCTGCTAGGCGAAGAGGAGTTCTATCGGGAATCCTTCCTGCTTATGTTCGGAGTGATTCCTACGGGGAATATATTTTTGATTTCCAGTGGGCCAATGCATTCCACCGGGCAGGAATTCCTTATTACCCAAAACTCACAGTAGCGGTTCCCTTTACTCCGGTGACGGGAAGTCGGATTTTACTCCATCCAAATCTGACAGCAGAGGAAAAAGTTTTTTTAAGTTCTGAGCTTTTACAAAGACTACTCCAGTTCGGAAAACAAGAGGAAACGTCTTCGGTTCACCTTTTATTCTGCAAAGAAGAAGAACAAAAAATAGGAATTGCCAATTCTTTTGCTCCTAGGCTCTCTCATCAATACCACTGGTTTAACAAAGGTTTTGCGAGTTTTGAGGAGTTTTTAGCAACACTCGTAAAGGATAGAAGAAAAACCATTCGCCAAGAACGACGGAAAATTTCTGAGTCAGGGCTTACCATTCAAACTCTCACTGGAGATGGAATTACGGAAGACCATGCACATATATTTTATGAATTTTATAAGGATACCCATTCCAAAAAATGGGGACAACCCTATCTTAACCGTCAATTTTTTTTAGAGATGTACCAAACCTTTCGCCATAGACTTTTGTTAGTTTTGGCATCGGACCCATCGGGTAAACCAATCGGTGGAAGTTGGAATGTATTTCGGGATGGGTTTTTATTTGGAAGGTATTGGGGGGCTTTGGAACATGTTCCCAATTTGCATTTTGAATGTTGTTATTACCGATTGATCGATTATGCTATCGAACATAAAATGGAACGAGTGGAAGCGGGTGCCCAAGGCGAACATAAATTCCTTCGGGGGTATGAAGCGGTTCCTATGTACAGTTTGCATCATATTTACAATGAACAAGGCCGAGCCGCAATCGAATCCTATTTGGAACGAGAGATTGTTATGGAAAGGGAAAATATTTCCGCCTACAATGCGCAGTCTCCTATTAAGGCTCTGCGGGAGGGATAATGTCAGATCCAAAAAGAAAGTCTTACACAGACATGAACGTAGAACTGCTTGAACGGGAAAAACAAAAGCAGAAATTAAAGAAACCGGATCGTTATAAGGTGATTCTCATCAATGATGATTACACTCCGCAGGAATTTGTAGTTTATGTTCTTGCCAATGTTTTTCGGAAATCTATGGAAGAATCTCGTCAAATTATGTGGAAGGCGCATACTTCTGGCTCTGCCGTTTGCGGGGTGTATTCTTTAGACATTGCAAGAACCAAAGTTGCGGAAGTCCATAAACTGGCAGAAGATGCAGGACATCCATTACAATGTCAATTGGCAAAAGAGGAGGACGAATGAACCTTTCCACTGATTTAGAAAAAAGTCTGGAGCTTGCAGGAAAAGAAGCATCCAAATACCACCATGAATTTATCACCTTGGAACACTTGTTATATGGACTGACTTTTAATGAAAAAACAAAAGAAGTCCTAGTGAATGTGGGTTGTGATTTGGATCTCCTCAGAAAAGAATTGACTGAATACTTCGAAGAGGATCTTTCGACAATCGCAGTTCCTAATTTAAAAATCCAACCACGTTATACTGTGGGAGTTCAATTTGTCATCCAGTTTGCAGCCTTTCATGTGCAAAATTCCGGCAAAGATGAAGTGGATGGAAACAATGTGCTTGTTGCACTCTTTCGAGAAGAAGATAGCCAAGCCTATTACCTTCTCGCCAAACAAGAAGTGAACAGACTCGATGTAATCAAATACATCTCCCATGGAATCAAAAAAGAAAAGGATTCCGAGGAACCTGAATTTGCCGAAGAAACGGAATCCGGCGAAGCGGACGCAAGCTCTCGTAAGTCAGCATTAGAAAAATTTTGTGTGAACCTCACAGAAAGAGCTAAACAAGGAAAACTAGATCCTTGCATTGGACGAGAAGTAGAAATCGAAAGAACCATTCATATTTTATCACGTCGTCGTAAAAACAATCCCATCTTTGTCGGAGAAGCGGGTGTTGGAAAAACTTCCATTGTGGAAGGAATCGCCGAACGCGTAGACAAAGGTCTTGTCCCCAAAAGCCTTCTGAATATGGAAATTTATTCTTTGGACATGGGCCTTGTCATGGCAGGAACCAAATTCCGTGGAGAATTTGAAGAACGCCTGAAGGCCATCTTACAAGAAGTCGTCGGAAAACCAGAGAGAATCATTTTTGTAGATGAAATTCATACCATTGTGGGTGCCGGAGCTGTCTCTGGGGGAAGTTTAGATGCTTCCAATCTAATGAAACCTGCCCTTGCCAATGGCGAATTGAAATGCATTGGAACCACTACGTATAAAGAATACAAATCGATCTTTGAAAAAGACCATGCTCTTTCCAGACGATTTCAAAAAATTGAAGTTTCGGAACCGTCTCGGGAAGATGCGATTGAAATTCTAAAAGGCCTAAAACCCAAATACGAATCTTTTCACGGAGTCACTTACAGTGTTAAGGCCATTGAAGCTTGCGTGGATTTATCCAGTTTGCATTTGCGAGACCGATTTTTGCCAGACAAAGCCATCGATTTAATGGATGAATCTGGCGCCTTTGTCAAGTTACGCGATGAGAAAAAGGAAAAACCTAGAAAACAAGTTGGGATCTCGGAAATTGAAACCTTGGTCGCAAAGATTGCTAAAATTCCAGAAAAAACTGTCAAAGCGGATGACAAAAAGAAATTGGAACATCTGGATTCGGAAATTAAGTCCGTTGTTTTTGGACAAGACCATGCCATAGAACAAGTGGTAGATGCCATTCACTATTCTCGTTCAGGACTAAGTGACGAAGGAAAACCGATTGGTAGTTTTTTATTTGTGGGTCCTACAGGTGTTGGAAAAACAGAAGTGGCAAAAACTTTGGCAGAGAAAATGGGAGTGGAGTTCCTTCGGTTTGATATGAGTGAGTACATGGAAAAACATTCCGTGTCTCGCCTGATTGGAAGTCCTCCCGGATATGTGGGATATGACCAAGGGGGTCAACTTACAGATGCCATTGCCAAAAATCCCCACTGTGTTTTGTTATTCGATGAGATTGAAAAAGCACATGAAGATATTTATAATATTTTACTCCAGGTGATGGATCATGCCACACTTACGGATAGCACTGGTAAAAAAGCTGACTTTCGTAATGTGATCCTAATCCTAACGACCAATACAGGAGCTCAGGAAAGTTCCAAACCACTTCTCGGTTTTGATACAGATAGGTATGATGATCGGTCCTTGAAAGCCATCGAACGGACATTTACACCTGAATTTCGAAATCGTTTGACTGCGGTTGTAGAGTTTAACGCATTATCCATCTCTGTGGTAGAACTTGTGGTCAAAAGAATGTTTCGCAGTTTACAAGCCAAAGCCGAAGAAAAAGGGATTCATTTGGAATTGTCAGAGAAAGCGGTGCGTTATTTGGCGGAGACAGGTTATGACAAAGCCATGGGAGCAAGGCCCATCCAACGGATTCTCAATTCAGAAATCGGAAAACCCCTTTCTAAAAAAATTCTTTTCCACAAAGACAAAGTGAACCGTTACCTTGTGGATGTGAAAGAAAAAGAGGGGAAAGATGTATTAGAAATCCAGGAAGTGAGTTCCTAATTAAAAGTTCTAAAGTAAGAGAGTCAAAAATCTTTTGATTTCTAGGCAGATTCTTTCTAAAAACGGTAATGACGTATGGACCAAGAGACTGGTCCATAAACCACATAGTTTATGGATGAATTCTACTTAATACTTCATCTTCTTTTTTGAAGGTGAGATATCCAAAAACAAACGCTCCGAGTACTGAACTTAAAAACAAATAGAATGGAATGTGGAGTCCCACTTCCTCTGGTTTCACAAAATCATAAAAATAACGTTTGGGATCCAAATACCCCCAGATCACAAAAACAACCGATACCATTTGGCTTGCGAAAAACCAAAACCTCGTCCATTGGGATTTCCAAAATCCGAGGAAAAAAAAGTTAAGAAGACTCAGGAGAATGAACACCGAATTTAATTTGGGCCCAAGCGAAATGGATTCTTTAATTTCAAAAAAACGAATCTCATATGAAAACCAAGGAAGGATAGAGAAGAGTAGTTGTAAGAATAAAAAGATAAAAAATATTTTATCAAAAAAAAGTTTTGTGTCCCAATAACGATAGAGAGAAAGGAAAATCCTTTTTGTTAAAAACCACCAAGCAAGGATTAGGTCAGGAACAAAAAGAAATGATTCTTTGGTGAACTGAAAAATAGCTATACATTTAATCAAAAAAGAATTTGTCATTCGACTTCGGTCACCACTTCCAATTCCACACTGGCATCCAGTGGGAGGGAACTCACTCCAATCGCAAACCTGGCATGTTTTCCTTTGTCTCCAAAAATTGCGGCTACAAGTTCTGAAGCTCCATTGGCCACCAAATGGTGTTCGGTAAATTCAGGACTGGAGGAAACAAAGACACCTAACTTCACAATGGATTTGATTTGGTCTAAGGATTCAACCTGAAGTAAGATGGCAGCGAGGGCATTCAGTAAGCACTGTTTGGCCTCTTCTTGTGCTTCGGCAAGGGTGACATCCTTTCCTACCTTTCCTGTTTTCCGCAATTTTCCAGCAACGAGAGGCAATTGCCCAGAGGTAAAAATTAAGTTTCCAACCCGTTTGGAAGGGATATATGCAGCAAGGGCTGCGGGAACAGGAGGGATTTCTAAACCCAATTGTTTTAAAGTATCTTGGATAGGCATTGGATTCCAGGCTAGAGAGGACTGGTGTTAGGGACAAAATTTTTTTTCTAAAATATGATAAAATAGAAAACATTCTTGACGATTGGCAGTCAAACATGTAGAGTGCTAATGAAAATAGCAATCAAGAAATTTGAGTGCTAAAGAGGAGAATGAGCATGTTGTTCCGAATTCTAGACCCACAAACAAAAGCAAATCAGTTCTGGAGAGACTTTGACCGGTTGAATGATGAGTTGACCCGATCCATTTTGGACAGCCAATTCGGTTCTTCTTCCAATTTCCCTCCTGTAAATGTTTATACAAAGGAAGATGAGGCTCTGGTTACTTGTTTACTCCCTGGGATGGAGGCCGACGAGATCGATATCAATGTAAAAGACAATCTTCTTTCCATTCATGGAAAGAAAAAAGCTGAAGAATTGGCGGAAGGAACAGAGGTGCATCGTCGTGAAATCTTTAATGGAGAGTTTCATCGAACTTTGGAACTACCATTTCGCGTCGATCAAGATCATGTCCTTGCAAAATTCACAAACGGTGTTTTAAACATCCACCTTCCTCGCAGAGAAGAAGATAAACCTAAAAAAGTATCCATCATTGCTGGTTAAGGAGAGAATTATGAATACACTCACAAAAGAAAACAAAGAAGAAGTCACAGGTAAAGTTGCCGAGAAAGTGGAAAAAACACCGGTGAAAGTTTACTCACCAAATGTAGATGTGTTGGAAACAGAAGCGGAACTTCTATTTCGCGTGGAAATGCCAGGGGTTGACCAATCTTCTGTGGAGATATCAATTGAAAAAGACCAACTGATTTTAGAAGGAAAGTTTGTTACACAAGTGGAATCTCGAGGCCAAGTGCGACTTGCAGAATACAGAGAAGGAAACTACTTCCGTAAATTTACCATTGGGAAGGCGATTCATTCTGACAAAGCAACGGCAAAAATGAAGAATGGGATTTTGGAACTAACCATTCCTAAAATGGAGCCGAAAAAAACAAAAATCGAAATTCAAAAATAAACAATTCCTTGTTAGGTGTTTGGTAATCCTTAACGGAATTTTATCACAAACCCGGTTTGTCAATTCTGACAAGTCGGGTTTTCTTTTATAGAAAGAAGGCTCAGTCAGTTCAGTTGCGTTTCTTTTATAAAAGGGTGCGAATTGTTTCTAGCAATTGTTTGTTTTCTTCTGGGGTTCCAATGGTGATTCGAATGTAGTCTTTGGAAATTCCTGTAGAGAAATAACGAATGAGAATGTTCTTTTCTTTTAATTGTAAATAAAGACTTTCCGGAGAGATTCCCACTTTTGGTTTACAAAATAAAAAATTGGTAGAAGAGTTTGGAATGGAAAATCCGATGGACTCCAATTCTTTTTTTAACTTTATTCTTTCCTGGATCACAAGGGATCGTTTTTCAAAAAAGTATTCTTTGTCTGAGTATGAAGCTTCGGCAACCACTTGTTCCAAAATTCCCACATTGTAAGAATCTTTTAGTTTACGAATCCAATGGATGACATTAAGGGATCCCACAAGATATCCCACCCGAAGTCCTGCAAGCGCATAGGATTTGGAAAAGGTCCGGGAAACAACAAGATTTGGATGGTTTTTAATCTCAGAAATTAAACTAGCGTTAGGCTCAGTAAAATCAATATAGGCTTCGTCAGAAAGAACAAGTCCTGAAAAATTTTTAACTAAGTTTAAAAGTTTTGATTTTTCTTCTTCCACACCGGTTGGGGCATTCGGGTGGGCAAAACAGAGTAACTTACCTTTTTCTTTTAATAAAGATTCAAAATCAAAATGTAAATTAGGTAGGAGGGGAACCGCTTTGTAGATAGCCCCCACCATCATTTGTTCAGTAAGGACCGGATAGTAGGAATACGTGGGGTCTGGCGCCACAACCACATCCCCAGGTCCAATGAGTGTATGGAATAACATCCGTAAGGCTTCATCCGAACCATTGGTGACTAAAATTTGGTTGGGATCCAAATCATAATCTTTTGCTATGAGCTCTTGAAGTTTCCTTGCGTGGTAGTTGGGATACTTCCGTAAAACACCAGTTAGCATGACTTTCTCTACCGCATCTTTGGTTTTGGGAGAAGGTGGGTAGGGGTTCTCGTTGGTATTGAGTTTGATGGTAGATGTGCTAAGACCTGGTTGTTCGCCAGGAGTGTATGGTTTGAAAGTTAGTAACTCTTTACGCACCAATGTTTCCATAGAAAATATTTCGTTTGGACTTGTCACTGGATTATAACCGATTCAGGGCATTGATATAGGCTTTCGCACAGGCTTCAATGATATCTGTGGAATCCCCTTTTCCTACCACTCGTCTTTCCCCATCTTCTAAAGTCACAGAAGCTTCTGCCATGGCATCGGTTCCTTCCGTCACGGGAGAAATCACAAGCCGAGATAAGAGTGGGGAAAGTCCAGTCACTTGGTTTATTGCTTTAAAGATACTATCTACCGGCCCATCTCCATGGGCTTCTCCTTGTTTAGTTTCTCCTTTGATGGACAAAGAGATTTTGGAATCAGGAGTTTTGTTTGTTCCTGTATTTTGTTCAAAGGAAACAAGTCGGTAGGTTTCCTCCACTTGGGAACGGCTGATTTCTCCTTGAAAAAGTGCGGCTATGTCTTCATCAAAGACTTCCTTCTTTTTATCAGCAATCTCAAGGAAACGGTTGTAGGCGTTGTCAATTTCTTCCGGTTTGGGTTCAAAACCCATACGGATGATTCGATCTTTGAATCCCGCTCGGCCAGAGTGACGACCAAGAACCATACGATTGGATTTGAGTCCCACGGATTCCGGTGTCATAATTTCATAAGTTTGTCTGTTTTTAATCACACCATCTTGGTGGATTCCAGACTCGTGAGCAAAGGCATTGGTACCCACAATGGCTTTATTCGGTTGGACTACCATACCGGTTGTGGTTTTTACCAAATGAGAACCGCGAGTGATGAGTGTGGAATCAATTCTTGTTTCCACCCCAAAGGCATCCTTTCTTGTTTTTAATGCCATTACCACTTCTTCCATGGCAGTGTTACCGGCACGTTCGCCGATCCCGTTGATTGTGCATTCAATTTGACGACCTCCCGCAAGAACCGTTGCGAGTGAATTGGCCACTGCAAGACCAAGGTCGTTATGGCAATGGGCAGAAAAAATCACTTTGTCGGCACCTTTCACTTCCTTTTTAAGGAAGCGAAATAGATCCATATATTCTTGTGGGGTGGTATAACCCACAGTGTCTGGAATGTTGATGGTGGTTGCGCCTTCTTCGATGACAGCTTCGACTAACTCGCGTAAGAATGACCATTCCGAACGAGTGGCATCCTCTGGTGAAAATTCAACATCGGTAACAAAGTCTCTTGCCATCTTGACGGCAGCTCTTGCCATCTCCAAAACTTCCGCAGGAGACTTTCCCAATTTGTGTTTCATGTGGATGGGAGAGGAAGCTATGAAGGTATGAATTCGTTTGAGTTTGGCCGGTTTTAGCGCATCACGTGCGGCTTCCAGATCAGGACGAAGGCTCCTTGCGAGTCCACAGATGATTGGTCCTTCGATTTCCCGAGCGATTCTTTCTACAGCTTTGAATTGTACAGGAGAAGAAACTGGAAATCCAGCTTCGATGATATCGACTTTCATTCGGGCAAGGTGTTGGGCAATTTCCACCTTTTCATCTTCGCTCATCGCAGCCCCGGGGCATTGTTCCCCGTCCCTTAGAGTGGTATCAAATATGCGTACGTAATCTTCCATCTCCTTCCAGATCATAGGTTTGCTTTACTCTGTCAAGTGCGTATGGAATGCACCTGTGATCCAATGGTAGGGTTTCCCGTCTTTATCGATAGGAACGGGAGTTTGTTTCCCTTCGCTCCAAAACCGGATGGGTTTTTCCAAATCGTAGGTCACTTCCTTGTCTGTGATGGAGGATAACCTGGATTGAACTTCTGCTCTCGGATACGGTAGGTAGAAAAGGAAGACCATCACACCTCCCAGGGCCAAAAAAAGAACCCAGTGGGAAATCTTCTTAGTAAAAGGAACAAGGACCCAGGTGATTCCAAACAGGGCAAAAAACCAGAGGGGAAATAAATACCGAATGGGATAAGGATGGAGGTATGTGAACCTTCCCACAAGTAGGAGGAGTCCGACTAGGACCGGAAAAAAGACAATCAGGAGGTGGCGGATGAGTTTAGGAAATTTTGGATAAGTAAAAAAGAGCAAACAAATTAAGAAAAGAATCGATTTTCCTTGGTAGTAGATATGTTTCGAAAAGTCCCAAAGGTAAGTTCCAGAGAGTTGCAAACTACTTTCTAAAGTTTGGCGTGAAAGATAATTCCATAGAATTTGGAAACTTCCGGGAATCTGAAAGATCTGTCTCAAACCGAGGAATGCGAGTTCATTGAAGAGAATAAATAGGAAGCTTAAAATCCAAAAACGTTTCTTTTGGAAGTAAGAAATTCTCTCCGAGAGAGGCCTCTTCGAATCCCAAATTCGAACCACAAAAAAAGAGATAGCACCCACAGAAAACGAAAAACGATCTGAGAGATAAAGTAGCGAAAAACTAAAGAAAAAGAAGGCAGTTAAATGATTGGGAAGATACTGGTGAGAACCATCCCCTCGGTGATCCTTTTCTCTGTCGTTTAACACCGAATAAAGATACATGGTAAGAAGAAGTGAGAAAAAAAAACCTGTGCTGTGGTGTGCCTGCGATAGAAAATATACAAAAGGAAGGGGATTGTCTCCAATCCAATATCCGAGGAAAGAGACTAGGATCAAAAGAAACTCGAAACGAAAGAGAAACTCTAGTGCCGCTGTTTTGGTTGTATACTTGGTAATGAAAAAAGAAATTCCGAGTAACACAAAAAACATTTGGAGAGTTCCATACGCTGAAGGAATGTATAAAAATGGAACAAATGGATAGAGGATTAGATTTAAAAATAAATCAGGGAAAAAATAGGGAGATGGAGGCAAATACCAGTGAAACATTCCATGTCCCGAAGCTAAATCCTTTAAAAGTAATGGAAGGTAGAGATTGTCTGCGGAATGAATTAGATCAAAGTAAATTGTTTCGCATAACAAAAAGTTAGTGATGCCGGAAACCAAAAAAAACCAAAAAAAATAAAATTGCGGTGGGGATTGGATCGACATAGGATACTAAAGAGGGAACCTCAACATAACGAGGCGAGTTCCTTGTATGATGAATGATAACAAAAACATGGATTTAGTCCTTCCTCAGTTCTTTTCTGTCAATTTAGACGGTGGCGAGGACACTACGATTCCACTCCGATTCTACCAATCGTTTCTCGGGGGGACTGTCCTAAAAGAAAGTTTTGGTCATTCTGAATTGAAATTGAAATCGGGGGAATGTTTGGTCTTTTCCAAAGTTACAGAACATTGCCCGGTGCGTAAAGGAACCATCACTCTTACTTGTGACACAACCACCCTCAACCACTCCAATTTTTCTTCACTCAAACTGGTTCAATCCATTCCAGACAAAAACTATTCGTTGTATGAAGATCCTTGGGGAAATTGGGTCTGGTTTTATTTTTTAGATTCTAAAAATTCCGCCAAACGGTCGGGATAGTCTGTAATGAGACCTGCCACTCCCACTTCCATTAACTGGCTCCATTCTTCTTCCGTATTGGTGGTATAAGGAATCACAAGTAAGGACTCTTCCTTTAGGCCTTGCACAAATTCTTTTGTACAGGCAGAAAGATGGGGAAGAATTAAATCCGGCTCATAATCCATGTAACTCTTGTTTAGCGAATCTCCTTTTTCCATGAGAAGGCCACGTAATACCTCGGGTTCTTCGATTCTGATCAGATCCACAAGATCCCAATCAAAACTACTGACCCAAATGCGATCACTGAGTTTGTATTTCCGAATCAGTTTGACAAGGGCCGATGCCAGAGCCTGCCTTTCCTCTTTTTTACCTTCACTTTTCATTTCGATATCAAAAACAGTATTTTCGGGAAGAGTTTGGATCACTTGGGAGAGTGTGGGAATTTGTTCTCCTTCAAAGGCTTCTTCAAAAAAACTTCCCGCATCGAGTTCCGCAAGAGCCCGGTATTTATAATCAGCCACTTTTCCTTTCCCATCGGTGGTTCGATCCACAGTGAAGTCATGGATGACCACAAGTTCGCCGGACGCACAAAGCATGGTATCCAATTCAAAAAACCGTGTGGAATCAGATCCCACAAGAAAGGATACAAGAGTGTTTTCTGGAGCAAGGCCCCGTGCCCCCCGATGTCCGATATTGGCAGGAGTTTTTCCGAGAATGGCTTTGATTCTTTCGATTCTTGGTTGGAACATAGTCGCCTTACCCTGGTTGGATGGTGGATTCGAAACCCTCTTCTTCCATGGCTGATCGGAACATTTGGTTTTTCAAAGTTTCTCCCAAATAACGATCAATGTAGATATGGATGGCATAGAGAAGAGGTGTGATGGCGATTGCCACACCCATCTTGTATAAAAAATTCGTATTGGCAATGGCGATGAGTTTGGAGACGGGATGGTATTTGCCGAGGGCGATAAAGATCACTACATAAGAATCAATCAGTTGGGAGATGATGGTGGAACCGGTAGCCCTTAGCCATATATGTTTACCGGCAGTTTTTTTCCTAAGGAAATGGAAGGTATGGAGGTCAATCATCTGCCCAATCATATAAGCGATAATGGAACCTAAAATCACAAGGCCGGAATTGGCAAACACCCGTTCAAAGGAGGCATCATCAATAGGAGACTCAGGGCTTGCTGGAATTTGGATGTCGATCACAATAAGAAGGTAAGCAAGTCCAATCATCACCATACCAAGAAAGGTTGTGGCTCGTACTACCTTTCTACCATAGTATTCGTTTAAAAGGTCCGTGATGATAAAGGTGACAGGAAAAGGGATAACCCCCATAGTCATTGTGAATCCGAAGGCAAAAAATAATTTACTACCGGTAAGTTCGGCAAGCAAAAGAAAGGTTAGAAAAAAACTAAGAAGAACCGTATATAGAATGACCGGTTTTTGTTTGAGAACATGCATAAATTTCTTTTTCCTTTCCTTTGAATTTAGACTAGGAGAGAATCCCTCCTGAAAAATCATGGGATGAGAAATAGGGTCTTGGGAGTTTCTAATATTCTCTACTCTTTTTTTCATCCGCGTTCGATAATCATACTAGAAGTAATATATGCCCGAATCTGAAAACTCATCCTCTTCCAAACATCCTCTGTCTAATGCAGCTAAATATTCCTTATTATTTGCCTCTTGGGTCTTTTTATCCGCCATCTCCTTCTATTTAGGAATGAATTTAATCCAAACGAGTGGAACCGCCCTTGTTTTGAAAGACGCGCCCAAAATGGGGAATGCCAATCCAAGTGTAGTCGAAGCTTCGACTCCCTCTCTTGGCACTCCCTCCGAGATGGAAACAAAAGATAACTCAGAGTCCCAAACAACACAAACCGTAGAAGAATCTGCGTATTTGCCGGGTTTCCTTCCAGATGAGAATGTAACATTTCGTTCCTCCGCCTGGTCCACTGATTGGACAGCGATGAAAAAAACAGTCCATCTCTACAACGAAATCCATCCTTTCATTTATACTATGAAAGGAGGACTTTCTAATAATGGAGAATTGATTTCGAGTTGGTCTAGTACTTCCAAGAAAGAACGAGTTCTGGAACTTCGTGCGTTAAATCCAAAAGTGAAAATCATACCCACTATCTTTCGTTGGGAAAATCCAAAGGAAAAAATCCAAGAAAACATTGGAATGGGTGGCCGTAACGACATCCGTGACCACCACATCCAAGTCATCGTAAATGAAATTATGACTTATGGTTATGATGGAATTGATATTGATTATGAAGGAATGTCCTGCGACAAAAAAGAAAAGTTTGAAGAGTTTTTTGCACTACTTGCCCGAGAAGTTCATAAAAAAGGAAAACTCATTTCTGTTGCGGTTCACCCGAAAACTCCTGCGGAAAAAACAAAAAAGAAAGAACTGAATTGCCGTGGCCTTTCCAAACCGATCGTTCTTGACTTCCGTGAAAATTGGAGAGGGCCCACTACGCATGATTATGCTTTCCTTGCCAAACACGCGGACCGAGTGAAAATTATGGCCTATGAACTCCATCCCCGTAAATACCATAACCCAGGTCCAGGCCCCCAAGCACCGAACGTTTGGTTAAAAGAAATCATCACTTATGCCAAAAAAAGAGTGCCCATGCATAAACTTTATATGGCCATTCCCACTTATGGATATGATTGGGCTCTCAATTGCAAATCTTCTGCCAAAGCCATTTATCATTCCGATGCCCAAAGGATCAAAGCAGGGGTCCATAAAAATCGCCAACCCACGGATATCAATCGGATCTTAAATGAAGAGAACAAAGTGGCTAGTTGGAGAAACTTATCTAAGTTTTCTGACATCCATAAAAATCGCGCTTATGAAGATCCATCCCTTTGGTATACCAGTGGTGGTTGTGACCGAGTCGCTTTTTACATGAACCGAAAAGCCTTTGAAGAAAAAATGACCCTTCTTCGTAAATACGATTTGGGGGGATTTTCTTTCTGGCAACTCGTGACTGACAATGATCCAGAAATCAATGTTTACTTAAGTAAACTGGTCCAAGGCCAACTCCCTCCTGTGGAAAAAGCCAAAGAGGAAGAAGAACCAAAGGAAGAAACAACAACTCCAATGAGTGATTCCAAAGAGGCATTGAAAGTATCCGATTCCAAATCTAAATCCAAAACAAAAAAGTTTTAAGATGAAAACCTTAATCTCTTCGGATGTACGTTTGCTTGCGAACCTCATCCAAGAGGGAAAGGTCGTTATTTTTCCCACAGAAACTGTCTATGGAATTGGCGCTTCCACAAGGCTTGAGTCGGCTTGTCTCCGCGTTTACGAAATCAAAGGAAGGCCCAAAGACAATCCTCTCATTGCCCATTTCCATTCTATTGAATCCATTGCCGCCGTATGTGAGTTAGGGGAAGTTGGTAGAGCATTATTGGAACGTTTTTCTCCAGGCCCCCTCACTCTCATCCTTCCTAAAAAAGACAAATCCCTTTTTCCAAAGGAATTGGATACCCTTGCCGTAAGGATTCCTAAAAATCCAGTGGTTCGTGAATGGATTGAACTTTCTCGGGGACCGGTCTCTGCCCCTTCAGCCAATCTATCAGGAAGGCCTTCTTTAACCAAACTAAGTGATGTTTTGCGATACTTCGATGGGGTCGTGGATGGAATCCTTGTTGCTGAGGAGCCGAGTTTTGGGATTGAATCGACGGTGGTAAGTCTAGTCGGATCACATCCCACTCTCCTCAGGCCAGGTTCCATTGAGTCGAGCGAACTTCTGTCAGTTGTATCAGATCTTGAAATTCCAGGTCCCACTTCTAAATACGATATTCGAGCTGTGCCTTTAAGTCCCGGAACCAAATACAAACACTATGCCCCGACGGCCCGTGTGATTTTGGCATCCAAAGAAGAATTCGAATTTAGTTTAAAGACAATGAATGAATCCAAGTCCACCGCATGGATTGGATTTTCCTTGGAAGGGATAAAACCAGTGTTAGAAAACCAGAGAATTCAAAATCACACATTAGGGGAAGGTAAGAATCTTTGTTTAGTATCATCTAACGAAGATTATGCGTCTAAACTCTATGCTTTTTTTGAATCCTGTGACAGTTTGGGATTCCAAACCATCGTTTGCGAAGTTCCCAAACCGGGACCTGGGGAAGAGGGACTTCGCAATCGGCTAGAAAAGGCCGCAAGTATTTAGGCAAACGAAGTACAATTTATCTTCTGTTTTTCCAATCCAAACGAATAGGAGAGAGTAGGGAAACCTCATTCAGTGATTCCAATACCTTTAGTTCAGCAATGAGTCCGCCAAGAATGGGAATTTTGTTTCTTAGATTGTAAGCAGGAAGTTCTTCTGTGAGAAGGATCGGTTTTCCACCTAATCTTTCTTTCACTTCATGAACTGCATCTAAAAGCCCTCCGAGTGAATCCACAATCCGGTTTTCCACAGTTGGCAAATACACTCTCCCCATTCCAATTTTCGGAAGGTCTTCTAAGGAAATTTTTCTACCTTCGGCCACACGCCTATAAAACAAACCTTCGATCTTTTTGATTTGAGATTCTAGATACTGAACACTTTGTTTGGAAAGGGGTTGGAATTCAGAATGGATGTCTCGAAAGGGATAAAATCCAACGGCCTCTTTATTCAATTGAAACTTCTTGTATAATTTTTGTAAATTGGCTCGGATACTGACTGCACCAATGGAACCTGTGATACAAACGGGGGAGGCTGTGATATGATCTACCGCCGAACCAAGGTAATACCCACCACTCGCAACAGTATCTTTAAAATAAGCGGTAACAATTTTGGTTTTCTTTAATTCTAGAATCTCTTGGTGGATTTGTTCTGAATAAAACGCAGATCCCCCAGGTGAGGAAATTTCTAAAATCACAGCTTTAATTTTTTTGTCTTCAGAAAGAGCTTTTAGATTGGGAATGATTGAGAAGGCTTCAATTTTTCCATTTTCCCTATGTTTATGTAAAAAATCACCCCCAGAGATTCCTCCTTCCAAAGGAAGGATCACGACTTCAGCTTTTCGTTTGGGAAGGATGCGAAATTCTTTGATTTTGTAGTGTAGGGACGGATAGTTTCCAGAAAACACCTTTCTGTTTTCAGAAAAGAATTCTGTTTCTTTTTTGATTCCTTGGATGATCCCAGCTGACAGAAGTTCATCGGCAGAAAGCATTGGTCTATAGAAAATAGGTTCTAATGATTTTTTCCCATTGGTAAGGGCATCAAGGATTACTTTTCGTAAATCCAAAACCAAAGTTTCTAAATTCTTTTTTGCTTCTTTAGAAAACTCACCCCTAGTGAAACTTTCGGCAAAGGATTTGTAGGGACCGGAGGCAAAGGCTTGGACTTCAATCCCCCAGGTTTTTAAAAACTTACCGAAAAACATGGGTTCGGCGCTTGGTAGTAAAACCATAAACTCAGATTCCGGGGCCAAATAACTTTCTGAAGCTGCTGTTAAGAGAAGTAGAGTTCCCACGCCACCTTCTTTGGCAAAGATTCGGACTTTTTTCCCTGATTCTTTAATGGCTATTAGCTGGTTTCTCACTTCATAGAACTCAGAGAGAGTCCATTCCAGAGGTGGTAGGGAGATATCGAAGGTTTTTATTTTCCCATTTTTTTGAATGAGTTTGAGAAGGATGAGAAGTTCTAATCTTGTGACTGTTTCTTCCTTACCCTGAAATTTTTTGACTAAGTAAGATTTGTAAGAATCTTCAAAAACAGCAGGAAATTCCAGTTCATAGACCTCGCGGCCCGATTGGAAAACTAGGCTTAGACGTAGGTATAACTGATACAAAAGGCGAAAGGGCAAAAAAAGTATCAAAAAAAGAATGCGAAACACGGGCGAACCTCTTCCGTCATTTCTTAAAATTCTTTCCAGAATGAAAGAGGAAAACAAGCTATCCGATGTGGATTCCTTTATTCGTATTCGCGGCGCCCGAGAACATAATCTCAAAAACGTAAACCTTGATATCCCAAGAGATAAACTTGTGGTGATCACTGGACTTTCTGGATCGGGGAAGTCCTCCCTTGCCTTTGATACCATCTATGCCGAGGGGCAAAGGAGGTATGTGGAATCCCTTTCCAGTTATGCCCGCCAGTTTCTCGGGCAAATGGAAAAACCGGAAGTGGACCAAATTGAGGGTTTGAGTCCCGCCATCTCCATTGAACAAAAAACAACTCACCGAAATCCGCGTTCGACTGTGGGTACGGTTACGGAAATTTATGACTATTTACGGCTGTTATATGCCAGAGTGGGAAAACCTCATTGTCCGAAATGCGGAACCGCTATTTCTAGTTTGTCTGTAGACCAAATCACCGATAGAATCAATTTATTTCCCGAAGGAACGAAACTCCAAATTATGGCCCCCGTCATCCAGGGGAAAAAAGGGGAACATCGCGAGGTCCTCGAACGTTTCAAAAAAGAAGGATTCAACCGGGTTCGTGTGAATGGAGAGGTGTATTCATTAGAGGATGAAATTCCTTTGAAGAAAAACTTCAAAGCAGATATTGATATCGTTGTCGATCGGATTGTAATAAAACCAGGAATCCAGTCCCGGTTGTCGGATTCCGTGGAAACCGCTTTAAAAACTGCGGATGGAATTGTTGTCGTGGAAGATGGGGAAAAGGACCATCTGTTTTCGCAAAAACTATCTTGTCCCAAATGCGATGATGTGAGTATTCCCGAACTCACTCCAAGACTATTTTCTTTTAATTCTCCTTTTGGAGCTTGTTCGAATTGTGATGGACTGGGTGCTCTCTTAGAGTTTGATGAATCTCTTCTTGTCACAGACCGAGAAGCCTCACTTGCGGAAGGTTGTATTGAGGCCTGGGGTGGTTCTAAATCCAACTCCTATTGGTATATGGCCACCATACAAGCATTATCTAAAAAGTTAAAATTCAATCTAAACACTCCTTGGAAAGATTTATCCGAAAAAATTCGATCTACAATTTTACATGGAGATGCGTCCATTCATATCGATTATGATTTTCGGGGTGCCAATTCGCATTATGAATTTTCCAAAAATTATGAAGGTGTGATTCCTAACCTCAAACGTCGGTATAAAGAAACAAAATCGGATTCGATGCGCCAGTGGTTTGAATCCTTTATGACAAACCATGATTGCGATGAATGCCATGGAAAACGTCTCCGTCCGGAAGCCTTGGCTGTCAAAGTACAAGGAGTGGGAATCGATGCTTACACTGGTTATTCCATTGAAAAGGCCTTAGCGTTTACAAAATCCTCCGAATACAAAGGGGCCGAAGATACCATTTCCAAACCCATTCTAAAAGAAATCCTCCAACGCCTTCACTTCCTAAACGATGTGGGCGTGGGGTATTTGAATTTAAGTCGTTCCGCAGGAACTTTATCCGGCGGTGAGATGCAGCGGATTCGTTTGGCCACTCAAATTGGATCTCGCCTAATGGGTGTTTTGTACATTTTGGACGAACCTTCCATTGGCCTTCATCAAAGAGACAATACAAAACTTGTCCAAACCTTAAAAGGCCTTCGTAACCTCGGGAATACAGTTCTTGTTGTCGAACACGATAAAGAAACTATGGAAGAGGCTGACTTTATTGTGGATATGGGTCCTGGTGCCGGAGTCCACGGTGGGGAAATTGTGGCCTTTGGCACACCCGAACAAATCAAAAAAGACAAACATTCTGTCACAGGTAAATTTCTCTCTGGGGAAAAAAGAATTTCCATGCCGAAAACAAGACGTGAGGGTAATGGAAAATTCCTGAAAATTACAGGAGCAACGCACAACAATCTAAAAAATATTGATGTATCGATTCCACTCGGGAGTTTAACGGTTGTTACCGGTGTGTCGGGTTCCGGAAAGTCTACGCTGATTAATGAAATTCTTTATAAGGAACTCGCAAGTTCTGTGATGGGTATGAAACTCATTCCCGGAAAACATAAAAAAATCCTGGGGAAAGACCAGATTGATAAGGTGATTAACATTGACCAGTCGGCCATCGGAAGAACTCCGAGATCCAACCCGGCAACTTACACTGGTTTGTTTACTTTTGTTCGGGATTTGTATAGTGGACTGGAAGAGGCAAAAGTCAGAGGATATGGTCCCGGAAGATTTAGCTTTAATGTGGCTGGCGGACGTTGTGAAAAATGCGAAGGAGACGGTATCTTAAAAATTGAGATGCACTTTCTTCCTGATATTTATGTGGAATGTGAAGTTTGTAAGGGAAAACGATACAACCGTGAAACTTTGGAAGTAAAATACAAAGGAAAAAATATCTCTGATATCTTGGATATGACCATCGAAGAAGCCGTTGTTTTCTTTGAAAAAATTCCAAATCTCAAACGTAAGTTAGACACTCTTATGGATGTGGGACTTGGTTATATTAAACTCGGCCAAGCTGCCACAACCTTTTCTGGGGGTGAGGCCCAAAGGATCAAACTATCCACAGAACTTTCCAAAAGACCTACCGGAAAAACACTATATATTTTGGATGAACCAACCACAGGACTTCATTTCGAAGACATCGAAAAGTTACTTTCTGTCCTGCAAGTCCTTGTCGACAAAGGAAACTCTATGGTTATCATCGAACATAACTTAGATGTAATTAAAGCCGCAGACTATATCATTGATATTGGACCTGAGGGTGGTGACGGTGGTGGGGAAGTGATCGCTACAGGGACTCCAGAAGAAGTGGTTACCGTAAAACGTTCGTTTACTGGCCAGTATTTAAAAAAAGTATTGGAAGAAGAGAAGGCACTCGATATCAAGTATGCCAAAAAGAAATCCAAGTAGTTTGTCGTGAGTGTCAAACCAGAGAATTTGATTTTAAAGTATGGTGCCCCTGGTTCTTCTTATCCAAAAGATACCGGTGGACCAGAGACCGGGTTTTATCGAAGTTGGAAACCCTATCTCATAAAGGAAGGTTTTTATCACTTTCTTCTCGGTTTAGAATCTTATTTAGAATTCCAGAAGAAACTATCTCACTTAGCAGAAGAGCCTGTGGGTGTTTCCCTTGCTCTTTCCTGTATGGTCGAAGTCAATGTGGCAGGGGGAATCCTTCTGCAAAGTACAGACTTACTAGAGCAAAATCAAAGTTTGGCCAAAAAAATAGCTGAAACGAAAAAAAGATCCTTGGATTCTCTTTGGAAAGGTTTTCGGGAAGGAACCCCTATAAGAATTTATGCTGTAGGAGTGAGTGAGCCCGGTTGGGAGGGCAAACTTCGAAAACTTAGTTCAAATCTAGAGAATGGACTTCTATCAGGAACCAAATCCTTTATCACCAATGGTGGGGAGGCCGATGTAATTTTCTGGGTCACTAAATCGGGATCTGAGAATCCCGTCTATCTAGTGCAGAGGCAAAAAGATGGAATCCCTGCGATTCGGGAAAACCAAATCCAAGAAGAATCCTTTCCTACAGACTTTACTCACCTGGTAAGTCATATCAAACTTACGTTATGCGAATTTCCCATCACTGAGACTGACTTGGTTTTGGAAAACTATGGCAAACTGGGAATGGAACTAAGATTAAAAGAGCTTTTGTCTTTAGTTTCGTTACTGATTGGCAAAACAAAAAAGATCTCGTTAGAAGACAGAACTGTAGCAAAAGAAAGGGAAAAACTGATCGAATGGAGAGATTCGTTTCTCTCTTCGTGTAATGGTTTCCCCGATAGCGAATTTTTACTTTCTGGATTCCCTTACCCGACGGAAGGCCTACTTTCCGCACTTGCAGAACATTGGAAGGTTACTTCACCTCAGGAACTTAAGTCCATTGATCCAGACTATCAACTTTTTGTTTGGGAAGATTCCTTTACTAATTACTTAATCCAAAAGAAAAAAAGAAATCTCTAGTGATGGTGGTCATGTGCATGCCCATGGCTATGACCATGATGACCAAACTCACGTTCTGTTTCTCGAACAAAGATATCCTCTAGTTTCTCTTTCAGTGAAGATGATATTATTTCTACAGAAACAAAAGGGACTCCAAATTCTTCTTTTAGTACTTTATGAATTTCTAAAACGATTTTATCCCTGTCTGCATCTTTTTTGACTAAAATTTGTAGTTCAATAGAAAACACACCGGATGTGAGTTTGCGAACTGTGATTTGGGGAACCGATTCGATACCCCGATAGGTTTGAATATGTTCTAATAAATGTTCTTTGTCAAATTCACTTGTGTCCGCTTCGATGAGAATTTCTATCGATTCTTTGACAATTCCATAAGATGTTTTTAAAATAAAGATTCCGAGAATTACACTTAGGAAATGATCCACTTCTCGAAATCCAGTAAATCGAATAAGAATGGCCCCAATAACAACCGCTAGGGTCCCGAGTAAATCGCTAATTACATGAAGATATGCCGATTTTAAATTGAGACTTGTTTTACTGACCCCAACAAGAAGACCTGCTGAAACCAAATTGATCCCAAATCCCACAAGCGAATAGGCGAGCATCGAGTCCGCTTCCACATGGGACGATCCAGAAAAACGCATATAACTTTCATACAATATAAAAAGCGCAATCCCGATGAGGAGTAGACCATTGAATAAAGCAGCCAAAACCTCAAACCTATGGAATCCAAAAGGATATTTTGCGTTTGGTTTTTTAGAGGCAATGAGGAGTGCAAATAGCGAGATAATATGGGCAAATACATCAGTAAAGATATGACCTGCATCTGCAAATAACGCAAGGCTTCCGCTTTCTTTCGAACCAATCCATTCAATAAAAAAAATAAGAATAGAGAGTAAACCCGAAAGGCTTAAGAAAAATACCAACCGGGAACGTTTGGGTCTTGGTTTACTCATTGTTTGTATTGAGTGATCCTGTGGCTCTTGGAACAACGACGATGTCTACTCGGCGGTTGAGTGCTTTGTTTTCTTTTGAGGTATTGGGAACAATGGGTTGGAATTCCCCATAACCGGCACTGGAAAAATTCTTTGGATTTAGATTTTTGTTTTGTAACATATTATCCAAAACAGATAACGCTCGTTCGCTGGAAAGGTGCCAGTTGTTTCTGAATTTTGTTTTGATAGGAACATTGTCTGTATGTCCTTCTACGACAATGTAGTTTTCAGGATAAGCAGCCAAAATATCCCGAATTTTTTCAATCGCAGGAAGGATGGCTGGTTTTAGTTCCGAAGAACCACTATCAAAGGATATTTTATCATCAATATTGATGATAAGTTTGTTATGAAAACGTTTAAGGCGAATTTGGCCTGAAGTGATTTCTTTGGCTAACTTTTCTTCAAACTCTTTGGTTTGTTCGGCAAGCCGTTCCAATTCTCTTTTTTGTTCTTTAGTGAGTTTCCGAAGGTTAGCCAGTTCCTCTTCTAAATTGCGAATCCTTTCTTTGAGTTCATCCATTTTGGATTCGTAATTTTCGCGGAGTTTTTGTTCTTTTTGAAGACATTCTCGTTCTTTGTCTTCAAGTTTTTTCTTTAAGGCATCTAGATCGGCCCGATCTTTTTCTTCTCGTTTTCGATTTTCATCCGCAAGAAGGCGTTCTTTGTCCGTACCTTTTTTTTCCAGACCCCGAAGGCGCATATTGTAATCGCGCATTTTATCGGAATACTCGTCTTGTTCTTTGGTTCGATTTCTTTTTTCTAGTTCTAAATCTTCTGTGAGATTTCGATTTTGGGTTTGGAGTTCTTTTTTTTCTTCTTCCAAACGATTCAATTCGTTTTGGTGTTGTTTGCGAATGTCGGCCAGTTCCAATTCCAAAGCATATTTTTCTTTGTAGATTTGGTTGTATTCGTAAGGAAAATAAACCCAATCTGCGGATAGTCCAGAAACAAAAACAAGAGTTAGGAGTAAAAAACTTAGGTTTCTCTGATTATTTCGCATCATCAAAACTGTCCTCTAAATTGACTTTCGGTAAACTCGGAGCTTCTGTTTTGACTCGCTCCCAGTCAGAGACACGACGACGAGCGTCGGATTTTTTTTCGGCATATTGGGTTTCATAAATTTCTTTTTTGATATATTCTGGATCAGCAGGAGTTTTGCCTTGGGATTCTTGGAACTTAACTGCAATTTCGGAACGAACTAATTCCAGTTCGGCGATTAGTTCTCCCAGAGCCGCTTCCTTCATTTCCAAATAGGCTTTGTCTTCTTTTTCTTTTTGTATCCAAGTTTTGTAGCGTGTTTCTTCTTTGGCCCGTTCCAATTCATGGCCTTGGCTTTCTTCCAGATACCGTTTGGAAGCTGCCGAATCTTCTTTCAAAACAAAGTAAGTTTCTTTCGCTCGTGCTAACTCGTGCTGTGAGTTATGTTTTGTTACCTTGCTTTGCGAGATTTTGATGGCTTGGGCTGTGAGAGTGTTGGCCTTTCTTTGCGCCGAGACTTCGTTGTTGAGTTTGATGATTTTATCAGTGAGGACACGTGTGGCATTTTTCTGCTCGGTATTCATAACCTCATCGCGCACATAGGCATCAGGAACCTTGCTGATTTTTGGTTCGAAGAGAACACATTGGGAAAAAACAAGTAGAAGAAAAAGATTCGTTTTCAAAATTCGAACTCGTGCCGACATAGGATATAGCCTATGGTCTACGTGACATAACCGTCAATTGGAAAATTCAGGAAATCCGCTGATTTATGGAAGAAGAAAGAAAGAAAGAGTCCGAATTCCGTATCAAAATCGACAGAGACAGCGATTCCTATGATGAGTTTGTCAGTCAGATCAAAGACCTCATTGCAAATGAGGATTCCAAACAATTAAAAGAAATGCTCGATGGGGCGCACCCTGCCGACATCGTCACCTTATTTCGTGATCTAGAAAGAGAAGAGGAGTTATATCTATTCCGTCTCCTTCCGAAAGAAGACCAAGCCTATTCTCTCATCAAAATGGAAGAGGAGACCTTAGAGTCTTTTTTAGAGGAACTTTCCGTTGATGAGATTTCGAACACTCTGGACCATATCGAAACAGATGAAACTACTTACCTTCTTTCTTATCTTCCGGGCGCCAAACGGGAATTAGTTTTAGCCAATTTAAGTAAAGCCGATAGTTTTGAAATTCGTTCCCAATTGGGTTTTCGCGAATACTCTGCCGGACGTCTTATGTCCAAAGACTTTGCCACAGTGTCCATAACGGACAATGTTCGTAAAGGAATCATCAACGTTCGTAAAAAAGCTAAAGAAATCGAAGATATCTACCAAGTGTATGTTACCGATGAAGATGGAGTCCTTGAAGGATTCATTCCTTTAAAAGATTTATTCCTGACTCCGATCAACACTAAGGTAGCAAAAATCACAAACTTCTCTGTGTTTGCGTTTCATTATGACGTTGATCAGGAAGAGGTAGCCAATACATTTAAAAAATACGACTTAGTCAGTGCCGCGGTCACCGATGATTTGGGCCGTATCATTGGACGCATCACAGTTGACGATGTCTTGGAGATCGTAGAGGAAGAAGCATCGGAAGATATCCTACTTATGGCGGGGGTATCGGAAGATGAAAGGTTATCCACCCCCATTTTACAATCGGTAAAACGACGGATCATTTGGCTCAATGTCAATTTACTCACTGCTTTTGTAAGCTCCACAGTAGTTGCGTTTTTTGAAGATACCATTTCTCAGATTGTGGTTCTTGCTACTCTTATGCCGATTGTGGCGGGACTTGGTGGGAACGCAGGTACGCAGTCAGTAACTGTTGTTATCCGAAATATTGCCACCGGAGATCTCTCATTTTCTAATTGGTGGGAAGCGGTTCGAAAAGAGTGTACAATTGGAGTGATCAATGGACTTGTACTGGGAACTGTCACAGGTTGTATGATCTTTTTTGTGAAAGGAAACTTAGTTCTAGGTCTTGTGGTAGGAACTGCTATGTTTGTAAATATGATTGTGGCTTCACTCACTGGATCTTTAGTTCCGATCGTACTGAAGGCAATGCGTGTGGATCCGGCAATTGCTTCCTCTATTTTTGTAACGGCAACCACAGATGTTTGTGGGTTTTTCTTTTTCCTCGGACTTGCCACAGTGTTTGCAAAATATTTGATTTAGGGTTTGCCCTTTCCTTTTAAAATTCTTGCCACTAAAGAGAAATCACCAAATACTGATGTCGAAATGAAATTCTTGCATTTGTTTGTATCGGTTCTCTCCTTTTTTCTTCTGATCCATTGCCAATCGGCACCCCAAACGAGCACAAACGCGAATGCAGAATTAAGCCAAGAAATAACATCTGTAAAAGATTTACTTCCGCCGCCCGGTGGTGAAGGGGAAATCATTATCAACGAAAGGGGCGAAGAAGTCCAAAACCATACGGGGGAGATTCCTTTCTTTCAAAAGAAAAGTGATCTTCCCACAGAAATTTTTCGCGTTTTTATTGCCTCCGATTCCTACCAAGTTCGCCAAATCCGCCATACGGATAAAATTCGCAGAAAACCAGATGCGGGTGGGGACGAACTTTCGAAAGAGGAAATGAAGAAGTTTGATCTCCTCAGTTTTGTGGATGATGGAATGATCACCATTGGACTCAATACAGTGACAGGAAAACTAGAATCGATTGCTTTCGATCGGCGTGTTCCGAGAATCAACGACATCGCAAAGATCATCCAAAACGATGCTTCTAGATTCAATTACGAACATTCTAGTAAAGATGGAACGCCCATCATTACTAGGTTTCTAATTAGTTACCAAATTCGCCTCTATCCTGGAAAAACGAGAGACGAAATCAAACAGATGTTACAAAAGAAGAAATAATCTATCCGCAAACTGATTTGAATTCAGGGAATCCTTTTTCCCTGCTGTTTCGATTGGTGAAACTTCCATTGTTTACCACTTAAAGTTTCCATGTTTTTCATATTGGAAAGGAATGGTTTCCGCAACTGCTGGGACTTGCAGTCCTGAATCTCCCTTTAAATCAAACTGAGCTGTTTTGGATTGGATGGTTTTGTAAAGAGAGGAGCTAATCGAAGTGATTGGAAACTTTGTGGCTACTTTCACAGTGGAAGTTTTTCCAGAATTGAGAATTTCTTTAGGTGCTCCATTTAAGAATTTTTCCCCTGCCAAATTTAAATCGTAGGTAAGACCTGTTAGGTTTAAGTTAGAGGCAGCTTGGTTCGAGAATACAAAATCAAACTCGGTATTTAAATCTAACTTTAAGCCAGCTAATCCCGCTTTGGCGGCCGAAGTGGCAGGTTGTTTGGATCCTCCCAAAAGCCCTTTTAGAAAACCAGTGGCCGTGTCAGCAAGGCTATCTGTATTGGATGCGCTTAGGATATCGGCTTCCGTGGGCATTAGAATTTTGAAATTTTGGATTTCTACATTGGGAAGAATGGCAGGGATTTCTCTCTTTTTTATGAAGGGGAAAGTTAGTGAATCTTTTCCCAGAAGTTGCCATTGTTTAGGGATAGGAACTTTCATATTTCCTTCAGCACTAACTTCTAATAAGGGTTTGTTTGGAAATTTTTTATAGAGATTGAGTAGGTCAGTGTATTTTAGTTTGACTTCCAAAGGAAGTTGTTTTGTTTTTTTTCCTTCAATGGCACCCAGATCGGTTTTGATTTGGGAAAGTTTTAATCCTTCAATTTTAATATCCATATCGATTAAGGAACTGGGAATCGAAACGGGATAGGGATTTTCCACTGAAGTCACCACATTCAAAGTGATATCAGTGAATGTGATGCTCTTGATTGATAGAGAATCAAATTCAAAAGCAGGCATAGGAATTCTATCCTGGATCACACCAAGAACAGAACATTGGAAAGTGAAAAGCGAAAGGATTAAGGGAAGTGCCAATTTCATCTTAAGAAATCTCACCTAAATCTAAGGTTTTGTCAAGTGAATTGGATTTTCATAACAACGGGTGCATGATCCGAGAGAACGGGTTCTTTGGCAATGTGAACGGACTCAATTTTGTATTTAGAAGATTTAGTGATAAAAAAATAATCAATCCTCCAACCCTTGTTGTTTTTCCGAGCTTGGAAACGGTAGGTCCACCACGAGTATTCGTCTCGAAGCTCTGGTTGTAGAATCCGAAAACAATCGAGAAAACCCAAATCCAAAAACTTGGAAACCCAGGCCCTCTCTTCGGGAAGGAAACCAGAGCTCTTTTGGTTTCCTTTTGCGTTATGGATGTCTATTTCTGTATGAGCAATGTTCACATCCCCACAAACAATTAGAGGTTTTTTCTTCTTGGTATAGGGTTTTGCTAGTTCAAAAAAGGAATCTAAAAATTGGTATTTTACTTTTTGGCGTTCTTCTCCACTCGTTCCTGAAGGAAAGTAGAGATTCCAAAGATAAAAATCATTATATTCCAGAAGAATGGATCTTCCTTCCGAGGAATAGATTCCCTCTCCCCATCCAAGAGAAATGGATTTGGGTTTTATTTTGGTCAGAACCGCAGTTCCGCTGTATCCAGGTTTGTCTGCGATACAGGTATATACTTCATATCCCAGATCTCGGAATTCTTTTCGGTCAATTTCTGTCACAGGAGCTTTGGTTTCTTGGAAACAAATAATGTCAGGATTTTCCTGACAGATAAAATCGAGCAAACCTTTGCTCAAACTGGAACGAATTCCGTTGCAATTTAACGTGATGATTTTCATCTAGAATTGAGATCGATTGTATGGCGTAATAAGTCGATACTAAAAAAGGCATGATAGAAATTTCCGCAGAAATTCCGTTCCTCCGAACGTCCAAACTCTCGTTTCTCTTCTGGGATGAATCCCCAGGTAGTTTAGAAACTTGGGACTGGAACGAGGGGATTACTATATTCTTCCAGACTCGGCGTGCCGGTGAATTGGAGTTCCGCTTTGGGCCTCCACTCTGGGGAATACCAACGGAAACGAACCGTCTCGAGTTTCCTTTTGTTTCCATTCATAATATTCCGACAAACAAGTATTTGGCGTCAGAGTTATCTCGATTAGGGGAAGGCAAAACTATCTATGTACTGATTCCGAAAGGTTTGGAATTGGAAGCCCGTTCTGTTTTTGCTCGTTTAGAATACCTTTGGGATGATAAAATTTCCCCAGATCGTATCACTCATAAATTTGGACTAACAGGAAAAACAAGTTCTGTTGCCGATTCTACTGTTTCTCAAAATCATATTTCTAAAAAAGTATCCTTCAGCCATCCACCTTTAGAGTTTGTGGGAAAGTCGGGTAGAAAAAAGGAAAGAGAAGAGGTATTGGTTTCTGCCAATGGTACGAGTGTTCACTTGGAAGAAGTTAATACGGAACTTGCCTACGAAGAACGGGAGGAAATTTCCCCACCTGATGAATCGCCAAACCACCCTTATGATTTAATTGAATCTTCTTTTTCGGAATCAGAAACTGAAACTGTTGAGCCCATACCGGTAAAACCGGAAATCGTTCCAGAACAAAAATCTACCGAGACCGAAGAATCTTCGGAGTTACATGCATTAGACGAATCTGCGAATACAAAATTTTCGCTTCAGTTGAAGATGATGGGGGTGATTAGTTTTCTCTTTATACTTTCTGTTTCCGTTATTATCTTTTTTGCTTCTTTTTATTTTAAAAGATCAATAGAACTTCAGTTACGTGATAACAATATTCGCATTGCCGAAATTATCGGTTCCAAAGTAAAATCGGATATTTTGGGTGTTGTGGAAAAAGGCCGCCAAATTGCCATTACACTCACAACCCAAGGGCTTCCCGAGGTAGAACGAAGACTTCTGATTAAAACATTCTTTCAAAACGATAAAGAATTTATTTACTTAGGGATTTTCGAACGGAAAGAAAATACCTTAGTTATGAAGCGGGAAGTTTTTAATGAGGAAGAGTTAAAAAAAAGCTCAGTTACAGAAGAAGACTTCCACGCAGTTGTCAACAGAAATCGGGATGCACTTGCGGAAGCATTTAATGGGCAAGCTGTATTATTAAACTCAAGTCCTGGATTTCAGGAACCTTCTTTTGCCATTGCCATTCCAACATCCGAAAATGGGGAAAATGACAATGCTCTTGTGATGATTGTTAAACTAAACAAAATCATAGGTGCTTTTTCCAAAAAAGGAATCGAAACCACTTTTATGGTGAATGGAAATGGAATCGCTCTTGCCCATCCGAAGGAAGACTTAATCCTTGCGGCGACAGATCTTGCTTCTATGCCAATCGTCAAATCTATGTTAACCAGTGCTCCCAATACTGGTCAAATGAGTTATTTGGATGAAGAATTAGGTGGGTCCTACTTGGGATCTTTTCAAAAGATTGGCTTTGCGGATGCGGGAGTGATCACCATTGTATCAGAAGAAAAAGCATTTGCCGATGTTTATAAAAGTCAAAAAACAAATTTATATATTGCTGGAATTGGACTTTGTTCTGCACTCATCTTTGTATTTTTCTTTTCAAAAACCATTACAAAGCCAGTTTTACAACTCTTAACTGCCACCTTAGAGATCGCCAAAGGAAATTTTAAAATTGGGATTAAACCAACAACTCAAGATGAAGTTGGCCTTCTTACCAAATACTTTATTGATATGGGTGCGGGTTTGGAAGAAAGGGAAAAGGTAAAAAACATCCTCGGGAGTATGATTGATCCTGTGGTGGTGCAAGAGGCCATGGTGGATTTGGCTGCATTGAAACGGGGATCAGAAACTCATATCACTGCTTTTTTCTCGGATGTTGCCAGTTTTTCTACCATCTCCGAACAGCTAAAATCGGCAGATCTGGCGGCCCTACTAAACGAATACCTATCTGCGATGACCCTTTTACTTAAAAAACATGAAGGTGTTTTGGACAAATACATCGGGGATGCCATTGTGGGAATCTTCAATGCACCAGTTCCCGTTTTAGACCATGAGCTAAAAGCCGCCCGTGCTAGTGTAGATATGGTGATGAAACTTGCTGAGTTACGCGAGTATTGGACAGAAAACAATCTCTACTCCAAAGAAGCTCAAGTGATGGATGCAAGGATTGGACTGAACTCTGGACCAGCTAAGGTTGGTTTTATGGGAACTGATGCTTTGGCATCATACACAATGATGGGGGACACGGTGAACCTTGCGGCAAGGCTCGAAGCTGCAGGTAAAGATTATGGAGTGAATATTCTCATCACAGACCCCATCCGTGATGCCATTCAAGGGGAGATGGTGACTCGGTATTTGGACCTTGTTCGTGTGAAAGGTAAAAATGAGCCTGTGAAAATCCATGAACTCATTGGTTATCGGTCTTTGGTTGCACCAAACGCCATAGAGGCGGCAGAGATTTATGAATCGGGATTTAAAGCCTATTTGGAACAAAACTGGGATTCTGCGATCAAATTATTTACTGAGTCTGAAAAAATAAAAGCTAATAAAGACAAATCTAGCCGGATGCTCATGGAACGCTGTGAAGAATACAAACTAAACCCTCCAGGTTCCGGTTGGGATGGTGTGTTTACAAGGACACATAAATAAACTCTATGAGATGGTTAAACGATACAAGATTTGTAGTTTCAGCACTATTGTTACTCATTCTTGTATTCTCATTTCTTCTTCATCGAAATTTAAACTATCGTTTTAATGACGCTTCAGGTCCCACGATTGGAGTCATTACTTTCAAAAATAAAACGGTACTCCGAAAATACAATGATGCAGTCGTTTGGGATTTGATAGAATCTAAAACAGAAGTAAAAAACAGAGACACCATCCGCACCGAAGGTCTATCGGACGCCATACTCACGTTAAATGATGGGACCAAGATCAATATATCTGAAAACTCTATGATCCTTTTGGATATTTCTGACAAAAACATTAATATTAATTTTGCGTATGGATCTTTTGAGGCCGCTAGAGAAGGTACTGTATCCGGTGATATAAAAATGAATATCACTGCTGGTGACAAAACCGTTCAAGTGGCAAACGGCGATGTAAAACTAGATAAAACCAAATCAGAGTTAAATATCAAAGTAGATCAAGGTGAAGCAAAACTTACATCCAATGGGAAAGAAGAAACTATAGCCAAAGACCAAATCGCCAATGTAACTGAATCGGGAGTTAAGGTCGGAAAACCTGTTTATCGATTGTTAGCACCAGAAGACAGAAAGAATATTCTTTCCGAATCGGGGTCAGAACGAATTCAATTTTCGATCTCGGGTTGGAAACAAGAGTCTGCTAAACAGACTATTCCTTCGATAGAAGTTTCTTTATTACCTGATTTTTCCAAATCGCTGTTTAGAGAAAAACTCACCTCAGCCAACCTTTCTAAGAAATTGGGTGCAGGCTCTTACTATTGGCGTGTATCCTATGAGGATCCGAATACTAAATCAAAACAAACAACAGAAGTTTACCAATTTAGAATTTTAAGTGATCCAGGCCTACGGATTTTGAGTCCAAAAACGGGCGAAGTGTTTACTTACACACAAGACACACCCGTAGTTCGTTTTGTCTGGAATCCATTAGATCTTTATTCTTCTTATACCGTACAAATTGCAAAGGATTCCAATTTTTCGGAAGGAGTTGTCTCCAAACAAACCCAAAACCAATCTTTGGCCTTTGATTCCTTAAAAGAGGGAAGTTATTTTGCAAGGATACAAGCTAAATCCAATCTTCCTGGAATAGCGGAAAAAACTTCTGGAGTAGTTAGTTTTCAAGTCACTAAAAAAACAAATATCTCACCTCCCGAGTTATTGGAACCTGCACGTGGGAAAACCTTTGCTGAAGAACAAACCAAATCACAACTTTTTTTTCTTGGAAGGATGATAAAGATTTTAGCAAGTATGAATGGGAGCTAAGTTCTGATTCCAACTTCCGATCCAAACAAAAATTCGAATCGACTAAGGACAATTTTTTAAAAATCTCCACAGGTCTCGGTGTGGGAGTTTATTTCTGGAGAGTGAAAGGAATTAGTTCCAATGGAGTTTCTCTGGAATCAAAATCAAATACATTTACTGTCATAGCTAAAGAAGAAATGGAGTTAGTTGCACCGCTAAACGGAGCTGAGGTGGAGGTAGATGAACGTTCGACCGTGGTTCTTAAATGGAAAAAATTAACTGGTAAGTCCAATTATGAACTGGAAATTGCAAGAGAAGCCGATTTCAAACCCCTCTTAACGAAAGAAACTGTATCTGGAAATTATTTCGAATTCAAATCTAAAGATTTAGGTCGTTTTTATTGGCGCGTTCGGCCTGCTGAGGAGGATAGTGATTTTAGTGTTGTCCGTAACTTCCAAATGATTACCAATCGGGAACCACCGAGTTTACTAAATCCTCTACGCAATGAAACTATAGATTTGTTTACTAAAAGTTCGATCCTATTCACCTGGAAACCAGTAGAGAAAGCCTCTGGGTATCGAATCCTAGTCATTGATATTTCTGGGATTCGAGAAAAACAAATCTTAAACGAACGAACCAATTCCACCAAACTACAGTTTAGCGAAATCCAAAAGTTGAATGTGGGAAGGTACAGGTGGGAAGTTGCTGCCTTATACAAACAATCAGACGGAACAGAAAAAGAATCTGCTTATAACAAACAAGATTTTTTCATTTCCGTACCAGAATTAAAAGTTCCAAAAATCCTAACACCAGGAAAAATCTATGTTGAATAAGTTCCTGTTAATCATTTTCGTTTCTTCTATTTTTGTAACATCCCTGGTTGGGCAAACGAATGGGGAAGAAGTTACTCAGTACCAATTACGTTGGATGGAAGTAGATGGTGCTACCGGTTATGTTTTAGAAATTAAAAACTCTAGTGGCTACTTGGTTTTCTCTGAAAAAGTGAATGGTACAAGTTATGATCTAGTAAATTACACTTCTGGAATTTATGAACATCGGGTAGCTGTGGTCAACAAACTGGGGAAGGTTGGTAGTTATTCTGACTGGGTAAAATTTGAAGTTGTTGTATCTAGGGTTCCAACACTTACAAAAGATTCCATTTACTCAGTATCGAAAGAAGAAAAGGAAAAAGTCTTTTTACTCGAAGGTAAGGATTTTATTTACCCCATGAAGGTATATCTCGTGATTGGGGGAAAAAAAATTCTCGCAAAGAAAGTTATTATAGAATCTGATTCCGTGGCCAAAGCAACCTTCGCTGTGGATGCAGACACAGATACTGGAATTTATGATTTGGTATTAGAAAACCCAAGGAACAAAGTTCTTACCGCAAAACAAAGAGTGGTTTTATCTGATTCTAAAGAAAAGGCAGCCAGGTTTGCGGCTAGGCAAGAACGTATCATTCGAAAGGAAGTTCCAGAAGACTACTACGAAACTCCTTATTGGTCTACACTTTGGCGGTCTACTCTGTTACCAGGTTGGGGACAAAAATACATTGATGGAAAAAATTGGAAGGTATATGTTTTCCCATTAGTTGCAGTCTCTGCGGTTGCCGTTTATGCCAATTCGTATAATAAATTTTTAAGTGCAAGATCCGACTATCAATCGGCAGTTCTTTTGGGAGCCTTACTTGTCGAACAACAAGATGCACAAGTTCTTTGGTTAATTAATAGAACCAATGCGGAAGCAAAATTCAATACCGCAAAAACTGAGTTAGGCGTGATCCAGGCCGGTGCTGGAATATTAGGCGTATTTTTACTCTATAATATGGTGGATTCTTATTTTTCTGCCAAAAGAAACGTAGCTCACTATGAACCAGGATTTCCTTTAGGGGAGGCGACAAAACGCATACAAGCAACTGTCACAACAGATGCCGGTTGGAACCAATCAAAATTTGCTTATGAATATGGATCACGTTACCAAATCGAATTCTCGTCCCGTTTCTGACAAAAAGCTTGTTTAGGGAGGGACCTCCCTCTATGCTGATTTTATGCCGATTCCTATCCTACGCTGTGACAGAAATTCACGGAATCAATTGGATCGTTTTCTATTGGATGCCAAAGAAGACCTAAGTTCCGCTACCGAAAAAATCCTTCCGATTTTAGAAGCTGTCCGAACGAGAGGTGACCAGGCTCTCCTCGAATACACAGAAAAGTTTGATGGCATCAAACTGAGTTCGGTAACACTCGACCCTCGTTCTATCCAAACAAATCTAGATCCAAAAATCAAAGAAGCCTTCCTTCGGGCAAAGGCCAATATCGAAGAGTTCCATAACGCTCAAAAAAGAAAATCCTGGTCTAAAACCATTGATGGAAACCGGTTAGGTGTTAAATACACAGCCATTCCTTCCCTTTCTGTGTATGCACCAGGAGGAAAGGCTTTGTATCCTTCTAGTGTTCTTATGGGAGTCATTCCGGCAAACATTGCAGGAGTCGGAAATATCCAACTCGTCACACCGCCTCAAAAAGAGGGACTACCGGAAATTCTGGTTTGGCTCTGTCAGATCCTTGGAGTCAATCGTATTGTGACTGTGGGCGGAGCCCAAGGAATTGCCGCTTGTGCCTATGGAACAGAATCTATTCCAAAATCAGAGTTTATTGTCGGGCCTGGGAATGCTTATGTCGCTGCCGCCAAATCCTACTTAGCTGGTAAGGGTTTGATTGGAATTGATAGCCCAGCCGGTCCCAGTGAAGTATCTATCATTGCAGATAGTTCCGCAAATCCCAAATGGATTGCTTGTGATATGTTATCACAAGCAGAACATGGCGAGGATTCTTCTGCGATTCTACTCACTACAGAATTAAGTTTTGCAGAAAAAGTCAGTGAAGAATTAGAGAAAGCATTTCTCGAACGTCCCAAACGATTGAAAATGAAACAACATTCCATCTATAAAAATTCTGCTATTTTGGTTTTTCCAAATATGGAGGATTGTATTTGGTTTTCGAATGAACTGGCTCCTGAACATTTAGAAATCCAAACAAGGGACAATGAAGCAGTATTTTCAAAAATTGAACATGCGGGAAGTGTTTTCCTTGGTCCTTATTCGCCGGTTGCCATGGGTGACTATATTAGTGGAACCAATCATATCCTTCCCACAGCCAGAGGCAGTCGGATCTATTCATCGTTAGGTGTGGATACCTTCTTAAAACGAGTGACCTTCCAAGAAGTGACTAAGGAGTCCTTAAAAAATCTTTACCCATTTGTGAAGTTGATGTCGGAATTGGAAGGTTTGGATGAGGAACATGGAACCAGCGTTAAAGTGCGCACCGAGGAAACTCTATGAAGGTTGTTTCTAAGATTTCAGAACTAAAAAACCAGATTGCAGAGTGGAAAGGTGAAAAGTATTCCATAGGATTTTGTCCTACCATGGGAAGTTTACATGCAGGCCATCTCGATCTTGTGGAAACTTCAAAAAAAGAAACTGATAAAACCATTGTTTCTATTTTTGTCAATCCAACCCAGTTCAATGATCCCAAAGATTTTGCACAATATCCAGTGAAGACGGACGACGATCTACTGTTATGCGAATCGAAAGGGGTGGACCTGGTGTTTTTGCCTGAAGTAAAAACCATGTATCCGGAAACAAAAACCCCTATCAGCTTAAGTATTCCGGAATTACAAAAAAACCTTTGTGGTCGTACAAGACCTGGTCATTTTGAAGGGGTTTTGCAAATCGTTGCCAAACTCTTTCATTTAACAGAACCAAACAAAGCCTTTTTTGGTTTGAAAGACTACCAACAGTTCCGAGTCATTTCTGCAATGGTAGAAAATTTGAATTTTCCTTTAGAAGTGATCGGGGTGCCGACGCGTAGGGAAGTGGATGGCCTTGCCATGAGCTCACGTAATGTCCGTTTAACGGAAAAAGAAAGAGAAACGGCAAGCCTAATCCCAAGAATGTTTGCTCTGGCCAAAAAAACAATTCTTTCGGGAGAAAGGGATCTCAAACTTTGGAAGGAAATCCTACGAGATTTTCTACTCACGGGACCTTCCGTTCGTATTGATTATTTAGAAGTTGTAGATCCGATAGAACTCCAATCCAAAGAAAAATTAAACGGTGAAATCTTACTAGCAATTGCTGTATTTGTTGGGGATGTCCGCCTCATCGACAATCAAATCATCCAAATTCCCAATTAAACATTCATGTCAAAAGAAATCGAAGATCGTAAATTTAGTCCCAAACCAGTATTAGCAGAATCGAAATCATCCTTAGTCAATTTAAGTGGGATACCTGAGTCGGCACATTCTTTTGTTGCAAGTTCTTTGTATGAAACACTGAGTGCAGATTCTACATTTCTTGTAGTCCTTCCCACAAACCAAGATGCAGAAAGTTTTTCTCGCGAACTTTTAAGTTTTCTTCCGCAAGATGAAATTTTTTATTTCCCAGGACCAGAAAATATTCCTTACGAATATACCAAATGGCAAATGGAATGGAAGAGGGATCGGATCCTCACGATCAATCGAATTCTATCAGGGAATCGTTGTTTGGTGGTAACATCAGTATCTGCACTTTTGCGTAAACTTCCTGTAAAAGAAAGTTTGAAAGGAAAATCAATTACCCTAAAGTTAGGTAAGGATTTTCCTCTAGATCAGTTGTTGTCCGAGTTAGTGAATTTAGGATACCATAGAGAAGAGGTCTGTGAACAGTTTGGCCACTTTAGTTTAAAGGGTGGGATTCTGGATATTTACACTCCTTATTTGGCAAATCCAGTAAGGATGGATTTTTTCGGAGACACTGTTGATGAAATCAGAACCTTTGATCCCAATACCCAGAAGTCCATAGCGAAAATTCAGGAAATTGTCATCACTGCTGCGAATGAGACGATTGTTAGCCGAGAAGAAAAGGCTAAGTATCAGGATGAACTAGAAGCTCATAAAGAGAAGCGACTCCCCATTGATTCCGAATTGGAAATCATCGAAGAACACCTACCTTTGGTGCGAAAACACGAAGGTTTTCTCAGTTTTTTTGCAAAAAAGCCCATTCTAATTTTTCCAAGGTTTTATGATACCAAGGAACGTTCTTATGGAATGGAGAGGGAATACAATACACTCTATGAGAAAAAAAAGGAAGAATCTTTGTGCCTAAAACCAGAGGAACTCCTTTCTTTTAGTGAAGAATGGCAAACTCTCACTTCGGAGGAAACTCCTGGAATTCGCTTTTCTCTTTTGCCAGACAACATAAGAAATTTTTCTTATGAACCACTTACTGAGGTGCGGGGATTTCGCGGCAAAATTCGGGAAGCCAAGGAACATTTTTTAGAGTTACTTAGCGAAGATCCAAAGAACAAAATATTTATCACGTCCTCATTTTCTGCTCAAATGATGCGCCTAAAAGGTCTCTTTACCGATGGAGAGGTAGAAACCGTTCATTCTGATTCCGAAGATCCCACCCCCCTTCCACTTAACAAGGTAAAGCCGGGAATTCATCTTGTGATTTCTGATCTAAAAAAGGGATTTCACATTCTTGATGAGAATGTCTATATTTTTACGGACAATGATTTATTCGGTCGTCAATACAAACGTAAGACCAGGTATAAAAAACAAGCCTCACAAATGATCGAATCTTTCATTGATCTGAAAGAGGGTGATTATGTAGTTCATGTCAACCATGGTGTGGGCCGATTTGTTAAAATCGAAAGAACCAAGGCTGATGGAAAAGAAAGGGATTTTTTAAAATTAGAATATGCCGGTGGGGATAGTTTATTTGTTCCTCTGGACCAAATTTCTTTGGTCCAAAAATACATCGGCGGAACCGATTCTCCAAAACTGGATACACTGGGGAAAAATTCCTGGAAAAAGGCCAAAGAAAGAGTTCAGGAATCTGTAGACAAACTTGCCGAAGAACTGGTGTTACTCTATTCGAATCGACTCAAACTGAATGGATTTGCTTTTCCTCCCGATACCATTTGGCAGGAGGAGTTTGAAGCAGCCTTTGAATTCGAAGAAACCCCTGACCAAATTTCAGCAATTGAAGCTGTTAAACAAGATTTGGAATCCATAAGACCCATGGACCGTTTAGTTTGTGGGGACGTAGGTTACGGGAAAACAGAAGTTGCCATTCGCGCAGCATTTAAGGTGATTATGGCAGGAAAACAAGTGATGCTTCTCACTCCCACAACCATTCTTTCCTTACAACATTTTAATACATTCAAAACTAGATATGAAAATTACCCAATCAAAATTGCCTTTGTATCTCGGTTCCGAACGCAGGCAGAAATCAGAGAAGATCTAAAGAATTTTTCCGAAGGAAAAATCGATATGCTCATTGGAACTCATGCCATTTTATCATCCAAGGTAAAACCAAAAAACTTAGGCCTTCTCATCATTGACGAAGAACAGAAGTTTGGTGTCACTCACAAAGAGGCTATAAAGAAGTTCAAAACTCTGGTGGATGTTTTGACACTCACGGCAACACCGATTCCAAGAACTTTGCATATGGCACTAACTGGAATTCGTGAACTTTCTATTATTTCTACGGCGCCAAAAAATAGGCAAAGTGTCGAAACTTATGTATTAGAAGAAGATGACACTCTCATTCAAGAAGCTATCCGCAAAGAAATCGAACGAGGAGGGCAGGTTTTTTATCTGTACAACCGAGTGGAATCCATTGAAGAAGAGGCAGCTTACATCCGTTCTTTGGTTCCAGAAATTTCTGTGGGGATTTTGCACGGCCAGTTGACAGAAGATGAAATTGAAGAAACCCTCGTTGATTTTTATGAACGAAAATACGATATTCTAGTCACAACTACGATCATTGAATCGGGAATCGATATGCCCAATGTTAATACTCTTATTGTCAAACGAGCCGATATGTTTGGGTTATCCCAATTGTACCAAATCCGAGGCCGAGTGGGCCGATCGGACAGAAAAGCTTATGCTTATATGTTCTATCCTTCAAAGAAATTAATGACTGAGCTTGCTGAAAAAAGGCTAAATACAATTTTCGAATACCAAGAGTTAGGCTCCGGTTTTAAAGTGGCTATGCGTGACTTGGAGATTCGTGGTGCGGGAAACCTACTCGGCAAAGAACAATCTGGCGACATTATGGAAGTGGGATTTGACCTTTATGTGAAAATGTTGGAAGAGGCAATTTCTCGTATCAAAGGCGAAGAGGTGCGCGTTGAAGTTCGGACTGCGGTAAATTTAAAAACCAACTTCTATCTACCGGATGATTATATTCCTGACACAAAACAGAAAATTGAATTTTACAAACGATTTGAAGGTTCAGCAAATCTGGACGAAATTGAGGAACTTTCCTTGGAGATGGAAGACCGGTTTGGCGAATTACCACAAATTGCCAAAACTTTTGTGGAATTAGAAAAGATCCGTACCCTTGCTTCCAATTTAGGTTTTGAATTTGTCACTGAAAAACCAGAGGAAATTCTCTTCAAATGCGGAACTTATTTCCGGGGAAATCCAGACCGAGTGATCCAAGCAATGGCCAAATTTAAGGGCCTTCTCATTTCCCCGCAAGAGCCATCTGTATTACGTTATACGATTCCAGAACGAGAAGATTTGCAGAAAATCAAGAAATTGCTTTCTCTTTTGGAATTTTTGGCCGCTTAATTTTTAGGCAATAGAATCAATGCCTACCTGCTTAAAAAAAGATAGACATTGAGGGAATTCACGAAACCATCATCACAAATCCTTTCAGGCACTAAAATAATATGACTAAAATCCTTCCTTTGTTTGTTTTTTTGGCATCCCTTTTCCTCGTTCAGTGTTCGGACTCATCTCCGGTCATCGAAACTTTGGATAACCATAAAATTACCGTAAAAGACTTTGAAGCAGCTTACGATACGGCTCTTGATTCCATCAGCCGATTGCAAAATATCGAAAAAAAGACTCTTCTTGAATTCATTGAAAAAGATATCAACGAAGTTCCTCAAAATTTCCAAGATTTAAACTACCAACTCCAAAAGAAAAATTTTTACCAAACCTACCGTCAGATGATTATGACTCGTCTAGTTGCTGAGAAAAACGGTTATATCTCTCGTCCAGACGTTGCAGAAGTGATCAAACAAGTTGAAATGCAAACCATTGCGCAAATGTATGTTTCTGAACAAGTGGAGAAAAAAATCCAAATCACTGATGAACAAGCAAAAGCGGAATGCGAAAGACTTCGTGGATTAGACAAAAATATTGCAAACCTAACAATTGATAAATGTCTTACTTTTGCAAAAGCTCAAATCAAACAATTGCAAACTAGAGAACAACTTCCTTTAGTCGTAGAAAGAATTAAAGAAGAAGTAACTATCAAACGTAATGATAAATTCGATTTGGATGCATACCTTGCGCCAAAGAAAAAAGTGGAAGAACCAGCCAACCAACAAAAATAAGTCGGAATGGACAATACTTTAAACGCGTTTCTCCGTGGCATCATCGAAGCTGCCACGGAATTCCTTCCGGTTTCCTCGACAGGACACCTTTTCCTCTTCAGCTACTTTTTTCCCTTTGAAAACCTAAAAATAGATCATGAATCCTTTGAGGATTTATTTGATATCTTTATCCAAACGGGTGCAATTCTATCCGTTGTTGTTTTATACTTTCAGCTATTATGGACACACACAAAAGCAGCTACGTTGTATTTAGTTAAAAAAACAACAGACAAATCTGGTTTTGATTTCTATCGTAATTTAATAGTAGGAATCCTTCCTATCATCATTTTAGGATTTGTTTTTAAGAATAGTTTAGACCAAATCAAAATGCGACCTGACCTTCTTCTCATCATTGGGCTTTCCTGGTTTGTAGGTGGCCTTGTTATGGTTTTTGTTGAGATGAAAAACTATGACGAAAGTGATGGTAGGACTATTGGAATGAAAGAGTCCATCCTCGTGGGATTTTTCCAATGTTTTGCATTGATTCCAGGCATATCTCGTTCAGCAGCTACGATCATTACGGCAAGGATTCTTGGAGTCTCAAAAAAAGATTCTGCGGAGTTTTCCTTTTTTCTAGCGATTCCGGTTTTGACATTAGCAGGTATTTATAAACTTTATAAACACCGTGCCATATTGAATTCAGAGACAATAGGTTTACTTCTTTTTGGAAGTATTGTATCGTTTGTAATCTGTTATTTTATCATACGATTGTTTATGGCTTTCATTCGTCGTAGGAGTTTTTTGTCTTTTGGAATCTATCGTATTTTTCTCGGAATCCTTGTTATACTATATTTTCTTCGTGGCTAAAAAACTCTGAATAGAATTCCTTTTTATCTATATTGTTTGTTTTATCAAGCAGATTCATAAGTAATTTTGTATTCTGCTTGTAGAGTTTATTTCTTAAAAATAGCCGTTCACACCAAATCACTGCTTCTTGGTTTTGTCCATTTTTTACTAATGTTTTGGCGGTCATATAAAGGTAATCTTCCCGATTCGGATTTTCTTTTGCGGCGAGTTTGAAATTTACAATTGCTTCCCCCCAGTTTTTTAATTGGTACTGTAACTTTCCCGCTAAGGCAAAAAATGATGGGTGAGGGTATTTCTGGATGAGAGGATACAATTTGTCCAAGGCCTCAGTATAGTTTCCTTGGTTGGATTTAGTTTTGATTTCCAAATATTCTGTTCTAACTAATTCAGGGAACGAAATCCTTGTTTTTCTGGGAAAATATTCGATCTTCAAGAAGGAAAGGTCATCTGTAATCTCTCCACTGGATTCTATTTCATGAACTAAACGTTTTAGGTTCGATTCGGAGCGTTCCACAAAACGTAAAATCAAAGTTTCATCTTCATTGATCGAACGAAGAGAACTATTTTCTGAAGGGAGGACAATATCATCTCTTCCATCGGAACCGATGAGTAAGGTATCTCCTGCTTCTAGTGAAAAGGTTTTGATTTGGAAGTAGTGATCGTTTTTGGGAAATCCTAGTTTTCTCATGGAGAGTTCTGTTTCAATAAAGGATGCCACTCCATCTCTATAGAGAATACTCCAAGGGTGTTCTGCATTGATATAATAAACAAATCCATCTTTAGATACCATACCGAGTACGACACTGGATAACATGGATCCATCGAAACTCACAAATACCGATTGAAGTTCTACATAAAGATCTTTTAACCAGAGCTCTGGAGGTCTTGATTTTGTGTAACTAGATTTGGCTCTGGAGAGAACCGCTTGAAAGACAACTCCGAGAACAAGGGCACCGCCAGCACCTTGTATGGATTTACCCATGGCATCACCATTTGCAAAAACCGTATAATCACCTGATTCAAGGTGAACTGTCCCCACAATGCAGATATCTCCACCAATCTCTCCGTCCTTTCCACGAAATTGGAATTTTTTCTTTTGGTTAACGTAGGTTTCAATTTTGATTTCAGGAATTTTGTTTTCAATGCGAGCCAATGGTTGGATGAGAAGGGAAGTTAAAAAGTAATCTCCATCTTGTTTTTCTTTTAAAATTTGCAACTGGTTTAAGGATTCGTTTAAGGCATCTGTCCTTTCTTCTACTTTTTTCTCTAAGTTTTTGTTTAAGTCTTCCACTTCTTCATTCAGTTTGACAAATGAATTCGCAAGGATTATTGCCAGTGAGATATTGAAAACAAGAAAGGTATAACCCATAATTCTAGGAAAAACCCAATAGTTGCGATTGGTTGCCGTGTCTACGACTGCTGCAAATAGAACAATGGTGAGTCCGATAGTAATATAAAAAGCTCTTCTTTCCTTTTTCTTTAGGTTTCTATATAAAATTACAAAGATCAAAACTACGTAAACGATCCAAGTAGGTTGAACAAAATTTGTGAGTAAAAAACTGAAGGTTTCAATATCGCTAGTCAAAAGGAAAAAAAGAAAAAATCCCGTTTGTAATCCATCTAAAATTTTTCCCCAAATACTATAACGTTCCTCAAACAAAGTTCTAAGGAAATGGTACATAAATGGAATAAGCAGTAAAATCACCATGTATTCCATTTTTTTCATTTCTAAAAATGGAAATCCAAATTCATATTTGAGTTGGTTTCTTAGGAAATTATATATTACAAAAGAAAAGGAAAATAGTGCGAAAAAAAGGTTCTCTCTGTCTTTTCTTCTACGAATGTAAAGAAAAAGAAAGTATCCACCTACCGTTAAATAAATGGTAAGGAAAAGTAACTTTACAAATTCGTCTTTATAGTATCTTGCAAAGATTTTGTCCGAGGGCCCAAGCGTAGTTTCATCTTGTTCGATTCCTCCTGAATTTTCAAAATACGGTTGGATCTTTAACAAAAGTAAGTTCTTTTTTCCATATCGAATTACATTGGAAGGAATATTATAAATTCTTAATTTGTCATAGGCTTGAGGTTCCTTTGCATCCCACTGCCCAGTGTTTCCAATCCAATATCCATTTAGGTAGGTTTTGTCACGATCGTTGATGATGCCGAGGCGTATGCTGTATTGAGTGGATGGATCTTCCGAAAACTGAATCCACTTAGCAAGTAAAATGTTTTTTTTGCCTACATAGTCTTTGTTGTTCGAATAGATGTTCCCAGGAACTGCAATTCGCTTCCATGGAATTTTTAAAAACTCTGACTCGGTCATCGATTGGATTGCCGATTCGCTAAGATCCAATTCTGTCATATACCAAAAGGAATTGGGATCTAATTTGTTCGTGTCAAGTGAGACCAGTGTCTTTGCATCTGTTTCTGTAGCAGAATCTGGTATGCTTTGTGCATAAAGGAGGGAAAAAGAAAAGACAAGAAAAATGAGTACCGGTTTTATCATATATAAACGAACTCTAACGTTCATAACTCTGTTATATTTCCAAATGGATGTAAAATGGTCATTCGATTAAAAAAGAATAAAGAAAAAGCTGTATTAAATTTTCATCCTTGGATCTTCTCGGGAGCGATTGCTTCAGGGGAAACAGGAGTAGCTTCTGGAAGTGTTGTCCGCGTGGAATCATCTTCAGGTGAATTTTTGGCTTGGGGTCATTATGATCCTAAAAGTCAAATTAGAATTCGGTTGTTCTCTTTTGATGAAAGAGAAGATGGTTCGCAGGAAACGTATTGGACCTCCAAGTGGGAATCCATTTATGAATCGAAACAAACATTATTACCGAAAGAAACAACAGGATTTCGCCTCTTTCATTCTGAGGGGGATGGGGTTCCCGGAATTGTAGTTGACTGTTACCACAAAACAGCCGTTATGCAATTGAAAACACCAGGTGCCTTAAGTTTACGGGACTGGTTAGTTTCTTTTTTATCAAAAAAAGGTTTTGTGACCATTTTGGAAAGGGGAGAAAAACTAGAGGACAAAGCAGCGGGAGAACCAACCTTTCATAAAGGGAATGATTCTGAACCTGTGTTTTTAGAACATGGAATTCAGTTTATTGCCGATATTACGAGAGGGCAGAAAACGGGGTTTTTCCTAGACCAAAGAGACAACCGTGCTTTAGTTTCTCGTTATGCTACGGGCCGAACCGTCTTAAATACATTTGCCTATTCAGGAGCATTTTCTGTTTATGCATTGTTAGCTGGTGCAAAGCAAGTCCATAGTTTGGATATTTCTAAACAAGCAATAGAACTTTGTGAGAGAAACCTGGTTTTGAATGGACTAGAGACCACAAACGGATCTACTCGGCACAAAAGTTTGGTTTTAGATAGTTTTGATTATCTGAAAGCTATGGAGCCTAATTTCTATGATCTTATTATTTTGGATCCTCCTGCATTTACCAAAAGTATATCTATGGTAAACCAAGCCAGTCGAGGATACAAAGATATCAATATGAGGGCCATGTCCAAAATACGGACAGGCGGTTTGATTTTTACCTTCTCGTGTTCCCAACATATTTCTTTTGATTTGTTTAAAAAAATTGTTTTCGGGGCTGCAAAGGATGCCAAAAAAAGAGTTAGAATTTTACACCATCTGACTCAAAGCCCAGATCATGGTTATTCCGTCTTTCATCCTGAAGGAGAATACCTAAAAGGCCTTGTGATTCAGGTTGATGGTGATACATGAGTTCGTATATTGGTGAAATCTTAGAATGAAATTTACATCCCTTAGTTTTCTATTGTTCTTTCTTGTTGTATATTGTTTGCACTGGATGTTCCGCGGCAAATCTCGGTTGAGTTTTTTGTTTTTGGCATCGTTTGGATTTTATGCCGCTTGGTCCATTCCTTTTGCATTTCATTTTTTAAGCATTGTTCTATTGAACCATTTTTTTAATAAACAAATCCTTAAAAATAAATCCAGCTTCTGGTTTCCTGTATCTCTTTTTGTAAATTTTGGGAATCTTTTTCTTTTTAAGTATTTTTACTTTTTATGGGATACACTCTTTCAATTAACGGGAAGTATTTGGTTTGCGCCGGAATCCATCCAAAGTTTTTTAAATTCTCAATTTGGTGCTGATTCGATTACTCTACCTCTTGCAATTAGTTTTTATACATTTCAGATGGTTGCCTATACCGTTGATATCAAAAGAGGTAATGCAGAGGAAAATCCGAACTTTTTACAGTTTGCACTATTTATCTTTTTCTTTCCGCAGTTGGTTGCAGGTCCCATCGTTCGTCACGGAGAGTTCTTCTATCAATTGGAAGTTTGGAATGCTAAGAAGGAACAACTTTTCGAAGGATATTATTTAGTTTTCCTTGGCCTTTTTAAGAAGGTGATTCTTGCAGACAATTTATCCCCTGTTATCGAACCAATTTTTCAGAATCCGGAACAGTATGATGGGTTCTCCAATTTTATTGCCATGTTCGGATATTCCGCAAGAGTTTATTGCGATTTTAGCGGTTATACAGATCTTGCCCGTGGTTTAGGAAAGTTACTTGGTATCAATCTTCCAGAAAATTTTCATGCGCCATTTCTTTCCGCTTCGGTCAGAGAACTTTGGACTCGTTGGCACATGACACTTGCCACTTGGATCAAAGATTACATTTATTTTCCGTTAGGTGGTTCAAGAGTATCCGAATATCGTGGTTACCTGAATCTAATTGTAACTTTTACTTTAGCGGGTTTTTGGCACGGTGCTAATTTTACGTTTATCATCTGGGGATTTTTACATGGGCTAATGCTTAGCGTAGAGAGAAAAATTGAGTTGATTCGGAAACCTGATAAAACAGCAAAAATAGCTAAGTGGCAAAAATTTTTGGGTATTGTATATGCCTTTGGATTTTTTACATTCACAATCGCTTTTTTCAATGGTCCAACAGTTCATAATTCATTAGTCATGTTAGCCAAAGCATTTACTGGAGGAGCCGGAATCAGAACGAATAAATTAGAACTAATTGTTTATACTTTGATACTTACATTTATTCTAAACTACTTACAAACCAAACCAAGTTTTCCAAGAGAAAATTGGTCTACAAAAACTTCACTAGGATTTCTCTTACTTTTTTCGTTAGTGATTACCATTCTGTTAGGTTATCTTGCTCCGGGAGGAACGGAATTTATCTATTTCCAATTTTAATATGAATTTTAAACTTAAATTTCCTATAGTATTATATCCAATTTTTTTGGCTTTTTGTCTTTTCCTTTTAGATAAAATTTTCTTTTTGCCAATCGTTGTCGAAAACACATACAGTTGGAAAAAAATTGAAAGAAAATTTTATGAATTAAAAGAAGATCTTTTTCTGGTAATGCTTGAAGAGATAAAGAAAAATCCAGCCAAACAAATTGGTTTGATTTTAGGGAGTTCTCGTTCTGGTGAATTTGATTCTGAAATGTTAGAATCCTTTTTCCCAAATACAAACTCATTTAATTTTGCAGCTCCGTTTGGACCACCAAGTTTTCAGGCTTATTGGCTTGAAAGAAGCCTAAAGGCAAAACTCCCACTTAGATATGTACTCATCGAAGTAGATCTACTTTTATTTTCGCAATCTGCAATCGAGTATTCTTTAAATGGATCCTATGATAATGAATATGTTTTAAAACAAATTGATTTCTACCGAATGAAAACAAAAAACCCATGGATGGCTGATGCTAAGGGTTTCTCCATGGATGAGGTAGAGGTGTATTTTTTAAAAAAATTATTTGCTTTGTACAAATATCCGTTGGATCCAACAGCGATCAAAGCTAATAATAAAGAAATTGAAGTTGGTTTTTTCCCAGGGATGTCCGTTGGAATTACAGGAAAAGACCACAAACGAAACTACATCGATAAAATCAAATTGGTGAACCGAGTCAAATTTGGTGCTCTTCCCAATGAAATTAAATTTGCGAATATGGATGTCTTTTTAGAAAGAGATGCCGAGGCCATGTACAACCAATACCTTCGGGGAACCAAACTTGCACCGACACAAATCTATTTCTTCAAAAAAATGTTAGATTTACTGAAAGGAACAGGAATTCCTGTGATCATCTATTTTCCAGCAGTATCAGATGCTTTACATAGGCGACTGAGTACAGATGGGCTTCTGGAAGGATTCAATGTGGAAATAAAAAAAGCTGTTGTCAATGCTTCGCAAGTTCCGAATTCGAAATTCACTGTGGTAGATCCGAATAAAGATCCTAGATGGGTTTGTAAAGATTTTGTAGATTCGTTGCATTTAAGCGGCGCCTGTTTTCCAAACCTGTTGCCAATTCTATTTGCTAAAGAAGTTCGTTAGTTTCGTTTTTCCTTCCGTTTTTTTAATTCTTTTTTTAGAAAGCGGAAGCGAAAGATTAGATAACCAATAGCACTCAGGACAAGAAATATTCCAGAACCCCATCCAGAAACCATTTCAAACCAGACATGATCCTTTTCTATATTCTCATTCCAAAGAGAGTGTAGAAGAACAAATCCCGAATACAAAAGCAGATTGAGAACCATATAAATGGTGGTTTTTTTTAGAATCCAGAGGGTGTCTCCCATTTCCTCGCGAAACTGCGTAAAATCCCCCAAGATTTCTTGGTAAGATTTTTGGTGGCTCAATCGGTAGACATCATAGGCTTCTTCCATCTCTGGATCTTTTGCCTTTCCATCCAATAGGACAAATTCGAAGTCTAGTTGGTGGTCATATTCTTTTCTCTTTTTCGGATCACTCAGAGTTAAGTAGGCACGGGTTAACTCTAAAATTTTGTCCTTTCCTTCCGGAAGGCCTGCACCCTCCAAACGCTCCCAAAACTCTAATTCTTTTAAATAAATGGCTTCGATTGTTTCTTGCGTGGATTCCTTCGTTACCCCCAAGATTCCGTAAAATGTCTCCCTTTTTGTCCCTGCCATATACTCCTTTTAGTTCCCTTCTTCTTTGCTTTACAAGGAAATTTTATGGAAAAACATATCATTATGAACCCATCCTTGACTGAAATCCCATCCACAGAGAGTCCCGTCCAACTCGGAAAGGTTTACGTGGAGACCTATGGGTGCCAAATGAATGAATACGATTCTGGGATCGTCAAGGAACTCTTTCGGAAAGAGAATTATGAGGCTGCCGAGTCTGTCGAAGACTGTGATATTATTTTTCTCAATACCTGTGCGGTAAGAGAAAATGCTCATGCGAAAATTTACGGTAGATTACAGTCCCTTGGTTATTTAAAGAAAAAAAATCCAAACCTAGTCATTGGTGTTCTCGGATGTATGGCACAAAATTTAGGGGACGATTTGTTCCATCAGGAACTCCCTCTAGACCTCATTGTCGGACCCGACAATTACAGAACGTTACCAGAACTCATTCAAAAAATTAGGGCAGGGGAACGTGATGTCCAACTAACACGTCTTTCTCGTACTGAAACCTATGATGAATTGGAACCAAAGGTAGTTAATGGAATCCAAGCCTTTGTTACTATTATGCGTGGTTGCAATAATTTTTGTACTTTCTGTGTTGTTCCCTATACAAGAGGTAGGGAAAGAAGCCGGGAGCCTGGTTCCATTGTCGCTGAAATTCTTCAATTAGAAGAAATGGGTGTAAAACAAATCACACTTCTCGGCCAAAACGTAAATAGTTATCTGTTTGAAAATACTGACTTTTGTTCCTTAGTCGAAAAGATACTTGCAGAAACGTCAATTGAGAGAGTTCGCTTTACAAGCCCTCATCCAAAAGATTTTCCAGACCACCTAATTTCACTTATGGCAAAAGAGGATCGTTTTTCTTCTCAGATCCACATGCCGCTGCAAGCAGGAAGTTCCAAAGTACTTCGGGATATGAAACGTAGTTATACCAAAGAAGAGTATTTGGATTTAGTGGCTAGTATCCAAAGCCGAATTCCTGATATTGGAATCACTTCTGATATCATTGTTGGTTTTCCTGGAGAAACAGAGGAAGAGTTTCAAGAGACATTAGAAGTTGTAAAAAAAGTGAAATTTGACATGTCTTACATGTTTAAATATTCGGAGCGAGAAGGTACAATCGCAAAACGAAAGTTTATTGACGATGTACCTGAAGAAACCAAAAGCAAACGACTCATTGAACTGGTTGAGCTGCAAACCAAAATTTCCCACGAAAAAAATCAAACAAAAATTGGAAAAGAGTTTTCCGTACTGATCGAAAACACATCCAGAAAATCCAAACTTGAGTTATGCGGTCGCTCTCATTGTGGAAGAATGATTGTATTTCCTATCCCTGAAGGTTTATCTAAGGATCCATCTGATTGGATTGGAAAAACCGTAAATGTAATCGTTGAATCGGCTACTAGTGCGACTTTAAAAGGAAAACTCGTTGGCTAAACCAGTTGACTTACGAACTGTCAGAGTCTTCTCAAAAGATGACTTGCCACCAGGTTTTATGGTGGATACAGATCGTTTGGGGAAGTGGAAACGGTTTAAACCTTCCATTCTTAGAATTTATATATTAAAAGAAATTCTAAGTCCCTTTCTTGTTGCACTTTCTTTTTTTACTATGATTTACATGGCTGTTGCCATTCAAAAGATGATTGGTCTTTTCGTTGGTAAGGGAGTGGACTTCTTCCGTTTACTCGACTACATGGGTTACGTATTCGGAAATACTTTGCCAATGACAATTCCTATGGCTTGCCTCATGTCAGGGATTATGGCTGCCGGTCGTTTGTCTGGTGATTCTGAGATTACTGCAATGCGTGCGTCTGGAGTATCTTTTCCTTACATCTATTCCAATTTTCTTGTCTTTGGGTTTCTAATGACCCTCATTGTAGGTTATTTGAACTTTTACTTAGGACCAGAAAATACTCGTAAGATGAAGGACTTTGATAATTGGATTGCAACCTATAACCCTCTACTCGCAATCCAACCAGGTCAGTTCTCTGGCGATAAAACTCAGGATTTTTTCTCTGAAAAAGGAAGGACAATGTATTCCGGTGGTATTGATACGGACGGAAATTTAAGTAACGTTCAAATTCGTGAATGGTCTATATCTGCGGATGGAAATGACTTTATTATGGTAAATAATTTAGCAGTCCCTATGGGTGGGTCTCGCATGTTACAAATCATCAATGCCAAAGAAGGTCTGTTAGTTGAGAAAAAAAACTTATCAGGGGAATATGAAAAGTCAGTCAGACTCCGCAAAGGTTATGTAATCGAATGGGATCCCGAAACCAATGCGATAGGTATTACTAATTTTATGGATGGTGAGATGGATTACAACACTCCCGCCAAAAAAGATACAAAAACAATGAGTATCAATGTAAAACCAGATACCTTTTCATTACCAATGTTATTTGAAATTCGTAATGCGATTGAATCGGAAGGACTCGAAAACATTCCAGGTTTAGAAATTTTGAAAGAATACGGACTTTCCATTAAAGGTGTGGGAGGTTTAAAACAAATGGTAGAACAATTTAAATATGAATTACTCATGGGTGCAAGTTCTGGGAACCAGGAGGATATGGCACAAAAATTTGCGCTTTTTACTCAACTGTCTGAACTTCTAAACGAGTCGAAAAAAACACTTACCGGATTTAATGTAGAAATTCATAAACGTTTTGCGACTCCAATATCTTGCCAAATCTTTTTCTTTCTCTCTTTCCCTCTTGGTCTTGTTGTAAAACGTTCTGGAAAAGGAATGAGTTTTACGTTGGCTGTTATCTTCCTTTTAATCTATTATACATTTTTCATTTTTGGATCTGGTATTTCTTATAAGGAGAATGTTCCTGATTGGGTAGGGCCATGGTCGGCTAATATTGTGATTGCTACACTTTCCATCTATATAATGATTTCACGCACTGATGCCAAATTGCCTGATTCCATTCGGAATCGACTGGGATTTTACTTCCGGTTTCGGGACCAGTGGGAAGAGCGCATCGAACTGATAAAAAATCGCTTCAGAAAAGGCAAATGATACAAAATTTGCTAGAAAATTCCACTTACTACAGTCCTATAGAATCAGTAGTTTAGTACAGGAGATCTGGTTTGAAAACTTCTTACATTTGGAATATTTCTAAAGGACGCCCCTTTCCGGTAGAACTTTGGAAACATTCAAAGATCAAAGTTCAAGTCAACCAAATGCAATTGGACGAGTTGGATCGTATTTCGATCACTCCGAATGACATTCACATTCTGTTCCTCCAGGTATCGATTGCAGAATGGAAACAAATCCAGTCAACCATCGTATCGTCTTTTGAGGCGAATCCTTTTGTGTCTTTGATTTTAATTTCCTCGGAAGATGGAGTAAGTCAAATTCAAGATATCGTTCAAGGTCATTCCAAATATTTAGTTTTGGAAAATCCTCTTCATGTAAGAGAACTAAGGATGATTTTAGACCGAACTATCCAATCAGAATCTTACAAAGCCGCCGCTTTAGATATTGGTAATTCGTGTTTAGAAAATGTCGGTTTTTTCGAAGGTGTGTTTTCTTTAGCACACCAGGAATACGAAGAATCGAAAAAAGAAAATGAAGCATTACGTTCTATTTTAAAATACGAAGAACTGGTCAAACGATCTCAAGCTGGTATTAGCACAGCTTTGGAAAAAGTAAATGATATGAAAAACCAGGAGTTGATTGAACTTCACGAACGTGTGAAAGCAAGCCAACAATTGGACGAACTTCGAGAAAAAGAGCTTAAACAGGCCTTGGAATTACAGAAAGCAACGGAACAGGTGTTAAATTACTCTCGTATTGAAGAGATGAATTTAGATAAAATTTTAAGAGCTCAAGATCGTCTTTTTGAATACACCGAACAAGAGATTAAGGAACTGGTTGAAGAAAATCGGTCACTAAAAAAGAAACTTGGTTTGATTTAAAAATCCTTCCCCACCTTTTCTTCTATGCTCGCGTATTCTTTAGAATCGCGACCATAGTGAATTTCTGCAAATCGTAAAAGATGTTTTTTCTTTAACTCTTTGAATTCATAATAAAGTTCTTGGTTTTTTGAACGGATTGCTGTTTGTTCCATCTTTTCATAGGATAGGGCAAGGAGTCTATGCGGTTCTGCTTCCGCTTCATTTTTAGAAGAAAGATCCATATACCGGTGTGTAAAATCAATAACCTGTAGATAATTTTTAAAGGCTTCTTGGTGTTTGATGTAATCTCTATAAATTCCAGACTTTAAATCAAGGTATGGGGCACTTTCCTTTACCTTGGGATTTTCAATTTTATCTAAAAGATTCATACCTTTTACTAAACGTGCCACAGTCTGTGAGCGTAGGTCGAAGATTTGTTTTTGAAATTCCTTTTCTTTGTTTTCTTTTCGGATTTGTTTTTGCCATTCGTATCTATCTTCATAGTAGATTTCTTTTTTAGAATCCTCTCTACGTTTTTCGATATTCTTTCTTCCTGACTCAAAATAATCTATAGCAGTTGCATATTCTTTGTTCGCATCCTGCCAACGTTTCTGGGAGTTCTTTTCATCCACTAAATTGAGAATGTCAATTGTATCCAATCGTTCAGAACTATTTCCCCAAGGAGATCCTGATTCTGGTGTTGTGGGAAGGATGGATTCCACCCGATTTTCTTTAGCAGACGCCTGATTTGTATCTTTGGAACTGAGGGACAAAGAACCTAGGAAAATCAAAGAAATCCATAAAAATAGGATGGGAAATTTCATTTACAGGGAAACTTTCCTTGAATCCTAGATATTGGCAAGAACTATCATTCTATGGTACTAATTCAAAGAAAAATGGAGATCACTAAAAAGATCGTTCTCATTGCACATGATAATAGAAAAGAAGATTTATTAGATTGGGTAAAATACAATAAAGGCACCTTAAGCAAACACCATCTTTCGGCAACAGGAACCACAGGAAAATTGATTCATGAACAAATAGGACTTCCTGTATTTCGGTTCATCTCTGGACCTCTCGGTGGAGACCAGCAGATTGGATCCAAAATCGTTGAGGATGGAATTGATTTTATGGTTTTTTTCTGGGATCCTCTCTCAGCTCAGCCGCATGATCCAGATGTAAAAGCGCTCCTCCGAATTGCAGTATTGTATAATATTCCAATGGCTTGTAATCGTTCTAGTGCTGATTTTTTAATCTCTTCCCCTCTAATGGAAACAGAATACAATCGCCAATTGATTGATTACGGATCACGAATACCTGCAAAGAATTAATTTTGCTTTTACTCTGAAGTGTTTTGCAGTGAGCGCATGTCGTTTACGGAACATAAAATAAAGGATCGGGAAAAGAAAGAAACGTGAGATAGGCCAAAGATAGTAGTCTATTTGAATTTCATCAGAAAGAATACTGGAATTACTTCCTTCAAACCCATCCAAAAATCGATGTGTGTGTAGGAATTTGCGAAAGGGACCTTTTTCCTGGTTATCTTGGAAAAAGTTATTTTTACTATAGGCAATATGTTTTGCAATCCAGGTTAGTTTCCAAAAGGGCAAAATGGAAATCTTCAAGACCACTTCTTCTCCTACATGTATGGATTTTGGGGCTTTTACGATTTCTATACCGTTTGCTCCAGCAACTAAAGTTTCAAAGCCGATTGGATCCTTGTGGAATTGAAACAAAACTTCCTTTTTGATGGGAAAACTGGATCTGTAAATGAATGTATTCATAATGATTAGAAGGTAATGATTTCAAAATGATTTGGTTTCCCTTTAAAAAAAAGAAACAGATGTTAAGAATCTCCGAAGATGCCAAAGAACGAATTGATGCTGAGTCAAAGAAACTAGGGAAAACTCAGGTTTTGGTCCTAACTTTGGAACACAATCAGAAAGGAGTAGGATCTGTTTTAGTTGAATTTGCGGACAAAACTAGTTCTGATTCTGGTTTGGTGCGCTTGCAGGAGGCAGGTACCAAGAACGTCCTTTCTTTGGGAGAACTTAGGTTCGATTCCGGTAATTTTTATTTTTACCCAAATATAGATTTGGAATGGGAAAAAACACCAAGGCCAGAAATCCACAAAGTCATTTCTAACTATACATTTACCAAAGAACCCATTTATTTAGAAGCTAAAGATTTTCTTCGTTTGCGTCCAGTTTTATCGCGTTGTTTTCAGAGAGAAGGAGTTCTTTCGATTTATCTAGAAGGAAATATTTGCCAATTAGAAATTCCAAACCTAACTAAAGAGAAAGAAGAGAAAATTTCCGAGGATCTTCTTACTTATCTGTCTTCTCTGTACGAGAGTCCTTGGGCAGAATGACATCGTCTCCTGTTGCGAGTTCCTTTTCCCATCCACGGACACTTGGTTTCACAGAAGAAATCGATTTGCCAAGTTCAGTAATTTCACCTTGAAATAAGATTTTTCCTTTTCTCTGGAATTCTAATTTTGAATCTTTCTTTAATCCATCATCTTTCCCAAGAGAAACAATCACTTCATCTTTTTTGACTTTTAAAATCTTCCCTTCTTTGGGCAGTAAGTCTTTGATACGTTCTGCGATGCGGTGTATGACAGTAGGTAGACTATCTCGGCCTCGTTGGTTGGTCGACCAAGTGGCAATATCCCTCAAACTATCTCTGTCATAAACGGATACATCAAGACGAATGTCTCCGTCTTTGATTTGATACCTTCCGTGGACAATATAACGAATCTTAGATGCATTTTTTCTTTTTACATCTAGAAGGTGAAGGTTATCAATTGTAAATGGAAGGGTTTGCGAAAAAGGATGGTAATTAGATTCTTTGAGTAAAGTTCGTATATGTTTTAACTCATCACCATCTACAACTCTTACAGCTTGTATCTGCTTTAAATTGTATCGAAAAGCCTCAGCCAAAAGTCTTCCCGCTTGTAGGTGATAGGGGAACGCCAAACTGGATTCCAGGTCAAAAACATATACTTCCGGACTGAAACGGACTGTATTTTCCTGGATCGCATTGGGATCTATTTGGAGATAACCTTCTCTGAATTCTATCGATTCTTTTAGATTTTTGATAGAAAACTCCAGTTTGTTTTGAAGTTTGAAAGAATTTGGATCTTCTTCTCTAAGACGAAGTAATAAATTCGTATATTTTACTGCTTCTCCCGTTTGGTTATAAAATTCTAATAATTCCTTCCGAATAACCGGCGTTTGTGGACTAAGGTCTTTTGATCGTTTCAAATGGAATAAGGAACTTTTATGGTACAACGAGTGTTTTTCTGAATAAAAACGATCTCTTCTATAATCTCCCAATTCTCTTCGTAATTTGGATTCTTCCTTTTCGAAGGCAATCGTATATTCTTCCGCTTCAAAACGCAAAATTTCGTCTAAGTCATCTAATTGCAATGCTCTACGGTAGTGGTAAGTGGCAAATTTTGTTTCTCCAAGTTCCCATGCCAAATTTGCTTCCAAACTATGGTAAAGTTGGTTTTCTGGAAATTCTCTGGCTAGTTCGTAGATGGTTCGGAAGGCACGTTTTTTAATTTCTTTGTCAGCAGTTTGATTTGCGAGAATAATATCATGGTATACAGAAAAGAATCTCGCCTTTTCTCCTTTTGGATCTAAGTTAATGGAATTTTGTAGTGCCTCCTCTACAAGAGAAAGAACCGACTTCAATTGATTGGGATAAAAATAGTTTTGGTATAAAAGCACTTTCGCTTTAAATGCAAATCCATCAGCATCGTTAGGTTCTTTTTTTGTATAAGAATCGATTGCAATATAAGAGTTATTATAATTTTGCTTAGTAAAATAAAGCTCAGCTAACATTAACAATAAATCAGCCGGCTCATCAAGTCGATTAGCCAATGTTTTGATTTTATAAATGGCGGAATCTAACTTTCCTTGTTTCTGTAAGGATTTTGCTTCAGTAATTCGTAAACCAGTATGGTTCGGAAATTCAACGAGCAATGGGTCAATCAACTTAGCTATTGCGGCAAAATCAGAATCACGTAAATAGATTTCAGATAAACCTATAATCCCAAGAATATGTTTTGGTTCTCTTTCTAGGATTTCAAGATAGAACTTTTTACTTTCTCGGAAGGCACCTAATCGAAAGCTACAATCCGCAACTCCTAACTTAGCATCGATTGAGTTGCCATTTTTTTGAAGGGCAGACTGATAAAGCTGAATTGCCTTTCTACAATTGTTTTCCGATTGATACCGTTTTCCATCTGTAATATCTTCTAAAGTAGTAGTCTCTGCGTATAATAAAGAAACTGATATCAATAGACCAGTTACAAACAGGAATAAAATTTTCAAATTAACGAGGTTCTGGAACAAAGTATCCTCCTTCATCACGACCTTTGACTCCTCTGTGTTCCACGCCAATTGCTAACTTGATATAACGATTAATCAGTTCAGGATTCGTATCTGTCTTATAGGAAAGAATGTAGCGATAGTCTGTATGAGATTTTAATTTTTTATATAATTCCCTTTCTTCTCCTTCACCATCGAGTATTATGTAGCGCCCATTTGTTGGACCAGTCATATCAGACCAGGTTTCTTCAAGTGTTGGATTAGGATTCACCGTCAAAATATAGATAGGAATTGAATGTGCTTTGGCAAAGGCAACAATACGTGACTTTTGGTACTGGTAAAAACTATCTTCTCTACTTTCTCCAGAAACCAAATAAACCAGTGCCTTCGGACCCGTCTCTAAGGATAATTTTTGTAAGGCGGCAATGCTTGCTTTTCCAAAATTAAATTTTTCTTCCGATACATTATCTCTAATTTTAGCTAGGATTTCACGTAAAGATACTGTTTCCGAAAGAATCAAATTGCTATCCTTCCCGGCACGGTAGAGAGATATTTTATCTGTATCTCGAAGGGAACGAAAAAAAGGAAAAAGTCCATCTTCCAGCGATAATTTAGCCTTTTTCAAACCATCACTGTTCTCGTATACAATAGCAACTGTAAGTTTGTCGTTTAGTTTATTTTTATTTGCTAACGAAAAGAGAGGTGTCATATTGTCGTTTTCAAAAATCCGAAAACTCAACCGGTCAATTCCTACGATTTCTTTACCGGCACGGTTACGAACCCGGGTATAAATATGGATGTCTGGAAATCCAGAGGTATCAATGGATTCAATTTTTAAATCTAAGTTAGAGAGTAGGTGGTTTTTTTGAGAAAATATATCAATTCGGTGTTTTCCGAAATCAACAAAATATAAACTGCCTGTTGAATCCATATTTGTCGAAAAAGGGCGAAACAAAACTCGATACACTCCCTTTTTGTCACGAAATTTACTTAGTTGTTTCCACTCACCATTTAACAGAGAATAGGTCCAGATTCCAGTGATTTCGTCTGTTAAATAAATTTGATTCTCTAGAATACGAACACTTCTTGGTTTTTTCCACTCTGGTTTTTCGATTGTGCTTAATGTATTACCATCACCATCAAAAATAACCACACGAAGATTCTCTTTATCCACAACGTAAATTTTTCCTTCATGGACTGTGAGGCCCGAAGGATTCCCCAATTGGGAATTTCCAGAACCTTGAAACTCTAAAACAAATTTTCCATTGGCATTGAATTTCTGAATCCTGGCATTTCCGGAATCAGCGACAAAAAGATTTCCACTGGGATCAATAGAAAGAGAAGAGGGTCCTCGAAATTGCCCTTGTCCTTTTCCTGAACCACCAAGTGAGGAAATAAAACTTCCTGATAGGTCAAAAAGTAATACTTCATCTCGTGCAAAATCGGCAACGTAGATTTTCTGGTTGTAATAGGCTAAAGAAACCGGACGTTCCAGCTTTCTTGTGATTCCCCCGCGCCAGTTCGAAAGTGCAGATCCTGCGGCATTGAATTTAATGATATTGGAAGTATCAAAACCTGCAACATAGAAGTTTCCATCTTCGTCAAAGGTAATGTCCACTGGATTACGAAACCGGTAACCACGAATGGAATCTCCTTCAATGGTTTTGAAATAAAATTTTTCTTTATCGGTAACACCACCAGCGATGGCTAAACGAAGTGCTTCTATTTTATTGATGATTAAAAGATCGTTTTTTGCTTTGGAAGCAAGAATTTCTAACTCGTCTAATGCTTCTTCCCACTCACCTAACAGATAGTAATTGTTTGCAAGTTCCAACCTTGCCAAGTGAAAATCTTTTTTTAAATTCACGGCTTTTTGAAAACGTTCCTTGGCCGCAGAATATTCTCTTAAATTTTTATAGGTCAGGCCTCGTTTGAATTCTTCCTTGGCATTCTCTTCCCCCAAGGAAAAGTTGGGAAAGTCCAGAGGGAAAATTTGTGTGCTCACCAATAGAAAGAAAAACGATAAGTATTTTCTCAAAGACACGTCCCTCCAACCCCAATCTAATGGGACATAATCTGTAAGTCAACCCATTCCTTAGGATTCGGATTGTGGTTTTCTCTTTATTCTCGACAGAATCTTAAATTTAGACAGCATGGAACCCAAGTTATGTCTCCCGAACTCATAGAAAGAGAAGTCCGCCGCCGAAAGACCTTTGCCATCATTGCTCACCCTGATGCGGGGAAAACCACACTCACTGAAAAACTCCTTCTTTACGGAGGTGCGATTCAACTTGCCGGCGCGGTTAAGGCCAAAAAGGAAGGGAAGTCGGCAACCTCTGATTGGATGGCAATGGAAAAGGAGAGGGGGATTTCGATCACTTCGGCTGCCCTACAGTTTGAATACAAAAATAGCATCTTAAATCTTTTGGACACCCCTGGTCACGAGGACTTCTCAGAGGACACATACAGAACCCTTATGGCGGCAGATACAGCCGTGATGGTGTTGGATGCTGGTAAAGGGGTCGAACCCCAAACCATCAAACTTTTCCGCGTTTGTCGAGACCGTGGAATTCCCATCATTACTTTTATCAACAAAATGGACAGACCGACTAAGGACCTGTATGCACTTTTGGATGAAATTGAAAAGGTTCTTGGAATCAAAGCTGTACCTGATGTATGGCCACTCGGAACCGGTTTTGATTTTAAAGGGGTTTATGACCTTCGCGACCAACAACTGTATTTGTTTGATCGAACTCCTGGTGGAAAACAAAAGGCAGTCTTTCGTATGGCAGGTCCCAATGATCCGAGTCTTGATGAACAATTTGATGCAGAAATTGTGACTGCTTTTCGGGAACAGATTGATCTAGTCGAAAATGGAATTGGGAAAGTAGACAAAAATATGTTTTTACTTGGTAAAGAAACCCCGGTTTACTTTGGTTCGGCGGTAAATAATTTTGGGATCGAACTTTTTTTAAATAAATTTTTGGAATTGGCTCCTGGTCCTGACCACATTCCCCTTCGCGATGGAAACTATTTAGATCCCATCAATGCACCTTTTAGTGCTTTTGTGTTTAAAGTTCAAGCTAACATGAATAAGGCGCATCGGGACCGGATTGCCTTCCTTCGGATTTGTTCGGGTGTCTTTGAACGTGGATTAAACGTAAATCATAACCGCTTAGACAAACCAGTCAAACTTTCTTCCAGTTTTGCTTTTTTTGGCCAGGACAGAAACACTGTGGATACTGCCTATCCGGGAGATATCATCGGACTTGTAAATCCTGGAACTTATAAAATTGGGGACATCTTGTCTACAGGGAATACACCGCCTTTACGATCCCTTCCTAGTTTTGCACCAGAACTTTTTGCTACCATTTCTTGTAAGGACACCTTACAATTGAAGTCTTTTAAGAAAGGCCTCGATCAATTGGCAGAAGAGGGAATCCTTCACCTTTTCACCTCACGAACGATTGGTGGTGGTGTCCCCATCATCGGTGCTATGGGGAAACTCCAGTTTGAAGTTTTCCAACGCCGCCTCAAAGATGAATATGGTGCAGAAACTTCTATCCATATCCTTCCTTATGGAATCTCTCGTTGGGTAAAAAAAGAAGACAGGTCCAAAATCCCATCAAATGCTAATTTGGTGGAGGATTTATTTGGAAATATGGCTCTCCTTTTTGATACGGAATGGGATATGAATTATTTTCACAAGAATAATGAAGGAATAGAACTTTTAGACAATCCTCCTTTAGAAGACTAATTAGATCACTTCAATCCCGATCCAGGTGATATCATCTAAAAAGGGAATTCCTTCGCTATAGGAGCTTATCTTTAACTCTAATTCTTGTTTGATAAGGGACATGTGTTTTGCCCCCATGGAAGAAAAAAACTGGACAAGTTCATTTTCCCATAACTTTTCCTGTTTAGAATTTTCTACATCTTTTAATCCATCGGTAAAAAGATAAAATCTGTCTCCTTTTACGATGGGGAATTCTAGAATCTTTGGCTCCATACTTTGGATCATTCCAAACATTGGATTTAGTTTTTCAGGACAACTCATATCTGACTTCGATTGGTATAACATTCCTGGATGTCCTGCGTTTCCGTACTGCACAGTATTCTTATTGAAATCAAACAACAAAAAGATAAAGGGAACGAAAGCATAAGGATCTGGAAAATTTGTAGATACCCCTTCATTCATTCTACTAAGGATTCTTTCGGGATCGGATTCTGTTTTAACAATTTGATGAAACAAAACACGAAGTACAGTCATCATCATGGCTGCCTTCACACCATGACCAATGACATCTCCTATTGCAAAAATGGATCGGTTGTTTCCTAAATCAATATAGTCATAATAATCCCCACCCACTTGGATGAGTGGTTTGTATAAAACTTCATAGTCCAAATGGGGTAAAATGATAATTCGATTGGGAAGGTATTTCTTTTGTAAATCCTTCGCATATTCCATTTCCTTTTCAAATTCTTGGCGTTTTTTGGTTACGTTTTGGACAAGAACTAGAGCCCCACTAGCATATTGGTATTTTTGTTCCAAATACCAGAGTTGGTATGTAAATTCAATGAGATAAACGGAACCATCCGCCGAATAAAATTCTGATTCTTCTCGCCTAAGTTTTGTTTGGTCATTCTGGATTTTGGAAACTGATTTTAAGAAAGAACTAACCTCTTTTTCAATCCATTCCTTAATCGAAAGTTGGTCCCGATACAGTTCAGTTACCAAAAGTTTTGGTTCGATCTCGACATTTTCTAATAGTATTTTCCCTTTGGGGTCAAATAGGATAGCGGCATGGGGGAACTCTTGTAAAAGAAGTCTTAATTTTTGTTTAGATTCGATTTCTCTGAGAGTGATCACAATAGAAAATACAAAAGAGAATACAAATAGAGTAAACAATATCACAACATTCTTCTTTAACGAATCTTTTATTGTAATAAGAACCAATTCCTTTGGACTAACAATAAATAGGTGAAGGGGAAGTCCATACATGGGAAAACTAACCACAAAAAAATCCATTTCTTCTTTCCGTGTCTCATGCAGAGTCGGCAAGTTGGACCGGATTTGCAGAGAGGACTGAACATCTTTTTTCCAAAATTCTGAGACTAAAAAATCGTCCTCAATAAATCCTGAAATTCCAAAGTTCCCATCACTATTGAGGACAAAGAGTCCTTCATTGGGATCACTAAAGGGAGAGTCTAGGAGCGAATCTTCCAGAAATTTTGCGGAGTGAATAGAAATCTGTTTACCGTCAAAAACAAAAAGATAAGATTTTTCCTCTGAATCCAGTTTGCAACTCACAAGAGTTAATTCTTGTAAATCTTTTCGGTTATGGGTCAAGGGATTACAGTTTTTACTCACTCTCTCGAAGTCTGAGGGTGAAAGGATGCCGATGGTCCTTCTTTCCATAAGATCCGAATTGATTACTTCTCTGATTTGGTTTTCTAAATCAATGGCAAGGAGTTGGATTCGAATCAATTGAAACCTTTGGTTCCAGTCCAGTGCTTCTCTGTATTGCGAGTGAATCATGGATGCAACTAATAGGAAATAGGGAACAATTAGAAAAGTGACAATAGAGAGAAATAACTTAAGAAAGGACTTTGTTTTGATTACAAATAAAAAATTTCCATACAATTCCCGAAACCATCTAACATAATACACGAGTTAGTTTTCCTGGTTCGTTTGTTTGATTAGAATTCTCTTCGGAATTTCTTCATTTCCTAAGCGATCGGTGGCAGAAATTTCCACTTCCAAATCTTTAACACAAGATTTTACTAACTCATTCCAAGAATTCTTATGATCCCAAAGATACCATTTGCTCTTTGGACTAGTTCCACAAGAGCTACGAAACCGAATCACATCCACTCCCGATCCTAAGTCAAAAGATTGAAGTTTGAGATTTGTATTTGCCGATATATAAATTTTGCCCTTGTTTATATGGGTATTTGGTTCCCAAAGAAGTTCCGTGTTTGGTGGTGTATTGTCCACACTAAATTCCCAAACCTGCATAGAATCCGAAATACCAAGTTCATTGGTCACTTGGTATTCCAATCGGTAATCTCCATCCTTAGAAAAGGAAAATTCTGGAATTTCTGTCACTTTCCAGGGACCTCTATTCAAACGATAACGAACCGATGAGTTTAAGGATTCTTTGGTCACTGGTTTTACTTGGATTTTACTTTCTGTTAGATAAAAGTGACTGCTTCCATCCTTTGTGGGGATGGGAATGAGCACATCCGTTTTCATCGGTTTCTTAGATACAAACTTAGTGGTCTCTTTTGGCCTGTTTTTCCCAAAGGAATTTACTTCGAATAATTCAGTCCAAAACCCGCGCACTTGGCGTTTGGCAACAGCACGGATGCGAAAGTATTCATACCCATTGGGAATATAGAGTTGGATTTTCCCAGGGTTTGCTACCACTCGAAATGGAATTTCTAAATCAAAAGATGTCCCTTTCCATAATTCAAATTCATATTGGATGATGTCATCACGTTCTGGCTCTAAAATCAATAGAATTGTTTTTGATTCCGAAAAGATAGGGAAAGTAGTCCCAAATAAAAGAAGTATAAAGGTGAAAATCTTAAATGAAGTTTTCATTCTTCTTTGGGCTTCGGCGGATCTGGTAGAGCAAAGGGTTTTAAAGGAGGTTTACCTTTTTCCACATAAGTGGCAAATCCCGAGGCCACATTCACAGTCACATTTTGGGCACTGACAGCAACTAATCCTTCGTAACAGCTGAGAGTAGTGTTTCCAGATCCGTCAACTTCCGTAATGAAGTCAGTTCCTTTTACTTCTGATACCGCAGCATCCGTTCGTAGAAGAAACATACGTTGGTTAGACGATGGTTTTTTTTGGATGATGGAGCGAATTCTCCCTTTGCGGAGATAAAGTTCATCCGGTTCGGAGTCCGATTTTCCTTTTTCCATTATGATATGGCTATTTTCTGTGATTTCAAAGCGAGATCCAGAAAGTAAAAGGAATTGTGCTTCTGATTCCTTGAAGGTCCTCACTTCATCTTTTGTATACAGGCCTTCACCGACATTGGCCCCTGCCCAATCTGATTGTTTCTGAGAAACTTTGAGAACCTCTGTTTTTCCTGTATATCTTTGGATGTCTGCTAATGGTTTTTTCCCTAAACTTTTTGGAATCCACAACTTCATTCCAGGGATAATTAGATTGGGATTTTCTATTTGGTTGGATTTTAAGAGTTCTTTCCATTTTCTTGGATCATCCAAATAAGTTTTGGAGATGATACTTAAGGTTTGTCCTTTTTCTACAATGATGGTAATTCCATCACCTTCGGGTGGTTGGATCCTCTGTTGTTTTGATTCTGGATGAATGGGAGAAAGGAAAAAAAAGAAGATAATAGATGCGAATCGGATTTTTTGATTGAGAAGAGTTTGGATTAAAACGGGAAAGGTGGAAGTTTCCTCCCACCTTCTCAATGGAAAAATAGAAATCAGTTTGAGGAAATTCTGAAATTTCATTTTTTCCTCAAACTTAAATCTTGTTAGTCGATATTCTCGGCTACAAGTTCCGCAATGTCTTTTACTTTTACGGAATCAATTTTTTCTGCAGCTTTCACACCATCTGTAATCATCGTGATACAGAATGGGCAAGCCGTAGCGATGGTTGTTGCACCCGTATCCAAGAGTTGACCTGTACGTTTGCTATTCACACGCATACTTTCTGGATTGGATTCATCCACATGTTCTTCCATCCAATACTGCGCTCCACCCGCTCCACAACAAAGTCCTTTGGAGTGATGGTCGACAGCTTCCTCGATTTTTCCACCGGATACTTTTTTCACAACATCACGAGGGTTATCGTAATTGTTGTTATAACGACCGATGTAACAAGAGTCGTGGTAAGTGTATTTTCCGGTGTTGGCATCGTCAGCTACCTTCACATCAATTTTACCATCTTTAGAAAGTTGGTTGATGTATTCTGAGTGGTGGATGACTTCAAAGTTTCCGCCAAACTGAGGGTATTCGTTTTTGATTGTGTTGTAACAATGTGGACAAGCAGTTACGATTTTTTTGATTCCGTAACCATTAATTGTGTCTACGTTGGTTTGTGCTAAAGTTTGGTAGAGATATTCGTTACCACCGCGGCGCGCCGAATCTCCCGAACATCCTTCTTCTGTTCCAAGAATACCAAAGTTTACATCTGCTTTTTGCATGATTTTAACAAAGTCACGAGAGATCTTTTTGTTTCTTTCATCAAAAGCACCCGCACAACCTACCCAATAGAGTACGTCTACGTTTTTGTCTTCGGCTTCGGAAAGAACTTTTACATTCAAACCTTGTGCCCAGTCTGCTCTTGTATGAGCTCCCACACCCCATGGATTGGAATTGTTTTCCATGTTTGTGAAGGCTTTTTGAAGTTCTGGACTCATTTTTGATTCTGCAAGAACTAAGTGACGGCGCATTTCGATGATGGCATTCACTTGGTTGTTTCCAACAGGGCATGCTTCTACGCACGCATAACAAGTAGTACATCCCCAAAGTGCTTCTTCACTTAAACCTTCATGTGAGTTGATCACTCCGGTCTCTAAAGCAGCAACTGCTTCTGCACCTTCTTCAGGAGTTTTTCCAGCACGGGCAGCTGCCACTTCTGGCATTTTCTCTAACATTTGGTGTTTGAGTTCTACAATGATGGCTTTTGGGTTTAGAACTTTTCCTGTTCTGTTTGCTGGGCATTCCACTTGGCAACGACCGCATTCAATACAAGACATACCGTCGAGTAGGTTTGGCCAAGGAAAATCTTCCACACGGTTGGATCCCCAAACTGCATTTTCATCATCTAAGTTGAGTTTGGAAAGTTGACCTTTAGGAGTGTCTGTTGCTAGGAAGTAGTTAAAAGGAGCAAAAATTAAGTGCGCGTGTTTTGATGTAGGAACATACAACATAAACGAGAACACAGTAAGGATATGGCCCCACCACATGATTTGGAACACAATGTCCGCATTGGAATTAGCAACACCGATGGATTCCCAAAGTTTTCCAATGGCTCCATCAATCAGTCCCGCATGTGTGAAATAAGTTGCTGCAACGGTCTTTGCACCATTTCCAAGTAAGGTGGTGACCATAAGAGTGGCAATCATACTGATGACAATCGCAGAAGCGGGAGAGTGAACATCCAAACCTTTTGCTTTTTTAATCCAACGTCTCCAAGCGAAAAAACCGAGACCAGTTAAAACGAGGATGGATACATAATTGACTGCTTGTTCGTAAATATGATTCGCTGCTTCGCCAAAGAGGAAATTGGGAAGTGCAAACTTGTAAGGGTCGTCCATTACATAACCAAAAATACCGGCAACCATTTGGCTTGTTGTATGGATGGTATAGACTAGGAATCCGTAGAATACAAATGCGTGCATGATTCCGCGCACAGGTTCCCTGAAATTTTTCTTTTGGAGGACGACGTTGATCAGAAAGCTCTTTAGGCGGAATCCGATGTTAAGGTTCTTTTTTGCATCTTCATTGAAGAATGCAGGACGACCATTGAAGATCAATCCGAGCCTGTAAAGGATGGCGCGGACAAACACAACGTTTGCCACGACGAAAAAAGCTGTGAATAATAGGTGAAAGATGATTCTTCCGATATCCATTTATGTTTATGCCCTTAAGGTGTTTGGTATTTCCTAGGATTTGTATAGAAAAATGAATGTCCAGGAAAATTCGGTTTTTACAGGGATCTGTAAGCAGATTTCCTGTCCAAGTAGGTAGAGATCATGAATTTAGCTTCTTTTTCCCTTAGCCCGAGCGACCCTGCTGATTCCGTCCTTTTGGATGCAGTTCAAGGCAAACGCATTTCCCCCGAGGAGGCTCTTGTCCTCTACAAGGAAGGTGATTTCTTAAAAATCCAGATGGTGGCTCGGTACTTACGTGAAAAGGTAAGGCCCCATACAGAAGCCAGTTACACCATGTTCCGAGTTGTGAATTATACGAACTATTGTAACGTAGAATGCAGTTTTTGTTCCTTTATGGATGAAATTGGGAATGGAAAAGGTTATGTTCTCTCGAAAGAGGATATCTTACAAAAAATGGACTACGCTGTGGAAGAAGGCGCAGACCAAATGTTCCTGCAGGGGGGAGTGTATCCAGAACTACCTTTCGATTATTACTTGGATGTGATTCGCACGGTTAAATCGAAATATCCTAAGATGCACATTCGGGCCTTTTCCCCGGTAGAAATCATCAATTTAGAAACGATCACTGGAAAGCCATTAAGAGAAGTGCTTTTGATTCTGAAAGAAGCTGGGCTTGATTCGGTTCCCGGTGCTGGTGCGGAAATTTTAACCGAAAGAATGCGCCAAATCATATCTCCCAAAAAAGCCACTGTTTCGGAATGGGTACGAGCCATGGAAACTTGCCATGAAGTGGGACTTCTCGGATCAGCCAATGTTGTTTTTGGTTCGGAGGAAACAGAAGAGGAAGTAATTGAACACTTAACTGTGGTTCGTGACCTCCAGGACCGCACTGGTGGATTTTTATCCTTTATTCCTTGGACCTTCCAACCACAAACCAAACGTTTTAAAGTAAGGCCTGTTCCGACTCATGAATACCTCAAGGTTCTTGGGATCTGCCGCATCTTTTTGGATAATATCAAACACATGGAAACTTCCGTGATGGTTCTTGGAAAAGGTGTGGGGCAACTCGCTTTGTATTCGGGAGCTGATGATATTTCCTCTGTGGTAATCGAAGAAAATGTCCTTCGTTCCTTTGGACTCAAAACAGAAAAGGAAGCCAGAAAATTCTTGAAAGAAGGGGGGTTCCAACCGATCCGCAGGAATTTACTTTATGAGGAAGAATACGATTGCAACCAAGTGGGAGTGGATTGATTTTTCAGAGTCGCCCCTTTTTTTGATAAAAAAAAGATGGGGTGTTCGCCCCATCTTTCGAAATTTTACACCTTATCCGTAATGGACATAAACTGAGAATCAGTCTCAATTTCAAGTATTTAGAGATTTCGAAAACTTGTCGATCATTTTTTTACGATTCGATCAGGGTAATTCGATTTCTGCCTTCGTTTTTTGAGGTGTAGAGGGCGGTATCGATTTTGTGATAGAGTTCGTCAAAACTCGGATCGTCTTCTGCACGAAAGAGTGTGGCTCCAATCGAGACCGTCAAGGTAAGAGATTCGCCTGGTTGGTTGTGGATCGGGATTTGCAAACGTTCCAATTTTTCGCGGATGGATTCGGCAAGAACTTGTAATCCTTCTTTATCGATTGGTGAGACGAGTAAACAAAATTCATCCCCACCGATCCTTGCCGCAATGTCTGTAATCCTTGTCCTTGACTTTACCGTTTTGGCAAAAGCTTGGATGGCAAGATCCCCTTGTTTATGACCGTATTTATCGTTAATCGCTTTTAGGCGGTCTAGGTCCAAAATCACAAGTCCTATGATAAAACCTTCGCGGTTGGATCTTTTTTTATAGAGATCAAATTGTTCTAACAAATGACGCCTGTTAAAGAGCTCAGTCATTGAGTCCACTCGAGACAAATCTTCTATCTTTTGGTTGATACGAAGTAATTTTCCAACTGTGATTCGAAGTCTAGCTTTGACTCGGTATTCTTCAAATCGCCAATAGTTGATGAGAAGGTTTGCTACAAATCCGAATGCGAGTAAAAACGAAACTATGAGTACATCCTGGTAAAAAATAAAACGATCAAACCCTTGGCTTCGAGAGAAGTTCAAATGCAGAGGGATAAAAACAGCAATATATAAAGTGGATAACAGAAGGATACGAAAGGGTTCAATCCATAATAGGATGGATGCACTGGCAATAACGATAGCAGAACCAAATAAATAATAAGCATGGTTCGGTTTGTCATATACCATCATGGGAATATAGAGTAGTATGAGTCCGATAAGAACAAGACTTGTAATTCCATAGATATGTTTTTGGTATAACTTGACCCTTTTTCTACCAAAGAGATAAACAACGAAACAGATTGCAAGAGAGGAGATCCGAAAAAAAGCGATCCAGAAACTAGCTTCTTTAGTTCTCACGAGAGAATCCACAAAAAGGAGAGAGATGATAGAGGTAAATGCCGTCATCACACTGAAAATCTGTAAAGAAGATCCGATGTCAGAAATATTGGTGGAGGTGAAACTCGGGTGATAGGTTCGTAAAAACATTTTACGAAATACAAAAAAATACCTTTTGAATGTATGCCTACGCATGAGCGAACCAAAAATCAGAATACAGTAAATCTAGCATCTGTAAACCATTTACTAAATTAAAAAATGATTACCTTTCTTTGGGATTTGGCAAGAACTTCTGGGATCGTCAAACCATCACTCCCCAAAGTGCGAATTCGTTCTCCATTGGTATAAAGAACGACTGCTTTGATTCCAAAATTACCTACCATAGTAAAAATGATTTGGTCCAATCGGTCTTTTAAAATCTCCATACTCCCGCCGTAACTTATGTCTTCGGAAACAGAGATATGAAGAATTCCATTTTCCAATCGGTAATTTGGCTCCATTCGGATACGTTTGGATAAAGCAGATAGGACTCCTTTGCCCTTTTCTTCAGGGTTCGGACCTTTGGTGAGTTCTTGGAATAAAAAAGGAATGGGATCTCCCCCTGGGAATTCCCGCGAAAGTTTTACCAGTTGCGATTGGCTATTTTTTCCTGTTCCATAAAATTTCAAAAAATAAACGGATAAGTAACCCGCGTCCGCTTGCAGACGTTTGCCGGCACCAGGGAACCTGTCTTCTGGAAGAGTGATCTCAGGAATGGTATCATCAACTAATTTTTGGCGTGGTTTTGTTTTGGGGTCGGAATCAGGAAAAGTCTGTGTGAGAACTTCTTCTTCCCAATTCAAATCATCTTCCCAGTTTTCTTTGGTAAAAGGATCTGTGGGCTCTGCAAATTTTGATTTCTCTTGGGTCTTTCCTATGTTCCGAAATCCTTGTTTGGGAAAAAAATTTCCTCCCGTTTTCGGATCAAAACCCATAGACTTTTCAATAAGAACAAGTACAAGGAAAATTCCGCCAAGCAAATAGCGTAAAGATTTCCATTTGTCTTCTTGGATTTGGGGAAGTACCGCCACACTATAAATGTCGGAGGAAGAACAAAAAGAGGGTTTAAAAAAACTCTTTTAGGGTCGGTAAATCGTCAAATTTCCATTCAAAATCGGGAATTTCGCCGGGAAGGCCGTGGCCATAGGTACAAAATCCAAAAGGGCAGCCAGTCTGTCTGGCAGCTTCCCAATCGCTATGCCTGTCGCCAATCATCGCAATGGAACTCGGTTCTAAATTGTACTTACGAACATATTCAGCAAGGATTTCACCTTTGGTCTGGATTGTGTCTTGGTTGATGACAACGATTGGTTCGAAGTATTGTAAAACTCCTGCCGTGTCTAAAACCGTTTCGATATAGGCCTTTCTTCCATTGGATGCACAAGTGATGGTGTATCCCTTTTCTTTTAGATAATGGATGGTGGATCCAACTCCCGCATAAAAATCTCCACCACCGCTTCGGATGGCGTCACAGAGAAGGTCTAGAACTCTTCCAGAAATCATATCACGTTCGGATTCGGGAAGGTCAGGCAAGAGATTCGCAAAAATCGTTCGCACTGGTTTTCCAATTTCATTCATAATCTGGTCATGACTGGGTAAGGACGTGATTTTTCCCGTCTTGCTTGCAAACTCTTCGATTGCCTGCACATAGGTCTTAAAGATTATGGATTCTGAGGAAAATAAGGTCCCATCGACATCGAAGGCGACCATGCGGATTTCCCCCAGGCGGTTTTCTTGCATTACCACCAGAAAAGAATTTGGCGGTCTCTTGGCAAGTAAGGAATTGGAAGTTATGCTCGTGCAAAGCAGTTTATCAGAAGTTCTTAAGGCGCGGAGTGAGTTGTTTTCCCGGACAAATTGGACGGATCCTACCTCACAGTTGCAAAACAGAGTTAAAGGCGAAGACCTTTCAAAATACTTTGTGCTTACAGAATCGGAAGAAATAGGAATTCGTGAGACCATCCGCCTGCATGTCTCTACAACACCATATTACCTGGCGCTTTCAGACCCTTTAGATCCCAGTTGCCCGATTCGCAGGATGATTGTTCCTCGCTCGGAAGAAGCAGTCCTTTCTTCGGAAGAAAGTGCTGATCCCTTAGATGAAGAACGCCTAAGCCCTGTTCGTGGACTCACTCATATGTATCCCAATCGGGTGCTTTTATTTTCCAACCACTCTTGTAGTGTGTATTGTCGTCATTGTATGCGGGGTCGTAAGGTATCCTCCAGTGAAGAACGAATGGAAAAGGGAGATTTAGAAAAGGCCTTTGATTACATTCGTAATCACAAAGAAATTGAAGATGTTGTGATTAGTGGAGGAGATCCACTGAACTTAGCTGATTCTCGATTGGAGTGGATTTTATCGGAACTTCATTCTATTCCCCATGTAAAAATATGTAGGCTAGGGACAAGAAATCCTGTCACCTTGCCTTTTCGCATAACGGATAACTTGTGCAGAATCATAGAAACCTATAATGATGACAATCTATCCATTTTTTGTAACACTCAGTTCAATCATCCCAAAGAATGTACAAAAGAATCCAAGGAAGCCATCCTTCGGTTGTTAAAAGCCGGAGTTTCTGTGGGAAACCAATCTGTTTTATTAAAAGGAATTAATGATGAGGAAGAGGTAATGCTCAGTCTCCATAAAAAATTATTAGAGATGAGAGTCCGCGCCTATTATCTTTATGATCCAGAACTCATTCCAGGTTCCAGGGGGTTTCGAACCCCGCTTGCTCGTGGGATAGAAATTGTAGAGTATATGCGAGGAAAAATCGGAGGAATGGGAATTCCACAATTTGTAAATGATTTACCTGGAGGTGGCGGAAAGATCACCATCGCACCAAATTGGTATTTAGGATACTATCCGAAAACGCGCCAACATGCCTTCCGTTCTGCAGTCACAAAAAAAATTCATCTTTCCTTTGAACCTATTGGTTCTGATAAAGAATCTTATTATCCCGTCATTAGCGATTCTCTATGGGAGAAATTGGGATTATGAAGCGCAGTGTGGTTTTGGCCTGTGATCTTTATGATCCTAAGACTCCAGAGTTATGCCAAGAATGGGAATCAAAAGAAACGATTCTGAATATGGAAGATACCATTCGGAAACTAGGCTATGATGTTGCGGTTTTATCTCATCCAACTGAAATTGCCTCAGTTTTAACAAACATCCCACCAAACGATAGAAAAAACTGGATTGTATGGAATCTCGTCGAAGGATATCATTCTCCTAATCGAGAGGCTTACATACCTGCGTTATGCGAATATTTGGCAATCCCGCATACAGGAAGTTCGGCTTCAGTCCAAACCTTAACTCTAGATAAATACAAAACAAAATTATTTTTAAAATCTTTTGGAATTCCCACTGCGGATTCGCAGCTTATCCTAAGTCCAAACGACATTCCTAAGATTCCATTTCCCTTATTTCTAAAACCTAACGGGGAAGGTTCGAGTCTTGGCATCGGAGAAAATAATCGGATTGATCAGAACGAGGATTTTGCGCGGGTAACATCCAAACTCTTAGAAATATATCCAAGTTTACTTGCTGAAACTTATTTGTCCGATCGGGAATTAACAATCGCTGTTTTGGGTAACCAGGGCAATTACCAAGCCACCCCACCAGCCTTTGTGGACTATCCCGGTTCAGTTTATAGTGACCTTGTCAAATCCAAAGAAAGTTTTGTAGAATCATTAGACTTCCATGTACCTTCGGAGCTCTCGAATTCAATCCAGTTTTATTCCTTAAAGGTGGCAGAGCTCTTAGGGAGTTCCGGATACATTCGTTTGGATTTTAAACTAGAAAAAGAAGAGGTTTACCTTCTGGAAGTCAATGCCACTCCTGGATTTTCATCCATTTACTCCACCTTGCCCTTGTTATGGGAAAATACGGGGAGAACCTATGCTGAACTTTTAAACTATTGTTTGGAGTTGGGGTTTGAAGAATACAATCATCATTTTCGTTATCAATATGCAAAGGATCGAAACGTATGAACTTAATAGAAACTTTAAAAAAGGATGTGGAAACCCATCCTGTACTTACATCCAAGTGGTTATTAGAACGAAACATCTCTATGAGTTTTAATGACTTAATTTTATGGCTAAGCCAAGAATACTTTGTATCCATTGGTTTTGTGGATTGGTTTTTGCAAGTAGCAGCAAAAACAAGAGACCAAAATGCAAAGATCGTCCTTGTCGAAAATATATGGGGGGAATTAGGCGAAGGGAAAATTTCTGATACCCATGTTTCTATCCTTACCGAGTTTTTAACAAAATTAAACTTTGACTTTTCCAATCATATACTTCTACCTGAAACAAAAACTTATTTGGATAAAATGGAATCCATAATTGGGAAAGGGTTTTTTTATGGATTAGGAGCTTTAGGACCAGCGAATGAATACCTTCTAAAATTAGAATATTCGCAAATTGCAAATGCATATCGGAAATTAAAAACTGAAATGGACCTCCCTGAAGGGAAGTTTTTCCAAGTGAATTTGGATGCTGATGAAGGTCATAGCCAAAGGATGTTTGAACTCATTGAAGAAACAGCAACTACGGAAGAATCTAAAAACCAAGTGTTGGAAGGAAATTTACTCGCTCTTGTTGCAAGAGAGGATTTTTATACAGGACTTTCTCGTTTGGATAGAGAACGACTAACTAAAGTTTAGAACGAAATCGTTTCAAAAGATACATAGTAGCCATACCTAAAAAAGGAATGAGGGGCAAATACAAAAGAAAGGCAAAATATTTGTATTGGTCCATCTTCCAAAGGATTTGTCTAACTGCAAAAAAACCAGGGTAACGATTTCCTTCTTCAATGAACTGAACCTCTCCCGCACAGAGTTCGTTTGTCAGTTGTTTATGGATAGATTCCAGTTCCAACTTTGATAGTTTATGGTAAGAAACAAAGGTTATCTTTTCGTTTGTTTTTTCTCGAATGGATTTGGCAAGCCGCGTACAAAATCCACAGTTTCCATCATAAACTAATATAGATTTTGGAGTTTGCATAAGCGGTTTATTTAGGAAAAAAAATCTTCGGGTTGTACTTTTAACGTTTGTATGGTGGCAGGAATGAGAGACCGGTCGAGGCCCAACCAATAGTAATACCAACTTTCGTCTTTTTCAATTCCTTGAGCTACAGACATATACCATTTATTGATATTGTTGTCGGGTTTACTGCGCCAAAATAGGGGGCGGCAGTGTTCCAAAATTTGATCCCAAATGTCTCGTCCAACTCCTGCCCCTCTTGCCACACCATTGACCGCAAACTTAGATAGTAAGTATCCGTGTTCCGTTTTTTGCATCCAGGCGCAGGCCCTGTAAGATTCTTCTAAAAATAGAACATCAAATTTTGTTTTGTAGAAATCTGGTTTTAAAGGTTTTCCGAAAGATTCCTCAATGAGTTGGAACACTCGTTTCATATCTACATCTTCGGTAGAATGGCAGACTTTAATTTTGTTTTTTCGCTTAACAAGGGTTCCGCTTCCTTTGACCGTAAAAAGTTCTGTAAGCAGGGTAAAGGGTGATGTGATTACAATACCAAATTTAGGGTCTTCGATTTTGGATAATAGATCTTCCGACAGATTTACAAATTCTTCCTGTGACCTAGAGAGGGTAGTCCCTTCTGGTAGAGAAAAACTTTTATCTCTTTGTACAATGGATTTTACTTTGCCAGAAATTGGATCTTTCAGCGGACCATCAATCGAAACATAAATGACTTTTGAAGAGTGAAGGATGGACCTGCACCGATCTAGGAGAGAAGAAAGTTTTTCCGAATCATCATCCCAAAGTAAAATAGGGATTTTTTTCTGACGTATGCTTTCTGTTACTGCTTCTTTCAGTGGTTGGTTACGATCCATTACTTGATAGGTAAAACCTAAACTTTTTTCTCCTTCTGCATTCATTTGTTCGAGAGGGAAAAAAACTTTCAAATACTGGAAACTATCAACTTCTAAAACAACAAAAGGAAATAAATCCAATTGGTAGAGTAACTTCAAATCGGAGAAAAGGGCTTCCGAACTCTCAAATATGGTTTCAGAATCCGCATAAAGAATGGCAAACGATTCTGGGGAAAGAGACTGAAATTCTTTTAAGAAAAGAAGCCCGTCTCTTGGATCCCTTGTGATTTCAAAGACTCGGCTAAGAACGTCTTTGGAATTCATTTCCCCCCACGGATTTCGTAATCCACTATTTTTGCTTTTAGGTTTGCATGTTTTAAACTTAAGTGGGAGTTTTCTTTCAGACCAAACTTTCCAAGGAGAGAAAAATCTGCAGAAAGAACGGTAAACTTCCAACCACCAAATTCGTTTTTGATGACCCGTCCAAATTGAAAATACATCTCTCGCAAATCTTCCATTGGTTTTCCGATCCGGTCCCCGTATGGCGGGTTTGTAACCACGTGTCCCTGGGTTCCAAAATTGTTTTTGAGTTCTAAACAATCGCCCACTTCAAATTTCACAAAGTCTTCCACACCAGCCTCATAGGCATTTTCTTTTGCTATGCGAATGGCTTCCGGATCCACATCAAATCCAAATAGGTGAGGTGATTCTGGTTTTTCTTTTTTTCGTTCAGAAAATACATAGGTAGGAAAAAGAATTTGAAACACGGGGGATTCAGCAAATAAAAACCGATTGATTTCGCCATACAGGCGTTCTCTGAGTGCCGCTTCAATGAGGATGGTGCCTGAACCGCACATTGGATCCACCAATGTATTTCCTTCTTTCCAACCAGACATTTCCAACATGGCCTGGGCTATGGGTTCACGCACAGGTGCATTCCCAGCAAACAAACGGTAACCTCTCCTGCCCACAGGATCTCCGGAAAAGGAAAGTTCAATACTAAACTTGTCGGTATGGGAGCGAACTACAATGGTGATGTCTGCCATTCGTTTTTCGATTTCAGGAAGTGGAATCTTTTTGCTACGGAGCCTGTCGAGAACTGCATCTTTCATACGATGCATGGTAAATTCAGAATTTCTTAATTTGTCCTTGGTTTCAGCATCAATGCGAAAACTAACTTCAGGACCAATGTATTTTTCCCAAGGAAGTTCACTTGCTTTAGTATAAAATTCATCATAGTCATCTGCATTGTCATGTAATAGTTGTAAGTTGATCCTTGAGGCAAACTTTGTATGGATGGCAAAATCAATGACATCCTCTTTTTTTCCAGAAAAGAAAACTCCACCTCGGTTAGAACTATCAATTTTAAGGCGATGTGATTTTAATTCGGATTCCAAAAGCGGAGAAAGACCCTCTCCGCAAATGGCATGGTAAGTTGGGTGAGTAGGTTTTATTCCGAGTCTCCTAATTTCTGAGCCAAGTAGTTTTGGATACCAATCGACTCAATAATGGATTTTTGAGTTTCGATCCAATCGATATGTTCTTCTTCGGAAACGAGAATTTTTTCAAAAAGTTCTCTAGTTCCATTGTCCTTTGCGGCAACACAGATATCGATTCCGCGATTGAGTCTTTCCACAGCACCATATTCCAATTGTAAATCATGGTCCAACATTTCAGGAACCGTTTGTCCTACATTGATTTTTGAGTATTTTTGGAGATCGGGAATTCCATCAAAAAATAAGATCCTTTCTATGATTTCGTCCGCATGTTTCATCTCTTCGATGGATTCTTTACGAAGGTATTCTGCTAGTTCCAAATACCCCCAATTTTTACAGACTTTTGCATGAATAAAATACTGATTGATGGCTGTGAGTTCTGCCGTGAGAACTTCCGCTAAAATGTCGATTACTTCTTTCTTTCCCTTCATATGGGTGGCCTCATTTTATTGCGTTCAATTGGAAAGATAATTGGTTTTCATAGAATAGGCAAGCGTAAACTCTATTCGTATGAAGAAAGTTTACATTCACAATCCAGCATTGAGTGTATTTGGTAAACACAAAGGATCCCAATTGGATTTATCCTTTGCGACCGCAAAACAATCTGTACATGAGTTTCAATCTCACAAAATTCAGTTTATTATTTATGCCAGCTTTTCTCCTGATTCTTATAACAAAGAGTATCATCTCTCCGCAAAACTTCCCAGTCGGCTTGGACTTCGTGATTTGTATTCGGTAAGGATGGAAACCGCATCTTCGTCTGGAGCTGCCGCCTTTCAATTGGGGGTGAATTTAATTCTGAGTGGTAGATTCGATCATGGATTGGTAGTTGCCACTGAACTCATGTCGCAACTGAATCGAGAAGAAAGTAATCTTTTGTTAGGTTCTGTCCTCTCGGATTCGCAAAAGGCCTTGGGGATGTCCATGGCCCAAGGTGGTGCCATGATCACTCGGAAGTATCTAACCGATTATGGATACAAAGAAGAAGACCTTTTTGTTATTTCAAAAAAACTCCATGACAATGGACTTCAGAATCCCAAAGCACATATCAAAAAAAATCTAACTTGGGAAGACTACAAAACTCAGGCCATGATTGCAAGTCCCCTGGGTTTGTATGATATCTCACCACTCTCAGATGGTTCGGCTGCACTTGTTCTTTCCAAAGATCCGAGCGCCATTGTTGTCAAAGGAATGGGTTCGGGAACAGCCCCCTTTCTTTCTTCTGCAGAACCTAGTTTCCTTGCCAACCAAAATGCCTTCGCCAAAGCGTACGCAGAAGCAGGGGTGGGTCCAGGTGACATCGGTTTTGCGGAATTGCACGATGCCTTCACACCTTTTGAGCTCGTTGGAGCAGAAGATGCCGGCTTTTTCAAACGGGGGGAGGCTTTATTCCAAGTAAAAGCAGGTCTCACCCATCCCAAAGGAAAAATCCCTATCAATTCCTCAGGAGGACTCAAATCACGGGGCCATCCGGTGGGAGCCTCGGGACTTGCACAAATTGTAGAACTTTGTCGGTTCTTTGAGGAATGGCCGGAAAAGCGGTTGGCAGTAGCACAAAGTATAGGTGGACTTGCTACAAACAACTTTGTGTCGATACTAGAAAGAGAGTGATGCCCGAAAAAATATTGATCATCCAAACGGCCTTCTTAGGTGACCTGATCCTATCTACTTCGTTTTTCCATGCGGTAAAAACAGAACATCCAGGTGCAGAAGTCCATGTACTCGTGAATGCCGGCACAGAATCCGTATTAGATAATAATTCGGATATAACAAGAGTTTGGTCTTTGGAGAAAAAAAGGATCAAAAAGAATCCGTTTGCCTTTTTACATTTTGCCGGATTATTGAAAAAGGAACATTTTAGTAAGGTATATTCTGCCCATTTTTCTTTTCGTTCGAGTTTGCTTTCTTATCTAACAAAGGCTCCCATTCGAATCGGTTATAAAGAGTCGGGGTTTTCTTTTTTACATACAAGAACGGTACAAAGGCCAAAACAAGGCCCGCATGAAGTAGAAAAACTATTCTCCCTGTTATTTGAAGAGTATGATTTTCCTAGTGGAAGAGAAAGAAGGCCTTATTTATTTCCGGGCCCAGCTGAAGAAGAATCTTTTTTAATAAAAAAGAAAGAGATTTTATCAAATGAAGAAGGTTATATCCTCATTGCGCCATCTTCTCTTTGGGAAACCAAACGAATGCCAGAAGAAAAATTTGTGAGTGTCATCACTCAGATTCTTCGCAAACGAAAAGAAACAGTCATTCTTATTGGTAGCAAAGCAGATTTAGAAATCGAAAATACAATCTTTCGACTGATGAAAACCGAACCTTTACAACTCCGGGAACGCAATCGTTTGTTATCACTTGTCGGAAAAACAAATTTGAAAGAACTGATGGTTTGGATAAAAAACTCCAAAGCCATTATCTCTAATGATTCCAGTCCCATTCATTTTGCCTCCGCTTTTAATACACCAACTGTCATGTTGTATGGAGCGACCATTCCTGCCTTTGGTTACGGAAGTCTTTCTGATAAACATAAAATTATGGAAGTGCAGGGTCTAAACTGTAGGCCATGCGGGATCCATGGAGGTCGGATTTGCCCTGAAGGACATTTCCGCTGTATGATGGACCAAAACCCTGTCCGTATCTTTGAAGCCCTAGAGGAAGTCATCAAACCATGAAATTGCCTGATAAAAAAACAAAAGATTATAATGGAAAGTTGTATCGCAGTCGGATCACAAACATCCAAAAGAAATTAAAAAAAGGTGAGATCTTTTTACTCTTTGCCGCAAGCCATAAAATCCGAAACAGGGATGTGGAATATAAATTCCGCCAAAATTCCGACTTTTATTATCTCACCGGAATCACAGAAGAAGATACAATTCTTGTCATTACAAGTGAAGTGGCAGGTATGTTTTGTTTGCCTAAAGATAAAGAAAAAGAGATCTGGACCGGGATTCGGATCGGAAAAGAAAAAATCAAATCGATGTTAGATTTAAATTTTTCCTATGACCTAACCGACTGGGAAAAAGAAAAATCTGCCATTCTTATCGGGAACCACACTCTTTATTACTTTTTTGGAGAGAACCCTGATCGGGACCGGGAACTGATTACAGAATGCCGTAATCTTTCAGAAAGGGCAAGAGAAGGAAAGTTTGGTCCGCACCGGATCGAACATCCCAATTTTTTGCATGAAGAAAGATTAATCAAATCCAAAGAAGAAATTTCTCTTTTAAAAAATGCCTCTGAGATTACGAAACAGGGCCATATACGCATTATGCGAGAAAGTAAACCAGGAATGTATGAATACGAGTTAGAAGCACTGCTTGATTTGGAATATTTGAAATATGGGTCCATTGGTGGTGGGTACGGTCATATCGTTGCTGCGGGAAAAAATGCCTGTATCCTTCATTATGTGAATAACGACGACATTCTAAAGGATGGGGACTTGGTTCTTGTCGATTCCGGTGCCGAATGGAATTATTATACTGCTGATGTGACAAGGGTTTTTCCTGTTGGAAAAAAATTCACCGAGGCTCAAAAGACAGTGTATGAAATTGTTCTTTATGCGCAAAAAAATGCGATTCGTAATTCTGTGGTCGGAACTCCCTTCAATGAAATCCATGAAAAAACCGTTCGATTTCTTGCCGATTGTTTGAGAGATATGGGTTTATTAAAAGGAAGTTTAGAAGAAATTATCGAAAAGGGAACTTACCGAAAGTTCTATATGCATAGAACAGGTCACTATCTTGGAATGGATGTACATGATGTGGGAAGGTATTTCCTAGAAGGCAAATCTCGACCATTAAAAAACGGCCAAGTGGTTACAGTCGAACCTGGACTCTATTTTGATCCGACTGACGATACCATTCCTAAAGAATTTCGAGGGATCGGAATTCGTATCGAAGATGATATTTTGATTCATGGAAAAACACCCATCAACTTAACGGAATCTATCCCTAAAGAAATTTCCGATATTGAAGCTTTAAAGGCCTAAAGGATAAAATCATTGATAGACAAGTTTTTTCTTTATGACTAGAGAACTACCGAAACGTTTCCGATCGGTTCGTTACTTCGATCGGATCAGTTCTGAAATTGCAGAAATTGTCCGTTTAGAGATGGAGAAGTTAGGTTATCCGGGCCTTACTACTTCCCATTTTGAGATCCTAACTTTTCTTTTGCGAAGTTCTGTTCCTATCAATATGACGCAAGTTGCCAAAACCATTGAGAAAACAAAGCCGACGTGTACTGTACTTGTCAATCGTTTGGTAAAGGAAGGTCTCGTGGAACGAAATCCTTCTCCGAGTGATGGAAGGGAATGGGCCCTTTTGTTATCTAAGGATGGAAAAAAAATTCGCCAAAAGATAGTTACAATTTCGGCAAAACTTCTTTCCTTACAAACCTGGGGAATCTCAAAAGAAAACGAGGATATTTTGTATCCTATCCTCGATCAAATTTACAAACACATACGAAAGAAAAAAGAAAGTTAAATTAAAAAAGGGGAATCCTTAGGAAGTAAAAACGGGTCTTCTTACTTGCACAGAAGCAGAAATTCCTTCCTGCGCATCTTTGGATTGGATACTTTGGATGGTTGCCTTGATATCTGTTTCTATAAGTGCCAAAAGGTCTCTTTGGACAGACAAAATTCCTGACTTTGTATCTTTCATAGCAGAAAGAGAATTCTTTTTTAGTTTGGTCTGCAAAGACTTAGATTTTTTCTTTAAGTCATCTTCCGTAGTCACAATTTCTTCAAACAAAGTGGGCATCTCTTTTGCTTTAAAAGCATCACCTAACAAAACATGGCGTTTTGCCGCATCATAACCTACAGCTTCTCCCATCAGTGCATAAATAAAGGAGGGGACCTGGATTCCAATTTTTACTTCCGGCAATCCAAAACGAATGTCTTCTGTGACAAACCGGTAGTCGCAAACAAGGGCCAACATCGCCCCGTAACCGAGAGCATGGCCTGAAATTTCCGCAATGGTGGGAACAGGAAGAGTGTATAATCCTTTTAAATTTTCATAAAACAGATTTAAAAAAGGTGCAAGGTCTTTTGACATATCCATGGTGCTGACAGTAGTTAGGTCGAGACCCAATGAAAAAGTTCCAGGAGAATCACTTTTTAAAACAATGACTTTGGAATTAGATTCCTTTGCCGATTGGATTGCCTTTTTCAATGCCAAAAACGATTCGTTAGAAAAACTGTTCTTGTCATTGATTCCTAATCGGATAAAACCGGTTCCGTCTACTTCTTCGAATGAAATCATGTGAATCCTCTAAAATGGTTAGATGTCTAACTAATGAAACGGGGGTAAAAAACGACAAGAGTAATTTTCTTTATTTGGAATTTAAAAGGTAAGTTTTGATGACTTCTTTCATGACCGCAAGGCCAATGGGAAGGGCATCTTCATCGAAATCAAAAAAAGAGCTATGGTGTGGGTGGACCAGTCCCTTGGATTCATTCCTAGAACCGATAAAAAAATAACATCCAGGGCGTTCCATAAGAAAGGCTGAAAAATCTTCTCCACCCATGGTTCGAGTATTCTCTTCTGTGAGAGAGTCCTCTCCTAGAACATTCTTTGCGGCGACTCTGACGATATCTGCCATACTAGGATCATTGATGGTGGGTTTATCGATCCGGTTGTATTCGAAATCAATTTTGGCACCAAACCCAGAGGCAACTTGTTCAACGAGTGCCTCCATTCGTTTCGGAATCATTTCATAAACTGACTTGGAATAGGTTCTTACTGTTCCGTGAAGAGTGGCGGTTTCTGGAATCACATTGAAAGCATTTCCGGAATGAAAAGATCCCACTGTTACTACACATGGTTCCAGAGGGTCTACGTTTCGAGATACTAATGTTTGTAAGGCAGTGACTAAGTGAGAACCAACAACAATGGGATCCACTGTATGTTGTGGCATAGCCCCGTGGCCTGAGGTGCCCTTGACCGTGATTTTGAATTCATCCACAGAAGCCATCATGGTTCCGTTCACAACACCCACTTGTCCCAAATCAATATGATTCCAAACATGGAGGGCAAATACCGAATCCACTTGGTACCGGTCCAAGATCCCGGAGGCAATCATACGATCGGCTCCCGAACCACCTTCTTCGGCAGGTTGGAAACAGAGGAGGACACGACCTTTGGGAACAAATTCAGAAAATGAAGTTTTTAGTTCGGAAGATAGAGCCAAAAGGATGCTTGTATGTCCATCATGGCCACAAGCATGCATCTTTCCGGGTGTTTTACTTTTGTATTCATGCGTATTTTCTTCATGGATAGGAAGTGCATCCATATCAGCACGAACAAGGATGGTTTTTCCGGGAATTCCAGAATCAAAGAGAGCCACAAGCCCAGTCTCTGCGATCCCGGATTCCACTTGAAAACCTAAAGATTCTAAATGGGAAATAACAAAAGAAGCCGTCCCCCTTTCTTCGTATTTGAGTTCTGGGAACTGGTGAAAGGTTCTTCTGTAACGAACCATCTCCTCTTTACGTTCTGTGGGATAAACTTTCATAATTTGTTGGTTTCTTGTTTGGCTCTCTTTTCGACTTCTTCCAAAATAGAATAGAGATCGAGTCCATATTTCTCAAAAAGAGAATTTTTTGCCAACTCATAACGAACTAAATTAATATTAAAATTGATCTTAGCTTGTGTCACTGCAAGTTCCACATTCGCCAAACTATCCAAGGCATTTTTTACGTTAACAGCCGTATAACGGCCCTGGCGGAATCGTTCCATAAGCCCATTGTAAAAAATTTCCGTTTCTTTACGAGTTTTCATTAGGTCTTTTAGAAGGGCGTGGCTTGCAATCAGTGCTTCATGACGATTATCAATCTCTTGAGTGATTTCCTGTTCCAAGTTTTGGATTTTCATCTCGTTTACTTTGAGATTGGTTTCCGCATCTCGAATTCCCGCCTTGATTCCCAAATCCCAAAGAGGATAAGACATCTTTAACTCTGCCAAAATTTGAGGGTAGTTGAAGGAAGTAATTCCCCTTTGGCGAGCAATGAAGTTGTCCTGAGGAGAAAGGAAATTTTGACCAATGGAACTATAAGAAAACGTGGCAAGTAGAGACGGATCATCTTCTGCAAGAGCTGTGTTCAGAGCAAGTTTGGCAATTTCTCTCTCTCTTTTTAAGATGAGGTAGTCTGTCCTACGGGAAAGTGCATATTCTTTGTCAGCTTTTAAATCGATTCCTGTGGGCAAGGTTTCACTTAAGTCAGTGACTCCTTCAATGGAAGAACCTGCATCTACATTCAAAATCCGAACCAAATTTCTTTCAGCTTCAATTCGATCGACTTTTGCTTTTTCAAGTAAAGACTGAGTTCGTAAGTATGCCTGGTTCCATTGGTTCACTTCAAATCCTTCTGAAAGTCCAAGTCCAGTTTTACGCAAAGTCAAACGTCGGATCTCTTCTGTATTTTTGGAAACCTTTTCGTAAGTGGCAATGCGAGAATCCACAATACTAAGAGACCAGTAGTCAACGAGAATCTTTACAACAAGTTGTGTTAGTATGTTGATATAGTTTTCACGAATGAGTAAGGTTTGGTTTTTTAGAAGTTTTTCTTTATCTTCTTCGTTTTTGCCAAACCCATATTTGAGAAGTTCTTGGGAAAGAGTTGCTGAGATCGCTCCCGTATACATGGGGGGAGCTGCCAGTAAACTTGCAAAACCAGCAGTCTGTGAATTAGGATTTTCAAATGCGTTTACGTCATAACGTATGGTGCTGATTTCCGTTTTGAAATACGTTCCGGTTTTGAACTGTTTTTCTACACCTGCAGAGATTTTATCTTGGGACCGAATCGTTTCGGCAAAGATATTGTTTCGGTTATCAGGAAAGAGTTGTTTGGCGGATTGAATACTTGCCAAAGCTTTCCAACTGTATTTAGACTCGTTTTTCCATTCGGGACTGTCTGCCTTAACAATTTCCAATTTTGCATTTTGAACAATGGTATTATTTTCAATTACCTGTTCGATTGCTTGTGAAATGCTTAGGCGTAGTTTTTTTCCTGGTTGGAGAGAATCCGGTACCGTATTGCCGTTTTCCCATTGGGCAAGCTGCATACGTTTTATATCTTCATCAAAGTCTGATTCCGCAAAAATGGGGAAACTTAGGAGACTAAAAGATATTAACCAGCTGGTCAACTTCCGAGGATTTATGTGAAAATATGGGGAAAAAAAATTGTGACTGTTCAATGGAAACTTCTTAAACCCCTTACTCAGACAAGATGAAAAAATCAATGTTGTCAATCAACCTAAAATGTAAAAAGCTACGTGAAGAAACATTGGTTTCTGGGAGTGCAATGTGGCAAATATGTCGAAAAAACCGAATCGTCTGGTTCATGAAAAAAGTCCTTACTTGTTACAACATGCACACAATCCCGTTGATTGGTTCCCCTGGGGAGTGGAAGCCTTCGAAAAAGCCCAAAAGGAGGATAAAGTCATCCTTTTGTCCATTGGATATTCGACTTGCCACTGGTGCCATGTGATGGAACGGGAATCATTTGAAGATGATTCTACAGCAGAAGTCTTAAATCGTGATTTCGTATGCATCAAGTTAGACAGAGAAGAACGTCCCGACATCGATAAAATTTATATGGATTCACTCCACGCAATGGGAACACAGGGCGGGTGGCCACTCAACATGTTTCTCACACCTAATAAAGAACCCATCCTTGGTGGAACTTACTTTCCTCCTGAAAATCGCTACGGAAAACGTAGTTTCAAAGAAGTTCTGCGCCTGGTTTCGGAAGCATGGAAAAATCAAAGGGAGGAATTGATCACTGCCGCTTCCGATTTGACAAAATACTTACGAGACAACGAAACAAGAACCAATGAAGGAAAACTTCCAGACCCAGATATCATAGATAGGAATTTTGAACGATACCTCCAAGTGTACGATAAAGAATTTTTTGGTTTCAAAACGAACACGGTAAATAAATTTCCGCCCAGTATGGCCCTTGGTTTTCTTGTGGAATACAGCTTACGAAAAAAAGAACCACGGGCCTTGGAGATGGCTTTTAACACAGCTTATGCCATGAAGTTTGGCGGGATTTACGACCAAGTGGGTGGCGGAATTTGCCGTTATGCGACGGACCATGAATGGCTCGTTCCTCATTTTGAAAAGATGTTGTATGACAATTCTTTATATGTAGAAGCACTATCTTTACTTTATAAGGCGACTGGTGATTCCTTCTTTTTAGATGTAATCAGAGAAATTGTAACTTATATTAGAAGAGATATGACTTTAGAATCGGGAGGCATTGCCAGTGCGGAGGATGCAGATTCCGAAGGAGAAGAAGGAAAGTTTTATCTCTGGAATCATTCGGAATTTAGTTCGATTGTTTCTGAGGAAGAAATCCTAGGATTTTGGAATGTCACAGAAGAGGGAAATTTTGAACACCAAAACATCCTCAATCTCTATTGGAAGGGAAAAAATCCTTTTGTTGAGGGAATTCAGTTCAAACCAGATTTTTTAGAGAAACTAGAGTCAGCCAAATTGAAGTTACTCGCAAAACGAAGCCATAGAATTCGTCCGTTACGGGATGACAAAGTGTTAACTTCTTGGAATTGTCTTTGGATCCGAGCCCTTCTCTCGGCTTATGAAGTCTCCGGCGAAAAAGAGTATTTAACGGATGCCAAAAAAATCTATGCCTTTCTCATAAAAAATTTAGTCGGTGAGGACGGTTCGATCCTCAGGCGCTACCGGGAGGGAGAGGCTAAATACTTCGGGACCCTTCCCGATTATGCAGAATTTATCTGGGTCTCTTTTAAACTCTTTCAGTTGGAAGAAAACCTCGAGGCTTATGTAAAGGGGAAACGATCATTGGAATATTTATTTTCCCATTTTGAATCCAAGGTAGGACCTTTTTATGAATCCTTTCACGGAAACGAAGATTTACTTGTGAGAACCATGGAAGGTTATGATGGAGTGGAACCTTCAGGAAATTCCACCATCTTACACTTGTTCCATCTTTTACATTCTTTTGGATATAAAGAAAGAGATTTGTTATCGAAAGCCAATTCGATTTTTGCCTACTTTCTACCGGAGCTCACGCAAAACTCCCTTAGTTATCCTTCCATGATTTCAGCCTTTCAGAAATTCCAATACCCTTCAAAGGAAGTACTCGTGGTATACAAAGACAAGGATCCTAGGGAAGTGGAATCCATTCGAAACAAATTAGGGGAAATCAAAGATCCGAACCTAGTTTGGTTGGTGTTAGAGGAATCTAAGGCAAAGGTTTTGGGGTCGGAACTAGAGCTTCTTTTCGGAAGGGATGCAGGTTCCGGTCTCCGGTTTTATGTATGTCGTAATTTTACTTGTGAATTGCCTAAAGACAATTGGGAAGAAACATTCGCTCTTATACAGCAATAGGAGCAGCATCACCCCAAAGACGATCTAACGAATAATAGGTTCTCATTTCGTCTGTCATGATGTGTACACAAATTTCACCGTAATCGAGAAGGATCCAGCCTGTGGCGTCTTTCGGAAGGTCGGCTAAGTTTTGCCGTTTGACTGCGAGTTTCAAAGGTTTCATGTACTTATCGATGTCTTTGGCACAAGAGCGACCTTGTGTTTCTGTTTTCACAGTTGCGAGTACAAATAAAGAAAGATAACTATGTACGTCTTTTAGATCCAAAAACTGGATATTTTCACATTTTTTATCGATTAATGTCTGTTTGATTTTTTTGAGATGTTCTAATGTCTCGGCACTGATATTCGGCATTTTAGTCCTTGGAATTTTGAAAATCTTCCCCGAGTATGACGGTGGCATCAAGTCCCAGATCTTTCCTAAGGGCGAAGTAAACCCTTCGTCCTTGGAAGGTATCGGAGATAATATCCGTGTACTGTGTGTTTCCGGAGCGGTTTAAGATGATACTGGATTTAAAACTAGAATCCCAGGCATTGTCAACGGAGAGAACTTTCAGACCCTTATCATTCAGAAGCACCTTACCATATCTGGCAAGCCCATTTTTTGGGGTTCCATTCAGGACTTCGATCCGCGCCCGTTCCCCCTCACTAAAGGAAAGGGATCTAAGTTCGCTTGCAAATTTGTGAAAGGCCACCTTTACCGTTTCTTCGTTCGCTTTTAAAACTTCATCTTTGAATTTGGGGCGTCCCATTGGTTCGCCTGGGACTTCAGAAACGCCAAAGTGGATCTTTTCTTTTTTCAAAAAGTCGACTAGTGTCTCCCATTCTTTTAGGGAGAGATTGGTTGTCATTTGAGAATGCAGATACGCAACACGCTGTTTTCCGAGTAAGTCCTTTTTTTCGTGAATGGCTTCAAGAACAGTTAGGAGCACCGTTTCTTGGATCTCCAAACGACGGATATAGGAAATCATAGATTCGTCTGCGAGTGAGCTCATCCAATCAAAAGTATCTTCCCCATCTAAAATATAAGTCTGTTTATTTCTTGCATAATTTTTTGTTATATGAAGCGACTTGGGTTCAAAAAAAAGATTGAGTCCACCAAGTAAGTTGACCCAATTCTGGAATTGCTGTTTGGTCCAAACAATTTTAAAAGGGATATTAGAATCTAAAGTATCTTCCAAAACAGATTCCACATACGATGGGGCAGAACTTCCTTTTTCTTTTAGAGATTTATCCCCATTATCAAAACTGGTTTTGGGATTTACAAAAAAAAGAGCCGCCTTCTTTTCATTGGGATAAATTTCCGCATAAAGAGAAAACAAATATTCGTCCTTTTCACCTAACACGGAAAATAAGATAGGCAATCGTTTGCTTTGGGAAAACTTTTGGTCTAGAGAAAATCCCGCTTTGGAGCGAAAGATTAAAAAAAGGAGTGCAATCAAAAAGAAAGATCCTGCTGCGATCAAAAGAGTTTTTGCAGGGATTGTTTGTTTTTTAGGAGCTTCACGTAACATCGATTTGGTTTCCTTTTGAATTTTTCGCAGATAGGTTGTACATATGCATTGTATAAGGATGAATGACTTCTTTTTTTTCCATAAGAAAGGAAATCGTTTGGAACGCTTTCATAAAAACACCGTAGTCCAGGTTTTCCTCTGTTTTCTGAATCCAGAAAGTAAGGTCGGCTTGTTTGTCCGCATAGTCAGAACCTAAAAAATCAGCGGCATACAAAATTTTATCCAAAAGGGAAGGTTCTGGATTACCAAGGGTATGAGAAGAAATGGCTTTTGCGATTTCAGAATCAACAAAACAGTATTCCCTCTCTAGCCATAAAGGTGCCGAATAAGCATGAAGGGCCTGCAAAGGAATCCCATCCATATCCACAGTAAATTCTCGAAATAATTCAGAATGAATTTCTGTTTTCTTTTGTTTGGTGATGTCGTGACAAAGTCCTGCCAGGTAAGCTTTCTTCGGGTAAGGATAACCATGGACCTTCGCTAAGGTCTCAGCATACTTTGCCACCCGAAGGATGTGTTGGAAACGAGTATCCGTGACTTGGGTGGGGACTTCCGCTTCAAAGAACTCCATCCAATCTTCTAGTGATGCGGAAGGAGATGGTTTCACAAAAAAACATCACCCTGTTTTGCTTTTAAAAACTGGATAGCGAGTTCTCTTGTTTTTGGTAAAACAAATGGCTCCTCCCAGTCTCCGTTGGCAATTTTCCGAATTTCTTTGCTACTCATCGGAAGGATCGGATTTTCTAAAATGAGAACATGCGATTTAGGAAGGAAGTTCGGTAGCTGGATCTCTTGGGGATACGAAGTCTCCCTGCGAACTACAATTAGTTGTTTGGTGGCTTTTAGGATTTCTAAGTAGGACTTCCACTGATCAAAAGAACTTAAATTGTCTTCTCCTATAACCAAAGAAAGTTCGGCGTCTGGATGGAGACATTTTAGTGCCTCTAAGCTATCGATCGTATAACTTATATTTGATTGTTTAATTTCCTCATCCCAAAGGATCACTTTTTCAGAAAGGAGTCCTTCAAATTCAGCCAAACAGAGTTCCCAAATTTCTCCTGGTGTAAAGGTGCGTTCACCAACCTTAAAAGGAGAAACGTAATTAGGACAAACATACAAAAGGGCATTCGGATACGTTTTGGAAATCGTTTCAATCACATGCCGATGTCCTCGGTGGGGGGGATTGAAACTTCCTCCAAAAAAAAGAACTTCCATTTTAGCCGCGGACCTGCCCGCCACCCGTTACATATGTAGTCGTTGTAGTTAGGTGGATGAGGCCCATAGGTCCACGTACATGGAGTTTCCCTGTAGAAATTCCAACTTCAGCACCAAGGCCATACTCACCTCCATCATGAAACCTGGTGGAACAATTCACAAAAATGGCCGCACTATCTAATTCTTGTTGGAATTTACGAATTTCAGAAACGTCTTCTGATAATATACATTCGGTATGGCCAGAACTATACTTACGAATATTTTCCATGGCTTCTGTCACAGAACCCACAATTCGGACACTCAGTCTTATATCTAAAAATTCTGTATAAAAATCATCTTCTGACGCAGGTTTGGCGGTAGAGAGTTGTTTTTGAATCGAAGTATCCCCAAGAATTTGGATTCCAGAAGATTCTAAGTTAGAAAGTAATCCTGCAAGATTCGGATAATCTTTATGGATAAACAAATTTTCTAAAGCATTACATACCCCAGGACGTTGTACTTTGGAATTTACAAGAATGGGAAGAACAATCTCCGGATTGGCATGGTTTGATAAATAGAGATTAGTAACACCTTTATCATGTTTAATTACAGGGATTTTACTATTCTCAGATACAAACCGAATGAGGGCCTCCCCACCACGAGGAACAATCACATCAATCAGGTTTTCCAATTGGAAGAAGGGAACCATGGCTGCGCGTTCTGTATTTTCTACAAAGGTAACAACATCTTTTGTTACTCCAGGGAGTTTTATTTCTTCAATTGCTTGGTGGAATAATGAGGATAGAATCAAATTCGAATGAAAGGCTTCTGAACCACCTCGCAAAATACAAGCGTTACCTGATTTAAAAGAAAGAGAGGCGATGTCAATAATGACATTGGGTCTAGATTCAAAGATTGTCATCACCACACCAATAGGTACTCGTTTGGTGAGAAGTTCGAGTCCATTCGGAAGGATTGTTCCTCGAACCACTTCGCCAACGGGATCTGGAAGGTTACGAATCTCTTCGATGCTTTTAGCCATTCCTTTGATTCGTTTGGAATCTAAAAGAAGGCGGTCCATCATAGCGGAAGAGAGTCCTTTCTCTTTTCCGTTTTTCATATCCAATTGGTTTTTTTCAATGATTGCGGCTTCGTTTGTTAAAAGGAGTTCTTCCACACGGAGAAGGACTGCATTTTTTTGAAGGGTGGTAAGTCCTTTCAAGGCTCTACTTGCTAACTTAGCCTTGGAGGCTAATTCCTTTGCGTAGGTTGTCAATTCATCTGCCATAATTCACTCCGAGGGTAAAGAAAAGAAATGCGTTTGGATCTCCGATGTGGTTGGAATTCTATGAGGAAACGATTCATTGGCCACTAAAGTTCCAATATTTTCCTTTTCAAAAAATTGAGAGATGGCATGTTTCTCCTCCCCGTTTACAATCCCTGTTTTAATTCCAAACGGTAACAAAAGTTTCGCGGCATTGATTTTGGTAAACATACCACCGGTGCCGGGTCCAGAAGGTCCAGTGGCAAGGTTTTCCGTTTCCTTGCTAATTTCGGTAAATAAATCGATTTTGGAATTTTCTTTTAAAAAACCATCCACACCCGTTAATACAAGAAGTAGGTCAGCACCCACAATGGAGGCCACAATGGCAGAAAGAATGTCATTATCTCCCAGATTGATCTCTTCGGTAGATACAGAGTCGTTTTCATTGACGATAGGGAGGATTCCCCAATCCAAAAGTTGGCGAAAGGTTTGTTTCAGGTTGGTAAAACTTTTTTCTTCGTTTAAGTCTTTTCTTCCAAATAAAATTTGAGCGATAGGAATATTGACTCGGCTAAAAAAACTTTCATACAAATTGAGTAGTTTGTTTTGGCCCATAGCAGCAAACGCTTGTTTCTCGGCAAGGGTGGTTTTTCCATTGGGAAGATTTCCGTTTTGGTTGACCAATAGTTTTTTCCCTTGAGCAATGGCACCCGAAGAAACAAGAATCACTTCTTTTCCTTGGTCACGTAAACTTCGGATATCACCAACAAGGTCATATAAAAAGTCATTAATTTTGGATTCTTCGCCCGAAACACGAGCACTTCCAATTTTTACAACAATGAGCTTTGCTTTTTGGATGGAGTTTAAAAATTCCTTACGTGTTTTCATAAACTAACTTAGTTTTTTCAGGAAAGAATACTTTATCTATCCGTTCGAGTAAATAATCAAGGTTTGACTCTTTGTCTGCTGAAATACAAATAATTTCACCTAGATGAGAATAGTTCTTTTGAATCTCTGCCGTGAACTCGGGGTCATTATCCCAAATATCCATTTTGTTGATGACAATGAGAAATTTTTTATCCAAAAGAGAGTCATTGTAATTCCCAAGTTCACTTCGTAACATTTCCAATTCTTCTTCGAGTTGTAAATTCCCACCATCGAATAAAAATAGAATCCCTTGGACCCTTTCAATGTGTTTGAGAAAACTAATCCCAAGGCCCACACCGCGAGAAGCCCCTTCAATGATTCCAGGGATATCTGCTACTGTATAACGAAATAAATCTTCATGTCTATGCACCACACCTAAGTTAGGGGAGAGGGTAGTAAAGGCATAACCAGCAATTTTAGGATGGGCATGAGTGATTTTTGCAAGTAAGGTCGACTTGCCAGCGTTAGGAAGTCCTACAATGCCAATGTCTGCGAGGAGTTTCAGCTCTAACAATAACGATAGTTCGCCGCCTTCCTCTCCGGGTTGGCTATATCTCGGTGCTTGTTGGATGGATGTTTTGAAAAAAGTATTTCCTTTTCCACCGCGCCCTCCGGTGGCAATGGTAAAACTTTCTCCATCAAAATTGAAATCATAGAGAAGTTCCATAGTCACCGAATCGAGGATTTGAGTTCCTACGGGAACTTTGAGGATTAAGTCTTCTCCGTTTTTTCCATGTCTGTTTTGTCCAAGGCCAGGTTCGCCGTCTTGGGCAGAATACAAACGGTCGGGTAGGTAATTTTCCAAAGTCATCATCCGTCCTTCGGCAAGGAAAATGACATCTCCTCCTTTTCCTCCATCACCCCCGTCAGGGCCACCAAATTCGACAAACTTCTCTTTATGGAAGTGGACAGAACCTGCCCCTCCGTGTCCGGCTCGAATTCGAATGGGTACTTCGTCGATAAATCCGCTCATAATATCCTTTGGTCAAAAAAAAACCCGTTCAAGGAAATCCTAAAACGGGTTTTGTCCTCTCATCTGTAAGAGAGGATTATACTTTCGGGTAAACGGAGATTTGTTGTCTTTCTCTCGTTACATGTTCGAAAGTAACAACACCGTCAATCAGTGCAAATAGGGTATGGTCACGACCCATTCCTACGTTCTTTCCGGGTTTGTATTCTGTTCCTCTTTGGCGAACGATGATGTTACCAGCAATTGCGAGTTGACCACCGTAAACTTTTACACCAAGTCTTTTCGATACCGAATCACGACCGTTCTTTGTGGATCCCCCACCTTTTTTTGTAGCCATTTGTTTACCCCTTTATGATTACGTCTTGGATGGAAATCGCTTCGGAATGAGCAGTTGATAAACTTTTTAATCCAAACTCCACCATAGAAAGTAGGCTTTGGTAGCCATCCCTTTGGTCCATTTTGACTAAAAACTCTAAATACCCGTCTCGTTTTGTTTCCGATTCCAAACTGTTTTGTGATGCCAAATACGAGTGTGCACTCTGAACAAGAGTGGATACTCCAGCACACAAAAGGTTTTCGCCGTTTGAACCTAAGTTCTTGGGAGAATGTCCTTCCAGTTGGATTCCTGCGATTTTCCCTCCTAAATTTTTAAAAATCTTACTATAAATCAATTATCCGTTGATTGATACTACTTGGAGTTTTTGGAGTTGTTGTCTATGACCCCAAGATCTCTTGTAGTTCTTTCTTTTTTTGTATTTAAAGCCGTGGATTTTTTCACCCTTACAGTCTTCTAATACCTTTAAAGTTACTTTGGCACCGGAAAGCGCTGGCGATCCAATGTTTACTTTATTGTTATCGGAAAGGAGTAGGACTTTTGTTTCTACTGTACTTCCGACCGAGTTTCCTGTTTTTTCGGCGACGAATACCTGGTCAGGAGACACTTTAAATTGTTTGGCTCCAAGTTCAATGATGGCGAACATATAACTATCCTAATCTCTTTCTCGAATGTAGTTCTTACCAGGATTTCTGATAGGCACCTCTTGTCAAACGCAAATCCCCATTTACAGCCTAAGTGGATTGGAATTTCTGGTAAAAACAATGGAAATTCGCAACATCGCCATCATCGCACACGTCGACCACGGTAAGACGACACTCACAGATTGTATCCTTCGCCATACGGGCGCCGTAACCGCGAAAGAAGACCGAGAGAGAATTATGGACTCCAATGCATTGGAGCAAGAAAAAGGGATTACGATCCTTGCCAAAAACACTTCGGTAAAGTATAAGGGAACCCGCATTAATATCGTAGATACTCCAGGTCACGCTGACTTCGGAGGAGAAGTGGAACGAGTTTTGTCCATGACAGACTGTACACTTTTACTTGTGGACGCTTTTGACGGGCCAATGCCACAAACCAGGTTTGTACTTGGGAAATCACTCCAACTAGGCCACAAACCGATTGTAGTGGTGAATAAAGTCGACAGGGAAGGGGCAAGGCCAGGTTTTTCGGTGGATAAGGTATTTGACCTATTCAGTGATCTTGGTGCCACAGAAGAACAGTTAGACTTCCCTATCATCTATGCTTCCGCAAAACAAGGTTGGGCCGTAAACCATCTATCCGAAGTTCCAGGATCTAACATCGAACCACTTCTAGATAAAGTTTTAGAACATGTTCCGCCGGTGAAAAGAGACAGCCACAAAGAACTTCAATTCCAAGTCACTGCTCTTGACTATAATGAATATGTAGGTCGTATTGCCATTGGTAAAATTTACCAAGGTACGATGAAAAAGGGTGCGGATGTCACTCTTGCTAAAACCAACGGAACCACTGCCAATTATAAAATCACAAAACTTTATGGATACGAAGGACTCACTCGTTACGAAATTGATGAAGCGGGGTCTGGGGATATCGTGGCCATGGCGGGAATTCCGGATGTATTTATCGGGGATACCGTTTGTGACTTAGGGAATCCACTCCCACTTCCAGCCATCCAAGTAGAAGAACCGACTGTATCCATGTTCTTTATGGTAAACAACTCTCCGTTTGCTGGTAAAGAAGGAAAGTATGTAACAACACGGAACTTACGTGAACGTCTTGACCGAGAGTTAGAAACCAACGTAGCACTGCGTTTGGAAGAAACAGAAGATAAAGATCGTTTTAAAATTTTGGGACGTGGGGAACTCCACTTATCCATCCTCATTGAAAACATGCGAAGAGAAGGGTACGAACTCCAAGTATCTCGACCTGAAGTCATCATCAAATACAACGAAGCGAATGAGAAAATTGAACCATACGAAACACTCGTGATGGATTTACCTGACCAATACTCTGGTGCTTGTATCCAAGAACTGAACCGCCGTAAAGGTGAGTTACAAGGAATGGATGCGCATACTTCAGGAATCACTCGAGTGGAATACATCATTCCGACACGAGGACTTATTGGTTTTAGAGGACACTTCATTTCGGAAACACGAGGGGAAGGGGTTATGTCTAGTCGTTTCCTAAAGTTTGATAAATACAAAGGCGAAATTCCTGGTCGTAAAAACGGAGCTCTTATTTCTATGGACTCTGGAGATTCGACGGCTTATGCTCTTTGGAAAGTGCAAGAACGTGGAGATCTTTTCATCGAACCACAAGTTGCTGTATATCCTGGAATGATCCTAGGAATGAATAGCCGTGACACTGATTTAGAAGTAAACCCGGTTCGAGAAAAGAAATTAACCAACGTTCGGGCTTCCGGGTCTGATGAAGCGATCCGCCTCATTCCCCCAAGGAAACTAACTTTGGAACAATCCATAGAATTTTTGGATGATGATGAACTTTTGGAAGTCACACCACAAAGTTTACGTCTTCGTAAAAAGGTTTTGGATGCCAGTATGAGAAAAAGATCTAGTGGTGGTCGTTAGAAAAAACGCACCTTAAACAGAGTAAAAAGGGACTAAATGTTTAGTCCCTTTTTTATGTACAATTAGTGTTTAGAAACCGAGTCCTTTTAGTGCATCTCCTGCACCTGGAATTTTTTTCAAGGCATCGGCTGCTTTGCCCTTGATGACTTCCTTCACAGCACCACCAATCAAATCAGTAAGTGTTCCAAGACCCACCCCGAGTTCCACATTGGGATTACGAATGTCTCCATAAGTGCGAAAGGGAATAAATAGTCTTTCGTCTTTCACTAGGTTTCCCACGATTTTATTACGAAGGGCTTTTGTATCCCCTTGGCCTTTGGTGGCTTGTTTGATTTTTTCATCCAAAGATGCTAGAGACTTTTTTGATTCGTCTTCATCATACAACATTCCCATTTTCATTTCATGGTAGTTTGTGGTTGTGACTATATAAGATCCTTTTGTAATTTGTAGGTCATAGTTTTTTGTGGGAAAGGTCGGTTCATCCAAAAAAGTAACCTTACCGTTGCTATACTCAACCTTAAAGGAAACATCTTTCCTTAGTTCTGCTTTTTCTTTCAGTTTATCGAGTTTGAGGCCAGCTTGGTTCATTACAGGTAGTTCTCCCGCAATGGCATCAAAGGCGGCAAATCCAGAAACAAAGGAATCTTCTTTCATGGTGACTTCATAAATAACTTTTGGATTCACAAGTCCCGTTTTCACAACAAAAGGAACTACTTTTCCATCCGTTTCTAAGATAAACTTGGCAGCTTCTTTTTTGTTTCTACCAACAATCGTCACATCGGCATCAAAATTCACATCAACGTTGTTATGCGAATCTAAATCACTTCCATCAATATCGATATCTGTTAATTCTAAATCTAATTTTTGGATTTGGATTTGTTGGCCAGTTTTGCGCATATTGACTTGGATGTTTCCATCTTGGATTCCTACAAGACCCATCTTAATGGCAATAGGAATGTCTTTGATAGAAAATGGTCCCGAAGGAGGAGAACTCGCTTCTTCTTTGGCCTCTTCTTCTGCTTCTTTTTTCTTTTCAGCAATTGCTTCCGCAGAAAGGGCAGGATTTTTCTCACCATCCACAATCTTTGGTGTTTTAAAAAGGGAGGTGAGATTATTTCCTCCATCTTCATTCATAGTGAGGGAAATCACAGGCTGTTTTAGAACAATTTTATTTACTTTTAAGGTTTTGGTAAGTAGAGCCAAAAAAGATATTTTAACTTCTGCTTTTCCCAATTGGATAAGACCTTTGGGTTTCGATTTCCTTTCGTCCAGTGGAGTTCCTTGGTTTGCCACTTCATCCCTCGGAGCAAGGATGATCCCTTCAATCTCAATTCCAGAAAGGACGTTGATGAGGTTGATATTGACTGATTCTACATGGGCGCGCACATTGATGGCGGATTCGATTTGTTTGACAAGAAAACTAGGAGTGATAAAACTCCCAGCAAAAACTAATGCGATGATTACGATGAGAAGAATGGTTGCGATCACCGCACCAATTCCATACCCTATTTTTTTCATATTTTCTCCTGATTTTGGCACTAAAGAGTGGAATTGAGACTAAGAGAAAATTGGGTTCTGTAAAGTAAAAAAGGGAAAGAAATTAATTCAATATCCGAACTGAACTGATAATGTTCGTTAACTGCTGGAAAAGTTCATCGCCCACTTCTTCATCGGAGTTGTAAGTCACAAGGATCATCCGCATTTGGTTGGCAACCATGTAGACCATCCATACGCGGTCTTCCTTTTGAAATTCACAAGCTCGGATCGAGGTTCCTTCGTTGTTTTCGAACACTGCCACATTTTCTGCGTCATAATCAATTTCGTGGATTTTTAGATAGTTTTCTAATGGTAGAATCAAATTTTTAACGCAACACCGATAATCTAATGAATAAGGTGTTAATAAATGAATCATTATACAAGAATTAATTTGAAAGAAAGGGAAGTAATTGCTGAGATGCGATTTAAAGAGGAAAGTATTAGAAGTATAGCTAAGATACTGAATCGAAGTCCTTCAAGCATTTCCAGAGAATTATCTAAAGGTTATTCAAGAAATTCTTTCATTAATTATTCAGTATCAAATGCTCAAATCATTTCACAGAAGAATGAAAGTTCCAGAAATTCTGGTAAAATAAAGTTGCAAAAACATCCAAATTTACGAAAATTTATAAAATCTAAATTAGAACTTAAATGGTCACCAGAGCAAATAGAGATGTCTTTAAAAGAAAATCTGCCAAGCGGAATTACAGAATCAGTTTCCCATCAAACTATTTATACTTATATCTATCTTTTACCGAGAGGCGAACTAAAAAAGGAATTGCAAAGCTATCTACGCCGAAAGATGAAACCCTACAAAAAGTCGAAAAATACTGATAATAGAGGTAAAATACCAGACATGATAAGCATTGAAGAACGACCAAAATCAGTTGAAAAAAAGATCAATTCCAGGACATTGGGAAGGTGATTTGATAATTGGAAAGAATCAACAAAAAGTGCAATTGGTACAAATTGTAGAGAGAACTACTAGAAATGTTATACTGGTTCCTTTAACAAGCACAGATGCTGGGACCGTCAGAAAAAGTTTTGCCAAGGAACTAAAAAAAATGCCAACAGAGCTTAGACTTTCGATAACTTATGATCAAGGTAAAGAAATGAGTAACCATAAGCTATTTACAAAAGATACTCAAATGAAAGTATATTTTTGTCATCCGGGAAGTCCTTGGGAAATCGTATAACTTCG
>NZ_AOGY02000052.1 GCF_000332455.1 Leptospira vanthielii serovar Holland str. Waz Holland = ATCC 700522 | reverse complement strand
GCAAGGCGAATGCCAGAAGGGGAATTTGCCGGAGGCCGAGCGAGGCCTTGTGCCGAAGCGTAGCGGTAAGTCGCTGTTATGCGCCGTACTTTATTTTTTACTTATATTGTATGCAATAGAGTCTTTTACAATGGTTTCGAATAAACCATCTAATTGATAGATAACAATTCTTTTTTCAGATTTTAGATATTCAATTAAAATTTTTGTAATGAATTTTGAAACTGCTCCAGGAATTTTCCCAAATATTGTTCCAATAATTTTTTCTGTAATAGGTAAGACAGAAACCGCCATTCGCTTTAAACGTAGACTGTCAATGTTATTATAGTATAGGTTCTTGCTTTTTAATTTCAAATTATCAATAGCAGTGTTGTATTCGATTGATTTAGATTCCAATTCGATGTGACTTTCACAGTATGAAGTAAACAAGTTACTTTCAATAATAGTTTCAAAATTTTTAATATGTGTCGAATCGATTTCCTGTTTTGGAAAAGGAAGTTTTTGAGGTGATGTTTCAATTAACGATAATAGATTTGAAATTGTATAATATAATTCGGCTGGCAATAATTCTTTACACTGATTAATGTTTGGAAAGTTAAACATATTAATTACGCTAGTATTAGTTTGAGCGGCGAAGAGAATGTTTTCTAGATAGAATTCAAGATTTTTAATTTTTTTGTATTTTTCGTTGGATGAGTAATCTTTTGGTAAATAATGTAAAAATAAATTTGAAATAATTGATTCTTTTGTTTTAGAACTAGTTTCGTTAATTAATGATATCTTAGTGCTAGGAAAGTCAGTTACAATACGGTTTTTTGGTGTATCATGAATATTTATATGTGAAGCTCCGCATTGTAGTAAAGTTGAATATATAATTGAATTTACATTGATGGGTTCTCTTTTTTCTTTATGTATAGATATATTTGCCACAAAATTTAATGCTGATATGGCTCCTAATTGAAATTGATTTATTGAAACTATTCGATTATTCATTTTTCCTCAATTTAGGTTAAAGTATGGCGCATAACGTAACTAGCTTGCCGAAGTTCCCCGGAGCTGAGCCTCTGGAAGAGGCGTTAGCGTCGGCGCGGATCTTGCGAAGGCAAGAGACGTGACGGAGGGGAATTTGGCGGAGCCTGGAGGGAGGGCTTGACCCTCCCGGAACGGCAAGCGGCAGTTATACGAAGTTTCTTCTTCATTTTCCGATATCTCTATTTGAATGGTAGATTAATAGAATAAGAAATATGTTGAGTAAAAAAATTAAAATTGATATGATTGCCAAAAAACTCGAAAATAAATAAAGGTCAAAAAAGATAAAACTTAATAAAGAAAAAATCATGAAAAGGTCGGAGAGAATTAATCTGACTTCATGCTCTTTTGGTATTCTTCCCTTAAGTTTCTTTAAATAAAGCCTTATAATTGTCCAATCATCTATTATGAACAATACTATGAATCCGATGACTGTATAATAAAAATTGGTAATTTTATGTATGTTTAAATACCAAAGTAAAGATAAGACTATACCGTAGCTATTGTCTCTAATACGAATTGAACTCCAAATTAATGTGAAATGCTTTTTATACTCGTATTGTTCGAAGCTAATATCATCAATTTTATAATTTTCTTTTTTTAATTCATGGAAGAAATATTTTTCTTCAAAAAATGGAATATATTCTAAATTACTCTTTAAAATTAAGCTAAAGTAAATACTGTCTTAGTTCAGTGAAAAACAGAATTTTGGGATTCAAAATTAAGCTAAGCAACAAGCCTTATATTAGCCTTTACCGAGTATTGTTTTCTCTTCAATTTTGCTTCAAGTAGTTTTTCTTTTCTTTCTGCTAAAATCTTTTCCTTGCGACCATAAAACACATCCATAGGTGTTACGTAACCGATTGCAGAATGAAGTCTTAGCGAATTGTATTCTTCAATCCATTTACCAACTTCTTCTCTAATTTGTTCGAGTGAATACATTGGTATTTCACGGATTAACTCAGTCTTAATGGTTCCATGAAATCTTTCTAGTTTCCCGTTGGACTGAGGATGATTTACAGAAGTCCGAACATTATGGATA
>NZ_AOGY02000053.1 GCF_000332455.1 Leptospira vanthielii serovar Holland str. Waz Holland = ATCC 700522 | reverse complement strand
ATTTCCAAGTTCAGGATGTTTCTTATGTAAAAGAATTAATTCTTTCTTTAGAATTTGGTTATATATAGAATTGAAGTTATCAAGTTTGAAGAGAGTCTGATCTAGTAAGAGAATCTTGTCCTGTTTTTTGGATAGAGCAATAGAATTGAGAAGGATGTGTATATGAGGATGAAGCTGGTACGTGGCGTCATGAGTGTGTAAAACCGAGATAAAAGCGGTAGAGGGATTTAAGTCAAAAGAATATTTAATTAATTTGTGAATCGTATTAGAGGAAGCTTCGAAAAGGATTTCTATAAATTCTTTATAATGGGAAAGAATATATGGATATAGAAAAGAAGGTAACTTAAAAACAAGATGATAATGTGGAGAATTAGAACTTTTTCTTTGTATTAGAATTCCATTCTCTTTTGTTTTCTGATTGGCAAGTAGGACAAGATCTATTGTTACAAGATTCTCTCATGAATATAGAGAAGTGTCCGTTTGGACAAGAATAGACTCTTCCCTTCATGGCATTAGTTCTACAAAGAGCAACAGCAGAAACAACCTTCTTAACATGAGTAGGCAGGTTGGAAGCTTGAATCTTATCTATTTGCTTATATAATACTTGTTGGAATTCATTCATAGAATTAAGTTCTAGGGCATTGCAGATAACGAACTAGCTAACCAACGTAGGCTGGCCCTGAGCCTCTGGAGGAGGCGTTAGGGATTGGCACGAGGCTTGCGTAAGCAAGAGGAGTGACAAAAGCCTATGTGCCGCAGGCCAAGCGAGGGCGAAGTCCCGAAGTGAAGTGGTTAGCGGTAGTTAATTGCAGTTGGTTTTGTGTTGTATTTGCTAATAATACGAAGTGTTTGAAATCCCAGCGCGCAAATTTTCTTTCTTATTCTTGGTCTTCAAAGCCCGACAATCATTTTTGAATCATGCAAACCGTGACGAAAAAATAATAGGAAATGTAGCGAAATAAATCTCTTAATTCTTATTCTTTTCTTTAAAGCGCTTGAATCATTAACAAAGTAATAAAACCGATATAAAGATCTATTATTGAATTGAGCAAAGTTGGACTCTCACCTTTTAAGAAAAATTGTGCGCTGGTTTTTTTGAAGAGGATTAACCAATTGCAATTAACCAACTAGACTAACCGACGTAGGCTGGCCCTGAGTCCCGAACGGGACGTTAGGGACTGGCCACGACACTTGCGGATGCAAGGGGAGTGCCAGAAGCCTATGTGGCGCAGCCCAAGCGAGGGCTCGTCCCGAAGCGCAGCGGTTAGTTGCTGTTAGCCGACGTTTGTGCTTTATAGAATTACATTTAGTAATTTTGTATTATTCTTATTAAATGGATTGATAATTTTCAATTTGTTGATTTTTGCTCCATCATTAAAGTCTTCAGACAATAAATAATCGCAATCGAGTTCTAATGCCGCCAAAGCAATCAAAGAATCATAATAAGATAGTTTATTCTGTTCTCTTAACTTCAGAGCGTTTTTGTAAAACTCAATTGTTGGGAAAAAGGAACAAATTGGATCTAAGATTTTTTCAATGAGACTTGAAATATCTTGACCTTTCATCGGTGGTTGTCCTTTTGTCAGCATTACATTGCTAAATTCTTGGATGACTTGGTAGCTTATACAGAATCTGTCAGATTTAAAGGAAGCTTTTATGATATTTGAAGAGATTTCCTTTTTTTCAAAATCCTTCGTTGAAAAGAAGTAAATAAATACATTTGTATCGATGAAGATTTTACCTTTCATTTGCTTCTTCACGAGTTATCTTTCTGTTGATCTTCACATATTCAAATTTTTTTAAATATCCATCTAGATCGAAATCTTTAGGTTCAGATTCAGAATAAGTACGGAGCCATTCATTAAAAATGTCATTTAGTGACCTTTTTTGCTTACTTGCTTTTAATCGAGCTTTTTCAATTGCCCTTTCATCAGCTCTAAAAGTAATACTTTTCATATATATAGAATACACGAGTTTCGTGCATTTTGTCAAATTGAAAATTTGTTATTTTATTGCTGTAAACGAATTTCTGATCAATTTCCTCATACGGTTCTTACTTTTTTTTATTTTTCAGATTGTAAAAGGTAGAATTTGCACATATGTCGGCTAACGAACGAGGCTAAACGACGTTCCTCGGAGCTGAGCCTACGGAGTAGGCGTTAGCGTCGGCGCGTATTCTTGCGTAGCAAGAATCGTGACGGAGAGGAATGTGCCGAAGGCCAAGCGAGGGCGAAGACCCGAAGCGCAGTGTTTAGCCGATGTTATGCGTAGTGCCATAAATTTATACATTATTCTACGTTTTGACTTTAAATAGATTGTAGAGATCTCCATCGTCAAAACCAGTCGCTATATTAAAGCTATTATTCTTAACGAAATTCAGATTATATTGTATCTCAAAAAATTCTTTTAAATATAGGAATACGATAGCAAGAGCAAGAAAGCATTTAGTGTAAATGTTGAAATTTACATTATTATAAATATCTTCCATTATTTCTAAATATAGATACTTATTATCAGGAACAAAGTCTTCATCGCAGGCCCATTCTGAATCATTTTGATCCCATGAAAAGGAACCTATTAGGTAAATAGCTATTGTCTGTTTACTTTTAAATTTTTTTTTTAAAGTTGTTTCAAATAAACCAAAATAAAGTCCATTTATTTCATCTGGAATTTTGTTTTCTTTTATGATTTGTAGAAACCATAGGTTAAATTTTTCTTTAGAAATATTAAATTCAGGAGAGTTGATTATTCCAAGCAGATTCGTAGGAATTTTTTCGGCAATTGAAGTAAATTCATTAGTTTTTTTAAATTCCGATCCTCTTTGAATTAATCTCCGAATGCTTTTGTCAAGTTTGTCTAATGTAAAATCATCGTTCATATAAAATTGGTCTTTTTTTTTATTTATAAATTTCTTCAAAATCAAAATTTATTTTTGATTAACTTTAATTTAAATCGATTATCTTCTAAAGAAAAATTTCCTTCATAAATTTTTAGGTTTATGGCATTACGCATAACGAACTAGGGGAGACGACGTTCCTCGTAGCTGAGCCTACGTAGTAGGCGTTAGCGTCGGCGCGCTTTTTGCGAGAGCAAGAAAGCGTGACGGAGAGGAATGTGTCGCAGACCGAGCGAGGCCGGCAGTGCCGAAGCGAAGCGTTTCCCCGATGTTATACGAAGGTTCCGATTATAAAATTTTAAGGCCCATTTCTAAAGCTACTTTATTAAATTCTTTATCGTATGAAAATATATATAATTCATCACCGATTTCATTTTGAAATTCCATAGCGGTTGCTAGATGTAAAGCATCTAGTGTTCTGCATCCAGAAAGTGTATCTTCTTTATCTAGATTATCGATGGTAGTAGAATCAATATTTTTTAAACTTATTTCATCGAGTAGCTTTCCTAATTCAGTTAATTTATTTTCCTTCCAAGTCTGATTTAGTTTCTTTTTATTGTGTAGAAATGTCCTTTTGATGCTAATTTTACATTCAGCTTCTAATAATATAGAACTTACTCTGATTTTAGATTTTTTCCATATTTCTATTGATTGTGTCTGAGATTCTTCTTGGAAGATAATTGATAATAGTACGCTAGAATCTATATATACAATCATATTAAAAACGATCTGACCTAGTTTGATTATATATATTTTCCCAATCTAGTTTCGGCATTTTATGATTGAATTCTTTGACTATTGTTTCAATTTGCGATCCATTTCTTTTAGCAAGTTTAATTTTTCCAATTCTACTTTGCTCTTCTAAATATAGAAAAACTCTTTTATTTGAATCTTTTAAAAATTCCACAGGTTTTTTAATCTCTGCTATTACTTGTTCATGTTCTGTAATTACTATAGTTTCTCCAGCTTTTACCAAATGCAAATATTTGCTTAGATTATTTTTAAGATCACGTATTCCGACAGATTTCATACTATAATTGTGTCTACTGTGGCTATTTTATCTAGTCTTTTTTTTGAATTCTAGATAGTTTTTTTTCGGAACTTTCGTATAACGAACTAGCGGAGACGACGTTCCTCGTAGCTGAGCCTGCAGGGCAGGCGTTAGCGTCGGCGCGTCTTCTTGCGGAGCAAGAAGCGTGACGGAGAGGAATGTGCCGGAGGCCAAGCGAGGGCTCGTCCCGAAGCGAAGCGTTTCCACGTACGCTGTTATCTGCTGTGCCCTATGCTAAGATTGACTTGCTGCTTGTTATTTCTCACTAAGGAATTTAATAGTCCAATATTGAGTCAAAGTTAAGCAACAAGCCTCGTAAAAAGATCTTCCGTAGGCGGATCCTTTCCAAATTTGATGTAAACAATATCCGGAACTTTGAATTCGTCAACTTCTTCAAATAGAATCATCCTTTGATTGCAGAAAGGACAAGATTTGTGTAATTTATGCTGAACATCGAGAATGGAATCATCATTAATATTAGATTCATTTTCTTCTTTACTGATTATCCCCAATAATTGTTTTACTAGATCGTACTTAGACTTACTAGCAGAGCTATAGAAT
>NZ_AOGY02000054.1 GCF_000332455.1 Leptospira vanthielii serovar Holland str. Waz Holland = ATCC 700522 | reverse complement strand
CTGGAGCAATACAAATAACCCTGATATCATTCCAATCTATTTCAGTTTCATTTCCCAATGTTTTATTTACTGCGATCTGAAAATCACCTTTGTGATCTCTAATCCAGGAAAGATAATATAAGCTTTGATTAATCAATTCGGAAGATTCAACTTTTTTATATTCGATAATAACAGGGTTATTATCTTCTGATAATGCAAGAGTATCGATTCTTCCTGCATGTTCAGCACCAGTAGAAAATTCAGAAGCTATAAATTTAGAATTAAAAACAATTTCTAGATTTTGTTCGATTATTGACTGAAGTTCCTTTTCCAGAGTAAAATTTATTGATTTAGCTTGCGTCAATTTTTGGTTGTGTATTTCAAATAGTGGCATATTTTCCTTATATATTTTTCCGCCATTGCAAATAACGAACTAGGCTACACGACGTTGTCCGTAGCTGAGCCTACGGAGTAGGCGTTAGCGTCGGCGCGCCTTCTTGCTCCGCAAGAAGCGTGACGGAGGACAATGTGCCTTCAGGCCGAGCGAGGGCGTAAGTCCCGAGCGGAGCGTGTCAGCCGCTGTTATGCGATGTTGTTAGAGTTTATTCTTTAAATTAAATTAACAGGTCTCATTTCATTACCTGTCGGATCTGTTTCTAATACGCTCTCATGTAATCCGGATATTGGGCCTATAATATTACCTTCGTTATCTATTTGAACTAATGCCCAATCTACATATTCATTACCTTTGACAGAGGACGAATCAGCTATCAAATAACCAATATGAAATATCATTTCCGCGGCTATGCATCTAGCAAATTCAGTAATGTATTTCTTTGGCACACCACATTCCAGCATTTTTCTAATTGCAATATTTAACCCACCATATGGCAGATTATTATCTTTTTTATTAGATTGGAGAATATTGTCGATCCATACTTCATTATCTGGTACGACTCCTTCCCAAGCTCCTTTTAAAAATAAGTATCTAGCTAGTTGCGGAATACCTTCCTCAATTTGGCTTTCTGCCCATAATTTAGGATTTGGGGCATTCAATTTTGCAAATATATTAATTAGTTCTTTCTTTTCCATTTTTAGGCTAATCCTTTAGAAGTTATTTATCTGATCGGGACAATTACGTTTGCCTTTTTATTATTAATAAACGTTTACTTCCACTTGGGACTCAAATGAAATTCATCCGAAATTCATGATAATTATAAATATTTTGATTTTTCCTAACAATACATTTTAAATATGGCCACTTTTAATTATATATTTTACAATTTGAGTATTCTTTAATCAGTTTTTACATTGGAAGAAATAGAATTATTGAAAATTACTTGAAATGCAATGAGAAAGAAAAGATTGAAATAATTAATTTTCAGATTTTTGGAAAGGTAAAAATATATTTAAATAAATATATTGTTTTTTTGAGGAGAATACTTAGCTTTGATAGATTCTAAAGTTTAACGCAACACTTCCTTTATTTTTTCCGCGGGAGTTTTCCAGCCAAGCGTTTTTCTTGGACGCTCATTTAAAAGCTTTTGGACTCTTTTCAGTTCTTTTCTTGATATATCATTAAAGTCAGTTTTTTTAGGAAAGAAATCTCTTATTAGCATATTCGTATTTTCACAAGTCCCCCTTTCCCAAGGACTTCCCGGATGACAAAAATATAC
>NZ_AOGY02000055.1 GCF_000332455.1 Leptospira vanthielii serovar Holland str. Waz Holland = ATCC 700522 | reverse complement strand
ATCCGCAAGTGTCGTTCCAGTCCCTAACGTCCCGTTGGGACTCAGGGCCAGCCTACGTCGTTAAGGCTAGTTCGTTATGCGACATTTTGAAATATATGCTCAAAAAAAAACGGCTCATAAATAAAAATAAAATATTTTTCCTACTAAATATACTTCTGGTTTTAATAAATTTTAAAATTGAATCAGATGATATGAAAATACAGAATGAAATCTTAAATATTAATACTGAAATTTTAGAATCAACTTTATGGCTCTCCGAAGATGAATGGTGGGAACTTGAGTTTAAAAAGAACAAATTTTTCTCAAAACAAACTTTTGGGGACGGCGGAGAATTCTGTAATGGAACTTTTATTTTGAACCAAAAACTTTTATCTTTCTTACCAGATGACTGTGATGATCAATCAAATCGTTTTCCAATAAGGAAAATGCAATGTAAACTGATTAGCGATAAAACAGATTTCCGATATTCTCAAAAGCTTTTATGTGATAATAGAACTATTTTTTGGAAATACAATTCAATTCTTCCTGAAGGAACTACAAGGATAGTAAATAAAAATGAAGCTTATATACTCAGGGATCGTTTTTTAATACAATCGCAAATTTAAAAGTAAGGAAACATTCGAATCAAAATTCAAAGTTTCTCCATTGTCAATCCGAAGATCAATATGGTAAATCCATAGGTCATAACTATATCAAAAAAAATACTCGAGTAATTGCGTATGCTAGAACCATAAAACCTGATACAATAGGAGATATTGAAGAATATTGGTATTTTATTTCGACTACAACGGGATGGTATGAACATTGTGAAGAGGAATATGGCTGGATATTTGGTGGTTTTTTGAAAGTCAGTGATAAATAGTCTTTACTTTAATACAAAACGTCGCATAACAGCGCCTTAACGCTTCGCTTCGGCACAAGGCCTCGCTCGGCCTACGGCAAATTCCCCTTCTGGCATTCGCCTTGCTTACGCAAGCTACATGCCAGTCCCTAACGTCCCGTTACCGGGACTCAGGGTCGAGGAACGTCGTCTCCCCTAGTTCGTTAGGCGAAAGAGACAAAATCTCTTCGAAAATAAGTAAAAAAGATTAAAAAAATGCATTATTTGGAAAAATGTAAAGATTGACATCTACGTAACTAGAATTCACCATTATACGTATAGGTGTTTCCGTA
>NZ_AOGY02000056.1 GCF_000332455.1 Leptospira vanthielii serovar Holland str. Waz Holland = ATCC 700522 | reverse complement strand
TAGAGTTGGAAGAAATTGAAAAGCAGCTTAATAAGTCTGAATTTATACAGTCATCTGTCGTAGTGTTAGATAACAAAGGTAAATTGTTATCTTATGTTATACCAAAATGAAGTTCCTAACGCATTATATACTCGACAATAGGCAACAAACGACTACAAGAGGTTGCCATGAAGCGGAGAAAACAATACACCACAGAGTTTAAGAGAGAATCGGTTCAATATTTAATATCAAGTGGGAAATCCCAGAATATGGTATGCCAAGAACTAGGGCTCCCCAATGGGATACTAGGCAGATGGAAAAAGGAACTAGATCAAAATCAAACCGAGACAGATTCTCTGCAAGATGTTCGAGACAAGAGGATCCAGGAGCTTGAACGTGAAGTTCAAAATTTAAAACAGCAGAGGGATATTTTAAAAAAGGCAATGGGCATCACTTTAAGTCCTTAGAAGATAAATATCTTTTTATGAAAGAACATAGGGAATCCTTTGGGTTTTCTATCAAAGTGATGTCCGAAGTATTAGATATAAAACACAAGGGATTTTATCCTTGGTTGAAAAAATCGAAGTCGATTCGAAATCAAAAAAGTATAGAAATCTTATATGAAATTAGAAAATTCCACAAAGGAGATCTGCTTTCTTACGGAAGTCCGAGAGTTCAGAAAGAACTAAGAGCAAGGGGAATCAAAGTCAGTTTACCCACTGTGGCTAAAATTATGCGGGAAAATGGGATTAAAGCTATTACAACTAGGAAATTTAAGCATCCTGTGACGACAAATTCCAATCATGAAGAAGCTATTAGTCCAAACTTGCTTGAACAAAACTTTCAGGTTTCAACACCGAACACAGTGTATGTGACTGACATTACCTACATTCCCTATTTGTTTGGATTTTTATATTTATGTAAATTCAAAGATATATGCACAAAGAAGATTGTTGGATGGGCTGTTGACACTCATATGAAGACATCTCTATACGTGGCGTACTTGAGAATGCTGTTGAGAACCAAAAACCAAATGAAGGCCTTATAATCCATTCTGATAGAGGAAGTCAGTATGCGAGTAAAGAGTTTTGTGAGAATCTAACGTCAAAAGGATTCATTCAAAGTATGAGTAGAAAAGGAAATTGTTGGGATAATGCTCCAGCTGAATCTTTTTTTGCTACATTAAAAAGAGAGTTTACAAACCATAAGAACTTCCATTCCTTAGAACAGGCTCAAAGTTCTCTATTCGAGTATATTGAAGTTTTTTATAACAGAAAGCGTTTGCATTCTAAAATTGGATACAAATCTCCTGTTACATTTGAAAATGAATTTTATGCCTATGAATGAGTATATTTTTACTTAGGAACTTCAGCTGTCGTTTCCTTTTATAAGATTGGAATTATCTTTTTTGGTTCAGTTTACCTTACTCGGTTACGAAACATCAAAGACACCTATTTCTTTTTGTTTGTCCTACCCTCTCTTTTCTTAATCTCGGATTGGATTTGTCCTATGATTTTCCCTGTGTATTGGGGGGATTTATTTCGAAACAATATCCTTTGGCGGCAGATGGCAAGACTTGGAACGGAGGTTTTGGGGTTTGTCTCTGTTATTTCTGCTTCCCTTTTATATCTGATGATTCTAAAATCCGAAAAAGGTATCCGTAGTTATAGTCTATTTCTTCTTCCTATTGTTTGTTTTTTTGCAATCAACTTATACTTTCTTGCTGAAACCATCCCGCAAAGCCCAACCCTTCATTTGGCTTTACTACAACCAAACACAGAGTATGCGAAAAGGGAAATTCAGGAAAACCAGGTGTGGATGACAAAAACCATCCAATCGGTTTATGATATTGGCCTAGAAGCCATTCGTAATTCCCCCAAACCCATTGATTTACTAGTGATGCCAGAATCAGCCATTCCATTTCTTGGGACCCTCGATTCTAAGGATCCAAATTCAACGTATAGCAAAAGTTTTGTGGAAATTACAGAAAGCCTCGTGCGACTCAGCAATGCTCCTCTTGTTTTTAATGAATTAGTTTGGGAGGAAGGATCGAGAAACTCCCTCACCCTACTCCAGCCTGTCTCTCTTTTGCCGGACAGAAGGTACAAACAAGTCCTACTGCCTTTTGGAGAGTTTTTACCCGGAGAAAAAAACTTTCCTTGGCTCCGTTCCTTATTTCCTGAAACGAGTCATCATATCCCAGGAAAACTAACAGATGCTCTAAGGTTTCAAACCAAAACAGGAGAGCAGGTTACATTTAGTCCGCTGATCTGTTATGAAATTCTCTATCCCGATTTAGTTCGTAGAATGATAGAACATTCTCCATCGGAATTCATTCTCAATCTCACTAATGATTCTTGGTTTGAAAGCCAAACAGAAACCAAACAACATGCAGGAGCAGGGAGGTTGCGTTCAATCGAAACAGGAAGGCCCGTTGTTCGAGTCGCAGTCACTGGCCTTACGACTGCCTTTGATCCATGGGGAAGAGAGATGATGGGTGAATTACAAACATTCCAAAAAGCCATTGGGTATTTGGATTTGCCGACAGTATTACAGGCAAGAACAACTCCCTATATCCAATTCGGCCCAAGCCCATGGCGATTCATGGCTGTTTTTCTTATATTTTTTGTTTTTTTCCGTAGTCCACGTCGTATACTCTTGAATAAAATGAAAAATGAAATTGAAATTTAGGTAAGGAAAGAAAGGCTATTCGAATATGGAATGGGAAAAAATACTTCGCGACGCAGTAAAAGAAAACTCGATTAAGGAATTGTATCTCCGAAAGGTACCTTCTTTAAAGACCTGCGAAGATTGGAATAAGGTCGTGGAAGTGGGAATGGTAGACCATAAAACGAAGTATGCTTATTATAAGGGTGGGCTTGTTAAATACGGAGAAAGGTTATTCTTTGTAAGCCAAGAACGTTTGGATGCAGTCTCTCCCTTTCGCAAATGGGATTTTAAAAACAAAATCAAAGTCACAGATCCGGAACTTACAGTCGGCGAAAAAAAGTAAGTCCTTTCACTATGAACCGACTGGATTCCAAAAAAAAAGACCAACAGTTGTTGGTCTTTTTTCATTTAAAGTAAGTTTTTACAAACTACCGATTCAATCTGATGATCATGTTTAATTTTTCCGAGATGGCGATCACTTCCATCACCTTCGATTTTTCTATGATGATACCTGTTGGACTCACTTCTTCCAATACAAACTTCTTCCCCTTAATTTGACCGAGAAGGAGTTCCATCACTTGAGAGTCCTTGGTTCTGAGAAGAACCGAATCCTCAGTAATGGTTACAATTGGTAAGTTGTTACCCCAATCATCCAGTAAAAAAAGTAAGTTTTGTGCCAGTTCCGCTTTCGATGATTCACGTAGAAAATGAATGAAGGTTTCTTTGTCGTATCCAAGTAGGATACCCAATTGGAAACTATCTTTCGTTAGTAAAAAAGTGTACACTCTGTCGTAATCTTTCAACTCGCAGAATGCCTTTAGCAAATGAATTCCATGTAAAGACACTCGATCAGGGAAAGCAATGATCGAGAAGTCAGGGTTAATGGTGATTCCACCTTTTTCTGTGACTGTAACAAGTGCTTCGTGGTTGAAATAATGGGCACCAAGTTCAGAAAGGCTAAGATTCCGTTGTGGGTATTCCACTTCGATGAGGCCAAAAAGTTGTAAGTAAAAAATAGCAGAGATGATCTCTTTTCGTAAGTCTGCCAAATCTTCTTCATAAGTTTTGATTTGGAAGGTTGGCGAAAAAACCAAATGATCACGAATGATATGGGAAAAGATAACGGATGAGTTGATCTTTCCATGTGCCATAATGAGTTTTACAGTTTTGTCCAAAATTCCCTTTTCATAAAAAGGAACTTCGGTTGCCGTAAATACTTCCGCAGGATTGAGGCGACGAGTTCTTGCTTCATTGACTTCATGAATAACAAGTTTCATGATTTCAAAGATATCTTTCTTTAAAAATTCATCTGTATCTTGAACAAGAATTACATTCTCACCTTTGATATCTACATAACCCAAAAGTTTTAAGATAGGAAGAATGAGTTCAATCTGATAAACCTGGCTCTTTTCAGGAAAAATTTCAATATCAGGAGATAAAAGTTCTGTTTCCGTTCTTTTATGATCTGCTTGTTTGATTTTTCCTGATTTTGCAAGGTTCAAACCTTTACGCGAAATATACGAAATGAGTTTTTTTACATTTAAGAAAAAATCAAGACCATTGGCAGAAATTTTTTCCTGACGAACTCGGGTCCCTTTTTTTACCGGAGGTAAAATAGGAGAAAACTGCAAATGATCTAAAATCTCTTTCGGAATCACAATGACCCGAATGAATTTATCTTCTACATAATATAAATCACGAACAAGATAAAGAGATGTTAGATGAGGAATGGTTTGTTCAAACCTACCTCGGTTCACAGTGATATAGTTGCGGATGGTATCCGCTTCAATCACACCACCGTGTATATAAATTTGATGAAGAACGTCTTTGTCAAAATCAGAAAGTTCATCGATTAACTTTTGAAGGAATTCAACATCGAGAGCATTCTTTAAGAATGTTTCAATGTGTTCGCCTTTTTTAGCACCAACAACTTCTTTCCATTCCTCAGGAAGTTCCGCAAGAGTAGATTTGTGTAAAGCCTTCTCAATAGAGAATTTAAACTTCTCTCCCTTAGGATTTGTCTCTACCTTGATGAGTCTTAAGTATTCATCATAGGTATGGTACTTGTCTAAATTGTTTGTTAGGCGTTCGCGATTTTTTCTTTGGTAAAGAAGATAGTATTTGCGGAGAACATTGAGTTCCATCTCCACGTTGATAGGCGGAATGTTGACCTTTCTCGAAATTTCTCCGAGTGTCATCACCCCTTTGTTCTTTAATATGGATGTTAGAATATTGACTTGTAAGGGGGTAAACTTTTCCAGGATCCCCTTTAGGTAAAACTCGTTCTGGAAAGTCTCCATGAGGCCCAAAATTGTCGATTTTTTGTCCTTTCCCGGGATCCTTTGGATGTTCCAAAGGCTTGCGATTTTTTTGATCTCGTTGAGATCGAGTTTCTCTAACTCTTGGTACAGGACAGTTTCTTGGCTCATGGGTGCGATTTGATAAGTTTTTGTTTGAGACCTATTCCTGCAACTCTATTTCAATTGCAGAAGCGAAGGGGATTTTCTCGTTTCCAATCCCGATTTAGGTCTCAAACTAGGGCGTATGGATTCCCTTTCTGAACTAGTTTCTTTTGGTTGGCAATCAAGCCTTCGAGTCGCTCATTCCAGTTTTGTGTTCACTTCCAAGGCAATAGGGATTCTCACCCAACTGGCAAAGGGAGAACCCAACCACAGAGAGATTGCCATCACCCTCCGGGAAGCGTTCTCCAACCTTGGAGCCACCTACATCAAATTAGGTCAGTTCATTGCCAGTGCCCCTTCCCTCTTCCCTAAGGAATATGTAGAGGAAATGCAGGCCTGTTTAGATTCCGTCCGGCCCGTCGCCTTCCGGGACATTCGTTCTTCCGTAGAACGGGAATTGGGTGGGAAACTGGAATCGTTATTCCATAGTTTCGAAGAATCTCCCCTAGCTTCCGCTTCGATTGCGCAAGTCCATGCTGCCGTAACCAAAGAAGGATTGGATGTAGTAGTCAAAGTCCAAAGACCAGACGTCCACCTAACATTAAAAACCGATATGCAGATTTTAGGAATCCTTACTAAAATCTTAGAATTCATAGCCCCTGAATTTAAAAAATCAGGACTCACTGCGATGTTCGATGAATTCCAAATTTCTATCTTACAAGAAATTGATTTTATCCAAGAAGCAAAAAATATTGAAGAGTTTGAAAATTATCTTTTACGAGTAAAAGAAATAAGAGCAAGGGTTCCAAGAGTTTACCATACTCTTTCCTCTAAAAAAGTTTTGACCATGGAACGATTCTATGGTGTTCCCATTACCGATGAATCAGGGCTTCGAAAATTCACGAACAATCCAAGAAAAGTTTTAAGTGATGCTTTAGAAATTTGGTTCTCATCTCTTGCCAATGAAGGTTTTTTCCATGCGGATGTTCATGCCGGTAATTTAATGATTCTAAAAGATGGAACCATAGGTTTTATCGATTTTGGAATTGTAGGCAGGATCTCTCCTAAAATTTGGAAAGGACTTATGTTATTTACTCAAGGGATTGGAATTGGTGAACCTACGTTAGTTGCCCAAGGATTAGTTGAAATGGATTCGACAGACAGTGGAGTGAATCCGACCCTCCTTGCAAAAGAATTAGATGCAGTTTTTAATGAATTAGAATCAGTTTATGTTCATTTAACCGACAATGAGATGTTTGACGAATCTAGGGTAAATCGAATCATGTACGACATGAAGGAAATTGCTGAAAAAAATGGATTAAAAATTCCAAGGGAGTTTGCCCTTCTAATGAAACAAATGTTATACTTTGATCGCTATGTAAAATCAATGGCGCCAGAAATTAACTTATTCCGTGATTCACAAAAATTTGCAATTTCATAAACAAAAAAATGACAATACAAGAATTAAAAATTGGAGAAACGGCAGAAATTGTTTCTTTAGATTCCGAACAACTTCCGAAACCCATGTTAACCGAATTATTGGAACTTGGATTTTTTCCCGGCGCAGAAATTACATTAAAAGATAAATCTATATTACTCGGGAAAATGATCTGCAATTTGAGTGGAACCACAATTGCTCTAAGGATCCATGATGGAAAGGCCATAAAAATCAAATTAAAACAAACATGAAAGAAAAAAGAATTTATTTAGTTGGGAATCCCAATTGTGGGAAGTCAACACTCTTCAATCAACTCACTGGCCTTAAACAAAAAACAGGAAACTTCAGCGGAGTCACTGTAGAAAAAAGAGAAGGGATTCTTACCTTAGATGATTCCGAATGGATCATCACCGACTTACCGGGCACATACGGTCTAGGTGGGATTGCGGAAGACAAAAAAATTGCTTACGAAGTATTACTTTCAAGAAAGCCAGATGAACAAGTCATTTATGTTTTGGATGCCTTAAACTTGGAACGGGGTCTACAGTTTTTACTGCAAATCATTGATATGGGAGTTCCCACTCTTGTGGTCCTTACCATGAAAGATGTGCTCGAGAAAAAAAGAATCCAACTGAATTTAGAAAAACTAAAAAAATCCATTGGACTCCAGTTTATTTTGGTAAATGCAAAATCGGGAGAAGGAATTGACAGTTTAAAAGAAGTCCTAAAGAATCCAAATAGTTTTCATAAACGAACGCGACTATGGACTTGGGGAACAAAAGAAGAGTCTTTTTTAACTACAGCAAAACAAAAACTCGGAATCACCACTAACGAAGCAGAATTCTTTTTATCACAATCTCTTAAGTATTTAAACAAAGATCCCCATTTGAGTGAAGAACGTTACTTCACTAAGTTTCCAGAGGAAACAAAAAACTGGTTACGATCTGCTGTAGAAGGGAAAGGATATAATTTCTATTACCAAGAAGAAATGATATATCGTTCCTTCCTAATTAAAAAAGTTTTGGCTGACGTGATCACCTACCCAAAATCCATTCCTGGAAGTTGGGAAGAGACGTTGGACCGAATTTTGTTGCACCCGATCCTGGGGTTTGTTTGTTTTATTCTATTGATGGGACTTCTTTTCCAGAGTTTATTTAGCTTTGCCGAACTCCCTATGGACTTCATTGAATCGGGGATTACAAACTTACAACTGTTTGTTGAATATTTCTTAAATGAAGGCCTCTTGAGATCTTTGGTAATTGAAGGAATTATTGGCGGTGTGGGAAGTGTAATTGTTTTTATTCCACAAATTGCTCTTCTTTTTTTATTCATTGGGATTTTAGAAGAATCGGGATATTTAGCACGTGCTAGTTTTTTAATGGATCGTATTATGGGAAAATTCGGGCTCTCAGGAAAATCTTTTATCCCCCTACTATCCTCCGCTGCCTGCGCAGTTCCCGCCATCCTCGGAACAAGAACCATCGAAAACAAATCCGATCGTTTTACAACGATTATGGTAGCGCCTCTTGTTATGTGTTCTGCTAGGTATCCGGTTTACATTCTCATTGTAGGAACAGTTTTCAGTTTTCCCCCTGTCTTTGGTATTTTTAATATCCAAGGATTTGTTTTATTTTCAATGTTCTTTCTCGGGATGATCGCAAGTTTTGGGTTTGCATTACTATTTCGCAAAACGGTGTTTAAAGAAGACGCATCTTATTTTGTGATGGAACTTCCCAGATACAATGTTCCTTCTTTAAAAAGTTTATTTCATACAGTGTATGGAAAGGTAAAATCGTTTTTATCCACCGCAGGCCAGATCATTTTGTATATTTCTGTCCTTCTTTGGTTTCTCAGCCACTTCCCAGCAGAGTATAAAAATAACGAATGGAAAACAAGCCCTATTGAAAGTTCTTATATCGGAACAATAGGAAAAGTAATGGAACCCGCCATTGAACCACTTGGTTTTGATTGGAAAATTGGTATTTCTATCCTTACCTCTTTTGCTGCAAGAGAAGTTATGGTTTCCACCTTAGCCGTATTATACGGTTCCGAGGAAAACGAAGAAGGTGAGTCTTTACGTTCCACACTTCGTACAGAAACAAGGGCAGATGGAAGTCTTGTTTGGACACCACTTTCAGGATTTTCACTCCTGGTATTTTTTGCATTTGCGAGCCAATGTATGTCAACCCTTGCCGTAACAAAAAAAGAAACAGGAACTATCTTCTGGCCAATTGTCCAATTTTTCTATATGACAGCACTTGCGATAACCTCATCCTTTCTCATTTTCCAATTGGGAAAAATTTTAGGATTTTCTTAATCTGCCGACAATGAAGGAAACGAGGACAACTTGGATTTTAAAATTGGATCAAAAACTCTTACTCGAAAATCAGAACCATATTTGGTGGCTGAAATTGGCCTAAACCACAATGCTGATTTAGAAATTGGCAAAAGAACTATCGCTAAGGCCAAAGAGTCAGGAGCCCATGCGGTCAAATTCCAGACCTATATAACCGAAGAGTTTATTGATCCGTCCAATCCCGATGTGAAGTTTCTTTTTGATATATTTAAAACTTATGAACTGAATGAAACCCAACATCGAGAATTTCAAAAAACTGCCCTAGATTTAGGACTCGATTTTTTTTCAACTCCACTCTGTGAATCCGCAGTAGATTTGTTATGTGGATTGGATGTTCCTGTTTTAAAAATTGCTTCTGGTGACATTGTCAATCTCCCCTTACTCAAAAAATCGGTTCAATCGGGAAAACCACTGATTGTATCCACGGGGGCGGCTTTACCAGAAGAAGTAACAAGAGCCATTTCGTTTTTACAATACAACCAAACAGAAGTTTGTTTACTTCATTGTGTTTCTATGTATCCCACTCCCCTAAATAAGGTGAATCTAAAGTCCATTCCTTTCTATTTGGATACAACGGATTATGTGGTGGGGTTTAGTGATCATTCCGATGGAAGTTTAGCTTCTTCAGTAGCTTGTGCATTAGGTGCGGTTGTTTTTGAGAAACATTTCACTTTAGATCGGAATTTAGAAGGGCCGGATCATGGAATTTCTATGGATCCAAACATGTTTTCCAAACTTGCCAATGACTTAAAACAAAGTTTCGAAATGGGTGGGGAGTATGGAAAAAACACACATCCAGAAGAAACGGGTGGTTGGTTCTATGGAAGAAGGTCTTTATACAAAAAAGGAAATTCAGTTCTTAGTCTTAGGCCTGCGTTACATACAAAAGACAAAAATGTTTTGGATTCTTGGGAGATAGAAAGAGTGGGAGATCCTTCTGGACTCCCAGAAGGACCGGTCCGATTCTCACCTACTTCCAAGTAGGTGAGAAAAACAATTTACATCTTTTGGATGATTTGTTCCAGAAGTGTCTTTAAAAAAATTGGATTTGGTGTTCCACTTTCTATTTTCCTGTCATTGATGTAGAGGGAAGGAGTGGATTGAATATTCAACTTTTCTGCTTCATCAATTTCTGCGTTCAATTGATTCTGTGCTTCTTTCGAAGCCATACATGCCTTCAAAGAATTAACATTAAGGCCAATTGCATTTGCTAAATTCACAACACTAGATCCAGAGTGTGCGACACCCTTTTCTAAATTATCATAAAGCCCACGATACATTGGCTCAAACTTTCCTTGTTTGTCGGCGCATATTGCAGCAACGGCAGCCACACAGGAAGTAGCCCCTGGCCTTGGTTGTTGCATAAGACGGTTACAAGTGCCATCAAGTGGGAAGTTTTTATAAACCACACGAACCATTCCATCGTATTCAGATAGAACAGTATGTAAGATATGGCTTGTATGTAAACAATGCCCGCAGTTATAATCCGCATATTTAACAATTGTTATCGGTGCATCTTTTTTACCAATAAAAGGGGAACCGGCAACTTGGATCCCGAGGGTTGGCTCTTGGAAGTAGGCTGCAATTTTGGATTGCATCTCTGCTGAATCCATTCCTTTAGAAGTGGCTAAAGTATTAGAATTAGATCCACTCACCCACATTTTGCTTGAGGCATATCCTAAAGAAAAACTGAAAAAATAAACAAGTCCTAGAGTTGTGATTCCTTCTTTGATTGCCACAGGAAAGTTGAGGGTTGGTTTTCCTTCTGTTTTCCAAAGTAGAAATAAAATACCTAACAACGCAATAGTAACAATGTAGGTAACAAAACAAAGTTGGCAAATAGTTCCAATGATCCCCACAGAAATTCCAAAAAGAACCAAATCAAAAATCAGTCCCAAAACCAAAACAGGGAACAGGAGAGAAATGAACTTAGAGACTTCTTCGTTTGATTTTGCTCTGGTGATTAAAAAGAAAGAATAAGTAAGTAATCCATAAAAACCAAATCCAAGTAAGGCGATTGGCACATTACCCAAAAAAGGAACCCCCGGAATTGCCGAATAAGAACTCTCTGCTACTTTTAAACAGGAGTCACCACCACCTAATGCGGAACATGCGGAATTGGCTATGTTTTCTGTACCAAGGCCAAAGTATTCAATTGCCAATAGGAAAGAGACAATGAGTCCAATAACTCCACCGATCACCCCTGCTAATGCTAAATTCTTACGATTCATCAATTTTCATTCCTCTTCTTACTTAGAATCCTGATACTTTCTTTTAGGTCTAATTTTCCTTCATAAATGGCCTTTCCAGTAATAGCTCCAAAGAGTTTTCCCTTAGAGGCTTCATACAAATCCACTAAATCCTGCGTTGAGGAGACCCCACCCGAAGCCACCAGTTGCAAATCGGGAAACAGGGACAACAACTCCAAATACACCGTAGTGTTTGGCCCAGACATCATCCCATCTTTCGCTATGTCAGTAAAGATCACATGGCGGATTCCCATCCCATACATAGTTTTTAAAAATTCCGTGTATAAAATCCCGGAATTGGTCTCCCAACCTTTGGTACGGACGAGTCCATCTTTAGCATCCACTCCGATCACAATACGATCCGGGCCATAACTTTTTAATCCCTCTTCCACAACTTTTGGGTCTTCGACGGCAACGGTTCCCAAAATAAAACGCGATACTCCGAGTCCGTCATAGAATTTCATATTTTCTAGAGAACGGATTCCGCCACCTAACTCTAGTTTCACAGAGCATTTGTCTTTGATTTTACGGATGGCTTTCTCGTTTTCTGATTTACCAGTTTTGGCTGCGTTTAAGTCAACAATATGGATGAGAGTGGCACCTTGTTCTTCAAACATTTGGATCATCTTCTCCGGTTCTGAAGAATATACTGTTTTTTTGGAATAATCCCCTTGGAGTAAACGGACAGCTTCGTTGTCTAAAAGATCAATGGCAGGTAATACTAACATATTAAAGTTCTATAAAATTTTTAAGGATTCCAAGTCCTGTGATATCTGATTTTTCAGGATGGAATTGGGTTCCAAACACAGTTTCCTTTTCCACAACAGCAGGAAAAGATTCCCCGTAATAATGACAGTTAGCCGTGATATCCAATCGGTCTACACCCACAGGTCTGTAGGAATGGATAAAATACATATAGGATTCGTTCGGAATGCCTTTGAGTAATTTTGTATTTTTAGATTTGATATCAAAGAGTTTGTTCCAACCCATGTGAGGAACTTTGAGGTTAACTTTCCCTTCAAACTTTCTAATTTTTCCACGGATGAGACCAAGACCGGGAATGGTTGTTCCTGTTTTAGAAGTTTCATCAGAATCTTCAAATAACACTTGATACCCGATGCAAATCCCGAGTAATGATTTTTTAGCGTCCACGTGGTCTTTTAAAACAGAAGAAAATCCTGCTTCATTTAAATTCTGCATGGCTTTATCAAAATGCCCGTCTCCAGGCAAAATGATTTTATCTGCTTTTTTGACTGTTTCTATATCACTTGTAAATTGGAAGTCACTTGTGTATAAGGAAACTGCTTTTAGTAAGGAATGGATATTTCCCATTCCAAAATCTAAAACTGCAATCACTCCAACATACCTTTGGTAGATGGAATTTGATCACTTGCGCCACTATCAATAGCAATCGCTTGGCGAAGAGCCTTACCCAGTCCCTTAAATATAGATTCATGGATGTGGTGGCGATTTTCACCGTAATGCACCACTACATGTAAATTCATCTTAGCATTAAGAGCAAATTTTTGAAGAAACTCGAGTGTTAGTTCTGCGTCGTAAATTCCAAATTTCCCATCGATTGGAGGGCCTGTGTATTTAAAATAAAACCTTCCACCTAGATCCACAGCAACTGTTGTGAGGACTTCATCCATTGGCAAAGTAAAATGACCATATCGAAAGATTCCTTTTTTGTCACCTAACTGGGTGTGGATCATTTGTCCCATAAGGATGGCGGTGTCTTCCACAGAGTGGTGGCAATCGATCCCAATATCCCCTCGGAGTTTGAGATCCATATCGATAAGACCATGTTTGGAGATATGGGAGAGCATGTGCTCAAAAAACGGGATTTCTGTATCAAACTGGTAGACCCCGGTTCCTCGGACGTTTAGGTCGAGCCGGATGTCTGTTTCGGATGTCTTTCTTGATTCCACCATATTCCTAGCATGTTTGGTAGAAAACCCAGGTGTCAAGAGAGAATGTGGGGAGGACCTTAAGATGCGAGGCTAAGAACCCCTGCTAAATCATACCCAACAAACACCCAAAAAAAATACACCATGGCAATAACAGAAAAAATAAGAATGCGTTTCCAATGTTCCTTCAAAAAAATCCCTCTATGGAAACCAACAAGTGGCAGAAAGATTCTTCTCAGCTTTTTAGGGAAATCCCATGTTTTTTACTGACACTGCCCTGCGGGGTTATTTCCCAAAACGTTGGTTGAACATACGTACAAGCTCCAAAATGGAATCTTCCACATACTTATAGTGTTTGGGTTTCATTGGGTCTAGGGGCAACATATTATGGATTTTTTTATAACGATCAAACGACTCTCGGACGTATTCCAAATACTTTTGGTTTGTGATTCCATAACGTTTGAATATAGATTCGTTCTCTTCGAACATCCTCTTAAAATCATCTGCATAAGTTCCGTCATTTAGGAAATAGAAACGAATGTCGGTTTTTGCCTGCGAAAACGCAATATCGATATTGGTTATGAATTTGGAAGTTTTTGCTGTATCTGTTGTTTCTGGGCTCTGTGCAGATAACTTAGCTGCTGCTTGTTCGATTGCTTTTTGCTCCGAACTACGTTTTTCTCTTTCGAATTCTTTTGTTAATTTTTCGCGTTTTAAAACCTCTTCTACTGAGGATTTCTTTTCTACAGGCATGGTTTTCATTATCCCCATCTTAAAAGACTGTCAAGAAATTAGACGAAAAATTATTCTTTTACCTTTCGAAGTGCGCAATTTGCTAACCATTCACAACGCAAACAAATAGGATCCTCGGTGTTATACGTAGGAGGAGGACAAATATTTGCATCAGCCACTTGTAATCCTTGTAAATAATTTATTACGGAGGCCTTGTCTTTTTTAGAATGGATCTGATTTAGAAGGTTTTCGTTGATTTTCTTTTGGTTTAGGAAAATATCCTCTACCACTGTAGGTTTGGCTTTGGATTGGATTTTTGTTTCTCTAGGCGCTTCCCATTCCATACCAGGAATGTAAGGAAGACTTCCTGGTTTGATTTGTTTTTGGAAAAGTTTATAGAGAAGTAAAGCAGTAAGTGCCCCACCCAAATGGCAAGTATTGGAGATGGCTCCATTGCCGATTTGAGAGATCAAGTATCCAATCACAAGCGAAACCCAAACCGCATTTTTTGCCTTCACTGGAAAAATAAATAAAAGCAGTTCCGCATTGGGATAAAAAATTCCAAAGAGAGCAAGAAGTCCAAAAAGAGCACCGGAAGCGCCGATAGTTTGGGTAGTCATAGATTCTAAAAATGGAATATTCCCACCGAGCACTTCGTTCAGATAAGCAGACAGAACCACAAAAATTCCTGCCCCAATTTGGGATGCAAAATACAAAATGGTAAATTTAGTTTTTCCAATGATAGGAATGATATTTGTTCCTAACATGTACATACCATACATATTCACTAGTAAGTGAAATGGAATGAGTTCTACCGCATGTAAAAAACCGTAAGTGAAAACTTGCCAAACAGCGCCACCTAACACAAAATCAGGTGTTAAACCAAATCGATAAATTAACTGTTGGTTGGCAAAGTATTGGAGAAAAAAAATAAGACAATTAATGATGAGAATTACATTCAGGGGATGAAGGATGGGATTCCCAAATAAACTAGGACTCTGGCCTCGGTTTCTAGACATGTAACCTCCAGATTTTAGATGGCTTGGAAAGAAACAAGGGAAATAAAAAAAGGGGGAATCCTTTCGGAAAGCCCCCCCGGGAGTGACTTAAGGTAAAATCAGGCAACAGACCCTACCTTGATTATCAATCATTTCTACCATCGGAATTCCGAAGCAGGGGCTTAATAGACATGTGAAAAAAATTAGGCGATTTTTGAAAGGGAATACAAAGCTTCCCTGTTCAGAATATCAATGCGGTTTTTGTCTACGGAAATGAATTCCCGAGCTTTGAGGTCAGAGAGAGCACGAACCAATGTTTCGGTTTTAGTTCCAATAAATGTAGCCAGGACATCGCGTGTCACTTTCAGTTCCACTTGATTTTTACGACCTTGGGCATTGTCTAAAACAATAAGAATTTCTGCTAATTTTTCATGGACCTGTTTGGTTCCTAGAGAAACAACATGTTCCTCCATCTCCTGCCATTCCTTTGCCATTTGCCGGAAAACTTCTTTTTGGAAGTTGATATCATCATTCACTAAGGCTTCGATGAGGGCACCTGTGATGTAACAAGCATGGGTATCTTCTACGGCGACTACATTGTGATGAGATGTGGAATCGGAAATACAATCCCGAAAGCCAACCCAGTCTCCCGGTCCACTCAGACGTAAGGTTTGTTCTTTTCCGCTAGCAAGTTGGACGTAACTTCGAACAAGGCCGGACTTGATGAAGAAAAAACCCGCTGCTTTGACTCCGGAAGTCACTAAGTGTTTTCCCCTAGGAAAGATAGTGAAGTCTTTACCCTCATTAATCCTTTCGATAGTTTCATGTGCAGCACAGTGTAGAACATTGTGATTTTTATAATCACAGGCAAAACAATCAGGATTGAGAGGAAGATCCGCCATTCAGTTTTGATGTAACCTCTTAAAGAATCTTTGTCGAGTCATAAATTTAGAAACCTTCTAAATTTTTCATTTGCCAGTAAACTTTGGTTCCCGCTTTTCTAGGATACTTTTTATCGTCTCTTTAAAGTCGTCTGAAATAAAGTTTCGGGCTTGAGATTCTGCTTCTTTTTTTAGAGCGCTATCAAGCTGTTTCCAGGAATATAAATTCTTCTTTAATTCTTGTAAGGCGAGAGGTGCGGCCTTTGACAAAGACAAAGCAAGCTCCATCGCACGAGCATATACTTCTGTTTTGGGAACACTGTCAAGGGCTAGGCCACAAGTTTTCGCAAACTTACCATCAAAAGTTTCCCCTGTGAGTAATAATCTTCCACCCAAACTTTTCCCGAGTAGTTCCGGGGAAAGAAAACTAGAACCCATTCCGGGATGAATCCCTAGTCTTACAAAATTAAAGGAATACTTTCCTTCTTCTGCAAAAATTCTTAGATCACAAGCAAAGGTTAAGGAAAGCCCGGCTCCAATGGCATGTCCATTGACGGCTGCAATGACCGGAACAGGTAATTTACGAACGGATAAAAAGAAACCGTAGAATTTTCTCATATCACGTCTGTTTTGCGAGAAAGATTTTTCAGAAAAGGATCTTAATAAATTTAAGTCGCCACCGGCGCAAAACACATCCTTACGACCAGAAATGATGATAGCTCGTGGTAGGACTTTTTCTTTTTTAATGGAATGGATTAGGTCTGCGAACTCTTCCCCCATTTTCCAGGTCATGGAATTGCGGGAAGTAGGATTGTTTAAGAAGATGGAAACGATTTTTCCATCTTCGGTTACACGGGATTCAATTTCTAGGAATTCATACTCTTTGGATTCAAATCGCGATTTCATCTATCTGAAAGGATTCGTACCAGGCTTTATCTTGTAAAGATAAAGGTTTGTTCCCGATCTCCATATTTTCAAAGTAGTTGAGTAGTATTTCTAGGTGTTGGGTTTCCAAATTTTGATTCGGAAGAGCTGCATCAATCCCCTTACTCACCAAAACTTCAGCTCGAATTTTGTCTTTGTAATGGTCCGGTTTTCCACTAAAGATCAAATGGGCAGAGATGAGATCAAAACGGATGGTATCTATGATTCTCTGAAGTGACTCTTCCGATTCTAAAAAATAACGTGAGGCCACTTCGGTTTGGAAATAATCTCCCCAAGTGATGAGGTCTGGAACGGATCCAGTGCGCTCGAGAATTTTCTTTTGTGTTTCCTCATCTGTATATAAGGAACCGGAAAATCGTTCCACAATGCTATGCAATTCGGTTAGGATGGCTAATTTCTCCGGACTGAGAAGCCCTTGTCGGATCATTGGCATAAGTTCAGGATTTACATGTTTTGGGAGAGTTAGTTCCATATACTTCCCATTTCGGCGAATTCTGCCGTTTCCTAGCACATTTTCCTCACTTGAAAATCGATTTTCGCCTCGAGAAAATCGATAATTTTAGTATGGCAATCGGCAGAACAGATTCGATGCAGGAACTCATAACGATCTTAGAATCGTTATTTGAAGAAACCATCATTGGGTCGGATGTCAATATCGTAAAACACCTCTTTTACTACCTGAAAGCCGATAACAGAGAATTTGAATTTATCTACGAAGACGAAACTCTCGTTGCTGCCGTAGAAGAAATAGAATCACATACAGTCACCCTTATGATTCCCGATTTAGTGGAACAAGGGTCAAGGCGGGCACGGGTTCGTTTTGAAGTGATGAATATCAACTACCAATTTGAGGTAGTGATTCTTGATATCCAAAAAGAAAAAACAGTCATCAAAACTCCTACCGAGTTACAGTCCTACCAATTAAGGACTAACAAACGAATTCCCGTTGATGATTTGTTTATGAACTTTATCATTTTATTTAGAAGTTTAACTGGTGGATCACGAGAAGTGGGAAAAAACCTCTACGCAGAAAGTAGATTCCCTCACCTAATGAAAGAAGTACGAAAGGATAGGCCAGATAGCAAACTCATTAACGTAATGTTAACGGAGGCTATCGAACGTATTTCCAAAGACTATGAAATTCATTTTTTCCAACCTGAAGAGAAACTAAATGAATATGAAGACTTTGTAAAAAAAACCATCTTACGAACTGGTAAATCCCTTTATATTCCTGATTGCAATCGAATCACTTCTTATATCAATGACCCGCAAGATGAGATCCTATTCAACTACCATAATGAACACAAAGAAATGACAAAGGAATTTGGGGCAGAGTTTGCTTTGGATTTTTTTGAATCCATGCGTAAACACGAATCTCGCGACTTTTATGTTTCTTACGTGATCACACCCATTCGATTGTACGAAGATGTGGTGGGATACATCAAAGTATATTCCACTGCCATGGAACGGTTTACCATCTCCCAAAACCAAGCGGTATATATTTTTGAGTTAGCAGAAATCATTAGTTATGTATTCACAAAAATTGCTATCCAACATGGAAGTTATGAAACCATGCAATCGACTACAAAGGTTGTGGATATTTCTCTCGATGGCCTTCTATTTGAAATTTATGACAAACGTCTGTTTCAATATCTAAAACGACACAATATCATCAAAATGTTTATTCCATTAAACAAGGAACGTACCATGATCATCCGCGGGGAAATCATTCGATTTTTAGATCGTGGAGATCATTACCATCTTGGGGTAAACTATTTCAGCTCTGCCCCAGACGATATGTTGCATTTAGAGTCTTATCTTTTTGAAAAGAGTATGAAAATTCTCTCAGAATGATCCAGATCCAGATTGTTTTTCTGCCAACCGAATCGCATTTAATAAATCTTCTGATAAAGTAGTTTCCCCAGTATAGTAGAGGCGTAACAATTTCCCATGTTCCACAAGTTTGTCTCTGTATTCAGTTTCTTTGATAGAACCACGAGTTTCTTTCCATTTCAGGTGATAGAACTCACAAGCCAGTTTATGAAGGTAATAATCAGACTTTCTTAAAGAGTAGGCTTTCTTTAAATATTCTTCCGAACGTTCTGCCCATTCTTCTCTTTTTTTCCTTCCATCGACGCCAGTATCTGTCATATTGGAGTGAAGAAGATTTAAAAACGATGTTTCAAAACTATACAACCAAACTTCATAATTTTTGGGATAAAAATTACGCGCTTCTTTTGCCACTTGAGGCATAAGTTCTAATTGTTTTTTATTTTCTTTTCCTTCTACCTTGAAATAGAAAGTCAAAAATCGCATATAATCTAAAAGAAATAACAATCGTTCTTGGGCATTTGAAAATCGCTCTCTATTTTTCCAAGCCATAGAATATTCGAATGCCGTAGATACATACCCTTCCCCATCCTTCCAATGGGCTTTCCCAAGCGCATAATGAGAATCAGGGGAACCTTGGTCAAGAGATACTGAATGTTTGTACATTCGAAGAGCTTCTTCCATTTGGCCTTTCGCAAAATAATGATCACCTTGTTTTTTTGCCATAAAAGCTTCATCATATTTGGTTGTATCGAGTAACCTAGCGGCCGTTACTTGACGATCTTCAATCAATCGGAGATAACCTTCCCCACGGACTTGCCAGCCAAAAAAAGTAGTTTGGTAAACAGACTTTACAGTAATCATCCCCACAATGTTTCCATCTCGGAATGTTTTGTGGTCTTGGTTTTTTTCTAGCAGGTATAAAATTTGTCCAACGCGAATTCCCTTAGGATCTGCGACTTTGATTGTGACTGTATCTGGTCTTGTATCCACTTCTAATTCTTGGGAAAGTGTATCCACTTCATAATAACTAGCTTTTTCGATTCCCACAACCTCACCCACAACAATCATACGCAGTGGGTCAAGAGAGGCTTGGCTACGGAAGGCAAAGGCCATGCGATCCGAAGAGGACTGTGCAAAGGTAACCGTCACAAGGAATGTACTGAGTAGAAAGGAACGGAACATCTGGTTTAAGGATCGACCAAAAAAGATTGTCTCGTAGCAGAAAAAAGGAAAATCCCCACCATCTGGTGGGGAAAATTTAAAAATTATCGAGGTCGAAATTCCAATCGAAACCTACCTTCTCCCACTTGTTCTTTTGAATAAAGAATTTTTCTATGGACCCCATTGATATAGTCGTCTACCAAGTTTCCATAAAAGGGACTGGCTAGGTTTCCACTATTTCCAATGGGAAGTTGGGTAACAGACTCTTCAAAACGACCATAATCAATCACACGTCTTTTGGAAGGCCCAGAAAAGGCAGTCCAATCTTCCTTCATGAGTTTGTATTTCAAATTGTTCACAACCTCAGCACCCCCAGAAGAAGGAAGAGGTCCAATATCAAAAATACCACCTATCACTGGCAATACGCCAAGGGGATGAGGGTGTTTGATTTTGTATAAATTTTTCCAGGTCCAAAGACTTGGGGAAGCAGATAGATGTTTTTCCAAATACCTTCCCGTTTCTTCAATCGATCTTTTCAAAATATCCTCTCTTGATTCAGTAACACCTTCGGTTCGTAGGTCATCCCAAAAAGTTGAGTCGGGATTACGGACAAAACGACGGTAAGCATTCCAATATTCAGCAATATCTCCGTATAACTCAAAATTGGCGGGTCCCATTTCGTCGATTAATAACTCACGAAGAGTGATGTAAAAAAATACATCGTAAACAGCGGCACCTTGTGATTCTGGGTAATGTTCAAAGTTCCAAGTTTTTAAGATCCCTAATACCTTTTTCCCATTAGGTGTTTTGGGATCTTTAACAGAGGATAAAATAAGATCCAAATACTCTGGTGCAAAGGAAGATACTGTGTCATTCTGAATGGCAGCAAGTTCTTCCAAACTCCACTTTTCTTTTGTTTCCAAAATCCCAACTAACCTCTGAAAACGATCTGGTGGTTGCCAATTTCCTTCTGGTTTTCCAAGCCCTGGGAGGGAATTACTGGTTACTTGGTTATTGGCAGTGACAATGATTCCATTTTTAGGATTAATGATTTTTGGATTGTTTTTTGCTGGAACATAACCAATCACATCATTTTCCCCAGTGGAACCTTCTAAAATTTTACGTGGGTTTCCAGACTTTAGAATCGGAAACCTTCCTACAGCATAGTAGGCAATGTTTCCATTTTTATCCGCATAACTAAAATTAAGACCAGGAGCACCAATCATGGAAGAAGCGGCATCTAGTTCTGTAAATGATTTTGACTTCCCCATTTGAAAGAGAACATCGAGGAGTGGGTTTTGTAAATGATGGTGGGACCAATACAAACTGACTGGCCGGCTTTTGTAACCTACGATATGTTCTGTGATGAGTGGGCCATGGTTTGTGATTCCTACTTCAAATGGAATTTCTACTCCATCTTTTTTTCGGATGGGATCTCGGTAATAAGTCAGATCCTTCCAACCAGTCCCTGTTTTGAATTTCCCCCCATCAATGGTTTCCAAATACAAATTCACATCATCTTGTTCCAACATCGTAAGTCCCCATGCCTTGTCCCTGTTATGTGCAATGAGAGGGAAAGGAATGATGGATAAAAAGTATCCATAGTTTTCATATCCTGGATATTCAATATAAGCTTCATACCAGGCACCGGGATTGGAAAGGGCAATGTGTGGGTCATTGGCAAGAACGGCCCCACCACTTTCGGATCGACTCGGACCCACAAGCCAAGAATTACTTCCCTCCAAAGGTTCAATCGGCAACTGGAGTTGGTTTACAAAGGATACAAGTTGTTTTAGATTGAGAACATCGGATCCACTGGTTAGGTTCTGTTGATTTGGTTTTAGGAAATGGTTTTGACTTTGGGTATGGATTGGATTTAATTTTTTAAAACCCTGATTTTGTGCCAACTTTTGAACACCAGGTTGTGTTTCCAAAATGGTAGCATTTTTTTCAAAGTCATACCGCGGGAACAGTTCATTTGCAGAACGACCCTTTAACTCCGATTCCATGATGCTGTACAAACTGTCCGATTTAATTCCCTCTGCAAAGGAAAAACCCATATAAAATAGGAAAGAAATGGCATCGACCCGATCAAATGGTTTGGGTTTGATTCCGAGTATCGTGTATTCGATCGGTAGATTGTCTTCGGAGAGAAAATGATTCACACCCTCCAAAAACCAATCCAGTTGGTTCCAGGCTTCAGGATAAATATGTTCCTTTTGGTTGGCATATTCTTCTGCTGTTTTTTTCAAAAGAAGAGATTTTAAAAACTGATCGGTAGGAATCAATTTATCACCAAAAATTTCCGTGAGTTCTCCTTTTCCGATTCTTCTTTGTAATTCCATTTGAAAAATTCGGTCTTGGGCCATGGTATAACCTAATGCGAAGTAGGCGGACCTGGCATCACCAGCCACAATATGAGGAATTCCAGCACCATCCCGGATTACAGTTACTTTGGAGGTAAGTTTGTCTGAAACAATCTCACCTTGGTAGTTCGGAGCTTTTAATGATACGAGTCCCCAAAACAAAAAGTGTAGAGTGACAGGAAGGGTTAGGATAAAAAGCAGAAAGAGACTTAAAATAGGTCTCTTTCTTATAAAGGTTTTGGTTTTTTCTAACATAGTTTATTGCAATGATTTAATTTGACGAATGCGATTTTGTTTGTCGGCTGAATCCCAAGCAGCATTCGAGAAGGATTCCACTTTATAATACTTCGTTTTGTATTCATCCTTATAAGGGATGACAAGTTCACGATCCGGTTCTGTTGTTTTTGCCGCTTGGATTTTACGAAGTCCTTCGGCACCTTGGTTGAACCACTCAGGATCAATTGGTAAATTCACACGGTGGCCACGGAAAGATGTGGCCAAAAAAGGACCATCTAAATCTTTATCGCGAAGGATTTTACCATAAAAAGTAAATTCTACTTCATTGGAACCGGAAACTAAATCACCATCATACACAGCATAGGCGACGTATTCACCGTTCTTTTCGTCCTTTAAATTCGCCTCCAAATGGTATTTCCCTTTTTTATATACATTCACAACTGCTCTCACGATAAGAGATCCATCTTGTAAGGAATCAGAGAACACTCCATTAAATTCAGCAGGGATGGATGGACTGGAAAAAAAACTAGAGGTTAAAGTTGTCTTTAGATTCTCTGGCCCATAAGTAATTTCTGCAACGAGAGACATTTGACCCCAATCTGGTTTTTGTGGTTTCCAAGAAAAAGTAAAAATGTTATCTCCTCTTGTTTGGTCACCATCCGTTCCATTGTCATTCACTGATGCACTGACAACTCCAAACCTTTGGCCTTCCCATTCTTTAAATACTTGGTGAGAATCGATAGATACCTTCACACGGTTTCTAGCTTTGTCGCGACATTCTAAAGTCACATACATCATGTCCTTGTTTCCAATGACTGCCCAAGTTTTTGGTTGGAATAAACATACGTAACCTGTTGGTTCGTTCGTTTTTGGATCTATCGAATAGTCGGGAGAGGTTTCGATGATAAAAGGAAATGCTAAGTCATGATTTAAAATAGACATCGGTCTTGAAAACGGAGGGTATTCCGACCATTCTAAATACTTTTCTAAAATATATTCAGGAGTGGCTCCATCATCGGGAATCCCACTGGATCCATCAGAACCACTTCCAGAACTATCATCACCTTGCGTTGGATCAGAGCTACTTGCCATCCGTTCTTGTCTGGCTTTTTCACTAGCATCTTGATCAGAACCCGCATTATCCTTAAATAAAAAAAAGATAAGGCCAATCACAACCAATATAACAACTGCTAGATACACACCGTATCTACGAATTAAATCCATACGCTCCCATCCTTTTGTTTTGTAAAACGGATAAGAGCCTTGTCGGTTTTGGAACTATGTAAAGTAAAATTTAAATAGAAAGAAGACTGGCAACGGTTTCAGAAATCATACTTTGTGTTGGGACTGGCATCGATTTCCAATCTTCATAGTAACGGTACACTGATCGTGAATACTCTGGAATGCCTCCAAACCGTTTATAACCACCAAGTCCTGCGTTATAAGATAATAGTGCCGCTTCTACTGAATCAGTTCTTTCCAAAAGATAATTCATATACAAAACACCCAGATACAAATTGGTTTCCGGATCATATAAATCTTTTTCTGAAGAAAAGGGGATCCCTTCTTTTTTTGCCAACCATTTTGCAGTCGCTGGCATCACTTGCATAAGACCCAGAGCACCCTTATGAGACTTGGCCCTTTTATGGAATTGGGATTCTGTATGCACAAGGCCCACCAAAAATCCTAATTTGTCATAACGTTCTTGTTTTTTTCCTACAGGAAAGCGCAAGTTCAGAGAAGCTCGTTCCATCGCAGAAACAAGATCCGACCTCTCCTGGGAGGATAAACTGGGGCGGTGTTTGGCTATGTAGGCTTCCAATTTTCTTTTGGAGGATTCGTTTCGAACCGTAAGGCCTGCCGAACTTATCTTTCCGTAAGATTCCGTCAGAAAAACTAAAACCAGAAGGCTGGTTCCTAGGATTTGGATGAGTGGGTTTCTTTTTCGCATTGGGTCCTCTTGTGGGAGACTTCTATTTGTGCATCGCACAATAAGTCCAGAGTTTCCTAGAGGGTCACACGAGCAAGTCAAATTTTGTGCGGCGCACAAACGAAATCCGACAGTCCAAACGAAATGCTTGCCTAAAGTCAAACACCGAGAATATCTGGATTGCTTGGTCCCCTTACTGAATCTATATAGTTTTTTCTATTTTGGGCTCTGTTTGGTGAGTGGGATTGCCTTTGTCTATTTTATGTCCCGCAAAGAGGATCTAACTCCTACCTTTCGTGGCCTACTCATCCCCCTGATCTGTCTTTTTTTCTGGTCTGTGGCCTGGTCGATTTGTAATTCGTTTGTGGCACCCTGGACTGCTTATATTTTTGTTTTTTTGAAAAACCCATTCATTTTGATTTTGGGGGTAGCATCTTCGAACCTTGCCTTTGGATTTCAGGAAAATAGTTTTCCCAGGTGGAAAAAGTGGAGCCTTCGGATCCACATCGCACTGGCAACCGCTGCCATCCTTGCCAATGGGACAGGATTCTTTTACAGGGAGATCCATTTTGATCCTAAAATGGAATTTTACGTTCCCGATCAAAATTCGCCCTCAACGATTGTTCAACTTTCAATACTTTCGATTGCAGGTGTGTTGTGTTTGATTCTTGGGAATACGATCACAGTGCTAACAGCTAAGTTCCTTCGTTTTCACGGATCTCAAAAACGAAATACAGGGGGATTTCTTTTAGCCATATTAGGAATTCTCTCTTTAGCTTTTGCAGATATTTTAGTAGATCTGAACTACTTCAGTAAACCTACCTTTTTATTTTTACTCACTAACCTAACAATTATTATCATGACCATTCTTGTGTTGGTGTCACTCAACCAAGAGACAATCCCTTCCACAGTTGGATTCAAAATCATGACATTCAACTTAACCGTTTTATATTTGATCCTTTCAATTGTTGCAAATTTCCTCTTCAATCGATTCCGAATCGACTTTCAAAATGAGATGAGTCGGGAAAAACATAGTGTCAAAACACAATTGGAGTTAGGAACAACATTCCCTTTTGTATATCTTTCCGATCTTGTCATTGATATGCAGAGCCAATCTTTTCGTATCAACAAAATTAATTTTACAAAGGAAAACATAAACCAAATCCAAAACAGACCAAATTCCTTTGAGTCTTTTACCGTTGAGTCATTTTCTAATGACCCCAAGGGGATTTACTGGATATCTGAATTTTACGCTAAAAACCACCATTTTTTAATCGCAATTCCCTATATCGAATACAGAAACGTAGTGCACCAAACCGTGGTTTGGTTAATTGTAACACTCTTATTTTCCTTATTTACAATCTTTATGTTGTATCCGGTATTACATAAAACAAGTATTGTTTACCCGCTAACAAGACTTCTTGCGGGAATTCGAAAAATGCATTCTGGTGATTTATTTGTTACCGTCAAAGTATCAAGTAGAGACGAAATCGGAGAGTTATCGAATAGTTTCAATGAAATGATATCGATTGTTCGGGATGCAAGACTTCAATTGGAACAAAAAATTGAAGAACGAACGGAATCATTAAACCAAACCATCTTAGAGTTAAGAGAAACCCAAGAACAACTTCTACAAGCAGAAAGGATGTCTACTCTTGGTAAAATTGCGGCAAGTGTTGCCCACGAAATCAACAACCCACTAGCAGCCATTAAAGGGAGTATTCAGTTTATTAAAGATGGACAATCGAACGTTCCAAATCCCGACAAAACAGAAAATTTTCTTTTAGCGGAACGATTTATCGCAGAATTCAAAAATCAAAAACGCTCAGAAGTCACCTCTCGGTTTAAAAGAAAAAAAGAACTCATTGCTTTCTTTAAATCAAAATCCATTCCCGATCCCATTTCCCTGGCAGACACATGTTTTGATTTTAAAATCGAAACAATCCCAGCGGAATACCAAGAACTTTTCGATACAGAAGAAGGAAGAACCATTTTCCAATCGCAGCTGAACGACTTTGTCATTGGGTTTCATTTGGGAATTATTGAAACGGCTGTGGAACGGGCCTCAAAAATTGTCTTCGCACTGAAACACCATTCCTACTCTGGTCCAAGAGAGTCCCAAAAACTCCTCTCGCTCAAAGAAGGAATTGATTCGGTTCTCTCTATGTATTCTACGAGTTGGAAACAAAACATTGAAATCGAATGGAAGGTCAGCGGGGATCCTGTGGTCCTCGGCTATACAGACGAACTCGTCCAAGTATGGACGAACCTCATTTACAATTCCATCCAGGCCTGTCCCAAAGAGGGAGGGAAAATCCGGATTTTTCTCAAAGAGGAACCTACCGAGGCCCTTGTCACCATCGAAGACAATGGAAAAGGGATCCCGGAAGACATCCTGCCCCGTATATTTGAGCCCTTTTTTACCACCAAAGAACTGGGAATGGGAACCGGACTCGGCCTTTCCATAGTTCAAAAGATCATCCAGAACCACAACGGAAGCATCCAAGTCGAAAGCCAGCCAGGGAAAACCCTTTTCTCCATCCACATCCCCCTAGCAAAATCCTAGGATCCTCTCCTAAACATTGTCCGAGAAACTCCGACAATGGCAAAAATATGTTAAAAATTTGTCTAAACCTGGAAAAAAATTTCTTGTCAATCTTTTGCCAAACTTATAAAACAAAGAGAACATACCTTCGGAAACAGGAAAACCAAATGCGAACCATACTAGCCACGATTACAGCCTTTCTCTTAGCGGGATCCCTAAGCGCCCAAACATACACAGTCTTCATTCATGGAAAATCAGACAAAAATCACAACGGTGTCGGCGCTACTGACGTAAACAGCTACTGGGGTTCCTCAGTAAACTCTGTTAGTGGAACAAGAATCTTCATCGGGTACGATGGAACTTCTGACCCTAGAAGTTACGGATCTTCCCGTGCACAAACAAACATAGCCACTGGTCTTACTAATTACTGTAAAGGATCTAACTCTTGTAAAATTGTCTGCCATTCTGCGGGATGTTATGCGATTGAATATTGGTTGTCTAACCTCGGTTCTACTGCTTCCGCAAAAGGTTTTAACCTTACAAAAGTAACAGCCCTTGCTGCGGCTTCTGGTGGATCGGAACTGGCAAATGCTCTCAATGGAATCACTTTTGGTTTCGGTGGGAATGCAATGGACAAATCACTCATCGTAACAACAGCTCGTGGTGCTTTCAATCATAACAATACAGCTGGAGTTGCTGTGAACCATGTGCCTGGTTACAAAGGAATGTTTGGTGCTTCTGTCATTCTTCCTGGAGAAGATGATTACGCTGTTGCTTACCACTCTTCTTGCGGATACAACCGTGCGGGGGGCCTAAATAAATGCCAATCTTCACTCACTCAGTATGAAGGTCTCTGGCCATTTGGATCCAATAAAACATACAACCAATACAGTGGTCACTACCGTGCACCGTCTGTTTCATCTACAGGACTCTATCTAGACCACGGTCAAATCAAAACCGAAGGTTGGAGATAGGTAACCGGAATCATTTAAAGAAAGGAAAAGGAAAAAAGAGATGCGTAGCTCAATCACAACAATACTCGCGATGCTGTTTGCAGGATCGCTCAGTGCCCAAACTTACACTGTGTTCATTCACGGTAAGTCAGACAAAAACCACAACGGTGTGGGAACAACAGACGTAAACGGATACTGGGGATCTTCCACTAGCACCGTTTCTGGATCTAAAATTTTCATCGGTTACGATGGAACTACTGATCCTAGAACTTACGGATCTTCCCGTGCACAAACAAACATTGCCACAGGTCTTACTAACTATTGCAAAGGAACAAACACTTGTAAAGTGGTTTGCCACTCGGCAGGATGTTATGCAATTGAGTATTGGTTGTCTAACCTAGGTTCAACGGCTTCTTCCAAAGGTTTTAATCTAACAAAAGTAACTGCACTTGCTGCAGCTTCTGGTGGATCAGAACTTGCTTCTGCACTCAATGGAATTAGCTTTGGATTTGCTGGAAATGCGATGGACAAATCTCTTATCGTAGGGACTGCTCGTGGTGCCTTCAACCATAACAACACTGCGGGTGTTGCTGTGAACCATGTACCAGGATACAAAGGAATGTTCGGAGCTTCTGCCATCCTTCCTGGAGAAGATGACTATGCAGTAGCATACCATTCTTCTTGCGGTTACAACAAAGCAGGTGGCCTTAACAAATGCCAATCTTCTCTCACTCAAAGTGAAGGAATTTGGCCTTTTAATTCCAATGTAACTTACACACAATACAGCGGACACTACCGTGCTCCTTCCGTGACTTCCACTGGTCTTTACCTAGACCACAGCGAAATCAAAAAAGAAGGATACCGATAGGATTCGGATCATTCCCATTCTTCTTTAAAAGAGGAAAAAGGACAAAGGTCAGCCAACCGGCTGGCCTTTTTTTTGCCTTCATGATATATAATTTGACACATTTGACTTATTTATGTAATTTGTGTCGTAATATAGAAAATCAGGAAAGGGAAAAAAAATGCGAAAGACCATCACCACTACTGTACTAGCGATGTTATTTGCGGGATCGCTCAGTGCACAAACATACACCGTGTTCATTCACGGAAAATCAGACAAAAACCACAACGGTGTGGGAACGACAGACGTAAATTCGTATTGGGGAACCTCTGCGAATACGGTTTCTGGATCTAAAATTTTCATCGGTTACGATGGGAAAACTGACCCTAGAACTTACGGATCGGCTCGTGCACAAACAAACATTGCCACAGGGCTTACAAACTATTGCAAAGGATCCAACTCCTGCAAAGTGGTTTGCCACTCGGCAGGATGTTATGCGATTGAATTCTGGTTGTCAAACCTTGGTTCTACGGCATCAGCAAAAGGTTTTAATCTAACCAAAGTGACAGCTCTTGCTGCAGCTTCTGGTGGATCGGAACTGGCTTCTGCTTTAAACGGTGCAACGTTTGGGTTTGGTGGTAATGCGATGGACAAATCTCTCATCGTATCCACAGCTCGCGGGGCATTCAATCATAACAATACGGGCGGAATTCAGATCCACCATGTACCTGGTTACAAAGGTGCATTTGGAGCTTCTGCAATTCTACCAGGAGAAGATGACTATGCTGTGGCATACCATTCTTCTTGTGGATACAACCGTTCTGGTGGGCTTGACAAATGCCAATCTTCCATCGTGAGTGGTAGCACTACTTATACACAATACACAGGCCATCTGAGAGCACCTTCTCTAACAGCAACTGGATTGTATAAGAATCATAGTGAAATTAAAAACGAGGGAACTCGTTAATTAGACGTTAGATAAAAAATACCCCTTGGTATTTTACACCAAAGGGTATTTACTTTAAGGGCTGAAAACACTTCAGCCTTTTTTATTTTAGAATCCAATCCAAAAATTATATTCTTTTATCCATGTTTGATCACACCCTGTCTTGATTTTCCGATAAACCAGTAATACAAAACGGGAACGGCAAACCGGCTGAGAACAGTTGCTGCAATTTCACCAAACATTAGTGAGATGGCAAGACCCTGAAAAATAGGATCGAATAACATCACAAAGGATCCGACCACAACGGCCGAAGCAGTGAGTAACATGGGTCGAAACCGAACCACTCCCGCATGAACTACCGCCTCTTTAAGAGGGACACCTTTTTTGATTTCACCTTCGATAAAATCAACTAGGATGATTGAATTTCGAACAATGATCCCAGCTCCTGCAATAAACCCAATCATGGATGTGGCGGTAAAGTAAGCACCCATCACAAAGTGACCCGGTAAAATTCCAATAAGGGAAATTGGAATGGGTGCCATGATCACAAGGGGAACTGTATAACTTTTAAACCAACCTAAAACCAAAACATAAATCAGTAAAATCACAACTGCAAAAGCTCCTCCAAGATCACGGAACACTTCATAGGTGATAAACCATTCCCCGTCCCACTTAATCACAGGTTCTCTCGTATTCCAAGGAACATCGGCTGTTTGTGTTTGGTATTTGATTTTTGGTGCGAGTTTGAGCATTCCATAAACGGGAGCTTCTTCGGCCCCGGAAAGTTCACTCATCACATAGTTGACTGGTTTTAGATTTTTACGGAATAAAGCCCGGTCTTCTTCCTTATATGGATTTCCTAAAACCCGTTCTGAAGAAACCACACCTGATTCCATGGACATGATGTTTTGGTTTTGGAAAGGATTTTTGGAACCACGAGCACTCTGGACCATAGAAAGATTGACTGTTACTTCTTCCGGTTCTTCCGCGGTGGCTAAACTGACTAGAGGAGATTCAGAGAAAAGAATCGAACCTGTATAAGCCAAAGCGGAAGTTTTGATACCATAAAGTCCAGATTTTTCGTAATCAATAGGATACACCATCTTCGGGCGGCCGTTTCTGAGTGATGTATCTAAATCCACAACACTTGGCTCTTCCCGAAAAATATTGTAAATTTCCTCTGTTACTCTTTTCCTTTCCAAAGCTGTTGGCCCATACACTTCTGCGACCATCGTTGCCATCACCGGTGGGCCTGGAGGGATTTCCAATACTTTGGTTACAACTTTGTAACGATCACCAAACTTTCGTATGTCGGTTCGCAATGATTCTATAATCTCATGACTCGATTCTTTACGATCGTTTTTGTTCTTTAGAATGACTTGTAAATCATTCATAGAATCTAGATTTCGAAGAAAGGAATGTTTCACCATACCTGAGAAAGAAAACGGAGCCGCTTCCCCAGCGAAAATTTGAATTTTTTCTACATTGGGATTTTTTAGAAGAATTTTTGTCAGTTCTTCGGAACGGACCATACTTTGAGTGAGTGTTGTGTTCGGTTCGTAATCAAGTAAAACCTGAAACTCTTCTTTGTTGTCAAAAGGTAACATCTTTACTTTCACCCACTTGAATCCAACAAATGCCATAGACACTAGCAACAAACCAATGGTAATCGCACCAAACACTGTGGCATTCTTTTTGAATCCGAGTAACCAATTCATAAAACGGATATAAATTTGGTCTAGTTTGGAGATTTTATGATCACCGGTTCCGTTCTCAACATGAGTATGATTCTCTTTCAAAAGTCGAATGGAAGCCCAAGGAGTAATGACAAAAGCAACGATGAGGGAAAGAATCATCGCAAGACTTGCCCCAACGGGAATTGGTTTCATATAAGGACCCATAAGTCCTCGCACAAAAGCCATAGGCAAAATAGCAGCAATCACAGTAAAGGTAGCAAGGATGGTCGGATTTCCTACTTCTGATACAGCGACGAGAGTGGCACGAATGATTCCTAACTTTGGATTTTCTTCCAAATGCCGTTCAATGTTTTCTACAACTACAATTGCATCATCCACTAAAATCCCGATTGAAAAAATCAAAGCAAATAGAGTGACACGGTTCAGTGTATACCCAAGAAAATAGTAGATTGCTAAAGTCAGTGCCAAAGTGACCGGAATGGCAATGGCAACAACAAGTGCTGAACGCCAACCCATCCATAACGCAATAAGAACCGTCACGGAAATAGTCGCAATGAGAAGGTGTTCGATTAATTCATGTGATTTGTCTTCTGCAGTACTTCCATAGTCACGGATCACACTCAAACGAATTTCTTTTGGTAAATCTTTTTGGAATAAATCAGCTCTTTCCAATAGATCCTTAGATAAATTGACAACGTTTGTACCTTTTCGTTTGGCAAATACAATTGTGACCGCATTTCGTTTTGTTTCCCCGAGAGATTTGTCAAATAGTGCAGAAGACCGAGTCCTTTCTTCTGGCCCCTCTTCTACAATTGCTAAATCTTGGATACGAACCACTCGTCCCCCGCGTTGTGCAACAGGAAGGCGTTTGACATCTGATATTTTTTTTAATACACCACCTACTTCGATATCCATCACAGAATCACCGGACCAATTTTTCCCTGCAGGGATGAGTGCATCATTTTGTTTTAAACTCATCGCTACTTCTATAGCTGTAACTCCGTAGCGGCTAAGAAGATTCGGATCTACTTTGACTCGAACCACTTTCTTTAGTCCACCTAACATTTGCACACTGGCTAAGTCAGGAGTGGAGGAAAGTTCACGAGCCAGTGGTGCTACCAGTTGGCGTAATTCATAATCGTTCATCGTTTCTGCACTGAAACTCAAAGCAAGAAAGGGAACGTCATCAATGGAATAAGACTTAACGATTGGACTTAAAGTATTCTGAGGAAGAGAACTCTTAACCTCCAACAGTTTATGATGGATTTTTACGAGTGATGGTTCAATCGGTTCTCCCACTTTGAATCGAACCGTAATATAACTTCCATGCCATTTACTTGTGGAATAAACATATTCGACTCCTTCCAGGCCCCAGACCGCCCGTTCGACAGCTTCTGTTACCTTACGTTCTGTTTCTTCTGGAGAAAATCCAGGTGCAGGAATTTGAATATCAACCATCGGAACAGAGATTTGTGGTTCTTCTTCTTTTGGGGTTAAGTATACGGCAAAGAGTCCGAGCACCAAACTCGCAACGGCGATTACCGGAGTGAGACGAGAATGCAGAAAGGTTTCCGCAAGCCTTCCTGCAAATCCTTTTCTAATTTCTTCCAATGGATTCATTTGATTCTTCCTTATTTGAAAATAATGATGTTTCTGTTCTGACTTGTAAAAGAGCGACTTCCGTTTCCATTAAAACACGAGAGAGTTCTAAAGATTTATTGAGTGTTTCGGCAAACTGGATAGCATTAATCGCACCACTTTGAAACAATCTCTGCATATTCACAATCTGTTCGTCCTGGAATTTTACTGTTTCCTTTACCAATTCAAGACTTTCCTTTAGGGAAATTTCTTTTTGGAAAAGAGATTTTACGTGGGCTTCTTCTTCTTTAGTTTTCTCTTCTATTTTTTTCAAGGCAGCTTCTGCATTGAGTTTGGATTCTTCCACAACTCCCATATCCTTGGGATTATAAAGATTCATTTGTAGATACACACCTGCTTGGTATGCGTTAGCTGTATTACGACTTCCTTGATACCCGTATGCTTCTGAATAAGCACCGACCTTTGGTAAAAACTTAGCCATTTCCATTTCGCTCTTGAGTTTTTCCCCTTCAGCATATTTGATTTGGGCATTCATCTGATTGGACCTTTCGTACCCAATGGGGCGTTTGAAATGAGTATCCAAAAATACATTCAAATCCGATTCGATAATTTCTAAATCAGAGGGAGGGAGGTCTGATAGAACATATAACGTTTCTTTGTAGTCGCTAATTTGCAAATCTGATTGTTTTTCAAGAACTGCAATTTGATTTTTAATGGATTTTAAAGCTAAGTAACCGGCATACCCAACTGGATTTCCTTTATTTCCGAGGGAGTAGTTGGATTGGAATCTAGATTCAATTTTTTTAATTTGTTCCAACCTACGTTTGTATTCATTTAACGTTTGTATGGCCCTGTAATAGAATCCTGCTTGAGCAAATTCTCTGTCTCGAACCGCAAGCCATTCAAATTTAAGACCTACAGATCTTTTTTCATTCATTGCAGCAAGTGTTTTTCCGGAGCCACCTTCATAAAGTGGTAAATCCATACCGAGTGTTCCACGGGAATAAGTATGACTTCCTGGATAGTTGAGTGTATCTTTGGCAAGTAGATTCATTGTATCCGAGTTCAACGTGGAATAAGGTTGGTTATTCGAATCTAAAAAGTTTCCTGGCCGATATCTTGTAGATGCTGTGGAAAAATCGGAGTCGGTAGCACTCCTTTGGCTTAGTTTTCCCATAAAGTTGAGAGTGGGATCATTCGTTTGAAAGGTACGTAAGTCTGTGTAAACCCTAGGTAACCAGTGTTTGTCGGACCTGTCTTTTGCAATTTCGCCAGCTTTCCATTCTAAATATTTGGATTTTCTTGCTGAGGAATTTTCTTCGATTCGTTTCCACAAGTTTTCAAATCCGACGCCCTCCGCAAAGAGAGCCATCGGACCGACCAAAAGCAGAATGCTAATGATAAATTTCATATTCTTAATCCTTAACCTTAGGTTCAAAACCAAGTTTCTTCAGAAGAATTGCCATCGGACAAAAACCAATGGTTGAAAAAACAACCAAGTTCACACCCACAAGCAGATTCAAAAGATATCCCCAAGGTGAAACAAAGAATCCGAGCGAAACTCCCACCAAACTAAATAGTCCAGCGATGAAATAAACCACTCGTTCCAAATACCAAGTTTTTGTTGAAGCTAGAAACATTACCATACCCCCTATAGTATATAGACTCTAAACCCATATATACCCCATGGGGTATATATGGCAAGTGATTTATTGATTTTTTTTAGAGGAAGGTGGGATTAGAGAGAGAATGCGGCAGTAATGGCTTTTTTTACGTCGGTTTCGATACTTTGGTTGGACTTTTTTTCTTTAAAACAGGTATCCATATATTCGTGGATGTATGCCTCTCCAAATTTTTTCATGGCTTGGTGTGCTGCTTTTAAGAGTAGGATTGCTTTTTCGCAGTCTTTTTCTTCGGTTGTGATCGTATTCTTGATTGCTTCCAGCTGTCCCTGGATTCGATTGATACGGTGGATCAGTTTAGTTTGGTTTTCCGAAAGGCTCATACTACATACCCGGCAGGGTATAGAGAATCCATCAAGTAAAAAATGACCCCCTTCCCCTTTTCTAAATCTCCCGCATCCATCCTTCCCCAATCACCACCCTACTACGTTTCCAATTTTGGATATTGGGATGGGGAATCCTCCTATCAAACGGCTGGTCTTAGGTTTGTCTCTGAATTTGCCAAAGGTTGCCAACTGGCGCCTCAGACAAAAATTTTAGAGGTAGGGTCAGGGCTCGGAGGTAGTTTGGTGTATTGGAAAAAGAAGTTTCATCCAAAACTTCTTTCGGCAATCAATCTTCCTGGCGAACAGTCGGATTTCGCACAACAGTTGTTTGCTTCTAATCATGTAGTAGTCGAACCATTTCTCAAAGGGAGTTGGGAAGTAATGGAATCGTTACCAAATGTAAGTTATGACTATGTATTTTCTTTAGATGCCTCTTATCACTTTCAAAACCTTCCTGCATTTTATAAAGAAAGTTACCGAGTTTTGAAACCCGGAGGAAGGATAGTATTTACTCATTTCCAAGTTAAGGAAAACAAATTCAAAAACTATTGGTGGCTTTATCTTCCCTTTCTCATCCCAAAGGGGAATCTAAAACAAACCGAAGAAACTGTTTTCGATTTAGAAGGTGTTGGATTCAAAAAAATTCAAACACTAGATTGGACCAAACCTGTCTTGCAAGGTTTTACCAACGAATCCAAAAACTTACCATCTTCCTTAAAAACATTCGCGAAAATTTTGGATTTGTTTGTGAATCATTTGGGGCTAACCTACCACTATTATGTTTTTGAAAAATAAAACTATTATTTGATTAACGTTGAATTAAATCATCAATGTTCTGATTGGTTAACTTGGAGGCAACAAGTAGTCCAGACTTTGCACCCGCTTCCAAAAGTGGAATTCCATAGAGAGAGTACGGGCCACATAACCAAAGGTTACATTTTGGGTTAGAATGTAATGTTGCGATTCTCCCAATGGCCTTAGCCGTCCTTTCATCCATCACTGGCCTTTCAAACTTTGCCAATTTTAAGGTATCACTTTCCTTAGGAAGTTTGTGAGGATTCCATGTTTGAAAGATTTTTTTACCCTTCAGTTCTGGAATGATCCTACCCAAGTCCAATGTCACCTCTGGTTTGTCATAAGTATTTCTGATTTTAAAAACTAAAGAAACCGATGGATTATAAAAATAAGACTCATCAGTATGTAATACCACGTCACTGGATTCATAACGAAACTCATTTAGAATTTCTTTTTCTAAATCGAACCCTTCACCTAGCAGATCTTTTGCTTGGTTTGCCTGTGTCGAAAGGATCACATGTTCAAACTCTTTTTCTTCGTTTGCAAATTGGATGATGGTTTTATCCGCTTTTTTATAGATCTTCTGGATCACAGCATTCAATTGTAAGTTGTTGAGACCATTCGTGAGACGATTGACGATATCCCTTGTTCCAAAACTTGCTGTTTCTTGAGGTGTATAAGAATAACCTCTGGAATGATAACCGATAATGGTTTCTGCAGGATATGCTCCTACAGTCTCCGTCTTACAAGTGTTTACGAGTGCAAAGGTTGGAAGCAAAAATTCATAAATAAATTCACGGGAGTATCCATACTTTATAAGAAAATCCAAAATAGAAATGGATGGGTTCTCCCTTTTCCAATCTTCTTTTGCATTGGTGTAAAACTTTAATAAATCGGAAAAAATTCTACGTCCTTTGGACGAGACAAAAGAATCCATTGTGGGGACACCAAAAGGAATTCCAAACAATTGGTGGGAACGAAATCCAAAAATTGCCTCTTCATTTGACTCCACTCGAAAAGAATAATCAACGGCCCTTGTTTGAACACCGGCTTTATCATAGATCTGGAAAAGTGTAGGATAGTAGTCACGTTTGATCGTTCTAAATGGGATATCAAATTCCACCTCTCTACCATCTACAGTTTGTTTGGCGCCGAATGCAGCCATCCCTATCTCTGGATGTTTCTCAAATAAAGTTACATCTTTAAATTTTTTTAAAGCCCAAGCGGCAGTAAGACCCGTAATTCCAGAACCGACAATTGCGATCACTTCATACTTCCGGTTTTTAAAAACTGAACATGCCAAGAAAGTGCTTTTTCTAAGTCATGAGGAGTATGTTTCCCTTTGGAAACACGAAGAGCATTTTCATAGTACTCTCGGAGTTTGTCTCTATAAATCGGATGAGCGCAGTTGTTAATGATGAGTTCGGCCCGTTTTTTTGGTGGACATCCCCGAAGGTCAGCTAACCCTTGTTCCGTAACAAAAATCATCGTTGAATGTTCATTATGATCTGTATGGGACACCATTGGAACCACTGCAGAAATATTTCCTTCTTTTGCAAGAGATGGTGTCATAAAAATACACAAATGAGAGTTTCTTGTGAAATCACCTGAACCGCCAATCCCATTCATCATCGACGTTCCCATCACATGAGTTGAGTTTACGTTTCCATAAATATCTACTTCAATAGCAGTGTTCATGGCAATAAGGCCCATACGTCTAATGACTTCTGGATGGTTTGAAATCTCTTGTGGTCGAATGACAAACTTTGATTTCCATTCGTTAATGTTTTCATGAAAACGTTTCAGTCCCTTTTCGGAAAAAGTTAAAGCGGATGTGGATGCAATCTCCAATTTTCCAGCATCAATCAAATCAAATACAGAATCTTGGACCACTTCGGTATACATTTGGATGGAATGAAAGTTGGGATCTTTTGCCATGCTCGCAAGCACCGCATTGGCAATATTCCCAACTCCATTTTGAAATGGGAGGTATTCTTTGGGAATTCTTCCCATTTTAATTTCATGTTGAATAAAAGATAAAACATGGGCTGCGATGTTTTGGCAATCTTCATCAGGTGTTTTGAAAACTGTAGCCGCATCTGGTTTGTTTGAACGTACAATCCCTTTGATTTTGTCAGGAGAAACTTGAATATATGGAAGGCCGATTCTGTCTCCTGGTTTGAGAATATTGATGGGAAGTCCCTTTTCGTGGTGATTGGGAAGATAAATATCATGATATCCTTTTAATTCTAAAGGATGGGTATCGGTTAACTCAATATAGACGGATTCCGCATTTTGAATGTAAGTAGCACTCATTCCAGAAGATGTGGATAGATAAATCTTACCATCAGTTGTAACATCAATGGCTTCCACAATGGCAGCATCAATTTTTGGTAATATACCGTGTTCGATGTATTTTACAACATGTGATAAATGCATATCAATGAAATCGGTTTCGCCTTGGTTGATAAGGTTCCGAAGATGGGAGTTCGATTGGTAAGGAATTCTTAATTTAAGAGCGCCCGTTTTTGCCAAAGCACCATCTAATTCTTCGCCTGTCGAGGCACCTGCATACAGATTGATTGAGAATTCTTTTCCCAACTTTTTTTCATCTTCGATTCGTTTGGCAAATGCGACAGGAATGAGTTTTGGGTAGCCAGCCGGGGTAAATCCGGAACATCCTAGTGTCACATGTCTAGGCAATAATGCTGCCACTTCTTCTGCTGTTTTGAGTTTTTCTTCAATTAATGAGTTAGTAACGGCCATAAGTGTAAATTCTCTTCTTTGACCAAAGATAAAGAGATTGCCTAAAAATAAAAAGTCCAAATTCTGAACGTATGGATTTTCTCTTATATCTATATTGTCTGCTCTTTGGAATCATTCTGATCGCTCCTTTCCTATTATTCTATTATAGGTTCCGAATCGACGAATCACCGTTTGGGAAAGAAGAAGGAGCTTATCTCAGACCCATTAAAGAAAAGAAGAGTAACCTCCTCGATTCTCTCAAAGACATCCGATCTGATTTTGATTCTGGAAAATTAACAGAAGAAGAATTTCAAACCCAGTCTCTTCCTTATATTGAAGCTTTAGATTCCGTAGAAGCAGAACTAAAAGAAAAAAAGGCAAATGTTGCCATCCTTCCTTCTCCAAAAATTAACGAAAATTGGACCTGCGCCAACTGTGGTTCGTTTGTTGCTGTTCCTAATGCAAAGTTCTGTCCGAATTGTGGAACAGGACGTCTAGCTTAAACTTTAGTTTTTGTTTAAGTAGAACTCGAAAACTGCATATCATACAAACGTTTGTATTTAGAGTTTTGATTTTTTAATAAATCTGTGTGGCTTCCGCTTTCTACAATTTCGCCATTTTCTAAATAATAAATTGTATCTGCAATTTTTACCGTAGATAAACGGTGAGCAATGATGATTACAGTTTTGTTTTCATACAGCCGAACAAACGCTTGTTGGATGAGCCGTTCCGACTCTGTATCCAGAGCAGATGTGGCCTCATCCAAAATCAACACTTCTGGATTGGCAAGCAGAGTCCGAGCAATGGAGATTCTTTGCCTTTGGCCACCGGACAACATCACACCTCGTTCACCAACAATTGTATCATATCCCTCCTCAAAAGCTTCAATGAACTCAGAGGCAAAAGCATCTTCGGCTGCACGGCGAATTTCCTCTTCGGATGCATCGGGTTTTCCAAAGGCAATGTTTTCACGAACAGAACCATTAAATAAAAAAATGTTTTGAGAAACGACTCCGATTCGTTTTCGTAAGTTATCCAAACTTAAATCTTTTGCATTCACATCATCCCAAAAAATCCCACCTTCGCTGGGGTCAATGAGTCTTGGCAAAAGGTCAACTAACGTAGATTTACCGGCGCCGGAGGATCCAACGATGGCAATGGTCCCACCAAGAGGTAATGTCAGATTAACATTTTTCAGTGCATAAATATCTGTATTGGGATAAACATAGGATACATTTTTGTATTCAATGGATCTGGAAAGTTGGCCTAGTGGATTTGGAATTTTTGGTTCCTTAATATCTACATCTCTACCTAAAATTTCGAATACACGATCGCTCGCAATCACAGAGGCTTGGATTAAGTTCACCAAAATACTCATCTGTTTTAAGGGGCGCATAAGAAAAATCAAGGTAAGAAAAAAAGCAATGAACATCCCTTTGGAAAAACTGGCATCTTCTAACAAATAAGCGCCTATCCCTAAAAAGACCATGGTCACAACCGAACCGGATAACTCAGTTAAGGCGGGGCCTATTTGATGATAAAAATGTGTTTTGAAAGTTTTATCGGAAAGGTTTTGGTTCACTTTAAAAAAACGATCGGCTTCTTTGTCTTCCATCGAAAAAGCTCGTATGACCCGAATTCCAGAAATGACTTCCTGAAGATCCCCATTCAATTCAGACAACTGTTCTTGTTGATTTTTGGTGGTTCGCCGAATACGATCGGCAAATGTACTTACAGGTCCCACAATCAAAGGAATGACAATGAATAATAAAAAGAATAACTTCCAACTTAACACGAGTAAGATGATCAAATGTGTAACGATATAAAAAAAATCGTTAATTGCATCTTTTAGATCATTCGAAACTACTTTTCCCACAATATCGACATCGTTGATCACCCGACTCATAAGAACCCCCGTCTTCTCACGATAAAACTCGTTTAGAGGTAATACTTGGAGTTTTTTGTAGAGGGCTTGCCTAAGATCACTGACGGCAAGAAGGCCAGCCGAATTGACAAAGTAGACAGTACCGGCCAGGCAAATGAGTTTTAAAAAGTAGATAGGAAGGATGATAAGACAAAACAAATATACCAAGTCGTCTGGCTTTTTATCTGCAAGTTCCTCGTTTGTATTTTGTTTGAGGTTGGCAAATTGCCATTCCCAATAAGTCAGTCCTTCTAGATGGTCAGGTTTTTTGTGTTCTGACAGAAGAGTTTGGTCTTTTTTTGTTAGAGCAATTTGGAACTTGTAATTTTCACCAGTCCCCAAAGAATCAAAGATAGGAATGAGAGACGTGAGGGATGCCCCATTAAAAATGGAAACAAATATAGACAAGAAAACACCGAGGCTAAGTCTGTATTTGTATTTTGCCAAATATGGCCAAAGTTTTCGGTAAATCTTCACGTATGAGAACCTTATCCCTTGTTTTCTTTCTCTTGTCCCTCACTTTTTGCCGGAAGGAAACTCCCGATTTCGACTTAAAAATGGCCCTTCCCTCGGATCCTTCCCATTTAGATCCCCTTCACATTACCGATTTGTCCGGTCAAAAATTGGCAAAATTTCTCCACCAAGGTCTCTTTGTCCAAGATTCGCAAGGGATCCATTCCCCTTGGCTTCTCTCTTACAAAAAAATCCCCCATCCAAAAAAGGAACTTTGGTTATTCCAACTGAATGCCTCGGCTCCTTCGGTTCAAGATATAGAATACAGTTTATCTCGTTTGGCCTTCGAAACTTATCCCAGAAAGGGAGACTATCAGTTTTTACTTGGGGTTCGTTCTTTATCCAAAACTCAATTAGAGTTAGAATTTAGAGAAGATACGAGGGATACGGAATGGAAAGAAAAACTCAGTTTACCTTTTGCCTCCATCATTGGAAAAGAAGAATGGAAACAGAATCTCTTAAAAACTTATGGGAAATACAGTCTAGTCTCTTGGAAAAAAAATGAATACATAGACTTAAACTTCCAAGGAGAAGTGGATCCGAACTTTCCTAAAAAAATCCGTTTTCTCATTTTACCGCAATCTTCGACTTCTCTATTTTTGTATCGCAAACACCAGTTAGATGCATTCAAACTCACGGACTTTCTTCTTTCTTTGCCAGAAGCAAATTCAGAACTTACCCTCACAAAAAAAGGAAGGTCGGTTCAATATGTGGCAATCAACCAAAACAATCCTTGTTTCGACAAACACTTTCGAAGAGCACTCAATCTTTCCATCCCGCGTAATTTGATCATTCAAAAATTATTAGAAAACCATGCAGACCTCACCTACGGGCCCATTCCTTTAAATTATATCGAAAAAATGTCCAATGGGAAAAATAGAAATGGGGAAGTATACAACAAACCATTGGCAATTGATGAGTTGAAACAATCTACTTGTTACCCAAAAATCTTAACCACTAGTTTGGAATTTCGGATGCGAGGTGATGATGAAAACCAAGCCAAAGGCCGGGCCATTAAACAAGCATTAGAAGATATTGGGCTTACTGTTAAACTTAGGCCAATGGAAAAAGCACCTTTATATAAAGAGAATGGAGAAGGAAAAGGAGATTTTACACTTCTCACTTGGTATTCTGATTTTGATTCTGTTTGGAATTTTTTAGACCCACTCTTCCATCCAGATAAAGTAGGTAATGGAGGGAATCGTTCTTTTTATAGAAATATTGAGGTAGGCAAACTTTTAAACAAACCTTTTAAAACCGAAAAAGATGCCCTACAAATCATTGAAAAAATCAGAGAGGACAAACCCTGGATTTTTCTTTGGTCCATCCAGGAGAACTATTTGGTTTCTAAGGAGTTTCTTCGTTATAACGCGCTCGCCGATTTTCTATAAGGGGTGGTTCCAATTCCACAGAGTCTACTGCTGTTGGTTGGATCCGACTACCTTGTGCATCATAAGTTGAAATTTCGGAATCATCGATGAGTTCTGGTCTTGGCATTGTATTTTGGATGGCGGGTTCTTGTTTTACAAAACCTGCACGTTTGGGTGGTAAGTCACCAATATAATAATACTGAGCGTAAAGTGGCACCTTACAGAAATAATCTGGTGTAGTTTCAATAATGGTTCCATCATCAGCGCAAACATCCACCTTTACAAAATCTCCCACAAAATTAGAAATCAACTGATTCCCCATCCCTAGTTTTGATTTTACATTTTGTGTGTATCTGTACCAAATCCCACCAGATACGCCAGATCCCGAACCAGGGAAAGGTGCTCCCTCGTCATGCCCCACCCAAACAACCGTTACGTTTCTTGGCGTGAGTCCCGCAAACCAAACGTCACGAACACCTTTAAGACCTTTCCACTTTGAAGATTTTAGTTTAGGAGATTGTACGGTTCCTGTTTTTCCAGCATACAAAAATGGTTCCCCTTCCTTCTTCTTTAGAGTCATGGTTCCTTCTTCGGTAAGAACAGACTGTAAGGTATTGATGGCCATAGCACAGGCAACGGGATCTAATATTTGTTCGGCGGCCTCATTGGCGACTGTGTTATAAAATTCATTCCCATCCAAATCAGTAATTTTTATAATCTTTCTTGGTGTCACTCGCCTTCCCCCATTCATAAGGGTGGCATAAATGACAGAAAGTTCCATCGGGCTTAATTCTCCTGACCCAAGTGCTAAAGATAAATTTCTTTGGAACCGAATCTCTGCTTCTTCTTCGGGAATGGAAAGGATGGCACTTAATTTTTGGATAAAGTAGGAAATTCCAATTTCATGTAATAACTTTACAGAGACAGTATTCACTGACTGGGCAAGACCTTGCCGAACTGTGATGTCACCCTTATAACCCTTATACCAGTTTTTGGGTGAATAACCAGAGATGTCTAATTTTTCGTCTTTGATTTTGGATGATGGGTTTACGATCCGCTTTTCAAATGCAAGAGCATAAACAAGAGCTTTGATCGTCGATCCTGGTTGGCGCCTGGCATCCTCTGCACGATTGAACCGAAATACATTGGATATTTTGTATCCACCCACCATAGCTTCGATATCCCCCGTTTCGGGATCTAAAGAAATCATAGAACCACTAAGCTGTGGCAAAATAGCCCGAGTAACTTCTGCCAAATCCGCCTTACCTTTGTTTTGGTATTCAGCTTCTTGTTTTGTTAGATCGGCTCGAACAGAATCCACACCAACACGTAACGCCTCTTCGGCGAGTCTTTGTTTTTCCAAATCCAAAGTAGTGTAAACGAGTAAACCCCTTTCTTCTAAATCTTCATTAGAAAATCGTTCCAAAATGAATCTTCGAATTTCCGAATTAAAATCAGGAGCTAAATTGACTCGGAAATCCTTATCTGCCCCATATTTTCCAATTTCGCTAGAGTATTTTGGGTTTCCTTCTTCATCTTTTGTTTCTTTTATCTTATAAATAGTTCGGAATTTTTTTAAGTTCAGTTCGATCGAATCTGAAAACTTATGCGGAATTTCTTTCTTTGAAGGATGCAGTTCCGGGTTTCTTGCCATATCATATAACACGCGTTTTTGCCTAGAAAGAGAAATTCCTAAATTGCGAACTGGATTATATACACTGGGTGCCGGAATGATTCCTACAAGAAGGGCTGCCTCCTCTGGACTAAGCTCTGATGCGGGTTTACGAAAATAATATCTTGCGGCCTCTTCTACACCCGTATTCCCTTCACCGAGAAAAATTTGGTTTAGATACATAGCCAAAATTTCTTCTTTCGAGTATTGGCTTTCTATATAAAAAGTACAATAGAGTTCCGTTAGTTTATTGAATAAATTACGTTTTCCTAAGTTTAAAGTGAGTTTCGCTAACTGCTGTGAGATGGTAGACCCACCTTGAGACAAACGAAATTGTATTAAATTTGTTACTACTGCTCGACCAATGGCAGTGTAATTCAATCCGGAATGGGAAAAAAATTCTCTATCTTCGGAAGATAACACCGCCCAAACGATGACATTGTGTTTTGCCAAATTATCTGTACGGATGGGCCGAAAGTTTCTGCGATAGAACTCACCCATCACTTTTCCACTGCGATCTAAAATTTTTACTGACTTTGGTTGAAAACTGTCATAAAAATTTGAGACTTCTGATCGGTATTTTTCTAGTGATTTATGGACACGAGCTTCTTCACCCGACCAAACCACATATGCTCCACCCAAAAAGAAAAAAGACAAAAAGATTCCAAGGATAGAACCCAGTGTGAAAAGTTGAACACGCCGAATCCAGAAAAAACGAAGAAGATCCGTTAGGTGGCCATACAACACTTCTAAGATGAGGAAAAAGGAATTGGTTTGCTGATTCATTTCTTTTTACCTTTGGATTTAGGGAAAACGAGTTTTTCCACTTCTTCAAAACGAGTGACTGGATAAAAAGTGACACCACGTTTTACGTAGTCGGGGATTTCTTGGAATGCCTTTTCATTGTCTTTAGGGAAAATGATTTTTTTCACTCCTACTCGTTTTGCGGCTACGATTTTTTCCCTGAGTCCCCCAATGGCAAGGACTTCACCAGTTAACGTAAGTTCACCGGTCATACCAAACCCTGGAGCTATCACTTGATTGGTTACAAGAGACAAAATAGCTGTAGCCATTGTAATTCCCGCACTTGGACCATCCTTGGGAGTGGCACCATCGGGAACATGTAAGTGGATGGCTTTTTTTTCAAACAAAACATCGTTGTTAATATAGTTTTTAACAAAAGAGAGGGCAATGTTTGCGGACTCTTCCATCATTTTTCCCATTTGTCCCGTAAGAGTGAGCCCACCTTTTCCTGGAATGAGGACTGCTTCGATAAGAAGGGTAGATCCTCCTGCATTGGTCCAAGCAAGGCCAAGTGCAGTTCCTGGAACTTTAGGAATAGTCATTCGATCATCGACAAACGGAGGAGAACCTAAGTATTCCACCAAATCCTTTTCTCGGATTTCTTTAGAATACTTTTCCTTTAACACTTGTTTTAAGGCAATTTTTCGGACTAATTTATCGAATGTTTTTTCAAGGCCGCGTAAGCCCGACTCTCTTGAATATGAATTGATGAGAATTGTTACCGTTTCTTTTTTCATAGAAAAGGAATCCGGATTTAATCCATTTTTTTCAAAAATCTTTTTCCAAAGGTACTTTTGGAAGATCTGCACTTTTTCTTCTGTGATGTATCCAGAAAGTTGGATCACTTCCATACGATCGAGTAAAACTCGAGGGATTGGTTCAAAAGTGTTAGCAGTAGCAATAAACAAAACATCAGACAAATCAAAAGGTAAGTCTAAATAGTGATCTCTAAAATTTGAATTCTGTTCTGGATCTAGAACTTCGAGGAGTGCCGCTTGCGGGTCACCTTGGTAACCTTGGGACATCTTATCTATTTCATCTAAAAGAATTACTGTGTCCCGTTCTTTAGTGATCTTCAAAGCACTGATGAGTTTTCCAGGCATGGCTCCAATATACGTTCTTCTATGGCCTTTGATTTCTGCTTCATCCCTCACCCCACCCACAGAGAACCTGTAGAACTTTCGACCCAGCGCTTCTGCCACAGACTTGGCGATGGATGTTTTACCCACACCCGGTGGGCCCACCAAACAAAGGATAGACCCTTTACTTTTCGGATTCAATTTATGAACAGCTAAAAACTCTAAAATTCGTTCCTTCACATCTTCTAGTTTATGATGGTCGCGATTCAGAATTTTTTTGGCATGAATTAAATTCACATCTTTTTCTGCCGGTTTCTCCCAGGGCAGGGCATCGACCAAATCTAAATAATTTCTGATGACATTATAATCGCTAGAAATTGGATCTGAGTTTTTGAATTTATCAATTTCCCTTTCTACTTCCGCAATAATTTCATCACTAACAGGAACTGCTTTCAATCGTTCCAAAAGTTTTTCGTATTTGAGTTCTGTTTTGTCTTCACCAGCACCTAACTCTTGCTGGATGGCCTTCAATTGTTCACGAAGGAAAAACTGACGTTGTTGGTTATCTATTTTATCATTAATTTGTTCTTGGATCTTTTTTTGAAGAACCACTAACTCGATTTCTTTTTTAAGAAACAATAATACCTTTTCTAAGCGGTCATTGATTTGTACGGCTTCAATGACAGATTGGTATTCCTCTTTTTCAAGGTTCAGAATGGAACAAACAAAATCGGCCATTTTTGCTGGTTCGTTTACATTCATCATCGTAAGTTTCATATCTTCTGTGAACAGAGGATTGTTTTGTGCCAGTTCCTTAGTTAAAATAAGTAAGGTTCTCATAAGAGCCTTAATATTATTTTTACTTGTACCTAGTTCTTCTTCTGGGTATCTTACATTAGCAACAAGAACTGGCTCTTTTGTGTGAATGGAATGAATTTTGAATCTTTGGATGGTGTTTACTAAAATATTCATCCCACCATCGGGTAAATTGATTCTTTTTAAGATACGAGCCACCACTCCGATCTGAAATATATTGTCTTCAGAAGGAAGGTCTGACTCATCTTCTTTTAAAAGAATCAGACCCAAAAACCCCGCACCTTTTGAGGACTCTTCAATCGATTGGATGAAACGACCCGGGGGTACGATTAAGGGAGTGATGATCCCTGGGAATACCGGCCTTACCTTAATCGGGAGAAGGAAAATTTGTTTCGGGAGAGAATCTTCCAATCTCGCCAATTTTGTTGGGTTTTCCCAAAATTCATTTGTTTCCAATCCGTATCCTACCTTATGATTCTATTTTATCGGGTCCGAGTGCTAACATTTTATCACGAAACATGGCAGCTTTTTCAAAATCCAAGTCGGACGCGAAACGTAACATTTCTCGTTTTAATGCATCACGTAACTTGTCTTTGGTTTTGTATTTCTTCAAGGTAAATTCTTTTTCCATTTCCCTGAGAGCTTCTTCCTTACTATCTTCTTCCGCCATCTCTCGCGGTAAAATATCATGAATTTCCTTGATGATACTTTGGGGAGTGATTCCCATCTTTGTGTTGTGGGCTTCTTGGATTAGACGGCGGCGTTCGGTTTCGCTGATTGCTTTTTTAATCGAATCAGTCATTCTGTCTGCATAAAGAATGGCCTTGCCATTTACATTCCTTGCCGCACGACCAATGGTTTGGACGAGAGATTTATAATTGCGAAGAAAACCCTCTTTATCCGCATCTAAAATGGCAACAAGAGAAACCTCTGGAATATCAAGTCCTTCTCTGAGCAAATTGATCCCTACAATACAATCATAAACTCCCTTTCGTAAGTCTCTGATGATTTCTGTTCTTTCAATGGTATCAATTTCGGAATGCAGGTAAGCTATTTTCAAACCTAATTCTTTATAATAGTCAGTTAAATCTTCTGACATCTTTTTTGTCAGAGTGGTGATGAGAATTCGTTCTTTTTGTTCTATGCGCAGCCGGATTTCGTTTAACAAATCTTCGATTTGGCTTGTGGTAGGACGAACTTCGACCACTGGATCAAGTAGTCCCGTAGGACGAATGATTTGTTCGATCACCGCCTCACTTTTGTTAATTTCATTTTGGTCAGGTGTTGCCGAAACATACAAAGTCATCGGAGTTAAAGTTTCAAATTCCTGAAAATTCAATGGCCTGTTATCAAGAGCACTCGGAAGTCTAAACCCAAAATCAACTAACGTAAGTTTTCTGGATCTATCCCCTGCATACATCCCACCGATTTGTGGAAGGGTGACATGGGATTCGTCAATGATTAGTAAAAAATCCATGTTTGGAAAATAGTCGAGTAAACAAGCAGGCCTTTCACCCTCAGATCTTCCTGTTAGGTGGCGAGAATAGTTTTCGATCCCACTACAATACCCAAGTTCCGTTAGCATTTCCATATCATAATTGGTTCTGGATTCAATTCGTTCTGCTTCTAAATGTTTCCCTTGTTTTAGGAATTTTTCCTTTTGTTCGGCCATCTCACTCTTAATTTTTTCGATGGCATCTTTGATTTTAGGTCCTGAGGTGATGAAGTGTTTTGCAGGATACACAACCACTCGATCTAACTTTGTTTTTACTTTTCCTGTGAGTGGATCAATTTTAGAGAGTCCATCGATCTCATCTCCAAAAAGTTCGATCCGAATTCCTTCCTCTTGGTAAGAAGGCATAATCTCGATCGTATCCCCACGAACACGAAAATTTCCCCGGCTAAAATCAATGTCATTACGAGCGTATTGGATATGGAGAAACTTTCGGATGATTTGGTCCCGGTCGATTTTGTCCCCGACATGTAACATCACAACCGAATTCATATAATCTTCGGGAGAACCCAAACCATAAATACAGGAAACAGAACTTACGATAATCACATCATCCCGTTCGAGCAAACTAGATGTGGCACGTAATCTAAGTTTATCGATCTCCTCATTCATTGACATATCCTTTTCAATGAACGTATCGGAAGAAGGTACATAAGCTTCTGGTTGGTAGTAGTCGTAATACGAAACAAAATATTCTACGGCATTTTCCGGGAAAAAATCTTTAAACTCCCGAAAGAGCTGTGCTGCGAGTGTTTTATTATGTGATAAAATGAGCGTTGGTTTTTTGACACGTTTAATGACCTCGGCCATGGTAAAGGTTTTTCCTGAACCCGTCACACCAACTAATGTAATTTTATTTTTACCCTCGCCGAAGGACTTTGCAATTTTTTCAATTGCTTCGACCTGGTCTCCGGCAGCCTTAAAAGGAGAAACCATTTTGAAATTTGCCATAGGAACCTATGTTAGTTTACGAGTTGCTTTCAGTATAGCTTGTTTTCGGTTGTCGCTGATCTCTAAATCTACCGAATCGAAAAGTTTTTGCATGACCATCATACCACGCATGAGTGTTGCAGTGGAAGAAAACTTACCTCTCTGAATATCATCTTCCAGATTAAAGTCTTTTACTGTATTGATCATTTCTATGCTAAAGGTTTTGTGTTTGTCGATTTGGAAAATGACTTCCACACCGCCACCGTCACCATACTTGGCTGCATTCTCCACTGCTTCTACCGTGGCAATACAAAGGTCCATTCGCAACTCTTCTTGAATCCCATTTCGTTTCAGAAAATAATCAAGCCTGGCCCTAACATACTGCATGGGGTTGTAGGGAAGAGCTCCAAGAATTACAAATTGTTCAGTTGTCCCCATCTTACGAATGATAGGAGAAGTATCGGGAAGTAAGTATTCTCTCGGATCCAGAGGGTTTGTAGTGATGATTTCGTCTTTGATTAAGTCTTCAAGGAGAGAGGTGATTGTTTCCAAAGTGGTATTGGGATTGTCCTTGAATTTTCGTTGGGTTTCCATAAACACCCAAGAGTAAAAATCGTTCACATTCCCCGAGAGGCCATTGGAGAACAAAGTTTTCACTTCTTTCTCTAACTCAGTTCTGGAGAGAGGGAACGGCATATATTCCCATTTCAAGGGGAACGGAAGAGTTGTAAATTGTTTTATCCTTTAGGGATTAGTCCGTGTTTTCTCTTGGCGCAGTGCTTCATAAAGCACAATGGCAACAGCATTGGAAAGATTGATGGAACGACTCACCGCTGCCATAGGTAAGGAAATAATATGCTCTGGAGGGCAGGACTTGTGGATTTCTTCTGGAAGCCCTGAGGTTTCCCGCCCAAAAAGAAAGACATCATTCTTTTCAAAGTCCACATCCCAGTACACTCTGGTCCCAAACTTGGACACAAGGAAAATCCGACTCCCTTCTTCCTCTTTTTTTGACCGAAATTCTTCATAATCGGCAAACCTCCGGAGATCCAAATCCTTCCAATAATCCAGGCCGGCCCGCCGGACTGCCTTTTCGGACAGGTCAAAGGACGGCTCCCCCACGATGGAAAGGGGAACTCCGACATTTACACAAAGCCTTGCAATATTTCCCGTGTTAGGTGGGATTTCTGGTCTGAAAAGTGCAATCTCCAAAAGACAAATTACTTCTTTTTCTTTTTTTCCAAAGATTTTTGAAGGGCCAACCCAAAACTAGATACCGTTCCAGAAGTTTCTTCCTTAGACATATACTCTTGGTATTCCATTCGATCCTTCGCCTCGTTTGCTTTGGAAATCGATACAGCAATTTGTCTTTTCTCTGGATTGATCTCCATGATAAAAACTTCCAACTTCTGACCGGGATTGAATACAGTATTTAATGGAGTCCGTGATGGAACTCCTGTTTCTTTATTCGGGACAAGACCAGAGAAATCATCGCCTAACCGAACAAAGAGGCCAAATGGTTTGATCGACTCTAAAGTTCCCGTGACAATATCGGATTCTTTAAAAGGAAGTTTTCCTGACCATGGGTCGGACAAAAAGTCTTTTACACTGAGAGATATTTTGTTTGTAGACCAATCCAGAGTGAGGATTTTAGCACGAAGGGTTTCTCCCACTCGAAATTCTGTTGTGAGGTCGGCATTTTTTTTGTAAGTAGCTTCCGACTGCGGAACCAAAGCATCAAATCCATCCATGTCCACAATGAGACCAAATTTATGAATGCTTTTGACCGTGCAGGAAACAAAAATTCCGGCTTTCAGTTCTTCACGTAACAGTTGTTTTTTGGTTTCTCTTTCTTTATCCGCAATTTTTTTCTGAGATAAAACAATTTTGTTTTGTTTTTTGCCAATCTCCGAGATCACAAATTTAATTCGTTTCCCAGCGATGTTTGTTCCTTTTAAGGAACCATCCAATTGACTAAAGGGAACAAAAGCTGCATAACTGCCAAGTTTAACATCCCAACCACCACTCGCTTCCACGAGCATCTGGCCAAGCACTGGGATTTCATACTGTGCCGCCATCTCCATATGTTCTTCTGTTAGGTTGTCTCCAGAAAGACAGGTGGTAAAATAAAAATCTCCCGAGTTTTCCTTTAAAAAATAAACAACAAGAGTATCACCAACCTTAGGCATTACCTCTTCTCTCCATTCTTCAATAGAGATGTTTCCTGTGATTTTATTTTCTACAGTGCGAATGAATACATAATCATTCTTAACAGCTGATACTTTGGCTTCATGACGTGAGCCGGGTTCGATGGATTGTCTTTTTTTAAAACTTTCTTCTAATAAACGTTCAAATTCTGAGGATGGGCCTTTCATTTTGCGGTTCCTTCCTTGGTGGGTTTTGGGGTATAAACCAATTTTCCTCCTAATACCATGGATTCAATTGGAAATATTCCGGAAGCACGTTTCAAAGGATTTTCGTCATGTACGGAAAAATGGGCGGGGCCACCGATTCGGATCTTTCCTTCATGGTCGGCACCAATAAAGGAACAAGTCCTTTGGGTCAAAGTTTGGATAATATCTCGGCGGATTTGGGGTAAGGTGTCTGGGTCTGCATTTGTGGAAAGCAGCTCTGGGGAAAAGGAGCCAAAAAGCGAGGCCCAAAATCCCGTTCTGCCAGAAGGAGAGTCGGCCTTCCTTGCCCTTGGTTTTGCCAAAAGAGCCTCCCAAAGTCGCACTTCGACTATAGCTGCCTGCCCGGGAAAAAGTCCCCAATGTCCTGCCCCACTGGCAAAAAGAAGGTTTTTTCTAGCCTCGGCTTCCGATTGGAAGGTGGACTTGTACTGCGAAAAAGAGCCTCCGGAAAGACTCCCATCCTCTTCTCCTTCCGATTCCACAGAAAGTGAATCCTTCCAACGAGAGCCAAAGACGAAATGGAGCCGGGACCAGATTTGGATTTCTTCTTTCCAGAGTTCTGGGTTCCTCTTTAGGTCCTGCAGATACAAAATAGATAACATAGGAGCCCAGCGAAAGTCGCTTTTTTGGGCTCGGTAGAGATTGGTTCCTTCGGGCATAGGATGGAAAATCACAGGAAAACCCGTGTCCAAAGCATCTTCCCAACTGGTTTTGTCGGCAAAGGTATAGGCCACAGGAAGATATCCTTTCTCCTCTCCTTCTCTGCGTTTGGCAAAAAGTTCTGTTTGAGAAAATCCCCGGTTTTCCACTTCTTTTAAGAAAATCGGAAGGTGGCGGTTTCGTTTGGAGTCAGGAGCGAGGCTAAGTCCCGAGGCATAAAGTGCCTCTTTGCCCGAAGCCAGTTCCGCATACAAAGCGGGTTTTTGGGATTGGGTGAGGATGGGGGACAACCATTTCGATTTGATGATTTCATTTTGTAAGTTCGCAAGATTCGGATCCCCCACAGACTCAATATGGCTAAATCCGGCCGCTAAATACCCTGAAAGATAAGTGGGGATTTCCTCACGACTTGTCTTACCCCCGCGCGCATTGGATCCCAAAGTGACGGAAGCATCACAAAATCCAGGCAATAAGTACTTTGGATGTACAATCGGTGTTCCTTCTTTTAAGGAAATGATTTTGCCTTGCACCACTTCTAAATCGACAAATCCGCCAAAATTGGATTTTTCGCTCTCCCAGATCCGAACCGATTTCATTTTCAAATTTTGAGACAAAAGGTTGGAGGGGGCAAAAGCCGATAAAAATAAGGAGAGGAATAGAAGCCTGCGGTTTTTCATACTAGCGGTCTTAGTTACCTTGACAGTAAGGACTAGAATGGAAAAGATTTCGGGTATGGGAAAGGAAACAAGCGAGATTTCTGATCACATCAAATTACACATCGAAAATGGGAAAATTCTCTCGCTAAAGACTCACCGGGTTTCCAAATCCGTTGAGGAACACATCAAGGAGGCCGTAGGCCTTATCCTAGATCGCCTCACCTATCCCACTCTCGTCCCAACTCTCTACACCATCATCAAAGAACTAGCCATCAATGCCTGCAAAGCTAATCAAAAACGTGTCTTTTTTGAAGAACGCGGATACAGTATGTTAAACCCTTCCGAATATGCGAAGGGAGTCAGAGAGTATCGTGAAATTTTTTCAGAAGAGATGTCCAACGAATTTGGAATCAAAGCCAAAAAGAAAGGATACTATTGTTTAATTAACTTCAAATTCAATGACGATGGAATCATTATCGAAGTCATCAACAACACACCCATTGCCAAAGAAGAAGAAAAAGCAATCAGAGAACGATTGGAGAAAGGAATGGTGTATGATGACATCGCTCAGTTCTACATGGACAATGCCGACACCACAGAAGGTGCCGGTCTTGGCCTTGCCCTCATTCTGATTATGCTCAAAGGGGAAGGTATTGATCCCAATTTCTTTCGTATCATTATTGGAGAAGATTCTACCATCGCAAGATTGGAAATTCCTCTCTCCGATAAGTTTATCTCCGTCCGCGATCCAAACCAAATTTAATTATGCCCCTTCCTTTATCCTGTGCCATCATTACCCTCAACGAAGAGGATAATATTTCTCGCACACTCGAAGCCCTTTCCTTTATTGAAGACATTGTGGTGATCGATTCTGGTTCCACAGACAAAACAGTATCGATTGCGAAGTCATTCGGTGCCCGTGTTTTCTATCGTAAGTTCGTGAACTATGCGGATCAAAAAAACTATGCCATCGAACAAACAAAGTTTGATTGGGTTTTGGCCATTGACGCAGACGAAGTGGTATCCAGTGGTTTACAAACAGAAATTTCTGATTTATTTACCAATCACAAACAACAATCTGTAGGTTATCTTGTTCCACGTTTGACTTATTATTTAGGAAAGTGGATTCGTTTTGGTGGATACTATCCTAACTACCAAATCCGATTGTTCAAAAAAACTGCAGGGGAGTTTAGCGGTGGTTTGGTGCACGAAAGAGTCAAACTTATCGGAAAACCAATCAAACTAAAAAATCCACTCTACCACTATTCTTATAAAAATATATCAGACCATTTACAATTTATTGATCGTTATTCTAGTTTGTTTGCAGAGGAAGAATTCAGAAAAGGTAAAACCAGTTCTGTGTTTTGGGCTTTTTTAAAAGCATGTTTTAAGGGATTTTATATGTATTGGATTCGGTTGGGAATCCTAGACGGGAAACAGGGATTTGTTTTAGCCCTTCTAGGGTTTTATTATAACTTTCTTAAGTATTTAAAGTTGTATGAAAAATCAAATTCAATCTCTTCTTTCTTTGTTATGGTTGATTCGGTTCATAATGTAAAGAGCAATAAACCCACCAAGAAAGATGGCAAGCAAGTTCACGTTGGATAGTTGAGTCGATCCAATTTTTGGGGACATGAGCCACATAATGATATCGCGAATGTAAGTTTGGAATGTCGCAAAAACGATGAGGGCGCCAATTCCAGCAACAAAAGTGGAACCCCAAAATTTCCCTAATAAGTCTTTACGTTTATAATAATAAAAATAATAGGCACAGGCTGCGGATGCGAGAAAAAAGAATAAAATATCTACTAGAATTGTCCATGGTTCCGATGGTGCGGCAAGCGGTAATGAAATCATTGTTCTTGTACCTGTCTATTACCTATTTTCGGTAAGCCATTGTTTAGTCCATAAGATAAAAAAGAGGTTTTCCTTGTATTCAAAACACACCGAGATATTTGGGATCTTGGGATATCCCTTAGGCCATACCCTATCCCCTTGGATTCATAATACACTATTCCAACTCTCCGGATATGATGGAGTTTATTTGGTCTTTGAAAACGAAAAGTGGAAAGAGATCGGTCTAAGCCCTCTCCTTGATTTAGGTGTAAAGGGTGTATCTGTAACCATCCCCTTTAAAGAATGGGCCTATTCACAGGCGGATACGGTTTGTAATGCATCCAAGACTATGGGCTCTTCCAATACCCTACTCTTTCGTGACGGAATCCAAGCAGTCAATACGGATGGAACTGGGGCTGTCCTTGCGATCACCAAATCCAATCCCGATCTTTTAGATCCTATGTTTGAAAAACAAATTTTAATCCTCGGGAGTGGAGGCAGTGCCAAAGGAATCGTTTTTTCATTGGCGGAGACTCTTAAAAATAACGCTGGTGATAAAAAAATCCAAAGAAAGATCAAACTTCTCGCAAGGAATCAAACCACATCGAAGGAAATCCAAACAGCCTTAGGAAATCCTGAGTGGCTTTCGATCACTTCGAAAGAAGAATGCCTAAAGGAAGTAGATCAATATGATTTGATTGTCCACACAACTCCCGTGGGTATGAAAGGATATGGTGGGGAACCGTTACTTGATTCAAAATTTTTTACCAAAAAACACACGTTATTCGATATAGTTTATAATCCTTTGGAAACTGATTTAGTAAAACAGGCAAAGAAAAAAAAAGCAGAAATCATTCCTGGATATTATATGTTACTCTATCAAGGAATCAGACAATTTGAACTATTTACAAATTCAAAAGTAAAACCTAAGTGGATCGAAAAAGTGGAATCTATACTTCTAAAACAACTGAAAAGTAGATCCTAAAAATAAACAATGCAGTTTCTAGATTTTTTATATAGCCTACAAAATATTGAAAAAACAAGAAACTTCAATGTTTTCAAAGAATATACATTAGATGAGTTATCTGAACTTTTCCAATATGTAATCTCCAAACACAATGTCCACAAACCCATACGGATTGGTGTTGTAGGAACCAATGCCAAAGGTTCTACTGCGCATTACCTAGCCGCTCTCCTATCTCTTTTAGGATACAAAACCGGACTTTATACTTCGCCCCACCTCCTCTCACCCTTGGAACGATTCCAAGTTTTTGAAAAAGGCAAAGTCCATCTTCCCAAAGAAGAGGAAGTCGAAGATTTTTTTAAGAAAACCATCCTTCCCGATCTCTATAGATTTTCCTCCCTCTCCTATTTTGAATTTTTAACGGTTTTTTCGTATCTCTTCTTTTCTTTCCAAAAGACAGAATTTGAAATTTGGGAAGCAGGACTGGGAGGAAAACTCGACGCCACAAAACTTGTACAAGCCGACTATGTTGTATTAACAAAAATAGGAATAGACCATTCGGAAATTCTCGGAGATACGAAAGAAAAAATCTGCAGAGAAAAACTTGGAATCCTAACTGATGTTTGCCGAAAACTTGTGGCGATGGACCCAGAGGACCCCTCCCTACAGGCCATCATCCAAAATTCCCCGAAAAATCAAACCCAAGTTCAGATCCTTAATCTAGAATCAAAACCAAGTTATTTAGAAACTAACTTTCTTTTTGCAAAGGCTACACTCGCAGAGTTTCTTCCCGAAAAAAAAGGCCAGATCGAATTGATTTCTTGGGAAACAACCGAAAGACCGCGGGGAAGAATGGAAGTCCTAAAATCCTCTCCCGAAATTGTCTTTGATCCTGCCCACAATCCAGAAGCGATCGCCACCACTACACTTGAATTTGGAAGGTCCCATACTTCCTTTTCTCTGGTTTTGGGGAGTCTCCCCGACAAAGACCGCGAGGGGATCCTAAAAGAACTGGTTGGTCTACCACTTCTCTCCCTTTACCTTTGGGAAGGAGTGGGATTTGGAACCTACCTTGAGCTTCCAGAAACATTAAAGCCCATCACCCGAAGAGTGCAAGACGAAGAAGACCTCCTCCCCTTATTTCAAGGCAGATTTCCGGTATTGGTGTTAGGAAGTTTTCGCCTCTATGGAATTGTGGCAAAATTAATACAAAATACAACAAACATGTAAAATTGGACTTTACAAATGAATCCTGAACGACATTGTTCTTTTAGGAAACATCGTTCAGGACCATGCAAACTCCCAAAGAACATACACGAAAAGAAATCTTACAAGCGGCTCGAGAGGAATTCATCCAACTCGGTTTTGAAAAGGCTAGTATGCGAACCATTGCTAAAAAAGCAAAGGTATCCACGAGTAATATCTACAATTACTTTGAAAACAAAGAACACCTTCTCACAGAAATCCTACAGCCAGTTCTTTCTGGAATGGAGAAAGCCTTCGCTTACGTTTCACATCCCGATTATTTTGAAAAAAGATTTAACGACAGTTATGAGGCATGGCAGGAACGATTTAACATTGCTCTTGACTATGTTGATTCTAATCGTGATGACTTTATCCTTTTGCTTACTAAGTCACAAGGTTCTCATCTAGAAGAATTCCCTGATACAGTTCTCACTCGCCTTACCAAAATCAACTTCGACCAATACAGCGCTTTCAAAGAAAAAACACCTAGTTACAAAGGCGAAGTGAGTGAATTTGTGGTGCGAAACATCCTTTCTTTCTTTCTCAACATCTTCGTCCAGATGGTAAGGCAAGGAATTTCCAAACAAGATATGTTGGTATATCAGGATAGTTTCCTTAAATTTTTACACTTCGGATACAAAGGATCGATTGCCTCTGATCTGAGTTGAATCAATCTGGTTCTCGATGGGAACCGGATACAAAATTAAAATCTGCGGAATCAAAGACCTGGCTACATTAGAACTCTGTGTAGATCTCCAGGTCGATTTTGTCGGCCTCAACTTCTCTCCCCGTTCCCCACGTTGTATCACGCAAGAAACCGCTGAAACCTTACTCCCATTAAGGAAGAAAACCGGATTTCCCAAACTTGTATTCTTATTCTTTGAAAACTCTGTTTCCGAAATCCAAACCTTAAGCACACGTTTCCAACCAGACCTGGTGCAACTGATTCGTGGCGACAAATTTCTCACAAAAGAACTATGGGACAACTTAACAGAAAAAAAATCACTCCTTCCTGCCATTCGGATCCAAGAGAAGGTAATGTCTGACGAGGACTTAGAACCAAAATCGGATTTAGTGATTTTAGATAGTTATCATAAAGATTTGGGTGGTGGATCTGGGCATAGTTTTCCTTGGGAGTATGTAACATCTGTAAAGCGACCATTTTTACTCGCTGGCGGAATCACTCCTGAAAATGTAAAAACTGCAATAGAGACAGTTCATCCCTATGGAATCGATGTAGCAAGTGGAGTGGAAACCAATGGGAAAAAAGATCCAAATAAGATAAAAACACTGGTACAAAATGTCCGAACACTATGAAGCATTAAATACTCCCGTGATGCGACAGTACATGGAAGTGAAAGAACAACATCCTGATGGAATTGTATTTTTTCGTATGGGTGACTTTTACGAAATGTTTTTGGACGATGCAAAAATTGCGGCGCAAATTTTGGACATTACTCTCACCAAACGCCAAAACCAAATTCCTATGGCGGGGATTCCTTATCATGCCACAGAAAGTTATATCTCAAGGCTCATTGCTGCCGGCAAAAAAGTTGTGGTCTGTGAACAAACAAAACCCGACGATCCCAAAGCGAAAATCATGTCAAGGGAAGTGGTGCGAATCATCACTCCAGGCACTGTGGTTGAAGACAATTTACTCGGCGGATACCAAAACAATTATTTATCTTTGTATTATAAAGAAAAAACTTCCGTATATCTAGCGTTTGCTGATGTTTCTACTTCAGAACTTCTATATTTCTTTTTTTCCGAAAACGAAACAGAACGGATCAACGATACCATAAAACGATTTTCACCAAAAGAAATCATTTTTACCGATGAAATTCCCCCTATAGCCAAAGAATCCAAAATCATTCTATCAAAAATACCACAGGACTATCTGCCTAAAAAGAGGGGCGCAGGAATTGATACAGTGGTTCATGTGTTAGATGCTTACCTCCAATACAACTACCGCAAGCAGAACTTTGTGTTTCAATCTCCCAGACGAATTGATGAAAGCGAATATTTAGTGTTAGATGAACAAACGGTTTCTCATTTGGAACTTGTGGACAATCCAAACGACAAAAACCACACCCTCTTTGCTGTACTCAACCGTTGTATCACTGCCACCGGCAAACGGTATCTGAAACAAAGGATTCTTTTCCCGACTCGCGATGAAAATAAAATCAAAGCCCACTGGGATAAAATTGAAATTCTCTCCGCCAATAAAAAGAAAGATTCCAAATCAAAGAACTATTAGGTGACCTCATCGATTTAGAACGAGTCCTCACTCGGTTTCGTGTGGGGAAAGCTCTTCCCCGAGACTTTCGTGGGATCGATAAAAGTTTGGAATCCACATCGAATGTAAAAACCATTTTAGATGGGATTGGTTATGATTTTTCAAAACTACCCAAAGAACTAACCAACCTTTCCCAATTATTTTTTGATACTCTCTACGAAGGGGAACTTCCTGTTTTTCTGGGGAATTCACCCTTTCTAAAGGCGAGATTCAATAAAGAATACGATGATGCCATCCTTGCTCGCGAAAAGGGAAAAGATTGGATTCTGGAATTGGAAGAGAAAGAAAAAAAAACATCCGGAATTTCTTCACTCAAAATTCGTTATAATAAAATCCTGGGATACTTTATTGAGATCTCCAAAGCCCAAGCCAAAGAAGTGCCGGCACATTTTCTAAAAAAACAAACTTTAGTGACAGGGGAAAGATTCACATCCCTTCAGTTAGAAGAATTAGAAAGAGCCATCTTACAAGCCGATGAAATCATCGAAAGAATTGAAAAAGAAAAATTTGAAGAGTTAGTAGCTCATTGTATTTCTCTCTATGAAGAATTCCTCACTCTATCCAATGAGGTTGCTTCTTTAGATTACCACCTTTCCCTTACGGAAATCAAAGAAGAATACCAATGGGCAAGGCCAGAAATTCGTAGTGACGGAATTCTAGAATTTTCAGAATCTCGCCATCCTGTGGTGGAAACTTTTTTACCTATTGGCGAACGTTTTGTACCCAATAGTCTGGAACTAAACCCCAAAGACAACGCCATAGCGGTGTTAACTGGTCCCAATATGGCCGGAAAATCCACCTTTATGCGCCAAATTGCCATTAACCAAATACTTTTCCAAATGGGTTCTTATGTTCCGGCAAAAAAAGCATCTCTTTCTGTTGTGGATCGAATTTTTACTCGGATTGGTTCTGGAGATAACTTAACCAAAGGGGAATCTACTTTTTTTGTAGAGATGAGAGAAACTGCCACCATCCTCAATCAATTTTCAGAGAACAGTCTCATTCTCTTTGATGAAGTAGGTAGAGGAACATCCACCTATGATGGGTTATCCATTGCTTGGGCCATTTTAGAATTTCTAACAGTCAAATTTCCTAAACCAAAAACCATTTTCGCCACCCACTATCACGAGTTAACCGAACTTGAGAAAGGAAATGGAATTTTTAATTTGTATTTGGATACTTTTGAAAAGGAAGGAGAAATTCTGTTCCTTAAGAAAGTCAAACGAGGGAAATCCAAACAATCCTTTGGAATCTATGTAGCAAAACTAGCCGGGATTCCCGAAACCGTTTCAGACCGTGCCAAAGAAATTCTTGTTGGTTTGGAATCCAAAAAAAGAGAAATTAAAATCAAAAACGAAGAACCAAGTTTGTTTGCAGGTCTTATGGATAATCATACATCCAATCTATCACCAAACGAAGAAAAGGTTTTAAAAAGACTCAGACAAATCGACCCAAACCAGATCCCACCGCTCGAGGCCTTATCAATTTTAGATGAATTAAAACGTATCCTCAAATAGAAAGACGAGAGCCGATAGGTCTGTAAAATCAATCCAATTAGTGATTTGATCTTTTAATCCAGTTTTTGCGTGAATTCCAATTCCGATTCCTGCGGCAGAAAGCATGAAAGCATCGTTTGCCCCATCCCCCACTGCAACCACTTGTTCAAGGGGAATTGAAAAATCCTTTGCATATTGTTTCAAATAAAATTCTTTTTTTTCTCTATTGATGATCTCACCCAAAATAGAACCAGTGAAGAATCCACTCACTTCTTCCAATCCATTGGCCTTGTAAAAATTCACGGGATACTTCTCAGAAAATAATTGCAAAACAGGAGTAAACCCACCACTGAGGATTCCCAACTTACATCCATTTGCCGGAACAAACTGAAATACCTTTTCCATTCCCTCATTTAATGTTAATAGATCATACACTTCTTTGAAACTCTCTTTAGAAAGACCGCTCAAGTGTTTCACTCGCAAACGAAGGGCTTCATCAAACCCCATGCCACCTTCCATCGCTTGTTTGGTCACAGTGGCTACTGCTTCATACACTCCATGTTTTCTTGCCAACTCATCAATGACTTCTTCTTTGATGACAGTGGAATCCATATCAAATACAAAAAGAGATTCTTTTTTTTTAGGTAACAAAGAACCGAATGATAAAAAATCAATTTGGTTTTCTGCCAACTGATTACGAATTGCTACAACTTGGTCTCTCGTTAATGATTCCTCTTGAACGATCCGAACACAGTATAACCCAAACCTTTCTGCACGAATGATTTGGGAATGGGAATCTTTGAGTTCAAAAGTTTTGTCGGTCGATGAATTTGTAATATCCGACCTTAGATTTGGAAAGGTTTTAGAAAGAAGAGTATTGGAAATAGGAGAGCGAGAAATTAAAAGCAGTGAATTCATTTTTACTTTTGCAAATAGGGTCTTAGTTTTTTGCCCCAAATCTCATATCCTTTTTCATTAAAATGTAGGCTGTCTCCATTGGGACGAATGAATTCTTCACGAAGAGTGGGCGAATCGATTTTTCTCATACTATCCCAAACTTCAATGTATTCCACATTGGTTGTAGTCCTTGCCACTTGGTTTAAAAATAAATTGAATACAGGTACTATTTGGTTCAGTTCTTTTACTCTTGTGGGAGGAACCGCAAGAAAAAAAATCTTCGTATTTCTATTTTTGGAATGGATTTTTTGAATGATGGAAAGTAGGTTATTTTGAACCAAACTCAAACACTTACCTTGGATAAAATCATTTCCACCAATTTCGATCACGACCTTTTCTGGATGTAACACAAGAATATCTTCATCCATTCGAGAGAGGAGGGTTTCTGTCATATCCCCACCAATCCCACGATTGGTGACCGATTGACCGGGAAATTCTTTGGCCATAAGGTCTGGTAAAAACAAATGTACCAAACTATCACCTGCAAAAACTACATTAGATCTTTTGATTTTCAAATTGTCTTCTGCGTATAACAGCCGTGTGGGGAGCCAAGCTTTCTCTATATACTTTTTAAAGTTAGAGTCATCTCGCCATCCCGGCTCTGCAAAACATTGGAAACTGGTATCGAAATAGTCACGTTTCGAGGAGGACTTACAATCGGAAACACTCAAAACCAGGGCAAAAACCATGCCCCATCGGAGGAGGAATTTATTCCTGTTCTTGCGGTTCATTCATTCGGAAGCGCTTTTGCCAATCTTTGATTTGGGCCTGCGCATATTCTTCCGTGTCACAAATCCGAAACTCGATCGGGTTATTTGTGGTTGTCTCGATGAGTTTGGCTTCGATATACCCGTTCTTTAACTTGGTTGTCTCAATGCGATATCTCATCTGAATAGCTCCAAAAACCAGGATTTAATTACCACGTATCTTTGCAATCTCTTCTAAAGTTTCATCTTCTTTGTATTTTCCAAAGAGAAAGATGGCTAGTAGACAGAATGCTGAGGCAAGAGGACCAGTCAGGCGAACAACCAGCTCCCCTCCCGCTTCTACTTCTTCGACTTTACAAATGGTAGATTCCATACTTATTTTTGTCTCTCCCTTTAGATTTTTTTCTGATTCAGACTTCGGTTCGGACACAGAAGGAGGAAGGATTCCTGTAACTGTGGGCGATACGTTTTTCTTTGTTTCACGATCAAACCCCAAAAGAATCACCGTACTAAAGACAAGAACTGCCAGTGTTTGCCCCAACTTTTGCATAAAAGTTCTACCGGCATAAAACAATCCTTCCCTTTTAGAACCTGTTTTTAACGAATCAAGTTCAGCAATATCCGCCAAGATAGCATTTGGCAAAATACCAAGAATGGCAATCGGAATGGCTGCCACTGCAACGATCAAATAACCTTGGATATACGGTGGCAATGGTAATTCATCTTTTCCGATAAAATAGATAGAAAGGAACAAAACAAGAAAAACATAAAATCCAAATAAAACTGTTTTTTTCTTACCAATCTTTTTTGCGACCCAATTGACAACGGGATAAAAGGCAAAAGAAACAAGTAACATTACAGTAAGCAGTTGTGTTACAAACTCTCGTTCCAATTCCAAAAGGACTGTCACATAGTAAGAGATCCCTGTTGTCAATATGGTGAGGGCAAGGAAATAACAAAGGTCGGATAAAGCAAAGTATAGAAAATTCTTATTTTTGAATGTAAGAAAGATAGCTTCTCTAAAGGGAACACTCGATGCTTCCGCTTCACAATAGGTTTTTTCATGAATCGAAAAAACAGGGAAATACATACAAATAGTCGCAAACACACAGAGAATTCCTAAAGCATATTGGCGAGAAACTAAAGTCTGAACGGAAATGTCTGTATCAAAAACAAAGTTAGATTTGAATACATTAGCAATCATCGGTTCCGTGGATGCAACAATGATACCCAAAGCATAGGTAACAGAGATATAAGTAGAAAGATTCAGGCGTTCTTCGGGAGTATGTCCCAGTTCCGGAATGAGAGCAAAGAAGGGAGTGACATACACTGTTAAAAATAGATAAAATAACAACATACAACCTGTCATCCAAACAAGGTTTGTCGAGGAGATATAGTTGTGAGGAGGAACAAAAATTAACCAACAAAAAACTGCGGAAGGAACACCACCAAGAAAAAGAAAGGGAATGCGTCGACCGAACCGAGAAGAAAACCGGTCAGAGGAATTGGCAATGATAGGATCCGTAAATGCATCCCACAAACGACCGACCGCAGCCACGACTCCAATCGTAGAAAGACCCCAAAAGGCCATTTTTTCAATGAGATCAGGAAAACAATCCTGACCCGGTTTTGGTGCAGGAGGAAGATAAAAATAAACTTGATGAAGACCAATGATATTGATGAGAGTGGACCAACCTAATTGGCCGATCGCATAACTCATCTGCTTTCGAAATGGTAAAGATGGTTTTCGCATATTTTTCACTAGAGGCAGTAAAGTAGGAGCATAATACTGCCAAAAGTAAAAAAGGCAAACTACTTTTTATGTTTGTAGAGTTCTGGAAAATTTTTCTCGTCGTAAAGGGATTGTGATTCATACTCATCCCATCCTTCTGGTACACCTTCTGTAAATTCAGGGACCATAGAACAATCGCGAATCAAGTTCATTGTTTGAACCATTTCACTTCCTTTTACGTTTAAGTATCCTTCAGCAAACAATGAATTGGCTACAAATAAAGCCATGGATTGTAAAGAACCTAAGTGCCCTTCTCTTCCTGCACCAATCCGAATTTCTGAATCTGGATTGACCAAACGAAATACCGACAACACTCGAATACAAAATTCAGGAGTGAGCGATGACTTCTGAATGGCATGTCCTTTGATTGGAATAAAAAAGTTAACAGGAATAGAAATCACACCAAGTCGTTTGAGTTCAAATGCGACTTGCACGAGATCTTTTAGTTCTTCACCCATTCCAACAATGATACCAGAACAAAGTCCGATATCAGCTTCTTTTGCCGCCTCTAGCGTTGTTAGTCGATCTTTAAAAGTATGTGTAGAACAAATTTCATTGTATTTGGATTCAGATGTATTGAGGTTATGATTGTATCTGTCAAGACCTGCATCTTTCAGAACTCTTGCTTTTTTTGCGTCCAAAATTCCTGCGGACAAACAGACCTTCATCCCTAACTCTCCATTGATTTTGGAGATGGTCTCTGCAAGTTTATCTACAGCGTTGTCAGTAGGACCTCGACCTGATGTCACCATACAAAACCGGTAAGCACCATTGTCCTTTGCACGTTTCGCATCTTCCCAAATCTCTTCTGGAGACTTTAAAGAATACTCTTGGATTCCTGAATCTCCTCCCTTTCTTTGGGCACAGTAGCCACAATCTTCGGGGCAATAACCATTTTTGATATTATCTAATATATGAATGCGAACACGATTGGTATAATAACGATTTCGTTCTTCCGATGCCCGAGCGACAACCGACAGCAAGTGAGTTTTTCCTTCGAGGATTTCCAGGGCTTCCGCTTCCGTAATTAAGGATGGAGCTGAAGATATTGTTTTTTCTTGGACTTCTGCAATCATGAGAACAGGTTTTGGGCTGCGGGAACTTGTGTAAACGAAGAAAATCTCTTCGTATATTTAGTCTCAATCTGATTCAGGAAAACTAAGGAGAGTTTGTTCCAATGCCAAAAAAATTTGATCAAGGGACTTTTCTGAAATGTTATAAGGAGGAGTGATATAGATGGTGCGACCGAGAGGTCGTAACAGGACACGAAATTCTTTCATTTTTTCACGAATTTGTTTTCCGATCGGGTTCAAATATTCATCTTCGGCAATGGTTTCCTTATATTCGAAAGCAAAGATTCCTCCCATGACTCGCACATTTTCAATTCGTTTCCCCAAAGTTTTTTGGAATGGTTCTACTCGTTTTTGTAAACCTTCTTCCAGTTTTTTGACTTGGTCAAGTCCCGTCTCTTGCAGTAGTTTCACTGACGCATAACCGACGCTACATGCTAGTGGATTTCCCGTCATAGTATGTGCATGAAAAAAAGCACGGTACGGATCTTTGGATAAAAATTGTTTGTAAATGAATTCGGAGACCAGAGTGGCCCCAAGCGGTAACATTCCCCCGGTAAGGCCTTTTGCCATCACGAGTAGATCCGGTTTTGTTTCCGCCTTTTGGTAAGCAAACACCTCACCAAGCCTTCCCATTCCTGTAAAAACTTCATCAAAAATAAGAAGGGTATGAGTTTTTGTGGCCAACTCTCTTAGTTTAACGAGAACCTTTTTATCATAAAATAACATTCCATTGGCACCAAAGACTAATGGTTCAATCACAATTCCCACATAGTCCTTTTGTTTGATTTCAGATTCTAAGTCATCCAAACATTCCGTAGAACAACTGTTTGCTACCTTTCCCCAAGGACAATTCATACAATTAGGAGCTGGAAATTCTTTGGTTGGGAATCTGAGATCAGAAAAGATTCGATTGAAGTAATTTTTTCCAGAAACATTCATAGCACCAATGCTATCCCCATGATAGGAATTGGAAAAAACAAGAAATTCTGACCTAGGTATTAGGTCTGGATGGTTTTGGTAGTATTGGATGGCAAGTTTCAATGCAATTTCAACCGCATTCGATCCGTTATCCGAATAAAACACTTTATGAAAGTCAAAGTTTGTTAGTTCTAATAAAGATTTAGATAAAGATTCTGCTGCTGGATGGATATGGCCCGCAAGCATGATATGATCCAGTTCCTCGATTTGTGTTTTGAGGGCAGCAACTAACGCAGGATGGCGATGACCAAAAATCATTGTCCACCAACTAGCGATTGCATCAATCCAAGTGTTTCCTTCGGAGTCGGTAACAAATTCTCCTTCCGCTTTGACAATATGTATGAGGTTTTCCCCCTCTTCTTGGATGGTCAAAGGAACCCATGTATATGTTTGGATTGGATTATATTTCATCTTCGGGAATGAGTAAAGTATCGATTACATTTCGATCTGTATCAAAATGTTCGTTAGCAAAAGAAATAAATTCACTCGGTAATAATTTCTGTTCCGGAAAATTGGTGACTCCCAAACAGGGCGCGCCACCTAACCTTTGGATGATGTCTGCATTATCAGATTGTAATGGGTTTTTGGGTCCCACCAAATAAAAGCCGATTACAGGAATAAAACGTGCGGTCAGTACATCCAATGTGAGGAGTGTATGATTGATGGTTCCAAGTTCAGTCGATCCAATCACAACCACAGGTAGATTACTTTCTTGAATTCCTTTGATGGCCAGGTAATCCTCTGTCCAAGGGACAAAAACCCCACCGGCCCCTTCGATCAGTGTATTGGTTTTTCTTTCTTTGGCAATGACGCCGAGAAGGGATTTGGGATCCAAAGTTTTTCCTTCCTGTTTGGAGGCATAATGCGGACTTGTAGGAGTTAAAAATTCGTAAACAGGTTTTAGAAAGAATGAATCAGATAAATTCGTTGTTTTCTGGACAAACTCGGTATCACTCGCGCTAGAAAGCCCTGTTTGGATGGGTTTCCAATACCGGAACCCATAACTCTCCGCATATTTAGCCATAAATAGACAGGAAAAAAAAGTTTTCCCGATGTCTGTTCCGGTTCCCGCTACATAAAAAGCTTGGCCCATACGGATCAAGTTTTATCAATTCTTGTCCCCGTCTATCCGATTTATATAGGAGAGGCTCTATGCAACTTCCCCTTTGGAAATCCATTCTCAAACGTGACGAAAACCCGATAACGGAGATTTCACATTTTTTACGCGAAACCGCTATTTTCCAAGGTATGTCTCGTAGGACCTTACGTGAAGTCGCAAGACTGATTCACAAACGTAAGTATTACGCTGGAGAAACCATCTTCTATCAAGGCCAAGCAGGAACCGGTGTGTATTTGATCTTACAAGGTAAGGTGGAAATTTTTTCAGAAAGAGAAGGAGTTACTTTAAAACTCGCCGAACTAGAGAAAGGTGCCTTTTTCGGTGAATTGGCCCTCTTCCAAGATTTCCCAAGATCTGCCACTGCGGTTGCCCTTGTGGATTCCATTTTGCTTGGATTTTTCCAACCAGAATTAAAAACTCTATTAGAAACTAAACCAAGAGTGGGAAATGATCTACTACTTAGTTTTGCCTCCATCATTGCCGATAGACTTCGCAAAACAAATGATACATTAGAATCGGCTTACTTCAAAAGTAAAAAAAATAAAACCAAATGAATTTAAAAGAATTCAATATATCCTCGCTTATTTTACGAAGTGCATTTTTTGGCCTCATTGCGCTTACCATCTTGATTGGGATAGTAGGAGTTAAATTTTTAGCCATTCCTCTACTCATTTCAGGAATCCATTTTTATATCTTTCATGGTATTGTGGATTATTTTGAATCAAGGGGTGTTCATAGGGCAATTACAACTATTATCATCTTCTCTGTTTTGATTGCCGTGGCTTATTGGTTTTTGGCTTTTTACCTTCCAAATCTTTTCGAAAAGGTGCAACCTATAGTTTCCGAGTGGTCAACCAAGATGGATGATCCCAACTTTCAGTTACTAGATTTTAACAAACTTCCTGTTGTTTCCCAAAACCCGGAGTTGTGGAAAAAAATCATTAACCCAGAAGAAGTTGCAAAAATGGCAACGACCAATTTGGAAGAATTTTTACGAGGCCTTGTTGTAATGATTCCAACCTTTATCAGTTGGATGATCATCATTCCAATCATTAGTTTCTTTTTGTTATTGGATGCACACTTGATTTACAAAACTGTAATCAGTTTTATCCCCAATCGTTTTTTTGAAATGTTTTTAATGGTATTTTATCGAATGAACCAACAGATCACTAGTTACTTAAAAAGTTTGGTGATCCAATGCGGAATCATGGCAATCGTTGCGTCCATTGGTTTTTATATTGTAGGAGTTAAGTTTTTTATCCTCTTCGGAGTGTTTTTGGGAATCGCCAATTCAATTCCTTACCTTGGGCCACTCATTGGTGCCATCCCACCCATTTTATTTTCTATCCTCTTCCCGGAAATGTCGCCTGCCATCGGTTCCATTGCTTCCGTAGTAGTTGTGGCTCAATTAGTGGATAATGCCATTGTCCAACCCGTTGTGATTGCCAATGCTGTTTCTCTCCATCCACTGGCGATCATGATTGGAATTGCTGTAGGAGGCAATTTTTTTGGGATTTTTGGAATGTTACTCGCCATTCCTATATTATCCATTCTGAAAGTAACGATCGGGATTTTATACCACGCACTAAAAGAACATCAAATCATTTAAACGGATTCTAACTTAAAAGTAAGGGAATATTTAAAAGGTCATTCTTCTCTTTTGTTCCACTTACCCATTTCGGAAAATACAATACCGAATAGGGTAAGGCCGGAGCCAATCATTCCCACCGTTTCCAATCTTTCGCCTAACACTAAATATGCCAGAAAAAAAGAAAATACTGGCTCCATACTGTAAAGTAGTCCGGCTCTTGCGGGAGGAACTGCTTTCTGGTATCTGGTTTGGATCTGCGTAGTGAATATCGTTGCAAAGATTGAAGTATAAATGATCCCAATCCAAAATTTCAAATCAAATTGAATAGAGATAGATTGGTTTAAAAATATGGATTCAACCGGAAACAAAGTGGTAGAAACAATCGCAATGAGAAGGATCTCAAAAGAAACAAGTATTTGTGCCGGAATTTTTTTACTAAAAATATCGATGAGTATAATATAGATGGCAAAGAAAAAAGCACCAATTAGGGTAAGCCCGTCACCTAATCCAAAACCAGTGGATTCGCGGATCTCTTCGTAAGTTTTTCCGTTTTGTGAAATCAAAAATAATCCCACAACCACAATCAAAACAGCAATCCAAGTGCGAATTGACGGTAACTTTCGTTCGATTAAGATTTGTAACAAAGGAACAAAAACAACATAAGCACCAGTCATAAATCCAGATTGTGTAGCAGTCGTATAAACAAGACCAATGGTTTGGAAGGCATAACCTAAAAGGGCGGAACAAGCCACCAAAAATGCTGGGAAGATATAGTCCCATCTGCGGTTTGCTTTTGAAAACAAAGTCTTTCGGTAGAGGAGTAAGGTAACAATACCTGCGAGCCAAAATCGAACTGCTAAAAATAGAAAAGGGGGCACCGAATCCAGTGCAAGTTTGATGACCACAAAGGTTCCACCCCAAAGAATGGCCGCAATCACCAAAAAGAGTTCCGGAGTGAAGAACCTGGACATATAAGTCAATCTCAAAGATAGAAAGGTCCAGAGCAAGGAAAAGATGAATTGGAAATTTAGAATCCGAAAACCGCAAACCGGAACCACTCTCAGTTGGGAAATTTATTTTCCACCGGGTACAGCCACACAAGTGGGGGAAAAAATCAAAGAAATTTTGAGTTCAGTACCATTACCAAACCAACCAGAACCGAATGTTCGTGTTTTTTCAGAAAAGATCAAATTAGAAAATACCAATTCACATCAAATCACCTATCTTTTGTTTCATGGGCTTTGCTTTCGAGACATCAGGCTTGTGATTGCACGGACAACAGATTGGGACAGTTCTGCTGAAGTCAGAGAAGAAGAATGGGATCGGATACTTACAGAAGCAGTTGGAATCGCAAAACCATTGTTTACTGATACGAATATAAAATTTTACGAAATTAAAGAGAATTTACATATCAGTTATTTTGAAGATGAAATTACTGTTTCTCTCTCGATCCTTGGAGAACCTGGATACAAACGAGGCATCAAAGCTACTTTCCCCACTAGTGCCCCTGTTCCCGAAGACTTGAGCCAAATTTTAATCCAACAGTGTTTTGATATCTTTTTAGTTCCTAAGGAGAAGGTCGCAGCGTTGTACATTCCATTTGCAGGTACATTGACTTTTGCCACCGAATGGGCATTACAATCCGAAAAAATCCCTCTGTTATCTTTGCCGAGAGAGTTTTTATTCAAACGAATGGTTTTGTTTCCAGATAAATCTTTGGATCATTATAAGAAAAAACTTAAAGAAAGTTTAGCCTCCACGTCTTACTCCACACCCATCGTCATCCAAGACACAGACCCTGCTTTAGAAAGTTATTGGTTAGAAGAGTTCAATCGATGGAGACAATTCATACAAGTGAAGAATTGGGATCATAGCATCTCAGATTTTTTTAGAACCTTCCCTGTGTTGCCGGAAGCAGAATCAGAAACTTCTCATTACTTTTTACCGCTAAATCCTCCTTATGGACTTCGAAAAAATGAAAGAACGGAATCCGAGGAAAAACTCTATCAAAAAATTGGGAAACGATTAGAAGAACTTTTAAAACTCACTAAAAATCGCCCGAAACTCATTGGATTTATACTTTGCCCTACGGAAGAAAAATGGAGCGATTGTATGCGAGAACTAAGAAGTTTTTCTAAAAAAACAATCCATGTCACCCATGGAGGAATCGACTTACGAGTATTATACTTTTATTCGGAGGGTAGAGTTGAAAGACGTACAAATTGAACCTGGGTGGAAGGAAGTCCTACAATCAGAGTTTGAGAAACCGTATTTTTCTAAATTACGAGAGTGGATACGAGATGAATATAAATCTAAGGCCATATACCCTCCTGCAAAATTAATCTTCAATGCCTTTGACTCTTGCCCCTTTGAGAAAGTAAAAGTAGTGATCCTCGGCCAAGATCCTTACCACGGTCCAGGACAGGCCCATGGTCTTTGTTTTTCGGTGAATGATGGTATTCCCTTCCCTCCTTCCTTACAAAATATCTTCAAAGAAATTGCAGACGACGTACAAAAACCCATCCCTAAAACCGGGGACTTAACTCGTTTAGCAAACCAAGGTGTTCTTCTTCTTAATGCCACACTCACTGTCCAAAAAGACAGAGCAGGATCTCACCAAAACAAAGGTTGGGAAGAATTTACCGATGCTGCGATAAAGATTCTGGCAGAAAAAAAATCTAATATTGTTTTTTTGTTATGGGGAGCTTTTGCTGGGAAAAAAGAAATCTTAATTCCACAAAACAAACATTTGGTTTTAAAATCGGCACATCCTTCTCCTCTCTCTGCCTACCGAGGATTTTTAGGAAACAAACATTTTTCCAAAACCAATGAATACTTGATTTCACAAGGGAAAGAACCCATTGACTGGTAACGAAAAAAAAGGATATTTTTTTGTTTTTTTGACAGGAGTGTTTTTTGCATTCGAGGTCATTGGATTTAAAGAAATCTTTCGAATATTCAATACAGAGCCAGAAATTGCAGCACTCTTTGGAGTGGGTTTTGCTTTTTTAGTCGTCACCCCCTATTTTCTCTTCTCAAAAAAACGAAGGATCAAAGTAAAAACAACCATTAGGCGAGATGGGATCATCCTTATCTTGGGGACAATTTCCAATGCCATTGGTATTGTTTTATATTACTATGCACTCAAACAAACAGATTTAGGTCCGGCAGCAATTCTTATCAAAACAACCGTATTGTATAATGTTTTACTAGGAGTTTTTTTTCTGGGAGAACGATTAAAGAGGATGGAAGTTTTTGGAATTGCGATTGCAATTTTGGGAATCTATATGATTTCCACTTTGGAAGGACAGATTAAGATTGTATCTGCCTTTTGTATTCTGCTCAGCGCCTTTCTTTTTGCGATCCAAAGTTATATGATTAAAAAATATGTGCCTGAAATATTAGGTCTTGAATATGCTTATTTACGACTTTTTCTTTTGAGCATATTTTTCTTTCTCTACTCGGTGTATATTGGAAGTTTTCATATTCCAAACCTTTCTATCATCTTTGTTCTTGGACTGTTCTCACTTCTTGGGTATTTTTTAGGAAGGGCATTTTATTTCGAAGCACACAACTATTTACCTATCAGCAAACTGAATGCAACACTTCTCATCGAACCCATTTTTTTAATGTTCGTGGGGATTTTGTTTATGAACGAACCCATCGATGTTCAAAAACTTGTTGGTGCTGGACTCATTCTAGCAGGATTGTATCTGATTGTATTTCATAAACAAAAGGTAAAACCATGAGAGAAAATCCGAAAGACCTCACCGAAGTTGAAATTCAAAATATCCTTCACACCTACGAGGACTGGAAATTTGAAACTAAGGATGGTATTTCTTTTTTTACTTTTAGCAGGGAATTTAAAGATTTTAAAGAGGCCTTTGGTTTTATCACCAAATTAGCATTAGTATCTGAGTCGCTCGACCACCATGCAGAAATTTGGAATGTATACAACAAGGTGCAACTAAAACTGTTCACTCATGAATCCAATTCACTGACTACAAGAGATAGGGATTTCATCACAACGCTGATGGATACCCAAAGTATCTAATCGATCTGTGAATATATAAAAAAAGCCGGGGTTGGAAACCAACTCCGGCTTTTGATTTTTCAGTAAAGAACTGATTAAATCTCGATTTTGTAACCTACGCGGTAAGTTTGTCCACCCACTACTACTGGGTAAGCTGCCCAAGGAGCAAGTGCACTAGCACCACCAACAGATGTAACACCAGCAACACCCATTCCTGCAGAAAGGATAGTTTCCAATTCGAAGAAAAGGTGACCTTTATCAGTTACTTTTGTTTGAGCTCCCACGATCCAGTTGAATCCGAATCCGCTAGCACCAAATTTTGCGTTTTCTTTCGCAACACCTGGACTTGGAACATCACCCAAAAGAGCACCGCCACGACCAAGTAGTGGAGATCCGTTGGAACCAAGTCCAGCAGTCATTAACTCTAAACCAGGAGCGTTGATAGTTCCTGATACGTTCCACATACCTTTAAAGTAGTTCACACCACCACCGATGTAAACAGCTGTGTCGTTAGCTGCATTGTACAATTTAACCCCAATGTAAGTGGGAACAGTTACAGCAGTATAATTCCACTCTTGGTCTAACCATTTGTAACCCATGATAGTGGAAGTAGTATCACCACCAGCAATTTTAGTTGTATAGTTAGCATTGATTCGGAAGAAAAGATTATTGAGCCCGAAGATTCCTTCTTTTTCGTAACCGATGTTGATGTTACCACCAGTCATTGCTCCACTGTTTTTTCCACCAACCACTCCACCAGTAGATCTTTTTAAGCTGAGTAATGTGTTTTCAGCATAAATAGCTTTTTGTTGGCCACCAGTCAAAGCACCAGAACTGTTAGTAACAGGAAGGCGAGAATCGAGACCATCTTTTGTGATGGTTCCACCGAGTTGAGCTAGGTCGAATTGCATACCTAGACCGATCATAAAATACGAACGAGGACCGGTTTGTGCGCTTAAGCTACCTGCTAAGCACAAAAGTAAGAACCCCATCATTCCAAAGCGAAGAGATTTAAGCATGTGATGATTACTCCTTAGTGAGTGTTTCCTGAATTTTTTTTCGTACCTGTGGACAAACGAATGCAAGTGAGCAGCCGTTCATACCGACAATTGCAATGAAACTAGTCGTTGTTCTAGGATTTGTCAAATAAAATTGTTAAATCTAAATGAAAATTGTGTTAAATGTGGTATTTCGAATGAGTCTAATGCCGTCTAAACAACTTTTCCTTATTTGCAGATTGTTCTTGCTTTTTGTTCTGTTTTCAAGCGATCGCTTTGCAATAGAACGCAAAGTCATTCGTTTTTCAGGCGAATTGGTGCATTGGGATGCAAAAGGGCCAGAACCACAGTTTCGTTACCTCGATCCTACCAATCTTCGGGAAAAAACCATCTATTGCGACGCCGAGACTATGAGGTTGGTCCTCGGAAACCAATCCTACGAAAAACACCATATCGAAGGAAAAGCCACACAACTGAATCCCAGTTCCGATATTTGGCTTTGTGTAGGAAGGCCTCATATCTTTCAAAAATTCCAGGTTTCTGTAAGTTCTGCGGCTCCTCAGTCCAAAAGAATCCAAGGACAGGTGGTAGAAGCCAACGGGGAAACAGGGCAAATTGTCTACTTAGTCCGAGGAAAACGTTCGTATCTAACCATCGAACCTGCTCTCGCTAAGGATATGGAGGAATCCCTCTCCAAAATGCAAACCGTGGAAATCAACGGGGATTACCGTTATGATAGGATAAAACGCTATTACATAAAAGATTGATGAATTTTTGTTCGTCATTAGGGCCAGGTTCTTTGGAATGGATTTGATGCAGGCTTTTTTGGTTTTAGCAAACGGAACGGTCATGAAGGGCCGATCCTTCGGTGCAAATAAGAATTCGATTGGTGAGGTAGTCTTTAACACCTCTATGGCAGGCTATCAGGAAATTATCACTGACCCCTCCTACAAAGGCCAACTCGTGACCCTCACTTATCCCATGATTGGGAACTATGGAATCAATCCAGACGATATGGAATCCGACCGGATCCAAGCCTCGGGACTGATTGTCAAAGAATACGTAAAACGACCTTCCAACTTTCAATCCAAGGAAACTCTGAGTGAGTTTCTAATTCGTTTCGGAGTACCCGCGATTGAAGGAATCGACACACGCAAACTAACACGAATGATTCGCAATTCAGGTGCTATGTCCTGTGGGATTTTTATCAGTGAAACTTACGAAGATTCCTTCTTAGAGGCAGTCAAAAATGCCCCTTCCATGGAAGGCCAAGACCTGGCTCAAGTGGTCACTTGTGAAAAACCCTACGTGTTTGGAGCCCACTCTCCAAGTAAGTTCAAACTGGCTGTTTACGACTTTGGAATCAAACGCAATATACTCAAACTCCTAGATGCTGCCGGGTTCAATGTCCATGTTTTTCCTGCAAAAACAAAGGCAGAAGACTTAATGAAAGATGGATTTGATGCTTACTTCCTTTCTAATGGCCCTGGGGATCCAGCTCCATTAGATTATGCGATTGCTTCGGCAAAAACCATTATGGATGCAAAAAAACCCCTCTTTGGGATTTGTTTAGGCCATCAAATCATAGGCCTTGCCCTCGGGAAAAAGACGGCCAAACTCAAGTTTGGTCACCGTGGTGGGAACCATCCCGTTCGAAACGAAGAAACTGGTAAAATCGAAATTACATCGCAAAACCATGGTTTCCATGTTCTTGGTGATTCAACCAGTGAGATGCCGGTTACAAGAATCAATCTGTTTGATCATACGGTTGCTGGACTTAAAGTCGCAGGGCTTCCTGTGATGGCAGTCCAATACCACCCAGAAGCATGTCCTGGTCCCCATGACTCGGCCTATCATTTCCAAGAATTTTATACTATGGTAGAATCCTCTAAATCGTAAGATTTGGTAAATTACGGAGGTTATTTCATGCCATACAATGAAGATAAAAATTTCTGGGGAATTCCATACGGAACCGAAATCACAGCAGAAGCATTTGTAAAAGATATTTGGGATCCCAGTACTGAGGAAATCCTCACACCAAAACAATTTTTTGGTCTTGGTTGGGGAATCAACCTACATGCCCTCGGACGACGAGTGGGTGTGATCAAATAATTTCTTTTTCAAAATCTTTGAAAACGCATCTCTTCCTTTTTGGTTGAGGTGTGTCAAATCTCCAAAATACTGATACTCACTCAAAAACACCGATTTAAAATCAAATATTGCCACCTTCTTCTGGTTTGCATCGGATGTGATCCTTTTGAAAAACTCATCTGCCACTAAGTTCGCCTTAGTTTTCAAAATATCTTTTTCCATCTTAGGGGAAAAAGGTACCCGAAGAAAAATTACTTCTACATTTTGCTGATTCCACAGTTGTAGAAAATCTAACCATATAAGAATCGAAAGATCTCTTTTCCCGGCAAGGATTTGCGAACTATGATTTGGAAATTCTTCCAACTCATTTAAAGTGGGATCATCACCTATCGATTTCCAAATCCAAGACCCTTGACTCATTTCCATACTTTCACTTATATATTGAAACTCTTGTTTTCTTCGAGGGATATCCATCTGTGCGATGGGGTCATAAACTAAACGATTTAAATTGGAACTAAGTCCAAAATAAGGGAATAATTCAATGATCCACTTCCAACTTAAATCCGTTAGGTTAGGAAAGTATGCCTTACGTAATAGTGGATGAGCGATTGTGTTTAATGAAAAGTTTCCAAACGAAAAGAACAATTGCCGGTTAGCATCAGTTACCGAATTTTTACTCGTATTCAAAGGAGATAGGTTTACATATACTCTTTTCAGTTTTGGAAACTTCTGGATCACTTCTAATGAATCTGCCAAAATTCCCTCTGGTTGTTGACTGGGCTTCGGAAGATACAAAACCTCATCCACTGTTACACCTTCTATTTCCGCAACTAAGTTGGGAGTAACTCCACTAACAATTTGACTATCACCTAACACCAACACTTTTGCATTAGAGGAAATTTTTCGTTTGTTCGCAAGATACCAATAAGAAGAAGTAGTTTCACAAAATGGAACGATCCACTCCACTGTAAGGTGCATAAAAAGGGAAAGGAATAAAAATGTAGATAAAAGGTATCGTATTTTCATAAGTTAAACTTAAAACTGAAAATAAAAAAAGTCCTGTTTTCCAAAGGGAGAAAATAACGAAAACCAAAGAAACAAAAAGAAAAACATAATGAGAAAGGAAAAAGGTTTAGTAGATATAAAAAAGTTAGGGCGATCTGTATCTTTCCATTCCTGCCACAAATCAAATACCAATAACGGTAAGGTGGTGATAAGGATCATCAACGGGATAGCATAGAGGCCTGGCAAATGAGATAAATTCTCTAAAATCAAATTTGTTTCAGAAGGAGACTTGATACGAAATAAAAGGAGACCCAAAGAAAAACTATAAAAGGTTAAAAAAGTTCCGAGTATCGACTGGAAACGACTCTCATCTTTCACCAAATTATAATGTTTCAAACATCGATATAATACCAAACAAAGTCCTAAATATACCCCCCAAATCACAAATCCGTAACCTGCACCATGCCAAATCCCTGCAAGAAACCAAACAACCATTAAGTTTGCATTCTCACGGAAGAAACCATGGCGATTACCACCTAACTTAATATAAACATAATCTCGTAACCAAGTAGAAAGGGAAATATGCCATTTCGACCAAAACTCCGATGGATTGGAAGCAAAGAAAGGCCGTTTAAAATTATTCATTAATCGAAATCCCATCATTTCAGCAAGTCCCATAGCACAGAGAGAATAACCAAAAAAGTCCGCATAAACTTGAAAAGCAATCACTGGTGCAACGATCCACAAAATTCCAGGTTCTAAAGTTTCAAAGGAGTGGGCATGGATTTCTACATACCGAGAGAAGGGATCGGCAATAGTAGATTTAATAAAAACGCCCCAGATAAAAAGGGAAATTCCATTCCAAATATTTTCTTTCGTTATTATCTGTTCGGATTCGATTTGTGGAATGAGGTTTCCGGGTCTTTCTATCGGGCCGAGTAATAATAAAGGAAAAAACAAATCATAGATGGCAAAAGTAAAAAAGTTTTTACAAGGACGGATCCTTTCATCATATACTTCGATCAAATAACTGATGTTATGGAATGTATAAAATGAAATCCCAATGGGCAATAGAATTTCCGGTTTCCAAACTAACTCGGAAAATCCGAAACCAATCTTAATATCGGACAACAGCTCCCAAACAAAGACAAAATATTTAAACACTCCAAGATAGAGTATATTGGAAGTGATTCCGAAGATAAAGAGGCCTTTTTTTTTATTCCCAGAAAGGTGCGAAAAACACCTCGCCAAACTATAATTAAATATGACAGAAAAGATTAATAAAATTGTGGCGTTGAAATTCCATTGGGAATAAAAATAAATACCGAACGATAAAAGCAGATACTTCCGAATGCGGTCCGATACATGGTAATAAACTAAATAGAAAAACAGGAAATGAGAAAGAAAGGAAATAGAGTTAAATAACACCAGTCGTTACTTAGGCTTCTTCAACCATTTCCAAAAATTGGTTTTTGTCCTTGGTATCATGAGGATAAGATAAATTTAGAACTCTATAGGTTGCTCGAAAAGATCCAATGATGGCATCTTCTTTTTTCGCAAATGATGATTTGATTTTCTTAATCACAACATCAGTTTCTTCTTTATCCTTTCCATGAAGGACCATAACAAACTTTCCTTGTCCAACTCTTGTAAAAAAATCCAATTCTCCAATATGATCCATCATAGTTTTACGAAGAGCGTCCGCATAACGAGCGAAGGTTCCAGCTCCGACCAAATGCACCATTCGGGAAACATTTTGAATTTTGAACAAAGAAACTGTGAAGTTAGTGTTCATCTGAGATGCTTTTTCAATTTCTGTTAAGATTCTAGTTTCTAATGGATTGAATGGATTTCTGAATAATGCTTCTTTCTCTTGCAAAATAAGAAGATTGGCAAATACAGGTGCCGAGGTTTCAAGAAGAGTTACAGCCACATCACGAGTAGTATCCGTCCATGCAGAACCGGTGGAATGGACAATTACCATACCCACAAGCCAATTCAAATTGATGATCGGTAGAATTGTAAACTCACTCATAATTCCCAATTCATCATTCGTAAAAATAGATTTTAGCTCTGCATCCTCTCTGAAGTTTTCTAACTTATAAACTCCAGCTACGTTAGAAACCATCCCAACAATGTCAGAATCTTTACTGAGCCTAAAGTCTTTGGCCCGTTCTGGTAATATAAAATTAGAACCAAACACAATGTAATCAGATCGAGTTTCTGAATCTAACACTAAAAAGGAAAATTGTTTCACACCTAGTTTACTTTTAATGTTATCTATCAAAAGATCGTATGCTTCATCCATTTTGCGAACACGAGCAAATTCACGAGCAAATCGCAAAACAGATTCATTGATTTCTATAACATCTTTTGCCTGGAGCAAGTTGTCATTCATCAATTCGAATTCAGATACTCTCTCAAAAACAGAACCAGCAATATCACCAACTATTTTTGCAAATTCCAAATCATCGGTGATGTATTCTTCCCCATTAATTAGTTTTCCAAGGGACAAGACCCCAAAACATTTTTCGCCGTGGCGAATGGGAACAAGAATTTCGGAACCCATTTCATTTAATAATCTGAGTTCTCGATCAGGTAATCGCGAGGACTTAAACTCGCCGGCATAAATGACCGTTTCTGAATCAGAAATGCGGGAATAAATTTCATCACTCGGAGAAAGATACCAGGAATCTTTGGATTGAATTCCTTGTGCCGCCACTGCTTCCCATTTTGGATTCTTTGGATTAGTAGAAGTAAGGACCACTACAGAGTGACATCCCACTTGTCCAATTAAACTATAAACTAAGTTATCGAAATAATCTGAAAATTCTTTGGAAGAAGCGATTTCTTTTGTAATCTCAAAAATGGCTTGGTAGTTCTCAATTCGTTTTTTAGAAGCCAGATGGTAGGACATGGGAGCTGTGCCAAAATCCGATTCATCATCAAAGAGTACATCTTCACCTATAGGTGCGGGATCCTCTTTTGTAGGTCTAAGTGGTTGTTTTGCCGCTTCTTTTTTAGCATCATTCTCCCACTCGTCAAATATATTGACTTCAGGTAAAGGGGCGTCGGGTTCCGATGTATCCTCATGATAATCACGATCTATTAGATCATCACCAAAGTCTGGTTCGCTGGTAGGAGCAGGTTTAGATTCAGCAACTGGTTCTGGATTAGATTCTTGTGGTTTTGTCTCTTCTCCAATTAAATCGGAAGATGGCTCTTCATCAAAAGAGGGCAAATCAAAATCCAAATCGGGTTCTGGCAGAGGTTCTGGTTCCGAATTTTCATCCGAGATGGGCTGATAGTCACTCGGGCCATCATCCAAATCATTCTCTAATTGTGGAAGTGGATCTTCATCCCAGGTTTCATCAGCTAATGCGCCAAAGTCGGCGTCTGTAAGTTCAGGTATATCACTTAAATCAAACTCTTCTTCCCCGTCGGGACTTGGGAGATCTCCAATTTCTGTGGCAAGGGTATCAGAAAAACTATCGTCTAACCATTCCGAGTCGGAGTCGGCTATAGGCACAGAGTCTTTTTTTACAGGTTCATTCCCTTCACGAAACAACTCTGCCTTTTTTAATAAAGACGGTTTTTCCTGAATATTTGAAGAAGATTTTGAAGTTGGGGAACCCGAAGTTTTTTTAATCTCTTCGGCTCTATCGAGGAGTCCCACTTTATAACTCCAATTCTTTCATCATTTTTTTGTATAATTCGAAATATTGAGATTTTGAAAACTCCTGAATCACATCATCAGGAAGGTTTCCGAGGAGGTTATCTAAATAACCCAAAACTTTTTTGCGTTCGCCGACTGATAGATTTTCTTCACCAACATCCGCAGACACTTCGGTTGACGATTGTTTTGAATCTGGAGCAGATATATCTGATTTACGAAGTTCTTCCAATGGAGAGAGTTTTCCTTCCATTGCGTATTCATCCAAATCGACTTCAAATTCTTCTGAGTCATCAGATGCTAAGGTCGGGACTCTTGTATCTTTAGGTTCATTTACTGTTAAATCAAAACTATCATCAACTGTGGAGTCGGAAGTCAAATCTCCGAAATCCATCTCATCTTCATGTTCTACTAAGTTTTGTTCATCGATAGAATTTAAATCAAAATCGGATGGTTCTTCATCACCGATTTGTTCCGATAAAGAAAACTCTTCTTCAATAGGAAGATCAGCAATATCTTCTAAACCTTCACCCGGAAGTTCCTCACCTAAAATTTCATCAAGGCTTTCAGGAGAAAGAGTAACATCTTCTTGTTCCATCTCCTCTTCTTCAGAAGCAGTGATGTTTTCTAGCTCTTCCATTGACAAGGCAATGGATTCACCTTCTTCCTCTTCCGCTAGTACGTCCGATTTAGGAGTCAGTTCCTCTTCGTAAGGGAGTGGAGCACGATCAAAACTATCCACCAATTCTTCTTCGGAGCTTTCTTCCGCATCTGAGGCTATGGATTCTAATTCTTCCATGGAAAGGGCAATAGGACCTTCGTCTTCTTCTTCCGAAGATTCAAAGCCTTCCAATTGACCTTCGAGGCCTTCTTCAGAACTTTCCGATTCTTCCAAATCCGATTCAGGTTCCCCCAAATCAAAACCAAAGTCATCACCGAGATCTGTTTCTAGTTCGTGAGTTTCTTCCATATCGGAATCGTCAGATTCTTCAATTGGATCGCCTGCAATGATATTACCAAGTTCGTCAGGGCTTAAGGTAATGGATTCGTCTTCCAATTCCTCATTTAAGATATCAGCAGTTGGTTCTTCAAAGTCTTCTTCGATTGCTCCACCAGAGATATTTTCCAATTCTTCTAAAGATAGAGTGAGAGGACCTTCATCCTCTTCTTCATTCGAAGGTTCTTCTTCTGGCAGCTCTAGATCACCACCTAACAAATCAAAAGAACTATCTTCATCATCAGAAAAATTAGGAAGGTCAGATTCATCATCAGAAGTTAAAAATTCTTCTTCAGAACCAAGTGTTTCTTCTAAACTGGCTTCGCCACCAGCACCGAGAATACTCCCAAGTTCTTCATCAGAAAGTGTTAGGTTTTCGTCTTCTTTGGTTTTGCCAAAAAGTTCTTCTTCTTCAGGATCCACTAGAGGTTTAAAACTAGTGTCTTCTTCCGCTGTCCCAGGTCCTAAATCATCTTTAGGTATAAAAGAATCTTCTGCATCATGATCTGTTAAATCAAATTGAGGTTTTCCTTCTTCATCGAAGGAAAGGTTTGTATCAATTTCGGAATCATCCAAATCTAAATCAAGATCGGAATCCTCATCGATAAGAGCATGTTCCTCTTCGTCAAAGTGAGAACGTTCTGATTCTCCTGAATGGTCTTCTTCTTCTAAATCACCCGTTATGTTTTCGAGTTCTTCCAAAGAAAGAGAGATAGGACCTTCCTCTTCTTCTTCCGAATCTTGTTTTGATTTTTTAGAAGTTAAGATTCCATCTTCACCGTTGAGTATCGATTCGATTTCTTTATCAAGATCTATCAAATCATCATCGAATTCGAGTTCAAGATCATCTTCATCAGTATCGTTAGCGTTGTTATAAGATTGTTTGGTTTTCTTAGGAGTTTTGTTTTGTTCTTTTTCTGATTCTTCTTCGTAATCAGAAAAATCTGCATGAATGTCTTCATCATGTAAAATGGGGTCTTCTTCCCCAAGTAAGTTAAGGTCAGAATCTAAATCTATATCTAATAAATCATCATAGGTATCGGAGGAGGCAACCATATCCGAAATGGAATCATCTTCATCATCAAAAGCAGAGATATCTTCTAGGTTTGGGGCTTCAATCCCTGGCGATACATCCATATCATCATCGCCCATATCAAAATCATCCAAATCCAGGGAAAACGAGTCTTCATCGAGTACAGGTTCGATGTTTTCTAGATCTTCGTTTTTATTCTTTTCTTGATCCGCCATTCGCCTCGATTACCGTTTTCCCAAATTTAGTACCTGGCCATCCTCTAACGGCTGTTCCAAGATACTGTCCTCCGTTTTGATTTGCGCTCCAGGTAAATATCCACCCGCCATTTCAATCAAATCTTTTCCATTTGAACCCGCATCCAATGAATAAAATCCGGGATTCAATACTGGCCCCTCAATTTTAACACGAATCGGTTCTTCAGAATAGATTCTTTTTCGCAAATCAGGGTTTTCCTTTAAGTAATAGAATCCGGCAAATAGTATCGATACCAATACAAAACGTCGAATCCAATTTACAGCCAAAGGAAATCCCCCTCTGGTATATTTTCGGCAAGAAGGGGGGAAAAAAATTAACGTTCGTGCAGTAAAATGCGAACTTTTGCTTTCTTTAGGAGAATTTCTTTGTCTTTGGAGACCGGAAGCGCTTCTGCTTCCTCAAGGAGTTCCACTGCGTGGTCATGAGACAAATCATCCTCAGAATCCCCACCTTCGGTAAGGACGCGGATTTGGTCATTTCTCACTTCGCAGAATCCCCCATCGATCGCAATTCGGAACTCTTTTCCAGAAGTATGCAATTTGATGAGCCCAAAGTCCAACTGGGACACAAGCGTGGCGTGTCCCGGTAAAATTCCAAAATAACCCACAGAACCAGGCAGAATCACAGACTCTGCCTTACCTTGGTAAAGGATTTTGTCAGGAGAGATGACTGTTAAAGTCAGTTCTTTACTCATCCTGATTAACCTTTGAGTTGTTTTGCCGCTTCGATTACTTCGTCAATCGATCCGACCATGTAGAACGCTTGCTCAGGAAGTGTGTCATATTTTCCTTCAATGATTCCTTTGAAGGAACGGATGGTGTCTTCCAATTTCACATACTTCCCAGGTCGACCAGTAAACTGCTCTGCTACGTGGAACGGTTGAGAGAGGAACTTCTCTAAACGACGAGCACGAGACACAAGGATTTTGTCGTCTTCAGAAAGTTCGTCCATACCAAGAATCGCAATGATATCTTGAAGGTCTTTGTATCTTTGAAGGATTCTTTGTACTTCACGCGCAGTGTTGTAATGTTCGTCTCCCACGATTTGTGGGTTCATGATGCGTGATGTAGAATCTAGTGGGTCTACCGCAGGATAAATTCCTTTTTCTGAGATCGCACGAGATAGAGTTGTTGTTGCATCTAAGTGAGCAAACGCAGTCGCCGGTGCCGGGTCAGTTAAGTCATCGGCAGGAACGTAGATCGCTTGCACCGAAGTGATGGATCCGCGAACGGTTGACGTAATCCTTTCTTGTAATCCACCCATTTCTGTTGATAGAGTTGGTTGGTAACCCACCGCAGAAGGCATACGACCGAGAAGGGCCGATACTTCAGATCCCGCTTGTGAAAAACGGAAGATGTTATCTACGAAAAGTAAGATATCAGAACCAGACTCATCACGGAAGTTTTCTGCCATAGTGAGTGCTGAAAGTGCAATACGAAGACGAGCACCAGGAGGTTCGTTCATCTGGCCAAAACAAAGAACTGTTTTGTCGATAACTCCCGATTCCTTCATTTCATTCCAAAGGTCATTTCCTTCACGAGTTCTTTCACCTACACCTGCGAACACAGAGTAACCACCATGTTGTTTTGCGATGTTGTTGATAAGCTCTTGGATAAGAACGGTTTTCCCTACTCCGGCACCACCGAAGAGACCTGTTTTTCCCCCTTTGATATAAGGAGCGAGTAAGTCGATGACCTTGATCCCTGTTTCAAAGATCTCAGTTTTAGGTTTAATTTCATCATAAGAAGGTGCGTTTCTATGGATTGGCATTCTTTTTACGTCTTTTGGTAGATCACCTAACTCATCGATCACTTCACCGAGCACATTAAAAATACGTCCAAGGGTTTTAATTCCTACTGGAACAGAGATTGGTATTCCTGTATCAATTACTTCGAGTCCTCTTTTTAATCCGTCTGTGGATTGAAGGGAGATGGCACGAACTGTGTTGTCTCCGATGTGCTGTTGCACTTCGGCAGTAATCGTAACATCTTTGCCGTTTACTTTAGATTGAATCTCTACGGCATTGTAGATTTCAGGCATATTCCCGGAATCAAAACTGATGTCCAATACCGAACCGATGATTTGTTTAATTTTACCTTTATTCATATATACTCCGAAAGACCTTTTGTTAGGAGATGGCTTCCGCTCCCCCTACGATTTCTGAAATTTCCTGCGTAATTTTTGCCTGACGAACTCGGTTGTAACCGCGAGTAAGAAGTTTGATCATCTCACCGGCTGCATCTGTTGCCGCCTTCATAGCCACTCTACGTGCAATGTGTTCGGATGCTACCGACTCCAAAATGATCTTAACAAAAGTAGTTTTGATCACCATAGGAAGAAGGTTTTCCAAAATTGTTTTTGGATCTGGCTCATACAATACTTCTGGCCCCGTAGAACCTTTTGATCCCGTTTCTTCCATTTTTAGAGGAAGAACAGTGGTAATCTCAGGTTTTTGATTGGCGGCAGAATAATAGTGAGTGGAGATAATTTCGACAGAATCCACTGACTCATTTGCAAAACGTTCCATAAAATAAGAAGCAAGTTCATTCGCTTCTTTACTTCCCGCTTTATCATCGATATTGGTATGTGTTGTTACCAATTCGATCTTCGCAAATTTGAAGAAGGCAATAGCTTTTTTTCCAGCAGCATGAACTTCTACTTCCACACCTTTGGACTTCAACTCTTCGATGCGGTTTTTCACCATACGAAGAAGATTGGAGTTAAAACCACCACATAACCCACGGTTAGCGGCAATTGCAAGGATAGCAACTTTTCGGATTTTGTCCGGCTTCCTTAAGTAAGGGCTGTGGATGATAGAAGCCAGGCTAGACAAAGAAGAAACCAACTGGCGAGTTAAGTCGGCGTATGGTTTCGCCGCATTGACTTTGTTAGTCGCTTTTTTTGCCTTTGCCGTGGAGACCATCTCCATGGTTCGAGTGATTTTTCTCGTGTTTTTAACCGAGGTAATCCTCTTTTTTATCTCACGCGGTGTCGCCAAGATCTTTCCCCTTAATTATTCTTTGTCAGAAAATGTTCAACAATCGATTTGATTGTTTTTTGCAGAGCTGCTTCTTGTTTTACTTCTTTCGCAGTTCTGATTTCTTCTAAAATTTCTGGGTGTTGTTCTCTCATTGTTCTTAAGAGAAAAGTTTCGAATTCACGAACCTTTGCCGTAGGAATCGTATCCATAAAACCTTTGGAAACCGCAAAAATAGAGATTACTTGTTCTTCTACTGGAGTTGGCGAGTTATTCGGTTGTTTTAGAATTTCAAGAACTCGGTAACCACGATCCAACTGCGCTTGTGTTACTGGATCAAGTTCTGTTCCTAACTGTGCAAACGCTTCCAAATCGCGAAACTGTGCCAAATCAGACTTGAGAGTTCCTGCAACTTTTTTCATTGCTTTGATTTGCGCTGCCGATCCTACCCGAGATACAGAAATTCCCACGTCCACCGCTGGGCGAAGGCCGGATGCAAAAAGGTTGGACTGAAGGTAAATCTGTCCATCTGTGATGGAGATTACGTTAGTAGGAATGTATGCAGATACTTCCCCCTCTTGTGTTTCGATGATGGGAAGTGCTGTCATTGACCCACCACCAAATTTATCATCGAGTTTCGCTGCTCTTTCGAGAAGGCGAGAGTGAAGGTAAAATACATCCCCAGGATATGCTTCACGACCTGGTGGGCGGCGAAGTAAAAGGCACATTTGGCGGTATGCGACTGCTTGTTTCGAAAGGTCATCATACACAACGAGTGTTGCTTTTCCTTCTTCATACATAAAGTATTCAGCCATAGTGGCACCAGAGTATGGTGCAATGAATAACATGGGAGCAGGTTCAGATGCGTTTGCTGATACAATGATGGTATACTCAAGAGCACCTTTTTCACGTAACATTTCGATGGTGGAAGCAACAGTAGATGCTTTTTGTCCAATCGCTACATAAACGCAGATCACACCTTTCCCTTTTTGATTGATAATGGTATCGATCGCGATGGAAGTTTTTCCTGTTCCGCGGTCTCCAATGATAAGTTCTCTTTGACCACGACCAATTGGGATCATTGCATCGATTGCTTTGATACCTGTTTGCATTGGTTCATGAACGGACTTTCTCATCGCAATTCCTGGAGCTGGTGACTCAACAGGTCTTGTTTTTTTTGCGTTTAAGGGGCCTTTTCCGTCGATCACTTCCCCAAGAGGGTTTAGCACTCGACCAAGGAGCTCCGGTCCTACCGGAACTTCGAAGATTCTTCCCACACGTTTAACGGAAAAACCTTCTTCAATTTTAATATAATCACCGAAGATGACTACCCCTACGGAGTTTTCTTCTAAGTTGAAGGCTTGTCCTCGAACTCCGTTTTGGAATTCAACAAGCTCTCCTGACATTACGTTAGTGAGTCCGTAAACTCTCGCAATCCCGTCCCCTACTTCGAGAACTGTTCCGACTTCTTCAACTTGAAGGTCTTTTTTGAAGTTTTTAATTTCTTGTTTTAGTACCGACGTTACTTCGTCTGTTTTAATTTTCATTCAAATGCTCCGACTGGGATTTTCTTTTGGAGGAGAGCCTCGCGGGTTCCTGCAAGTTTTGCACGGATCGAGGCGTCGATTAAAAAGTCGTCTATATAGATTTTGAATCCACCGATAAGGTTAAGATCCGTATGTTCTGTGACACGAACTTCGCGTCCGAACTTGGAAGAGACAGACTTGGTGATTCGATCTACAGCTTCTTTGCTAAGAGTATCTTTGGAAATAATGCGAAGAGAACTGCGATTTTTAAGTCGGTCCACCCCTGTTCTATAATCTTCCAAAATATCCTTGAGGTATAGAAATCGATTCTTACGAACCACAAGTGTAATGAAGTTGGCAACGATTTCCGATGCCTTCCCTTGAACTGACTTTTCAGCAGTTCGTACTTTCTCGGAAGGATCAACTAACGGAGAAAGGAAATAATGGCGGATTGATTCATCGGAAAAGAAAATATCAACAAGCGTTGAAAGTTCCTCTTCCGTTGACTCAAGTGAGTTAGTTTCTTGAGCTAACTCCAAAAGTGCCGTTGCGTAAACCTTTGAAATTTGGTTCAGACTCATTTGATTTTAAGTTTATCGAGTTTTGCGATCTCTTTTTCGACAAAGGAAGCATAGTCTTCCTTCTTTAATTGTTTCTCCAAGATCTCACTCGCGATGAGAACGGACATTTCCACAATTTGGTTTTGCATTTCAGATAAGGCTCTGCCTTTCGCTAGTTCGATTTCTCGAATTGCGCTGTCTTTAATGCCTTTTACTTCGTTGTGTGCTTCATCCGTCAACTTTGTGCGGAGAGCAACTGCATCCTTTTTAGCTTCATCTACAATTTTATGCGCTTCTTCCGTTGCTTTGAAGAGTTGGTCTTTGTATTCTTTTAAAGACTTTTCTGCTTCTACACGAAGGGTTTCTGCTTTGTTGATATCGCCTTGGATGCCGGAAGCACGTTCTTCGAGAGCATGAAGGATCTTGTCCCATGCAAATTTTTTAAGAACGAAGACAACAACTGAGAAAGTGACCAGGGTCCAGATGACCAGACCCGGATTGACTTTCAGCAAATTGAAGCCGGAAGCCGCGAGGAGTACCAAGACTATTGTCCTTGTTCTACTTTAGTGGCACCAGCACCAATTGTTTTATCAATTGAGCCATTGAGTTTGAGCGCGATAAGAAGAGCGATTACCACTGCGAAAAGTGCTGCCCCTTCAATCATACCTGCTGCTACGTAAAGAACGAGTTGGATCTTTCCCGCTGCTTCTGGTTGGCGGCTAATGCTTTCTGCCACTGATCCACCAATTCTACCAATACCGATTCCTGCACCAAGTAATGCAAGTCCTGCTGCGAGTCCTACTGCGATGTATCCTAAACCGAATTCCATTGTTTTCGTTTCACTCCTGTGTGTTTTATAATATAAATAAAACCAATGTTAATGTCTATGCATCACAGTTCCGATGAACACGGACGTGAGCAGTGAGAAAATGAACGCTTGTAAAAAGGCTACAAGTAGTTCTAAAAAGTAAATTAGCACCGAACTGAGTACAGACACTGGTGCAATAAACCAACTTTCGCTCATAAATATAAAACCAAGTAACGCAAGGATCATAACGTGTCCCGCAGTCATGTTGGCAAGTAACCTCATGGTTAACGCAAAAGAACGCGCAACATGAGTGACTACAAACTCGAGTACCCACATGAGTGGCCAGAGTGGAAGTGGAACTCCCTTAGGAACTGCATGTGCCACGAAGGAAATACCTTGGTAAGAAAATGCTGTTCCATAAATAGTAAGTAATGTAATGGATGCGAGTGAAAGAGTGACACTGATGTCCCCTGTTGGTGTGATCCCTGACCAAATTTCTCCAAAGGTATGAAGTGAGTGAGGAGTGTGTTCATACAAACCAACAGCAACAAGTGCATCGGATGCAGCAACCGAGAGTTCCCCCACTGATGGGATGAGACCAAAAAGGTTACAGAAAAGAATAAAGAAAAACAAAGAGAAGATGTAGTGATAATAAGAATGTCCGTGATGATCAAGAGATGCATCCACAACATTTTCTTTTAGATAAGAAATGAAGGCCTCTACACCAGAAGTGAATTTGTTATGAACTTTCTTTGGATTCCGAGAAATCAAATTGGCTGCAGGGATAAAGATGATGAACATAAAGAAACAAGCAATCCACATCATGGTCACTCGTTTGGTAATGTGGAGGTCAAGTCCACCTACGTAGTGATACTTCACTCCGTCATGGTTTACGAAAACATCGTGGTTTTCTGCGTCGAATCCAGGTTGCCCTTCTGTCACGATGGTGCCACCAAAGTTCAGTGGGAAAATGGGAGCATCACCTAAGTCGTGCGCCATGACTTCACTGAAATCGAAGCCCTCTTCAGAGCCGTGCCCTTCCGAATCGTTCGCAAAAACATTCGTAAAACTAAGGGAAAAAACTAATAAAAATGATAAAAAAAACCGATATTTAGACTTATTTTCCACTGAAATAGCTCGCAAATACAAGGAAAAGAAGGTGGACGAAATAGGCAATTAAAAATCCAGAAGTTGCCTCAAAAGGGTACTCTAGGACCTGCAAAGCAGTCAAAATGCCAAGATTTAGAAAAAAGGAGAGGAATACTGTGAAAAAGGGGAAGCCAGACTCTGACAAAGCAGGGATTTTTCTCGGAAGGAAGCGTAGTTGTAAGATCGCCATTTGGATGGCAAAGGACATAGCTCCACCGATATAGAAGATCACACGATATCCATCTTCCACCAAACCGGCAGTTAGTGGAAGACTTAGAATGAATATAACGGTTAAATATGTAAAGTAATGCAAATGGAATCGTTTTAGATTGATGGTATTTAGATCCATTGGTTGCAGTTTACTGGAAGGGGAAATGCGGGCAAGTAGGATTGCGTTGCGGAGAGGGATAGGATGGTATAGTTCCCCGCCCTTATCGAACTGGGTGGGGTAATCCACCCGCCACCCAATGGCTTCCATATATCACACGTTTGCTGGTATGTGAAGACGAATTTGTGATGCGCAAATTTTTTATCTTAGAAAGTTCATTTTTTTGCTAGAAGTCGGACGAGAAGGATTATGCTCTCACTTTCTAAATAGGCGAAAGCGCATACTTCGTGTTGAGATAAAAATATAATTTCTGAACATCCGCTTCAGAAAGGTCCGTATTAAAATACAAAACCTCGGCTAAATCTGCGCCTAAATTTCCATTCCCTAAATAAAGAGAATTGGGTATTGAGCCCACCCGAATAATCGTACGATACGGGAACTTGACCTTTCAAACTACCATTCCAATACTCTCGAGCCGTTGTCATTAAGACTTGGACTGAGCCCACAGCAAGAAATTCTGCTTTGGAGATAGGTAAAGCTGATATAATGGCACAGCTTGCGCCATTTCTACATACAAGGTATTGCGAAATAGGATGATTGATGGAAATCTCTCTTCCTTGACCACCATGTAAGTTTAATAAAGTGATTCCACCGGTAATCGTATCAATTAATCTCATCACAAAAAAAACACTTCCACTATTTGTTAAATACAACCCAACCGCCCCAGATGATAAATCCATACGCGATGTTATTGAACTTCGGAATTCGGCTGCTGGATAGCCATTGACTTGATTCATTAGAAACACTGGCCTTTGGATCGCATTTGCTTGAGAAATATGATTCCCATAACCACTAACATCCGACCAAGTCGCAATTCCATCCCCATTATTGAGTGTTAGTTGGTCTGCTTTAAACCAAAGGCGAAGAGAACCTGCTCCCAAAACCCTTGGTGCAACCATTTGTACGATATATTCATTGGTACTACCATCAACACCTGTTACAATGTATTTTAAAGGAGCTGCATAAGAATTTGAAGTTACGCCGCTGATTTGTTCTGTCCCATCGACCGTTACCGAACTTCCATTTGTCTTAAAGTTAGCAACATAGGAAGCAATTGAAGTGATGGTTTCCGAAGTGATCACAATTTGGTTACCACGAATCATTCCTGTTACGCCAAGACTGGGAATGGAGTATTCTAAAATCTCTTTCGGTATTGAAGGTAAATAGACCTTACCACAAGTCTGACTATAGTCGGATGTGACCAACTTTGCCAATAAGGTGTTTCGGAAGCTGGATTCGTTAGGATCACATGGATTATCGGAGAGCGGGTTTTTTACAGGAGGTAATAAAGAAGATTATACAAAAACAAAATGGCAAGGAAGATTTAAATATGCACATAAACTACGCCACTCCTCTAAAGACCAAGGGACAAACTAACATTAAATAATGTTAAATGATTCTAATATCGAAGTTTTACTGTCAAGAATAAAGGGCATTAACTAAACGTCTGAAATAAAATTTACTGTTTAGGTGGACGCGAAATGATCCAAGATTTCTTTTAATTGAATCGCTTGTTTTTCCTCAATTCCCGACAAACAAAAAATTTGTTCCGGTATAGATTTTGCTTTTTCACGCAACTGCTTTCCATTTTTTGTGAGTGACACAATCACAACACGTTCATCGTCGGGGTTTCTTTTTCGTTGGATAAGCCCACCTTGTTCCAACCGTTTGAGTAATGGCGTCAACGTACCAGAATCCAACTGCAATCGGTCCCCAAGCCCACTGACTGTGCTTTCCTCCTCTTCCCAAAGAACCAACATAACAATGTATTGTGGGTAGGTAAGGCCGACCGCCGCAAGCAGCGGACGGTAGATTTTCATCAATCGGTGCATCGAAGAATACAAAGAAAAACAAATTTGGTTCTTCAAAAGAAGAACCTCATCTGTTGGATTCTTAACCTTTGACAAGTTTTTCGATATCCTTTTCAATATCTTCTGGTTTTGTGATGGGAGCGTATCGTTTAACAACGTTTCCATTTTTATCAATTAAGAATTTTGTAAAATTCCATTTGATATCCAAAGAACCAAAAATTCCTGGTGCTTGTTTTTTTAAATGCAAGTAGAGTGGATCTGTGTTTGGCCCATTCACTTCTAGTTTAGAAAAGATTGGAAAAGTTGTAGAAAATGTTCTCTCACAAAACAATTTGATTTCTGCATCCGTTCCTGGTTCTTGTTGTCCGAACTGATTACACGGAAATGCCAGTACTTCTAAACCTTTTCCTTTCCAACGATCATAAGTCTCTTGAAGGCCTTTGTATTGAGGAGTGAAGCCGCACTCACTAGCCGTATTCACAATCAAAAGCACTTTATCTTTAAACTGCTCCAAGGGAACTTCCTCGGAACCTCGTTTTACCTTGATATTATAAAATTCATCTGACATGTTTGATCTCCCTAACTATCCATTAGATTGTGCACAATTTAATTTTGTTCAATTTTTTTATTGAAATTTTGAGAATTCTTGGGTTTTGTCTCGGGCGGGATGTGAATCTATATATCCCCGCCCTGATTTGGGTGGGGAACTGAACCCGCCTCCCAATACCTTCGCCTTACCACACCAAGCAAAACTGACTACAACCTTCCCAACTCCCCCAGTTTTTTTACAAAAAAGTTCATAGTTTTGAAGAATTTACTCGCTTTCGGAGGAAAACCGTTCGTAATGATACGAATTTTATTTCTCATTTCAAAAACGATATTTGGAGCAAACAATGAAAATACAATTGCTCTTACGACCTTTGTTGGTATGTCTACTCTTCCTTTTACCGGGATTCCTAGCCGCAGAAGGGGAAATTCCATCCCCCCCAACCATCGATAAATCAGACACGGCATGGATGTTGGTTTCGTCTGCATTTGTGTTTTTTATGATCCCAGGACTTGCCTTGTTCTACGGAGGTATTGTCCGATCCAAAAATGTCCTTTCGACTATGATGCATAGTTTTGTTGCCATCATCGTAATGACATTGCAGTGGACGATCTTCGGATATAGTTTTGCTTTTTCTGGAGATAACCCATATATCGGAAATTTTGATTTAGCATTTCTCAATGGGATTGATATCGATTCTGTAAAGGGTTCTATCCCAACTTACGTACACTTTCTATTTCAAGGTATGTTTGCCATCATCACACCGGCCCTCATCTCGGGTGCAATTGCAGAAAGAATTAAACTTTCCGCCTATGTAGTTTTCATTCTCGTCTGGTCAACGTTAGTTTATGATCCAGTGGCACATTGGGTATGGGCTGATTCCGGTTGGTTGTTAAAAATGAATGCTCTTGATTTTGCAGGGGGAACTGTTGTTCATTTGATCTCAGGGATTGCTGGCCTTGCCGCAGCAATTGTCATCGGGAAACGAAAAGGTGATGTTGGGTTATTGACTCATCCAAATAACATGACTTATACGTTACTTGGATCGGGGTTATTGTGGTTTGGTTGGTTTGGTTTCAACGCAGGGTCAGGACTTGCTGTCAATGGACTTGCGGCTAGAGCATTTTTGGTAACACTGATTGCCCCTGCAGCTGCAGGAGCCAGTTGGTTACTCATTGAATGGTTACATACAAAAAAAGCAACGGCACTCGGTGCTGCTTCTGGGATTGTAGCAGGACTTGTAGTCATTACACCTGCTTCCGGTTATGTGGGTGTCCAAGGTGCGATGATCATGGGAGTTTTGGTATCTCCCATTTGTTATATGGCCATTTTACTCAAAGGCAAAATCCAATATGATGATACACTGGATGCTTTCGGTATCCATGGTGTTGGTGGAGCATTCGGAGCCATTCTCACTGGACTCTTTGCTTTAGAGTTAGCAGAAGGAATGACATTAGGAAACCAAATGACTGCGCAAGTCATAAGTGTTGCAGCAACAGGATTTTATTCTTTTGTAGTTTCTTACATACTGGCACTTGTGATCGAAAAAACAATTGGTTTTAGAATTGAAGAAGATAAAGAAATCACCGGACTCGACCAAGAAATCCATGGTGAAAAAGGATATGACATTAGGTAATCAATATGAAATTAGTCATCGCAATCATCCAACCACACAAACTGGAAGAAGTTAAAAACGAACTTACCAAAAACGAAATCTATCGTTTGACCGTAAGTGATGTTCAAGGTTATGGACAACAAAAAGGAAAAACAGAAGTTTTCCGAGGTCATGAATACCAAGTGAATCTCTTACGAAAGGTACGTTTAGAAATCGCAGTAAACGATGAGTTTGTCAAACCCACCGTGGATGCAATTTTGAAAGCAGCAAAAACGGGACCTGAAGGTAAAATCGGAGATGGAAAGATCTTTGTTATGCCACTCGAGGAAGTGATCCGCATTCGTAGTGGGGAACGCGGCAGCAAAGCCGTTTAATCATAGTTTGGTGTCCGAGGGAATTAAATCCCTCGGAAGGACTCTTTACATTGTAACCTTGTCTAGGACATATTCCTGATTCGACTTTCCTCCTGGAACAAAGGGATATACTCCCCAACTGGCAGGGATTCTCACTTCAATCATAGCCGGCCCCTTTTTTTCCAAAACCCTTTGTAGCTCATCTGTACCCAAACTCCAATCCCATTCCGAATATCCTATTCCAAACGATTGGCATAACAACGAAAAGTCGGGATGAAAATGAAATTTGGAACCAGAATGTTTGCTTCCGTAAAACAAATCTTGTTGTTGTTTCACAAGGCCCAAATGTTCATTGTTGATCAGGATCACCTTTACATTGAGATTCTGTTCCTTTAAAGTAGATAACTCTTGTAAGTTCATCATAATGGAACCATCACCTGAAAAACAAAACACATGAGCCTCTCTCTGACTTAAGGCTACACCGATGGCCGTAGGAAGTCCAAAACCCATAGTCCCCTGTCCCCCAGAAGTGATCCAAGATTTAGGATTTGCAAAGGGAAAATACTGTGCCACCCACATCTGGTGTTGGCCTACATCCGTAAGAATATAGTGATCCCCTTCGGGCAGGACAGAAGCAAAATCCAAAAGTATATTTTTCATCGGATGTTGTTCTGGAATCTGTCTCCATACGTCAATTTGTTCCCATGCTTTTGTATTTTGAATACAAAAGTCTTCTTCAATCAGAAAGGGAAGAACTTCAGAAATGTCTTTCTGCAAACTCAAATGGACTGATTTGTTTTTACCAATTTCACGTGCATCAATATCAATATGAACGACTTTCGCTTGGTTACAAAACTTCTGAATGGCACCCGTGGCCCGATCATCAAAACGAACACCTATCGCAATGAGAAGGTCACAAACACCTAAAGCTTCATTAGCAACGACTGTTCCGTGCATACCCATCATCCCTAAATTCATTGGATCATTTTTTTCAAAAATACCTAAACCCATAAGGGTAGTAACTGCCGGAATTTGGAACCTAGAAACAAAATCTCGCAAACGCAAATATTCTTTTTTGGCACCACCACCTATGTAAAGTAAGGGGAAGTCAGAAGCTTCCAAAAGTGATTTAATTTCTTGTAAAAACAAATTCAAACTTTCATCAGCTGGTTCTTCTTCGTTTCTTTTGGTCGTGAAGAGTTCTTCCTTCTTTAGCGAATCTAAATTAAAATTTCCATCTGGTATCTCAATCCCTTGGGTTTGGATGTTTTTTGGTAAGTCAATCCATACTGGGCCCATTTTTCCAGAACCAGATAAATGATAAGCTTCATCCAAGATTTCTATGATTTGGTTTGGTTCTTCTATCTTATAAACTTTCTTAACAAGAGGAGAGACAATACTTGCTGTGGGTAATTCCTGAAAGGCATCGGTTCCAATTAAGGCCAAGGGAACTTGTCCAGAAAAAACCAATAAGGGAATCGAATCTCTTTGGGCATCAGCAACCGCAGTGATGAGATTGGCAACACCTGGACCTGAGGAAACAAATACAGCACTTACTTCACCTGTAGTTCTTGCTCTACCTTGCGCAATGAATCCGGCACCTTGTTCATGACGAGCTAACACATGCTCAATTCTCGATTCGGCCAAACTTTCGTACAATGGCAATATGGTTCCACCAGGAACCCCAGGTATCCACTGAATCCCTTTAGATTCTAAAAAACGTATGATATATTGACTTACGGTGATTTGTTCCCGCATAAAGATCCTCCCGATTTGGTTTCCCCGTCGACTTCAGCTTTCTGTCGACCGAGGAAACGAAGGGAGATTATGACAGAAAGCTACGTATGTATGAGGAGACTACGACGACGATTAGGACGAGAGTGGAGAGGACATAGCTAGACAATCCAAGAACGGGCATGGAATCCATGATCTCGTATTGATTGGTTGTCTCGAAAGCCATTACATCCGAGAATTTTTGTATTTACTGGTGTCGTCAAGAATTTATTAGGATGAGGATGGAAAACATTTTCCTGAATCAGATCTTCTTGTTAGTGGTGAACTAACAAAGGGAAAAAAAGAAAACGAGTTGCCTATTCGTTTTCTTTGGCCCGTTTGATCAGCGAATAAAAAGCTAAAAAAAATCCAAAGAAAAAACCAACGAGAAGCCAGAGAGGTTCTGTTTTTAAATATTCGTCTAGGTAGTATCCTCCCATCACAAAAAGTGCGATGGAAGATACAAATTCAAATCCGGCACCAGCCATCGCCATGGATGACTTCTCTGGTTTTTTATCCGATGGTTTTTCAGGTTCTCCAGTCATCTTATTGGAGGATGCGACCAATCCGGTCCCAACGGACACCAAGTCTCCACAAACGATACCTTAAGGTTCTTTCAATCCATCCAAACCGAGACTCGTCATCTCTATATCGAGTGTTATGTGAAGAAAAGATTTCAGAATAGTGACAACGCCTATCTAACGCGTCGCCTTCATATCGTTCTGCGATTTCTGGTCCTTTTTCCGCAAGCTCCTGCCCATCCTTGTATTCACAAGTGGAGTCTTTCCAATCAATAGAAAAATAAATGATCAGTGCCTTCCCCAAAATATCTTCTCGTTTTACAAAACCCCAGGCACGTGAATCATGCGAGTCATCTCTATTATCACCCATCACCATATATTGGCCTTCCGGGATCACACATCCATGTAAAAAATCACAATACTCAAAGATATGAGCTCTGCGATCATCTTCAAAACCTTCGAGGATAAAATGTTCAAATCCAGGTTTTACTTCTTTAAATAGTGCCCTTTGTGTTGCTTCCAGATTGTCCAAGTCAGAAAGTTCTTTTCCAATGGGAACTTCCTTTGGTGCATAGGATTGGAAATCAGCTTCTCCTACTTCTTTATACTCAATGAGTGCAAAGTGTACTCTTCCTCTATCTTTTGTATCAATGTACTTTCTTGTGATACGGATGGTATCTCCAGGAAGTCCAACGACCCGTTTTACAAATCGTTTGGCAAAAATTCCGGTTCTCGATTCTTCTTGGGCAAGGGCTGTTGCTGGTGGAATAAAAGTTACGATATCACCACGTTTCGGATCATCAATTCGGAAGAGTTCCTTCTCTGTAAAGGGCATCCGGAAAGAATAACGCATTTTATTCACAAATAAAAAGTCCCCGATTTTAAGTGTGGGGATCATAGAACCTGAAGGAATATTATTAGCATCTAATATAGATGATTTGAAGGCAAAAACAAGAACCACAATGATCCCAAAAGAAATTCCGGAAGCAGCAGCTCCCTCTTTTGCGGGTTCCTTAGATTCTTGTTTTGGTTTGGATTGGAAGATGGAGGAGAATAATCCCATAGGTTCGAAGCTAGGGAATTGGAATTTTCTGTCAAGAAAGGGGGAAAAAAAGCGCAAAAGACTTGTACTATTTTCGGGAATCGACGATACCATACATGGAGATCTTCTGCTTATGGAAACATCAATCCACGTTTTACGAAAAACCTTACTGGAGATGAAAGAAAGTTACTCTTTTGTCTGCATTAAAACAGGAACGGAAACTGAGGATATGGGTGAGGAAGAAATCTCCCTATTAAAAACGATCACGGCCGGCATTTTGCCAATCTATGTCAAAATCGGTGGCCCGGAAGCCAGAAACGATATTCGGATCTGCCAAAGGATTGGAGTTTCAGGGATTTCTGCTCCCATGGTGGAGTCAGAGTATGCACTGAAAAACTTCATCCAAACCATGAAAAACCTCCTCACACCATCCGAATACGAATCTTATAATAAATCGATCAATATGGAAACCATCACAGGATACAGAAACTTGATGGATATTTTTGATTCTGCTTCTTTCCAAGCTTTAGAGCAAGTAACCGCTGCTAGATCTGACTTAAGTGCTTCCATGGACAAAAAACCAGATGACAAAGAAGTCACAAGGGTAGCCAAAAAAATCATTTCCGAGGCAAAAAGCAGAGGGAAAAAAACGTCTGTTGGCGGAACGATCACCAAAACAAATTTCGACCTTATTGCAAACGAAATCGAACCGGATTTTATTAACTCTCGTCATGTTATGGTAGATACTAAAAAAGCAATGTCTATTGGTGCTATGGACGTTGCCGAATGTATGTTGTTATTCGAAATGGATTTATTTGAATTTTTCTCTAAAACATTTCCAGAGAAAGGTTACTACTACAGAAACCGAGTAGAAATCAATCGGGAACGGATCGGTGAGAGGAAGGTTTTGTATTTCATTCGTTAAGTGGTATATTTATTTTTTTTATTCAGCTTAGTTTCTCCTTTTCTCTTTATTTCTCCTAAACACTTTCATGCCCCCTTTCAAAAGGGGGTATTTCTTTTTTTATTTGTCCTAACAATCACTCACTATTGGAAGGAAAAAAAATCCAAAGAAGAATCATTAATTTTTGGAGTAATATCAGAAAAACAAATCACTATCCTTCCCTACTTACTTTGTCTCAGTTGTATTGTTTTTTTATTGAGTAGCACTTACCATGCATTTCACCTAACAAAAGCATTTGCCGATGCCTTTTTATTCCAAGATGCAGATTATATTGGTATCTCAGATATTCTCTTATCCATTGCGAAGGGAGATGGTTTTAGTAGCGCCTACTATTCGGAATCGGGACAAGGAAGTTATCTCCCACACCACTTTGCTCCCGGAATGTTTATTCTATCTCCCTTTGTCAGTTTCATTCCGAACCGATGGGGACTCGCCGTTGGAGTTTTTTTTCTGTACCAACTAGGAACCATCCTTTGGTTGTTGTGGGCTTATCGAATTACCAAGAAAAACCCAAAGGAATTGGGAATCAAATTTATAGTCTTTTGGGTTCTTCTTACCAACCAACTATATCTTTATCGACTAGGATCCAGTTTTCATTTTGAGGTGCTTGTTCTTCTTTTTGGGTTTTTCTTTTTTTATACTTGGGAACTGAGAACAAAGTCAGAGAACTCCCCTTCTCATATTCGTTGGATTCATTATGGTATTTTAGCCTTATCACTCGTTTTATATTTGATTCAAAAAGAAGATATTGGGATCTACCTTCTTCTTTTTTTCTTACCTGTCCTTATCAGATTTTTATACCAGAATAGAATATTAAAGAAACAAATTCATAAATCGCAAAAAGACAACCAAATTTACCAGGATCAAAAATTCCCTCCTTATACTTTAGTCTTCATAGTCACAATTTTATGGCTAAGTTTTGTATTTTTCGTTTATCCAATGTTTAATGGTTCATCCACATCCATTTCCTGGACAAAAGTTTTAAGACAGGAATACCATGTTGCATTCAAACAAGTAACAGGCTTTCAAAAATCATTCCAAATTTTCATGGAGCTAATGGTAAGTGGAGGGCTTGGGATTTTCCAAATGATACCGGAAGTTTTAGGTATCGGACTGATATACGCTACACATCTATTTTCCACAAGACCCTGGCATCATGAGGTTTATACGTATTACAGTTATTCGCTGATTCCTTTTGTCCTCTACACGGGAATTTTATGGATCCAATCAGAGAAAAAGATTTCAACTTCATTTGCTTTATTGATACTTACTTGGCTATTTTGGAAAAACTCACTCGATCACAATTTTCCGTTAGATACTAAAATCGAAAGCCCTTATGCAAACTCTGAGATCCGAGAAGAAATCCAATCGGACTTAAAAGAAACCAATGCCCTTCTTCTCGGAGAAGACAAGGAACCTGAAAAATTTCTGCAGAAAATCCAAACAGCAGGTTCTGTTGGGCAAATACAATACCAAACAAAAAACTCTCCGCAAACAACGAATCCGCATCCAACTTTGAATACCATCGAAAACAATAAGAAGATTTTTGTATTTGCACAATACAACCTATCTTTCTTTGTCACAGACAAAATAAAAACCTATCCGATAGAACAGATTAAGAACGCAACGTCGATTTGTAAGATGGCAAATCTTTGTTATGTGGTATTAGCACCAGAGTTTACAGATGAGGTCTTATGGCCTAAATCTAGAGTTTTGGTATATAGGAAACAATTAGAAGACCAAAATGGGAACTTTGTTTGGAAAGGAAAACAAATCGAAGTTTGGAAACTATAGACAATCAATTTTAGTTTAGAATTTCAATTCACGTTCGAAGTTCCACTCGAAGATGGTTTCCAAATTCCAAGTCCAACCAAAACAGTCTCTTTTTCAAAACCGAAAAATAATTAGCGTATGAGTAGGTTAAGTGACGATATGAAAGACCTCGTATCCATTCTCGCGTTTTTCAATACGAATCTGTCCTTCTAAGACTAATTTTTGTATGATGCTATACACAAGCCCAAGAGCTGTCGGTAGGTGGCCGCCATTATGGACTTTTTTCCCAATAGCCGCTTCCATAAGAACCTTCAGATCGGACTCCCCTTCCCTGAGACGACGAAGAACCCCTTTCTCGAGTATACTCAATGTTTTTTTCACAAGAGTGATGGTCTTTTTTGGATCTTCAATTTCGCTCCCATGTGCGGGTAACATACGTTTGATGGGTTCTTCCAACAGTTTAGATAAAGTGAAATAATAATCCCCCAAACTTCCATCCATTTCCGAATAAATGGCAGTCAGGTTCGCAATGATGAGATCTCCTGAAAAATAAACCCCCGTAGAGGGATCTACAGGTGTGATATGATACAAATTATGGCCGGGAGTGTGTAAAAACCGAAAGAGTCTGCCACCTAACTCCAAACTGTCGTTGTGGTCGATGGCAACATCAATCCGTAAAACAGGATCCCCTTTTTTGGTTTCTCTAAATTTACTAAAAAACTGTCGCCAACCTTTGCGTGATTCTTCTAAAATCCGATTGAGTTCTTCTTTATCACCAAATGCTTTATGAAATAGGTCTTCTGTTGCCTCTTCAAAAAGCATCATCGATTCCAAATAATTCCCGACTCCATCCGCCATCGAACGATATCCGTAGTAGGTTACATTTTTTGCATAGGACTTTAGAACCAAAGAAGAAGAGATATGATCTAGATGATTATGCGTATAAATGATATGGCGAATGTCTTTAAAAGAAAATCCCTTTGTTTTTAGGGATGCTTGCAACAGGGGAATGGATTCAATATAACCCGAATCAATGAGGGTAAGCCCATCGTTTCCAGGATACAGGTAAATGTTGTTAGGTGCGTAGAATGGTTGGGGGAGAATAATTTTGAAGACACCGTCCCCGATGTCTTCCATGTCCGGAATTCTTTTGGGGACGGTAACTTTCATTTTTTCACCTTATGGTTGTTTTTTGATGATCAATCTTCTTTCAATTTCGAAGATTTTCTCTGGGATTTTTTCTTTTCCCAATTTCTTTTTATCATTTTCTTTGAGGAAAAGATCAGCACCGAATTTATCCAATGCATCGTTGGCTTTGATATTTTTTAAACCAATGAACTGGATTTGTACTTCACCCGCAGGGATTCCGTATTCTGTTCCTTTGTCTTCTGTAGTTAGGATGCGAGAAATACAAGTTACGGTATCACCAGAAAAAGCAGGTTGTGTATGGTATCCTTCTGTGAATCCAAGTTCCCAAATGGCATTTTCTGAAATATCACGTGAAGCCATACCAGCTAACCAACCAAATACGAGGCCACCGTAAACGACAGGTTCTCCACCCATTGGGCCGGAAATTCCAGCAGAATATAATTTGTCGTAATGAAGAGGATGAGTGTTTCCTACACGGAAAGTCCACTGAACGTGTTCATCCGTAATGGTTCTTCCATTTTGGTGTACATAAATTTGACCTGGTTTAAAATTCTCAAAATAAGTATGTCCCCAGGTGACATCCTTCATCTCTGTAGGAAATTTTAAATTAGGAAGTTTGAGAGCAGGTGTTTTTGATTCTGGGAAATAAGCAGATGAATCACCCGGTTTTGGATTTCCTTTTGGTTTTCCGTTCGATTGGTAGATCATGATTTTACGTTCGTATTGCAAAACCACTTCGTTTTTTTGATTGAGGCAAAGGGTTCTGACATGAACAATTCCCGGTTTCTCTGGGCCTTTGTCATCGACTGCTAAAATTTTAGTGCGAGAAGAAAGAGTGTCTCCTGGATATACTGGCATCAAAAACTGTGCGTTATAATAACCGAGGTTGGCAAGCGCCTTCTCACTGTTATTTTGAACACCAATCGAAAGTGCCAAATTAAAAACCATGAGTGGGTGAACGAGTAGGTCTGCAAATCCATGTGCTTTGGCATACTCTGCAGAAAGATAAAGTGGGTTTGCATCCATAAACACTGTGGCAAATTCTTGAGCAAAACTTCTGTCTACTGTGAACTGGCGGGGATGGACATAAATATCACCTACATTAAATTCTTCTAGGTATCGTCCGTAAATGTTCTTTTTGATATCAGATAGAGAGGCTGGTGTGCTTGGAGCTAACTCACCAAAGGGGGACATAGGTTTTTCGGCCATGGGAATTCCTTTTTCGAATGGGATAGGACTAATTTTCCAAGAGAGGCCCTAGCGAAAACGATTTTTCAGGTTCAGCCGGTCGCTCGTTTGGCGTATTCCTCCTTCCAGACACTATGCCAATGGTACCATTCTTCACGGACGGCACGGTATCGAACGAGATCACTGCGCACTTCCGACATCAATGATTCCAATTCTTCCACACGGCGGAAAAGTCGTAAGGTCAATGCCTCCCACTCTTCTTTGTTTTGGTCCATCCATGGTTCCATAAATTTTATATCGGCCGATCTTTTCCGTAAAATGTTGCTTTTTTAGCGAAGTCGCCATTCGATTCTGGATCATGAGCTTTGTTTTTCCTACAGAAGATTCCATTCCAGAAAAGTACCGCACAAAACCCATCCACCAAAAAGAATACCTACTTGGTGGAGAAATTCGAATTTGGGAAGGAGAATCGCAAATCGTAAAATCTCCCATCTTTACCAATAAAAATGGAAAATTGGAACAGGTAGTTTTAGGTTCCTATCCTAACTTTGATGAAAAACAAAGCCTAATGGCACTTGATGCCGCAGTTAAGGCATACAACCACGGAACAGGCGTTTGGCCCATTGCCACGCCTAAAGAACGAATTGATGCGGTTCGAAAATTTATTGAACTCATGAAGGGCAAAAGAGACCAAATCATTTTACTTCTTATGTGGGAAATTGGGAAAACAGAAAAGGATGCCACAAAAGAATTTGATCGAACCATCGAATACTTAGTTGATACCATTGACTCTTTACAAGAATTAGAAACAAGTTCCGCCAATTACATCAAAGAAGGTGGCCTTATTGCTCAAATCAAACGTTCCCCTTACGGTGTAGTTCTTTGTATGGGTCCCTTTAACTATCCGTTAAACGAAACATTTTGTACGCTTATCCCTGCCATTCTTATGGGAAATACCGTTGTTTTTAAACCGGCCAAATATGGTGTTCTACTTCTCCAACCTTTACTCGAATGTTTTCAAAAAGCATTCCCACCAGGTGTGATCAACACGGTCTATGGTGATGGATCCAAAGTGATTTCTCCCATTATGGAATCGGGAAAAATTGATGTCTTTGCTTTTATTGGATCTAGTTCCACGGCCAATCTCATCACGAAAAAACATCCGAAACTCAACCGCCTAAGGTCTGTTCTTGGACTCAATGCAAAAAATCCTGCCATCATTTTACCTGATACTGACTTAAAAACTATGGTTCCTGAAATTCTTTCTGGATCTCTAGCTTATAATGGCCAAAGGTGTACGGCATTAAAAATTCTTTTTGTTCACAAAGATATAGTCGATGAGTTTACAAAACTCTATTTAGAAGAATTTTCCAAATGGAAAGCGGGGATGCCTTGGGATAAGGATGTGAATTTTACACCACTCCCTGAGGAGGGAAAAACAAAGTGGTTAAAAGAACTTTTGGATGATGCCACTGCCCACGGAGCAAAAATTCTAAATCCTGGTGGAGGTGAGGTAACAGAATCCTTTATGTTTCCTGCTATCCTTTCCCCCATATCACCAAACGCACGTTTGTATCATGAAGAACAATTTGGTCCCCTCGTCCCGCTTGTTCCTTTTTCTTCCATTGATGAGCCGTTAGACTATATCTTCCAATCCAATATGGGCCAACAAGCAAGTATCTTTGGAAAAGATCCCAAAACCGTTGGCAAACTCATCGACATTCTTGTGAACCAAGTCGCTCGTGTGAATTGGAATGCTCAGTGCCAACGTGGCCCTGATACTTTTCCTTTCTCTGGACGCAAAGACTCAGCCGATGGAACCCTTTCTGTTTCCGATGCCCTTCGTGTTTTTTCCATTCGCACCGTTGTGAGTTTTAAGGACAATGAAATGGGACGTAATCTTCTCGGAGAAGTACTGAAAGAACGATCATCAAACTACTTAAGCCAAGAATTTCACTTGTAACCGCCTTTCTTTCTCCGATACTTGAAAAAGGTAAGTTACTTACTTGTTTTATCATTATAGGGGGTGGAAACATGCGCTTCAGTTTATTTGTTTCCTTCCTTTGTTTGGGTTGGTTTCTTTCTTGTAACCAAGTGAGTCCGCGTGATGAACTTTTATTCACTCTCGTAAATGGACTGAACCCCATTAACATAACTACCTCTTCAGTTTCTGTAGGTTCCTCGGCAAAGATCAATGTTTCTAGCACTAACATCCTATTGAAATATGGAACACCACAAAACTTTGGAATTTCACTGGTGAAAGAGCCAACCGCTAATGTGGATATCACTTTCACCTTTACCAATACGAAATTGACTATCAATGGTTCTGGGACTTCTCCAACTCCTACACCACTTACCTTTACTTCGGGAAACTACAACGTAGTACAAACCGTAAGTTTAGATTCAACGATTCAAACTTTAGATTCTTCCACGCTTACAATTACAGCAACAAGTGCTGATCCGTTTTACAATACCAGTGGCACCGTCTCCATCAGCCATCAACGTATCTATCTGGAATATACAGGAAATGCATTTATCTTTCAACAAGGAGTATCTATTCCATCACTCACTCCTTCGATTACCTTTGTTATCACCAATTGTTCAGTGACTCCAGCTCTTCCTGCAGGCCTAAGTTTGAATGCAAGTAACTGTGTGATTTCAGGAACACCGACTGGAGGCACACAACCGGCAACTACTTACGCAGTGACTGCGACAAATGGAACCGACTCAGATACTCATAACATTACCATCCAAATAGAACCAACAGTTTATAAAGTTTTTGTTACGGCAGCTACATTCGATGGAGACTTACGAGGAGCCGCTGCGGATGGTCCAGCCGGAGCTGATCTAAAATGTGGTGCGGATGCAAACAAACCGTCGACTGGATCTTATAAAGCAATGCTTACGACTGATGGTGGAACGAGAGTTGCTTGCACCACAACTAATTGCACAGCTCAATCAGAGAATACTTATTGGGTCTTTGTGGAAAATAGATACTATGTCCGTGCCAATGACTCAGCATCTTTATTCACTCCTAATTCGGCAGGAATTTTACCAGCATCTTCGAGTATTTTTTCAACAGCACCCTACACGATGAGCGAGTTTTTTGATTCCGGGGCACTCAAAACCTTTTGGACAGGCTTTGCTGCGCCTAATAATTATTGGCAAGTTGCATCCTTACAAGTTACGAATACTTGTTCTAATTGGACGAGTGGATCGGTGACTCCAACAGCAAGTGAAGGTGGCAGAGTAGGAAACTCAAATGCAAACGATTACACTGCTTTCAGAAATGGTCCGAATGGTGTATCTTGCTCTAGTCTCAACCACTTGGTCTGTGTAGAGCAATAACTCACCTTTTCTCTTGTTTCGATCGATTCTTTTTCTAATTTGTTCATTTCACCTCTTCAACCAAAAAGAACGTATCTTACTTTTTTCACTCGCTTTCCAAAGAAATTCGGTTACAATCTTTCCCCGTGATCCAAATCCTAATCAATTCCCTTGCGGGAAAAACAGTTTCTCTCACACAAAAAACGACAGACTCCCTACTCAAAGGCATTCAATTTTTAGTGAAAGGCAGCCTAACGAGCACAGGTGGAGGACTAGATCTACTTTCCAATGCTTTTTTTTACAAACCGGAATGGAGAGAGGCCTTACAAAAGGCGGGAGTCCAAGTTAAGGAAACCGGCCACAAATCCAATGAAAGTTTACAAAAAACTATAGAACAAACAAACCAGGCCTTTGACAAAGCACTCTTCAAAGTGGAACTTACGGCCCAGAAAAGTGATGATATGGTTTTTGATAACCGCATGGTATCGAGTATTCTTGGAAGTTCACACAATCAAAAATTCAAACTCACAAAAATTGATATGAGTTTTCGCACCATTGGCAAAGACATTACTGCAAAGGAAACCGTCACAGAATTTAAAAATTCTAAAAAAACAAAATCCGTTCTTTTCCTTCCAGGTTTATTTACTGATGAAACCGTTTGGTTGGAACAAACAGTAGAATACAAAGATAGAAAAATTACTTCTCCTGGACTTGCCACAGATTTACAAGAAGCGGGCTACTATCCATTTTATTTGAGATACAACCATGGTCTTCCCATCCATGAAAATGGAAAAAAACTGATGCATCTATTGGATGTCTTCTTTAATGAAGATCCAAATGCCAAACCAGATATTGTTTGTTATAGTTTGGGGTGTCTTATCTTTCGGTCTTGCCTCTACCATGCCAAATTAGAAAACAAAGAATGGATCCATAAGTTTGGAAAAATTGTATTGATTGCTGCACCAAACAAAGGTTCGTATTTGGAAAAAATTGGATTTTGGCTCGGATTTTTATTTGAAAAAAGTCCCAATGTGGCCCTTAAAATCATTGGGATGATTGGAAACCTTCGTAGTGATGCGATCAAAGACTTATCCTTCGGACTGATTCGCAAAGAAGAAAAAGGTTGGATGGAGACCATCTCTGGTTACTTTGGAGAAACCTATTTTGGTGAATTGGAAGATATGGATGTTTACCAAGCTTATGCTCTGATGGAAGGAGCAGAAAATCCCTTACAAAATTTCCTTGGGGATGGGATCGTTGAGAAAAAAAGTCTCACCTACTTAACTGATAAGGTTTTTAACAAAAAAACAAACCCCGCCTTACGAACATTAGAACTTAATAAACAAAATCATTTTTCTATCATTAGCGCAAGACCTCTCATCCATTGGGTAAAGGTAGTCTTTGGTGTGGCATCTGCCGATTGAACTTTAAGTTTTAAGTTGCCAAGGTTTCCAAGTGTAACTTTACCGATTCTGCCAATGCCTGGAAATCATACCCTCCTTCCAAAAAGGAGATGAGTTTACCGTTTGCATATGTATCTGCTATTTTCTTCACTTCCTTAGTAAAAATTTCATAAGAGGAAGTAGGAAGTTTCATACCACCGAGTGGATCGTCTCTGTGGGCATCAAACCCAGCGGAAACCAAAACAAACTCTGGTTGGAATTTTTCCATTTCCCGGTGGATGGATGAGAAAGTGGGTAGGTATTCAAATTCCCCTGCACCCCGTGCTAAAGGAATATTTAAAGTAGTTCCGAGTCCCCTTCCTCTACCTCGCTCGGACAGGGCACCTGTTCCTGGATAAAACGGATACTGGTGAAGAGAAACAAAGTATACTGAATCATCTTCATAAAACTGGTGTTGTGTGCCATTCCCGTGATGGACATCCCAATCTAAAATTAAAATGCGTTTGATCCCTTTCGATTGTAAATACTTGGCAGTAACAGCGATGTTATTAAAAATACAAAAACCCATAGCATGGTCCGACTCTGCATGATGCCCTGGAGGACGAACGAGTGCCATTCCATTTTTTAAGTTCCCTAAAAGAACTTCATCCGCTAAGTAGAGACCTGCACCCACAGCGAGACTTGCTGCCGAAAAAGAACGAGAAGAAAAAACCGTATCTCCATCCAAATACCCAGACCCTTTTTCTTCACAATTGCGTCCCACCAAACGAATGTAATTTGGATCATGAATAGAGGAGATGATCGAGAGTGGGGCTTCTTTAAAATCTTTTTTCCAAAGAAAATTCAGGGAAGGTAAATCACTCAAATGATCCAAAATGGATTCCAAACGGACGTGTGTTTCTGGATGGCCTGGACCTGTGTTGTGTTTTAAAAATTCTTCATGGAAAGTAATTCCTGTTTTTAAAGACTCCATTGATCCATCCTATTTTTCGCAATTCCTAATTGGCGGGTCATCCATATTTATGTTTATTGAAACAACATAAATCTTTCGATATACACAATCATTTCCACAATCTCAGCAATGATGCGGTCAATTTGTTTTGTGATTTGTACTTTTTCTTCCGGAGTGATGACTTTGTCCATCCCTGCACTTCCATAAACCGCATAGAATGTTTTGATCTCCGTGGAAAAGGTTGTATTGAACCATTCTTTAAACAACCTTTGTTTCATTTTGTACTCAGGTTTGATGGAACCTGTGAGTTCCCATACAGATCCTTCGGTAAAGCGTAAACGAAGTTCAAAGAGCCCCCTATCCTTTCGAATGTAGGTTTCTTCATCGACGACTGAAAAATCAAGCTTTCGAAGCATCACAAAAACAAGTAAAATACTCTCCAAAAACTCGATGAGATTCTTTTTCTCAGATCCACTAATTTTGGAATCATCGCCTAAATGTTGTAAATAGGATTCTCCCATTCCTTGGAAAAGGCGGGAAACTTCCACCATACGGTCTTTAAAATTTATTGGATCCGATAGTTCCTCTGGAAACCGACCGTAAGATTTCAAGTTGAAGTCATTGGAAATTTCTAACATGCCCAAATTTTCTTGGGGTTGGTTATTTTCGTCAATCGATTCGATTTGAATTTTCCGAACCAAATCAAAATCTTGTCATTACCACCATGAAACAACTCACTCTTTTGGTTCTCCTTCTATTCTTCGTATCTTGTCAATCGACATCTAAGATTGAAAAGAGACAAAATTCGGATTCCTCTGGAATCACTCCCGATTTTATCGAAGGACTGTATATCAATACCAAAACTATACGTGATAAAAAACGTTGGAGTTTGTTATTCCAAGTGATGAAGGATGCTGGTATGAATGCCGCAGTAGTGGATATGCAACCCTACCCACCAACACCAGAGCAGGTAGCAGAAGCGAAGGCTCTTGGTTTCTATATGGTAGCAAGAGTAGTCAATTTTGAAGGTGGACTCGTCGAAAAAACACCTAACACAAACTTAATGGCCACCATTCAAAAATCGATAAGAAAGGCTTGTGAACTAGGTTTCCCAGAAATCCAGTTAGATTACATTCGATTTGCTGATGGTGGAACCAACTTCAGTTTGAGTTACGAAAAACGTTACGAATCCATTCTCGGAATCATCAAAGATCATAAAGAAAAAACCAAAGACAGTTGTTCGAAAGACACTCGTTGGACTGCTGATGTATTTGGAAGAGTGCCCTTCATTGAAAATGATGTGATTGGTCAAAAAGTAGAACCTTTTAGTGAAGAGCTTCATGGACTTTATCCAATGTTGTACCCGTCTCATTTTTACGGACTTACTAAACGAGTGGCTGACCCGTATGGGACGATCAAAGACGGACTCGACTTAACAGTCAAACGTGCCAAACAAGGAACAAAAGCCATCGCTTGGGTTCAGGGATTCAATATGATGGTGGCCCCGAGTAAACTCAGTTATACGGACTATATCAAAGTGCAAATGCAAGGGGCAAAAGATTCTTTAGGACATGGGTTTATTGTTTGGAATGCGGGAAATGAATACATCGATACAATGAATGCATACGAAAAATACAAATCAGAACGCACTCCAAACAACCAAAAGGTGAGCAAAAACGAAGAATAGTTTTTTTTACAAAACGATTCCAACGATTAAGCGGGAATTTATTTTCCCGCTTCTTCTATGTTTTTACGCCTAATATATGCATCTGCTTCTTCTTCAGAACCCAAAAACTGAATTCGTAATTCTTTCAGTTTCTTTTCCTTTTCAGCAGCTGAAAGATTGGCATTTTCTCGTAAAAAATCTTTTTCTTTCAATTCATACTTGGAAATAGATTCTTTGAATTTAGATTCCTTGGATCTTTCTTCTGCCAAACTCCCAGCTCTTTCCTTTCCAAAGTATTTGATTTCAATACGATTTAAATATTTTTCTTTTTCTTTGGGATCGGTGATGGCATTGAACTCTTTATCACGAAGGCTCATTTCCACTTGGTAGTGGTCAAACTTGTCCTCTCTTGATACTAAAGAATCGTAATAGGTTCCGTACGTTTTTTTCTTCAAGTCTTCAAATTGTTTCACACGTTGTTCGGCAGGTAGGTTTGCCGATTGTTTAATGAAGTTTTGTGTCCCTTCTAAAAATGAAACTTGGGATTCTTCCATTCCAAAAATCAAATCCGCCTTATCGTTTAAGACATCCCTTCGTTTGGCTTTAATTTTTTCATACAATTCAACAAAGGATAAATCAGTTGGTTGTTCCCATTTTCTATATTCTTCTTCATACCGAAAGTATGAGATAAAAAGATCTTTTACTTTTTCTTTATCAGGAGATTCGTATTCTGCATCAATGTAAGCAAGAATCGTTGCATTACACTGGTCGGGTGTGTATTCGGCTTTACACTTACGGCGTAATGCCCAGACTTCCCAAACAAAGTTGATCTTACCCGTTTTTAAATCATCTAATAACTCTAAGTAGGGTTTGGTTTTGTCTTCTCGAAAAGGAGAAATTGCCTCATCCCAAAAACCTTCACCCGTTCCGAGAGGTGAGATTCTCTCCATAGTCATTTGTTCTTCGGGGCTGAGTGATTGTTTTGATTGGTTCGCGGTGGAGTCTTGTTTTAAGAAGTATAATAAACCCAAAAAGAAGATAAGGAATATAACAACGATGATAATAATTTTTTTGAAATCCATTCTGACTGTATTGAAACCTAATGAGGAATTTAGATGAAAAGTTCTTTAGAAATAAAAAAGCCGGACTGGTGATCCGGCTTTTTTGGAAAGAGGGTTTTTATAAACCAGCTTTTGCGTTTTTTGCAATGTTCAAGTAATAACCTTGTACATCAAAGTAGTTTTGTCCACTCCAAGCCAAGTTGGTTGCTTGTAAATGGTCAATTCCAGTTGCGAACCAATAAGAAGAAGGTGTTCCTTTCCAAGCTCCCCATTTTTGAGAGTTAAGTGGTACTACTCCATCATTGGCTCCACCAAGTCCGTAAAAAAGTCCGCCGGCCCAAGTGATTGGATGAGTTAAAGCCATGATTGGGTGTTGGATGAGGTCAGCCCAAGCCATTTGACTTCCATAAGAGTAGTATTTAATTCCAGATTTGTTAGGTGAATTCGTGTTGAAAGTCTTCACGTAACTTACAGTCAGCGATTTTCCCATTGCAATGACATCTTGAGGACGTCCATCCCGGTATACTAATTTTGCGAGCAAACTAAGTGCAGAATTTGCGAATGGTTGCATCCAACTTGGAATCGCTGCAAGGACGATATCCGCCATTGGAGCTCCTTGGTGAAGGGAATTAATTGTTGTTACAGTTTGTGTTTTTCCAGAAAATCCTAAATTGGAAACCATATAACGAATGACAAGTCCACCTTGGCTATGACCCATCAAGTGCACCTTAGAACAACCGTTTGCTGTCATCCAAGAAGAAACAGAGGATTGGATTTGGCTTGCGCGAGTAGGAATGGAATTTGTGGCAGAACTTCCAGGAGTGGTGACTTTAGCACCTTGGCTACGAAGATAACCATCAAGGCCTCCCCAATACTTTACGAGTCCACCAGCTAGTCCTTGAGTGTCATCAAAACCAAGGATTCCATGAACGAGTGCGATGCACTGACCATCAAGAGGACCGGCAAACAGACCGGAGGTGGGAACGGAGAGGAGGGTCGCTAAAACCCCAATCAAAATTTTCTTTTTCATATAACACCTGAACTTTCTATGTTTTAACAATATAAGTTCACGAGAATGACATGAGTCAATTACTTATGGCAACTTTAAGTCAAATGTTTCAGAACGATGTTCTTAGCTAACGCTGTTTATTCTCACGGGAGCATCGACATAACTTCTAAAGAGTCGTCAGTTGTCGACTAGCATAAACCTTCAGGTGTTTGAGTTTCTTTTACAGAGTCAGAGTTATTGATTAAAAACCTAACTCTTGTAAGTGTTTAACAGGTGTGAGCTCTAAAGAAGTAAATACTCCTTCCACTTCTTTGAAGTTTCCTTGGGGAATATAAACTTTGGAAATTCCAATGCCCGCCAGTTCCTTCAGGCGCAAACTGATTTGGCCCACACTTCTCACTTCTCCAGAAAGTCCCACCTCTCCGAGAAACCCAATCTCCCGAGAGACCGGTTTGTCCTTAAAAGAAGAGGCAATGGATGCCGCAATGGCTAAGTCAAGACTTGGTTCGTCAATGCTTAAGCCCCCCGCTAAATTACTAAAGATATCCGACTCGGACAAGGGAAAGCCTAAATACTTTTCGAGAACTGCGGAGAGTAAAATCACACGGCGGTTGTCTAGTCCCTCTGCCATACGGCGAGCTTGTCCATAAGAAGATTTTGTAACTAACGCCTGTACTTCGACACTAATAGCACGAGATCCTTCCATAACGGACGATAACACACTTCCAGAGCGCTCTTCTGACTCAGGCGAAATAAACAAACGATGACGATCTAATACTTGTTTGAGTCCACCAAATACCATTTCAAAGATCGCCGTGTCTCCCACAGCCCCGAACCTGTTTTTCACAGCTCGCAAAATTCGATAATAATTAAACCGGTCCCCTTCAAAATACAAAACTGTATCCACCAAATGTTCTAAAACTTTGGGGCCAGCAATTTGTCCATCTTTGGTGATGTGGCCGATGAGAAAAATGGGCACTGAGGTGCGTTTGGCGGTTTCTAAAAAGATTTGCGAGGACTCACGAAGTTGGGTGATAGTTCCTGCTTGGTTGACTAAACTTTCCTTTAAGATAGTTTGGATGGAATCAATAAAAACCACTCTTGGTTTTAAGTCAGAAATCATTTGTGAGATATTTTCTGCATACACCTCAGATGAGAGTAAAATGTTTTCGGAAGTGACACCCATTCGTTTGGCACGAAGTCCAATTTGAGACGCCGACTCTTCCCCTGAGATGTACAAAACCCTTCCCTCACTGGCAATGTTTTTGGCAATTTCAAGAACAAGAGTAGACTTTCCCACTCCTGGTTCCCCACCAACTAACACCAAACTGCCGGGAACAATTCCACCACCAAGAACCAAATCCAATTCGCTAAATCCCGTGGTTGTTCGAATGTGAGCATCACTCACAACCGAACCAATGGATTTGGGATCGGTATACCTTCTGTCTTTTGGTTTTTCAAAAACAGGGGAATCAAACCTACCCGTAGAGGCCATCCCTACTTCATCAATTTGATTCCATTCCCCGCAAGAAGGACATTTTCCTGCCCAACGACTGAAGGTATCCCCGCAGGATTTACATTGGTATTGGGGGAGTTGTTTTTTTGCCATCAGTGTTCGAAAAGATTAGGTACTTCCAAAAGATCCAGTTCCACTTGTGTTTCCAAAAAAGCAAAACAACGTTCGGCAATAGCAAATCTGTTTTCTCGGATCATCATCTCTGTAAGTATCGACTCGAGAGAAATTAAAAACCGAACATCTGTGGAGGCATAGTCCACTTGGTCTTTGGTAAGGATCTTTTTACCCCAGTCGGAGCTCTGATTTTTTTTATCGATATTTTCTTCAAAAAATTCACGGATCAACTCTTTTAACCCGTGTTTGTCGGTATAAGTTCTTGCGAGTTTACTTCCAATCTTTGTACAAAATACATTTTGTACTTTGATCCCAAGCCTTGCCCGAAGGAAGGTCATGTCCATTCTTGCAAAATGAAAGATTTTTGTGATGTCTTTGGATTCAAATAATTTTTGGATATGAGGAGCTTCTGTTTGTCCAGGGAGAATTTGAACGAGTGCGACTTTATTTTTGGAATCGGAAATTTGTACGACACAGAGTCTGTCCCTTCTGGGATTGAGCCCCATCATTTCACAATCCACGGCCAACCGGTCATCCTTTTTGAAGGCTTCAAAGAAATCTTCGTTCAGATCTCCTTGGAGGACGACTGGTTTTATAGTTGAACGTTTTTGGGTCATAATGGCTTACTATGGAAACCACCCTATCAAAATCATCAAATAGATTTTTCCAAGATGAAAATTCAATACAGAGTTCATAATTCCGTCACCATTTCGAACTTCCTTCCTATTAAGGCAGGGGTTTACCAATCCGAATGTAAAAAATTCGAGCTTTTACTTACGTCCGCAACGGAAGCCAAAACGGGCACTGTCCTTAGTCCCAAACTCATTTGGCGAGAATCCACAAGGCCCGAAGTGGGATTTTCCGTAGACCATTTGGAATTGGAGTTGTCCCTTCTACCGGAAGGCGGTGGGTATTCCCTTTTCCAACATGGATACCAGTCTTGGTCCATCTCACGGAAGGTAGAAAGTACGGCCGTAGACAAACCACCGTTTTTATCTTTTTTACATTACTCTCAGGAAAATATATATTCCAAACACGAATCTAAAGTGGGGAAGTTTATCTCCGAATACCTAACCCTTGTTTTTAACAAAGATACGGGAAATGGGATTCTATATGCTCCCATCGAACAGGGAGAATTTGGAACTAAATTTGAAGTGGTTTTTGGGGAATCAGGAAATGTAACTTCCGTTAAAGCAATATATGATGTACATTGTTTGCCAGACCTTCGCCCCAATGCAAAACTAAGCATTGCCAAAATCAAAGTCCAAACATTCAAAGGAAACCCGGAAGGAATACTTGCCAAATACTTTGAGGAGCTCGGAAATAAAGAAGGCCCAGGAAATTTACCAAAAAAAGTTCCCACGGGTTGGTGCTCTTGGTATTATTATTATACTAAAATTGACCAAAAAACCATTTTAGACAACCTAGCAAAAGTTAGAGAACTGAATTTACCTTTTGAATTTTTCCAAATTGATGATGGATACCAAAAGGAGATTGGAGACTGGCTTGTACCAAACGATAAATTTCCAGGAGGGATGCGAATCCTTGCTGATGAAATCAAACGAGTGGGTCTAAAACCAGGGATCTGGCTTGCCCCCTTTCTTGTTCGAAAAAAATCAGAGTTCTTTCGTAAATATCCAGAAGCCATTCTCAAAGACCAAAATGGGAAACCAGTTCCTGCCATTTACCAACCACTTTGGGGAAGAGGGTATACCTATGCTCTCGACATCACCCACCCCACGGCTCTCGCTTATATAGAAAAGGTTTTTTCTACTCTTGTTAAAGAATGGGGATACCCTTATTTAAAATTGGACTTTCTCTATGCGGGTCTATTGCCAGGTGATGTGTATAACAAAAGTTTGTCGCCACAAGCCCGTTATAGAAATGCGTTAGAACTCATTCGAAAAGTAGTCGGTAAAAATACCTTTTTACTCGGGTGCGGGGCTCCTATGTTGCCATCGGTTGGGATCTTTGATGGGATGCGAATTTCATGCGATGTGGCACCGTTTTGGTATCCTGAAAAACTCCGTGTTTTCTTAAAAGATAGAGACGCACTTTGCACAAGAACGGCTCTCATCAACGACATCACTCGTTCCTCCATGCATAGACATCTTTGGCTGAATGATCCAGATTGTTTGCTTGTTCGTAAAAAAAGGAACAAAATGAACGAGGCCCAAACCAAACTGATGGCTTCCGTCATGGCAGTGTCAGGTGGGATGTTGCTTGTTTCTGATGATTTGACGAAACTAGAAACCGATCGTTTGGATCTTTTAAAAAAGGCCTTCCAATTGAACAGAGAATGCCAGGCTTATACCCCAGTTCCCATTGGTATCTTTCAAAACGAATTTCCACCAGCTATGTACAATCCTGCCGGATATCTTGGAATTTGGAATCCAACAGAAGAAGAACAAACGATTCGTTTTGCCATCCCACAAGGCCTAAAAACAAAAGCACCGTTTTTAGATTTTTGGACAGGAACGATGGTAGACCTTTGCGTTGTGGATGGTCATTTTGAAACCACTTTACCGGCTTTTGGTTCAGTTGTTGTATCCGTTTGATTGAGAAAATTAATTGACGATTTTTAAAAAAGACTTAGAATCTTTGCAATTCGTCGTAAGAGGTTTTTTATGCGTATGATCAAACATTTGAGTATAGTTTCCGTTATTGCGGTACTAATCTCACTTAACAATTGTTCTTTCTTGGATTCTGCTTCCGGTAGCGTTAGCCGTTTAGGTGTCTCTGTATCTGATTCGGCATCTGCCCTTGTCAAATCAGTATCTAACAGTATCTCTTCTATTTCCGATGAAGGAAAAGAACAAGCAATGAACCAATATAAAGAAGATGTAATTGCAAGTGTTGCTTTACAAATTCGTTACGAAAACCAAAAACAAGAATTGGAAAACCAACTTTCTTTAATCGCAAAATCGCATGGTGTTGTGGCATGGAGATCCAATCGTGCTACTTACATTGCCATTGGCCAAGGTTTAAAACAAGCAAATCTTTCTCCTTCGGAAATGAAAGCAGTAACAATGGACGTAGCAAAACAAAATGCAGTTGTCGCAAAACTGATCTTAAACGGGTACAATCTATAATCCAGATCGTCTTTGGGCGGAATCACGCCGCCCATTTATTCTTTTTTTTACTTACCTATCTTTTTTTACTTTTTCCTCTACATTCGCAGTCGAACTCAAATCCTTACGGTTTTTTATACATAGATTCGAATTCGGGTCAGTCTAGTGGCGGACACTCTGCACTGCGGTTTGGCGACCGGGTTTACCATCTGCAATACTCCTTCGAAGACAAAATATTTCATATTGTCCGGGAACCATGGGTAGACTTTCGGTTCCAATACGGGGTAGTTCAAAATCGTAATATCGAATTTTACGAGTGGGAAATTTCTGAGAACGCAAAACATACGTTACGCCAAAAGTGGAATGAACTTTACTTAGTTCAGGAAACCCATATCCAAAACCAAAAAAAATTAGAACAGGAATGGGAGGTCTCAGAACTCAACTCCGATGGAAATAAGTTTTTTTTACCCATCTCTGGATTTGGATATTTTACAAATATTCCTGATCCCCATTCTTCAATTCCAAAATTGTTTTCCTTTTCCAAAAAGGAAAAAGAAATTCTAAAAAGGTCTAGTATAAACTGGGCGGAGGCAACCAAGAAAATTCAATCAACAAAAACAAATATCTCCTTACCGAATACGGACTCTCCTTACCGCCTCATCCATTCCATCCAAACCAAAAGAGATCTGCTCACAAATGCAGAGAAAAAAAGTTTTATTCGTCACTATCTTTTAGATCCGGTCCTGCTTTATGAACCCGCTTTTTTACAACTGAATGGATCGGAATTCCACTTAAGTGAAACAGAGATAAAGGTATGGAAAAGTTATCTGAATGGATTGGTGCATGACTTACGTTTCTGTATATTCGAATCCGAATGTAATGATTGGGAAGAGATGACATTATTATTACGAATTGTCTATATACAAAAATCGATTGTTTTAGAGACAATTGTTTTTCCTAAAAAAAACTTGGATGGTTTCCAATACCTTCCCGTCATCCAGTTACCTGAGTCTGTCAAGACCACGAAACAAAAAGAGTACGATCAGCTATTTACTTCTCAAAAAAAAATCTTCGCTTCGGGATATGACCCCATCCAGTTTTTTAATTGGGAATCTTTCTTAGTTCGTTACCAAAGTTTTTTGGAACAAGGAGTGGCGCCAGAGGGGATTGAATTCAATTGGGTGGGTTATAATCCATATAAAGAAAATTCCCAAAACTTGGCAATTTCAGACGAAACAGAAAACCAAACCAAACAAAGAAACTATGAATCCTATACAAAAGGAATCCAAAACCTCTATTCATACCACCTAACACATAAAAATTGCACAACAGAACTTTTTCGTTATATGAATGAAATGTTTCCAGAAGGTCGGATTGGAAACGAAACTTTTTGGGATCCTCTGTCAAACACTGTGATTAGTCTCAATTTTATACCTTCAGTAGCAGCATTAAAACTGGAATCCAATTCTGGCACCATACAAAAAAAACTTTATCCATCTTACCGAAATCTAAAGAGAAAAAAAATAACGAACTTTACGGAAAAACATTTTAAAGAAAGTTTTGTGCCCACTTCGAAAATTTATAAACCCAACCCAATTGATCATCCCTTTTTGTTTTTTACCGAAGAAACAGTTTGGAACCGTCCCATTTTGGGTCTAGCTAATACAATCTATGGTATAGGGTATACGGGAATGGGAATTCTTAGTGCTCCCTTTGACAAAGGAAGCCGATTTTCCAAAGGAACGGAATCTCTATTTTATAGCCTTCCAGAACTTGTGTTTTTTAATATCCGTAAAGGGCATTTTCCTTTTATCGCTGCAAAAGAAATCCCAAAAGAGTATTATCTAAAAGAATCCTTATGAAAACAGCCTTTTTATATCTACCTTACCTCCTCCTTTTGAGTTTCCAATTTTTTTCCACAAAACCTTGGTTCCTTCCTGGAGAAAAAAATGTTTATATATCTATTTCTATCTTTTTTATCCTACTCCAATCCGTAGTTCTTTACGGGAAAAAAGTTAACAACCGCTTAGTGGTGAAATGGGGAACCTACGTTCCACCTAATTGGATACTAGCCTCTCTTTTTTTTGTAGGTTTGGTATCATTACCCATCCGGAATATAGACTGGGGAGATGGCCTCCTCCTTTTGGAAACCAATCTTTTAGAAACAAAACTTTTTGGTTTCCAATTTACTTTGGATGAAATTTTGGAAACGCTCCTTCATAGCCAGGTTTCCAACTTACTCTCTGGGTTTGGTTTTCCGGATGACCCAAGAATTTCTTATTCTTTTTTATCCCAACTGGCAGGAATAGGGATGTTATTTGGATTTCTGTGGACTGCGGGAAAAAATCGCAAATCGAACACAGCCTCTATTCTCATCTTACTTTCGTCAGGTGGAATTTTACTTACCTTTGGTTATGCCGAAAATTATACACTCGTCACTGTATCCCACCTTCTTTTGTATATTTTCGTATCTAAATTTGTGCAAAACCCAAAGGACAATGATCTATTGTTATATGGAGCGACTGCCCTTGTAGCAATCTCTATGTTATTCCATTTGGTTTCCGGATACTTAGTCATTCTATTGGGTTATTTATGGTATATTCATTCGCCAAAAGAAAAAAAACTCAAACATCTGATCGTTTCTGCACTTATAGGTTTTGGCATTCTTATCCCTTGGTTTCTTTATTTCTTATTCTATCATGACCCGACGATTGATAGAAATAGCACCCACTTAATCCACCCGCCCTTTTATCCCAAAAACCGATTGGTCTCACTCAATCATATAAAGGAAATCCTCGCAGTTTTGTATTGGAATGCAGCAATTGCCACTTTGTTTTTATTCTATCAATTTTTCTTTTTCAAAAAAGAATGGAAGGCTTTTGCCATAAGACCAGAAACAAAAACAATTTTTGTAGCTGGTTTTGCTTTTTGTCTTCATGGATTCTTTCATAATCCCCAGTTAGGTTTCCCTGCAGACTGGGACCTCATGGGATTCTATTGGTTACCCATCACATTTTTGGCCCACCAATTCTGGATCCAGTCCCGAGAGACTTCTCTCGAATGGATTCCACCCTTTTTATTTGGAACAGTCATTGTGATTTTTTCAGCGATCACTTTAAACAAAGTAAATCCCGACAAAGAAATTCTTTGGGAAGTTACAAAATCAACAATTCAAAGTTATGTTATAGAAAACAAACCACACATCGATAGTTTATCTAAAGAAGATAAAAAATTCTTCGCTAAAGGGGATTTTCTATTTTATAAAGGAGAAATGATCACAAACAGGCTTTGTGATTTTCCTACAAAAAAAGAAATCATTCGAAAAATGAACTTACATCGAAGGGAATGGAAACAGGGGTTTGAAACCGGAAATTTTAGATCCAAAGAAGTGCTCGGTCAATTTTTGACCGAGGCTACAAAAACCAACGTGGAATACATTAAATCTCTAGAAGCAAATAAGATATGTCATCCGAAGCTTTAGAGGATGTTTCTAAATATTGGATATAGTTTGTTATCTCTGTTTTCATACCTTCTACTCGACTGCCCCCACCAGGAAGTTGGATTAAAGTTTGGACCAAGGGATGTGTGCTAGAGGCAAGTAATCCATCCGAATACAAAAAGAGAATGTCTCCTTCTTCTACCTGGATTTCATTTTCTGCAAATTCCATATCTTTAAGAATCCCTAAAATTTGACCCGATTGGTCATGTAAAATCAAAGGAGCACGAGACTCTTTTTGAAATACAATGGGAAACGGATGACCACCCCTTGCGTAAGTAATTTTTTTCTTAGCATGGTCAATAACGATACTAATGGCTGTCATACTATGAGTTCCAATTTCGTTACAAAGTTCTCGGTTCAAACGAGAAAGTAAATTGGAAGGTGCTATCGTTGTTGTCCGCACTAATTCCCTATGAATCGTAGTCATAAGAATTGCGATCAATCCCGATGTAACTCCGTGACCTTCAATATCACCCATCAAAATCAAAGTCCTATCTTCATCCAAAGGTAATACTTGGAAAAAATCACCTGATACAAAACTCACTGGTTTGATATCAGCATATATCTTGTGAGTAAGCTGAGGCAGATTCATTGTTTTCGTTTGAATCTTGGCGGCTAACCTGAGGTCACGTTTGATCGACTCATCCATTGACTCTTTATCTTTTAAAAAATTATAATATTCAAATGCGCGTGAAATAGCGGCTTCAATGGATTTTGTATGAAAGGGTTTTAAAATAAAGTCAGAGGCCCGATGGTAAAGTGAGGAGACAACAGTCTGAATATCATGTTCCCCCGTCATCATTAAAACTTGGGTTTTGGAATCGTATGCTTTGATCTTCTGCAACAGATCCAGACCCGAAGTTTGTGGCATATTGACATCCAAAAAAACGATCGGATTACGTTCCCCTTCGAAGTATTCCAAACCTTGCAATGGGTTAGTAAAATACCTTACAAAATAACCTAATCCATTAATAATAAGTTCTAAGGTTTCACAGATTTCTGTATCATCGTCTATGATTAGAATCTCGGGTTTAAAAGAATATTCGGACATCTACTATAGTTATCGGCTTCGAAAGGCCTTACTTTGAGACCAATGTGAATTTTAGTTTTCCTTTCACTTCCTCTACTTTCTTAAAGTAAGCCTCATGAAATACTTTTTTCTCCAAATAGATATCCGTGCAGGAAATCATCTCTCCATACTTCCACTCATAAGGTTCCCCGTTCTCGTAACGAACTCGGTTCTGATGGATCTGAGAGGACAAATTCCGAAGATTGGTCCCACGGAAATTTTTCACAAGGGCGCGAAAGGTTCCCTCTTTTTCAGGATCTATGAAACGAAATTTACGAGAAAATAAAACTGCGTCATGAAAGTATTCGGGAACATTAAAAGCGCCAGAGGTGCCAAGTTTTTTGGAAAGATCACGTATAAAATCGGTGAATTCATTCAGAACATTTAACCCCGGATATTCTTGTCCAAAGTACAATTCCTTTTTGATATCCCCAGGTTCAAAATTAATATTCTGAGTGAGAAGCCAATCGATATAAATCATAGGAAACTGTTCATCATCACCCTTCAACTGAAATTGAGATACTTTAAGACGAGTATGAACTAGGATTTTTTTATTTTCTGACTTTATGTAAATGCGATTGTCATAATCATTAAGAATTTCTAACTCAATGATCGAGTTATGAAACCCACGTTTTTCAACTGCTTTGATAAGACCAGCGCTAACTAACATCTGTTCTACTTCATAATGAGTGAACCGGTTGAATAACTTCGGTTCCATATTTAATGAAGTATTTAGTTCTTTAGATACATCTACTAAAGACAAATCATCCAAATCCAACCAATCGGACTGGTTTTTCTTTTTGTCTGTAGAGGAAAAAACTCCCATTACTTTTCACCAAATGCAGTAATTGTATTAAAATGAATTTCTACTGTGTCGCGAAAGTCGCGTGCATAACCGCCAGCAAGAGTCACAACACAAGGGACGTTGAGCGACTCAGCAAACTTACGAACCATCGAATCACGTTCTTTCAGACCTTTCATGGAAATTTTTAATTCTCCAAGAGAATCATCTTCATAAGGGTCAGCTCCTGCAACATAATAAATTATATTGGAGTCAAAATCTTTCCGAATTTGATTCAGTGAAGTTTCTAATGTAGTTAGATACTCATCATCTTTTGTATTAGGTTCCAAATTCACATCTAAGTTAGATACTTCTTTCTTTGGATAAAGATTTCCTTGGTGCATCGAAAATGTGAAAACTTTGTCATCATATTGGAAAACATACGAATTTCCATTACCTTGATGCAAATCCAAGTCAATGATAAGTGCATTTATATTGGGGTTATCCTCTTTCTGTTTCCGTATAGCGATTGCTACATCATTTAAATAACAAAAACCTTCTGCTTTATCTGGGAAACTATGGTGGTATCCACCGCCCATATTAAAGGCAAATTGAAACTTTTTAGAAAGTTCTGCTGCCATAATAGTACCACCAACTCCATACATAAAACTTTCCACAATACTTCGATTAAGTGGAAGTTCAGAATACATGGTTCGCGACGTATGTTCATAACTAAACAAATCGTCTAAGTATTCTTTTGTGTGAACGAGTTCTAAGTCTGCTTCTTCTGCTTTTTTAGGTAGTAAAATGTCCCAGGATGCATACACAGGATCTCTTTTGACACGATTGTAAAGGTGAGAATACTTATGAGCTGGGAATACATGTCCCGGTAATTCGAGATTGTAGGAAGAATGGTAGATGAGAGCGAGTGCATTAGATGCCATTAAAATGATATTTTTGTGAAAAATGACACAAGTCAATTCAAACCGTACAATTTACTTGCAGGAAAAAACAAAAAAGCTAAGAATAGGGTCTATGCCGGTAGATGAAAAAATCCCCAACAAACGCACAAAAATTATCTGTACCATTGGTCCCGCCTCTGCTAACCGTGAAACTATCTTAAGTCTTATCTATTCGGGAATGGATTTGGCCCGGATGAATTTTTCTCATTCTACTCATGAATACCATAAAGAGATTTTTGAGTTGTTACGGGAGTGTGAACAAGAATCCGGCAAGTCCATTGGAATCCTTGCTGACTTACAAGGCCCTAAAATTAGAACAGGAAAATTAGGAACGGGACCCTTTGAACTAAAAACGGGAGACAAAATCACTATCAATAATAAACCTGATTTCCTCGGCACAGCAGATGAGATCGGTTGCACCTACCCATACATATTAAACGATATCGATGTAGGTCACAAACTCCTGATTGACGACGGCAAACTCTCCTTTGTTGTAAAATCAAAAACTAAAGAAAAAGCAGTTTTAGAAACCGTCATTGGCGGCATCTTAAAAGACAACAAAGGAATCAACCTTCCAGGAACTCCAATTTCAGCACCTGCCCTTTCGGAAAAAGACATCGAAGATTTACAATTTGCATTGTCATTAGGTGTAGATTATATCGCATTATCATTTGTTAGACGAGCTAGCGATTTAGAGATGGCACGCCAGTTTATGAAAGATAGTTACGCAGGCCTTATTGCAAAAATCGAAAGACCAGAAGCGATTCAAAATATTGAAGAGATCATCGACAATTGTGATGGAATTATGATTGCTCGCGGTGATTTGGGTGTGGAGTTGGATACACAATATGTTCCCATCATTCAAAAAGAAATGATTACAAAACTCAATCAAAGAGGAAAACCTGTAATCACCGCAACACAAATGTTAGAGACTATGATTGACAACCCTCGTCCCACACGTGCAGAAGCAAGTGATGTTGCCAATGCGGTAATGGACGGAACCGATGCAGTGATGTTATCTGGAGAGACGGCTTCTGGAAAATATCCGGTGGAAACGGTGAGAACCATGACAAGTATCATCCAAGCAGCAGAAGAATCTGAAATTTATTTGTCTCACCTGAGATATATGGATCGTTCCGAATTTGAAGTAGAACGAACAGCTCTTGGTAGTGCGGCAGAATCCATCTCCCGATCTATCAACGCAAAAGCCATTATTAACTTCACTAGGTCTGGATACTCCTCCCTTCTCTCTTCAGAGTTTCGTCCCCTAAAACCGATCTATTCTTTCACACCTTTCCTTGGTACAGCAAGAAAGATGCAATTGTATTGGGGAGTCGAAGCCTACGTGATGCCGATGATGGATAAATTTCCCGATATGATTGCCTTTATGAGTAAAACTCTAAAGTCAGAAGGAAAATTAAAATCGGGAGATACAGTTGTAATTTTGTCTGGTGCACCAGGATCTGTGGCACAAACTGTGGACTTCATTCAAATCCACAAAGTCAAATAACAATTGTTTTGCGAATGCCTTGGGCTGCGATGGTTGCTGTAGTCCAGGCATTCTGAAAATTAAAACCTCCAGTAATTCCATCCACATCAATAATCTCACCTGTAAAAAAAAGTCCGGGGCAAAGTTTACTTTCCATGGTTTGGAACTGGATGTCTTTTCTAGAAATTCCTCCCGCTGTCACAAACTCTTCTTTAAACACTCCTTTGGCCACCATTCGGAGTTTGGTTTGTGTTAAAGATAAACTTAAAACCCGGATTTCCGACTTTGAAATATCGGAATAACGTTTGTTAGCTTGAATTTTGGATTCTTTTAAAATCCATTCCCAAAACCGAGAAGGTAATTTCCATTCTGGATCGGGAGCCAATTTATCTGCTGGTGTTCTCTCTTTTTTGGATAAATAATCATCTTCTATACTTTGTGTTGATTTTCCAAACACCCAGTTAACAGATAGATCCACTTTGTAATCGGCTTCAAATAAAGTGCGTGCCTCCCAAGCAGACAAACGAAGCGCACAAGGCCCACTGAGCCCCCAATGTGTGATAAGCATTGGTCCTTTCTGCGGTTTTCCTTTGGGCAACACTTTGATTTCACAGTACGGAACCACAAGGCCTGTCAGTTCCATAAGATCTGTATTTTCTAGAGTCAATGTAAAGAGTGAGGGAACAGGTGTAACGATTTTATGTCCCAGCTTTTCTAAGATACTCCAAATTTTTCTGTTCGATCCAGTCGCAAGAACAACAATATCAAAATGTTCTTCCACTCCTCCCTCCCATAAAACTCTGAAACCTTTGATCTGGTCTGAAGTTTGATTTGAATAGATACCAACTAACCCCTGTTCAAAGTGGATTGGTATATGTTTTATTTTTAATTCATTTAAAAAACATTGGATGATGGTATCAGAACTGTCTGTTGCAGGGAACATCCTTCCATCGGCTTCGGCTTTGAGCTTTACCCCTCTTTTTTGAAACCATTCGATTGTATCTTTTGGCCCAAAACTTTCAAACGCCCAACGTAACTCTTTATTTCCTCGGGGATATCTCTCGGAAAGAAGTTCTGGATCAAAAAGATTATGAGTGACATTACATCGCCCACCACCAGAGATTCGAAGTTTAGAAAGAGGTTCTTTTGACTTTTCAAAGATCTGAATCTCACATAACCCCTGTAATTGCTCTTGAATTTGCAGGGCTACAAAACATCCAGAAGCCCCAGCTCCAATGATAGCAATTTTTGGTTTTTTAGCCAATCCTACCACTCACCAGAGTTCGGCATAGAAAGCCAAGGTTCCATCAAAGGTAAAGATTTGCCCTTCTGGAGAAGTTCAATGGAAATTAAGTCTGGAGACCTAACAAATGCCATACGGCCGTCGCGAGGAGGACGATTGATGACAACACCCATCTTTTGAATCTGCGTACAAGTTTCGTAAATGTTATCTACTTCGTAAGCTAGATGTCCAAAATTCCTTCCCGATGTATAAGGCTCTGTTTGTCCCCAATTGTAAGTCAGTTCGATCTCTGGTGCATCTGTCTCACCAGTAGATAAAAAAACCAAAGTGAATTTACCTTCTGGATGTTCGTTCCTTCTAGTTACTTTTAAACCAAGGATCTCCACAAAAAAATGGAGCGCCCGATCTAAATCCATAACCCGAATCATTGTGTGTAAATATTTCATCTTTCCTACTATAAGAAAAAATAGACCAAAAGCACAAGCCAAGAAATATATTTAGGAACCTCAAATCGTAGCCAATCTTTGTTTCCCTCTAAAAGTCTCCCCAAGGAAACAAACGAAAGTACCAAAAGAACAAATACAGAACAAATTTCACCCAAGGAAAACAAATGCATTCGTTTCAGAAAATATAAAGTGAATGTTGTCGGAACCAAAAAAGAAAACAATAAAAAGGACCGGTAGATGATATTGCCTGTCTTACGCCTGTATTGTGGTTCCAATGCTTTAAAAGCAATCTCCCCTCTGTGATGACTCAACCAAACTTTAGGATCTCTTACCCCACGATCAACCGCAGACTGAAGATCATCTGGTCTTACCGATGGATAAGAGAAGAAGGAAACAAGTCCCTGCCATTTATTTTTTGTATGGATTAGATCAGAAAACAAGTCTCGAAACACATGTAATTCCGCAGTCACAGGATCATAAGTATGTAGTTGGGATACAAGTCCATATCTAGGCTCTTTGGTTTCTTCACAAAAAGTTCCAAAAATTCGATCCCAAAAAATAAACACTCCGCCATAATTTCTATCTATGTATTCTGGATTCATGGCGTGATGAACTCTATGATGAGAAGGAGTGACAAACACATATTCAAACCAAGTAGGAAGTTTATGAATAGCGCGAGTGTGAACCCAAAATTGGTAAGTACGATTCAGTGCATCAATGATCAAATAAGATTCTACTGGAAATCCAACAAGAGCTAAAGGCAAATAAAAAAGTCCAATCCCAATGTTACGAACAAAGGATTGCCTGAGAGCTACCGATAAATTAAACTCTTCGCTGGAATGGTGCACTACATGAGAGGCCCACAAAACTTTGATTTCATGACTGTAGCGGTGTGCCCAGTAGAATAAAAAATCAAGTAGAACAAATAAAACAATCCAATGCACAGGGGAACTGGGAGATAAAAAAACTTTGGAAAGAAACTGAACACCCCAAGAGATTTGGTACAACTCGTTGTAAACAAAAACTAATCCCAAAAGAATGACACCATCAAAAATACGACTGAGGACTCCCAAACTCAAGTCTGCCAAAGAATCTTCGTAAAAATAATAATCCTGTTTCTTAAACCGAGTATAGATAACCTCAGCCAACATGAGTAGGATATAAATGGGGGCAATGGTTTCAATAAGTCTCATAGGTTGTCCTTAAGTCCTTACTATCTATACTAGTCTTTTTTGAAAAGCAACCTCGTTTCTAGCGGTGCACCTCGATTGAAATTTCAAAAGAAGACATATCAACGAGACCGTTATTTTATAATATTATCTTTATCCTTAGAATTATTTCAATTTATTACTTAGATCAGTGTTCAATTCATTGAATGCGTTGGTAAGGCCAAGGTTCCAACCAAGAACTAAAGCTTCCGGTTCTTTTTTCTCGATCGATTGAATTTGTTTGTATGTCTTTCTAAAAACAGGAGTAGATACAGAATCTTTGTCTTCATACACCACAACTTCAAACTCAATGACTGCTTTTGGTTCTTTGGTTCGGAAATCACCATACATCTGTGTGAGATTCAATTCAACAAAATGAGTTATGTTGACTCTTGTATGCATACTTGCATCCCACTCAAAGTTACCTGACTTCAAAAGAGAACGAACTAACTCTTCCTTAAAGTTATGAGAAGGAGGAATGAAAAACCCATTATAAAAATCAGATTCGTATACAGCATTTTCTTTTCGATATACAAACTCTTTCCCCTCAAATCTTTGGGAAATAAAAACCTTTCGAACAATGAAAGTTCTTGGTTTTGCAGCGGGGAACAATTGTTTGGTTTCGCCTGTTTCTATTAAATAAAACCTTTTTTCAGGAAAGGTTTTACTAACACCAAAACATTGGCTAAGGAAAAAAAGTAGTCCAGTAAAAAGTATAAAACGGATCAAGGCTTTCATTGTATTATTTCCAGAGTTTAGACTTGTTTGGTGCTTCGCCGAAGAGAAACTGAGACGGATATTTTTTAGCATTTGCAGTGACTTCTTTTAAATCTTCTGAAGCGATTCGCAAATTTTCAATCGATGTAGAAATATCACCTTGGTTCGAAGCAAGTAATGTGTCCAATCGCCTTAGTGTTGTTTGCAATTGGGTCACTGAAATATCTAATTTTTTTGGCAACCCTTGTGTCTCAGGACTTGCAATGAGGGCTTTTACTTCTGCATTAGTCTTTCGTAAATCCACGAGTAACCCCGTTGACTCGCGTGCTAGGTCTCCAAGTTTGGCTTCTTGGATTGTTTGATTGAGATTTCGAATAAGTTCACCAACACCCAAAAGAATTTTATCCACATCTGCCTTTTCGACTTTATCAAAAAACTTATCCACAGAGGCAGTAAACCTAGAGATAGTACTTGGTGCGGACGGAATATAAATTGTTTTTGGCTCCCACTCGATGGACAAAGGTGGGTTTTTTTCAGGATTTAAATAATCCACCTCTAAATAAGCCGTTCCAGTTAATCCTTGTGAGGCGAGTCGAACACGAAGACCACTTTGAATCATTCGTTGTACAGTTTTCTTTAAATCGTCGCCATATACTCCTTTCACAAAGTCAGGGACAGACATTTTAATCAAAACATATCGACCATACCGAAGTTCAGTGTCGTGATTTAGGTTCTCAGAATATTCATTTTGAACGAAGGTAATTTCTTGGACCGTACCAACTTTTACACCACGGTGTTTGACTGGCGAACCAATGTCCAAACCTTGCACCGATTCGTCGAAATAGGTTTCTAAACTAACTGATCTTTGAAAGATATTACCTGCGGTAAACACAATCAAAAACAAAATGAGTGTAAAAAAGCTAACAAGGACGAAGACCCCAACTTTAAAATAGATTTTACTTGATTGGTTCATAACGGGGAACTCTCCTGTGGAATACGATTAAAGAATTGTTTCACAAATGGATCTTTCGATTTTTCTTTCAAATCTTTTGGTTTGCCTTCGGCAATAATCCCTTTTTTGGATTTATCTAATACAATCACACGATCTGCCATAGTAAACACAGATGGTAACTCATGGGTAACAATTACAAAAGTTACTCCTAGAGTTCTCGACAAACGAATGATCAGATAATCTAACTCAACACTGGTAATGGGGTCAAGGCCGGCACTTGGTTCATCTAAAAATAAAATTTCAGGATCCATAGCCATCGCACGCGCAATGGCTGCACGTTTTTTCATACCGCCAGAAAGTTCCGCAGGATAAAGATGGGCAAACGGGAAAAGGCCAACCATTTTTAATTTGGTCATGGCAATTTCGTTCATGATCGCAAGTGGTAGTTTAGTAAACTCTTCCAAAGGCAATCGAATGTTTTCCAGTAATGTCATGGAACCAAAAAGTGCACTCTGTTGGTACATCACTCCAATTCGATTCCATATCCCGATTTTTTTCTTTCCTTCAGCTAAAACAATATCATCTTCATCAATCCATATACGGCCACTAAATGGTGAGGTTAAACCAATCATATTTTTTAATACTGTAGACTTACCACAACCAGAACCTCCGAGAATTCCAAAAATTTCCCCTCGGTTTACTTCAAAAGAGATATCTTCCATAATCACAGTATGGCCATATCCAGTGGTTAGATGTTCTACTCGAATGATTGGACTTTCTTTCATATTCGTAGGTAAAAATATAAGACGGAAAAAATTCCATCTAAGATGGACACAAGTATGATAGAGCCAACCACTGCCGAAGTGGTGGATTCTCCTACGGCTCCCGCTCCTGAAGCCGTTTTTAAACCTCGGTAACAGCCAATGGATGCAATGATCATTCCAAAAAAATAAGATTTTAAAAGTCCACCCAAGATATCGGAAAGACCCACAGCAAGATTCACTTGATTGATAAAAGTGACAAGAGGGAATCCAAAACTAATTAACACAACCGCCCCACCAATCAGACCAAACAGATTGAAAACAATCGTAAGAAGTGGTGTCATAATCAGTGACGCCACCAAACGAGGAATAATGAGAAATTGAACGGGAGGAAGACCCATAGTCGTCAGTGCATCAATTTCTTCTGAAACTTTCATCGTTCCTAGTTCTGCTGCAAATGCAGAGCCTGACCTTCCCGACAAAATAAAAGCAGTCATCAAAGGACCAAGCTCTCGAAACAAAGACAAACCCACAAGGTTTGCGACAAAAATTTCTGCACCAAACCTTCGCATTGGAATTGCCGATTGGAAAGACATGATAAGGCCGAGTAAAAACCCAATCATTGCAATGATGGGGAAGGCATTGACACCCATAGATTCCGCAACACGGAAGGTGTCTTTCCAACGAATTTTGGAGGGATGTAAAAAAGAACGCCAAAAGGAAACAGTAAGTTCCCCGGTAAAAGTGATTAAATATTTAAACTCTAACAACGAGTCGATGGTTAGTTTCCCAATTTTTTCCGATCTGCGAAGTGAGTTTGTGAGAATTTCTTTATTCTTCTTACTATCATCTTCCGAAATACTTAATCTGTACTTAAACTGATCACCTAATCCATGTAATATGAATTGAATCTGCCGACCTTCGCATTCCAAACGAACGAGTTTGATAAAGGAGATTCCAGAAGTATCTGATTCTTGCAAATTGCCTGCATGAACCATGACGGATCGAGGTGGATTTTTTTTTAGGATTTCAATGAACGCAGCCCAATCTTTGCCTGTTTCCAAGGCAGTGAGAACTGCTGGGAGGTGGATTTCTAAGGTGCTACCTTCCCACAGAAAGGAGGATTGTCGATGAATGGTATCCACGTTTCAAACGTAATTCTAATTCAGAACGAACTCGAGGCAAGTGATTTTATTTTACAATCCAATCGATTGAATAAAAGATGAACAAGAATGTGGAATCTCACAAGTCATTTGATTGCCTTTTCTGCCGGACTTTCTCTCCTCTTCGCTTGGGGAGAGTTCCTTAGAAAAAATACAACAGGCCAGACCCAAGTACAAGGATTATTATTTCTCTTTGCCTCCATGTTCCAGGCTCATACCTTTCTCACATCCACTGGCCTTTATCATTTTTTCCCTCATCTGTATCTTATCCATTTGCCCTTTACTGCTTGTATTGGTTCCCTACTTAGGCGTTATTTTTCAGAACTTTGGGATGAAAGTCCCAATAAAAACAATTTTTCTTATTGGGAACTAGCTCCTGCAGTGGTTGTGACCCTCCTACTCATCCCCTTTTATTTTTCGTCAGCAGAAGAAAAAATTGCTCTTCACACACGTTATTTGAAAGAAGGTGTTCCTCTGATTTTTCAAATCACAATTCTCATAGCTGTTTCACCCATATTTTATGCGGCTTTTTACGTCTTTACTAACATGGTTAAATACATTCGCCTGGAAAGATTCAAAAAATCAGCTCACCTTCGTTTGGTGGGAATTGTAGTCGGCATTGGTGCCTTTTCTAGTTTGATTGGAATTTATACTTTATTTTTTCACCAAAGACATGGCCTGGAGATTGTCTCTACTTTCATCGCCTTACTCCTCATTGGTGTCTATCTATTGCGACAAAAAAGCCCGGAATTATGGGGAGAAGTCCAAAGGATTGTCATTGAAGAAAAAAAATACCAAACTTCTCAATTAGGTGGATTCAATCTAGAAACTCTACAAAACCAACTGAGACACCTCATGGTAGAAGAAAGGATCTACCGAGACGAAAGTATCAATTTAGAAAAGTTGGCGATTGAGATGAATCTTTCCGAACACCAACTCTCTGAATATTTGAACCTCCACCAAAAGAAAAATTTTTTTCATTTGGTCAATCACTACCGCATCCAAGAGGCCAAAGAACTGTTTTCACTACATCCAGAAAGAAACATCCTTACCATTGCTTATGATGTTGGTTTCCCTTCCAAATCCACATTTTATGACGCCTTCAAACGAGAGGTGGGTACAAGTCCTAGTGAATTCAGGAAGTCTCTGAAAAACTAATCCGAATCGACCCGTTCGGAATCTTTTTTTATTCCGGCTTTACCGATCCGGTCGATTTGGTTTTTGATTTTTGTTAGAATGAACTCATTCGTAAGGTGTCTTTAGGAGAGTTGTATGTTTGGTGGACCAGTTCAGTGTGAATTAGTATTCGATTGTGTTACCAAAATTGGTTTTGCACAAGGAATTTTAAATTTCCTACGTTATTACCCGATTGCGGGGTTAGCATTTCTTTTATTCTATGTTTGGCGAAAGGACTTTTTCGAAACCTATCGCATTCAAAAAGTTTATCCTAAAGCTGAAAAAGTTTGGAAGGAATTTCGCCAATCTGCTGTGACACTGATCGTCTTTACCATGGTTGCAGTCACTAACATCACTTTGATGAAAGCAAAAATTGTTCCGAGTGCTGTTTATTTTGGACCTGTTTCTGGTTGGTCTGGGGTTGGATACATTTTGTTAAGCTTTGCGCTAATAACAGTTTGGCACGAAACGTGGTTCTATTGGATGCACAGGTTTGCTCACTTAAAAAAAGTATATCCTCATGTCCATTCCGAACACCACCAATCAGTGAACCCATCTCCACTCGCTGCCTATAGATTCCAAGCAACGGAAGCATTTTTAGAGGCTATCTACATTGTTCCCTTTGTGATGTTTGTTCCCATTCATTTCTATGTGTTGATCTTTCATACCTTCTATGCAATGGTTTTGAATATTTGGTGGCATTTGGGATATGAATTTTTTCCCAAAGGTTGGGCCTCACATTCCATTACCAAATGGATCAACACCTCTACACACCACAATCTCCACCATCAGAAATTCCAAGGGAACTACTCCCTTTACTTCAATGTTTGGGATCGTTTGATGGGAACTAACTTCCCATATTACGAATCCTACTATGAACAAGTCACAGCAGAAAGAGATAAAAAACGAAAAGAGAAAAAAACAAAATCTAACGTCGATATGGAAGTTTTAGTTTCGTAGAAAAAATGAAATTGGTTTACCGAAGTTTGTTAGACATAGGTCGCTTCGGTAAACTATGATTTCGCATCATTCAAAAACTATTTTGTTCACAATTCGATTACGATTTTCATTAATCTTTCACCGGCGTATACCGTAGAACTGTTCCACCTGTAACTAAGGGAAGAGCTTCCAGTAGTTTGAGTTTTTGATGAGGGATTCCCTGGTGGAATAAAAGTCTGCCATTCCCTAAAAAAACAGGTGCAATGCATAAGCGAAACTCATCAAACAACCCTGCTTTCATAAAAGATTGAGAAAGATTACTACTACCGAACACAAAGATATTTCCATTGCCTTGTTGTTTCAATTTAGAAATTTCAGCTACTGCGTCTTTGACAATGGCTGTATGGTTCCAGTCAGCAGTTTTGAGTGTAGAGGAACAGACGACTTTCGGAATTTTATTCATGAACTTGGCGACTTCGCCTTCCTCTGCTTCTGCCTTTGTCCAATAATCCGCCATACCTTTATACGTTGACGCACCAAACACAAGCATATCGGCTGATTTCAGCTGAGTCAGGCTAAATTCTTCCAACTCTTTACCCCAAACATGTGCGTGAAAACTCAAGTCCCAACTTTTCTCACCCTCAAAATATCCGTCGAGAGTGATCACATTCCACATAATTAATTTTCTCATAATGGATTCCTTAAAAATTAAAGTTTACTAATCATTCATTTTCTTTAACAAAAGAAAAATCAGCTTTAGCCAAAATTAAAATACTGATTTTCATTTTTCATTCAGAAAATTTGGCATGAACTGCGAGTTATAGATTATAAGCGAACTACGTTTATATGCCGGCTACGCAAAGAGAATGTAAGAAGCTGTAAAATAGTACCGCGGATCATCGCGTTGCGCTTATCCTGCTGTTATGCGAACATTGCGGGGAAGAGTCGCCGCATCCGTGCGGCGTTTTGTAAGAAAATCCCAGAAATAAACAATTTGACAAATATACAAATCTTGTATATGATGGAAAATTATGAATCAGACTGTTAATATCTCATTCGAAAAAGCTCTTTTATACGTGGCGT
>NZ_AOGY02000057.1 GCF_000332455.1 Leptospira vanthielii serovar Holland str. Waz Holland = ATCC 700522 | reverse complement strand
ATTCGATTCTCGATGAGAATCATAAATTCCACAAATCTTGTCCTGTCTGCAATCAAAGGATGATTCTGTTAGAAGAAGTTGACGAATTCAAAGTTCCGGATATTGTTTACATCAAATTTGGAAAGGATCCGCCTACGGAAGAACTATTTACAAGACTTGTCGCTTAACTTTGACTCAATTTTGGACTATTAAATTCCTTAGTGAGAAAAAACAGGCAGCAAGCCAAACTTAGCATAGGGCACAGCAGATAACAGCGCGGAAACGCTTCGCTTCGGGACTTCGCCCTCGCTTGGCCTGCGGCACATTCCTCTCCGTCACGCTTCTTGCTCCGCAAGAAGACGCGCCGACGCTAACGCCTGCCCTGCAGGCTCAGCTACGAGGAACGTCGTCTCCGCTAGTTCGTTATGCGAAATAAGAAATAATTTAACTAAATTCAAGGAAATTAAAATGAAAGGATCATTAATCACTAAAATAGGAATAGTTCTAGTTCTCTACGCTTGTTCTTCAGCTCCAAGAAATACAGAATTATGGACAGAACGGAATATATTTCCAGATGGTGACGATTGGGCTATCGAAAATAGCTTCCAATATTCAACTTTCGTAGAGGTTCTATCTAAGTTTAAGGAAGAGAAAGGTTATATCATTTATGATATCAAAGACGAAGCTATAGGTTTATATTACGTTGACTTCATTCATTACAACAGAATATTTTTACGAAATAACGCTAGATTGCAACTTTTAACATTAATAGATAAGTATCTCCAATGGGAAGAGCAAGCAAAAAAGAATATGGACACGTTGGAGAAAAATATTGGTAATGTTGAGACATATTGTTATTGGAATATAAAAAATGGTGAAATGTATAAATCACATAAAGCTAGTTTGAATGTTTCATTCCTCAGTCAAAATAAAAACCGACATCAACTTGTTCTTGTTTTTCCAACATATAATTCAACGAGCAATCAATTTATCACCCATAAACCAGAAACGTTATACCTAGAAAAAAATTCTGCGATAAATCTAAAAGATCTATTATCCGATAAATCAGTAAAAGAATCTATATCTAAAATCATAAAAAACCAAGAATCAAAAAAAGAAAAATACAATTAACAATTTCTTACTTCGCATAACAGCGCATTATCGCTGCGCTTCGGGACTGTCGCCCTCGCTAGGGCTACGCCACATTCCTCTCCGTCACGCTTTCTTGCTTCCGCAAAAAGCGCGCCGACGCTAACGCCTACTCCGTAGGCTCAGCTACGAGGAACGTCGATAATGCTAATTCGTTATACGACATAGCCTAAAAAATAAGCTTTAACATTAGAATTTGCGAAATAGGATGGGAAAAAACAATAATTGCGTAATCAACACATATTCAAGTTACAATTTCCTTTAACTTTCCGGAAAAAATTCAGAAATTTCTGATTGAAAGTGATTACACAATGTTACAACATTGTTACTACAGGCTAAATATGTTAAAAAAATTAGTACAACACGGGAACAGCTCCGCTTT
>NZ_AOGY02000058.1 GCF_000332455.1 Leptospira vanthielii serovar Holland str. Waz Holland = ATCC 700522 | reverse complement strand
ACGCCCCCATCGAGTGTTCTTTGGGAATCCTTTCATTGGAGAGGTAGTTGGCTTTGAAGAGATATCTGATCGGCATTGTCGTCTTTACTTTGCGGATGCAATTCTTGGAATTTTGGATTTGTATAGTGTGTTGAAATACCAGAGGCTATTGTATAGAATTGACTAGTAAAAGTGTAACCCATGTGAGTGATCTAAAGTGTTACCGATGTGCCTTTCCATACAAAGATGGGCTGGAGTAAAGGGACATAATGATTCAATTGCATAGATTCCATTGTAGATTTCAAAATCGGTTAAGTTCCTTACAACTATCGTCTGTTTTAACAGAAATAAATTCAATAAATTAAACAAATTCTGACTAGAACTCCATTCTAACCCTAGTTTGGGAATCAAATGGACAAGTCTTGACCCTATTTCCGCTTTTTCTTAGACTCCTAGGATGCGCAAGGCCCTTTTCGTCATAGGAATTCTTTCTACCGCTCTTTGGTCCAATCCAACACTGCATACCCAATTTCCCACAATCGATCGAGAAGGAGACAACCTTGCCGATCCAAACCTAGCATGGCAAATCCAACAAAGGATCACTCCTGAAATTGATGGGCAAAATATTTTTAGCATTCTGCATCACAGTGATGGGAAGTCGGCCATCATTGGAACAACAGATTTTTCTATCTATCGTATCAGTTTATTGGATGGCAGTTTGATTTGGAAGGTAGAAACAAAAATTAAATACCAAAGAGAATGGGATGGCACCAAAATTTATGATGTATCCCCTGACGGGATTTCTTTCTTAAGTTTTGGTCAAACTGATAATGATTTGCAGTCATCAGAACGATTTTTAGTCATCCGATCTTCAAATAACGGAAGTATAACGAAGAAATTTTCTTCAGAGTTTTCACTTTTTTATTCGGTTACTGCTGATATAGATTATCGTTATCCAGGAGATGAAAGCAAAAAAAACAGAGAGGAAGCAGGACTTTCTCCGAACTGGATTATGACAATCGACAATGCAAAGTATATTGATGGCGGAAAACGAATTCTTGTTTCCTATAAACATAATATGGACGGTCCTAACTTTTATGATCGAAGATTAGTGATATATGATTCGACCTCAGGAAAGAAAATAAACGAATTTCAATTAACAGCCGATCCAGATTCTGCGGATTGGACCCAACCGGCTGGATTCGAAACTGCGCACCATCAATTCCCATACCAGTATGTCAATAAACGTAATACAATTATATACGGCAATGCCCATGGCAGAATTCATGAAATCAACGAATCGATTATGGTTCAAAATAGTAACATTCCACTCGTGGAAGAAAAGAAGGCAGGTTCTATTGTTTATACTCCGCTGAGTACTTCACCTGATTTAGAAATCAAAGATAGGCAAACCATTCGTTCCGTAACAATCTCTCCTGATGGCAAGATGTTATACTGTTCAGCAGGAATCGAAGGTGGTTATATCCAGGTTTATGGATACAATTTAGAAACAAAAAAAGAAATGTTCCGATCTACTTTTTTTGATGCGGGGGAGCTCATCGCACCATCGAACGACATACTTGTTATCGGTGGATTATTTTCTTCAGGAAAATTCAACATCGTCGATACAAAAAAAGGAATTTTACTTTTTGCATCCAATGAAAACGACAATTACATTCATCCTCATATTTTTTCTGTAAACCCAAAACTAAGAGAAGTTTTGGCTCTTTCTTCGACACGCGAACTTCTTATCCTTCGTCCCCAAGGAGCGGAAACTCCATGGTAAAAGATTCAAATTCTAAATTCTTTATTCGTTTTTTATATTACACCACTCTCGTTTCCTTTCTAACGTTTCCTCTATTAGGAACAGAATTGGATTTATCACAAATGAGAGATCCTAAAACGATCAAAGAAAAAGTTAACAAAGGTTATGATGTCAATGCAAAACGTTCTGCAGATGGAAACACTGTACTTCTTGCTATGATCAATATGGGAAATGATGCGACGGACAAACCAAAACTATTTCAAATTCTTTTACAAGCAGGGGCCGATCCGCAAACAAAGGACCAATGGGGAAAATCGGCAATTGAATTTGCAGAAAGACAAAACAATCCCAAGGTTCTGGGACTATTAAAACACGAATGAAACAAAAGACCAATACTCGATTTTTACCTAAGGGCCTTTCCATTTTACATGAAGACAGAGACATTCTCGTAGTAGACAAACCAGCGGGACTACTCACGATCGCTACCGAATCAGAAAAATCAAAAACTGCCTATGCCGCACTAATGGACTATGTGAAGAAAGGAAGTGAAAGATCTAAAAATAGAATCTTTATCGTCCACAGATTAGACCGAGAGACTTCTGGAATTTTGGTTTTTGCAAAAACAGAAACAGCCAAACAAACCCTACAGGAATCTTGGGAGAAAACAAAAAAAATCTATCTGGCTGTAAGTCATGGAGTTTGGAAGGAAAAGGCCGGCACCATCCAATCCTATCTTGTAGAATCCAAAGCCCACCGAGTTTATTCCACCGACGAACCCGAGTTAGGAAAATTTTCTAAAACAAAATTCAAAGTTTTAAAAGAGACCAACTTGTATTCTTTATTGGAAATTGAACTACTAACGGGTCGTAAAAACCAAATCCGAGTCCACCTCTCTGATAAAAAACATCCCATCGTTGGTGATACAAAGTACGGAAACGATACAAGAACCTATCCTCGAATGGCATTACATTCTTTTTCTATCCAATTGACTCATCCGTTTAATAAAGAAGTACTTACTTTTGAAACAAAAATCCCAAGTTTTATCACAGGACTTGTGGGTGGATATGAAAGGAACATAAATGAAACATAAAGGATTTATCTTCGATATGGACGGAGTTGTTGTCGATAATCACTCTTATCATTTTAAAGCTTGGATGGAATTTTCTAAAAAGTATCATTTCCCATTAAATTCAGAAATCTACAGAGATACTTTCAATGGAAAAACCAATGCTGATCTTTTTCGAATGATTTTTGGAAATATCTCCGACAAAGAAATCAAACAGTATGGAGATGAAAAAGAAAGTTGCTACCAAAACTTGTATAAAAATGAAATGAAACCCCATACAGGTCTTGTTGAGTATTTACAATTTCTAAAAGACAATCACCTGAAAATTGCTCTTGGAACTTCTGCTCCCACAATGAATGTAAATTTTACTCTGGATACTTTATCACTACGGCCTTTTTTTAATGTGATTGTAGATGGGCCGATGGTGACTCAAGGCAAACCCCATCCGCAAGTGTATGAACTTTGCGCCAAGGAATTAGCACTAGATCCAAAAGACTGTGTGGTGTTTGAAGATTCTCTCGCAGGTTTACAATCAGGAAAATCCGCAGGATGTTCCATCATAGGTGTGTCCACATCGCATACCGAATCAGAATTAAAAAGTCATGTAGAACAAATCATTCATGACTTCACCGACCCAACTGTCTTTCGTTTATAAAAGTTTTACTCTTGAAAGTCAGTGAGTAAATTTCCCTTTTTGTTTGATAGATCAATGCGAATGACTGCAGTTCTACCATCGTCCGTGTAAGACAAGTCATCAAAGGACAACTTACGAGCCATAAAAATCCCACGACCATGTGTTTTAAAGGCATTTTTTGTCATTGCTTCGACAGACAAATACCTTTGCCAATCAAAACCTTTCCCTTGGTCACTCACTCGAATTTCTATATGATGGTCATTTTTTTCAAAAGTAACTTTTACAAATTTATCTTTGAATTCGGGAGTTTCTAACCTTCTAAAAATTTCTTCCATAAGTTTATCATTATCATGAAGCTCTGATTTTTCCTGATAGGAAATACCCAAATTTCCATGTTCAATGGCATTGTTTAAAATTTCCATAATCCCAGTTAACACACGTTCGGGATCAGGACAAGCATTTGCGAGTAGTGGTGCCAACTCATGAGACTCGCGAATGGATCGAATCCGAAACTCTCCCGTAATCATATGCCTAAGAGCACCCATACCTTTATGGAGGTCTTCTTTCGCACGTTGGAGTTTGATAAAATGTTCTACCGCTGTTTGTACGATGCGAACTAATAAAGTTCTAGAGTAAGGTTTCGTAAGATAATAAAAAGCACCGGCATCCAGTCCTTCTGTCATATCCGTGACAGAACTCATTGCTGTTTGAAAGATAACAGGAATATCTTTATACTTTTCAGATCGTTTGATTTTTTTTAAGAGTTCAATTCCATCCATCTTTGGCATGAGTCTATCCAAAATAATTGCATGGAACAATGTAGAATCTGAACTAAGGATTTGAAATGCTTCTTCCCCATCTCTTGCTTTTACAACAGTAAAACCTTTATCAGAAAGAGACTCATCAATGATCATCAAATTGATCATCTCGTCATCCACTGCTAGTAAATTAATCATCGAAGTCCTTCACGAGAACAAGGAATTAACATAGTAAAAATTGCTCCTCTATCTTCATGGTTCTCAGCATACAACAACCCGTGGTGGTCATTGACAATTTCTCTGGAAATAGACAAACCAAGTCCTGTACCCTTAGTTCCTGCTTTCATTTGTTTGGATTGGATGAACTTTTCAAAAATTTTATCCAAATCTTCGGGAGGAATTCCCGGTCCAAAGTCACGAATTTGTATTCCGATACCATTGACATACGACTGAGTTTTTCTCGGAATAAATTCTCTTCGGACCATACTAATTTCAATATTAGTGTCATTTGGGATGAATTTTAATGCATTTGATAAAATATTTCGTATTACCTGTTGGATTCTCTCGTAATCGAACTCAGCTTCCCAACGTTCTTCCTTATCTAGTAGAACAACTGTGATCCCTCTTTTTTCCAAAATTACACGCATTTCATTGATTACAAATTTTGTAGTCTCTTTCAGACAATTTTTCTCAAATAGATATCGCATCTTTCCAGACTCTAGTTTAGCAATATCCAATAAATTCTCCAGTAAACCTAACAATCGTTTACCTGAAGAATCAATGATTTGAAAGTATTCTTTAATTTTTTCCGGTGGAACCGTTGCTGATTTTTCTTCTCCTAGTTCGGCATAACTCAAAATCGCATGGATCGGTGTTTTTAGTTCGTGTGAGATATTGGCAAGAAAAAGCGACTTCATATACGATGCTTCTTCTGCAATATTTTTGGACATCTTTAAGTCCATAGTTTGACTTTCTACCAAATCTTCTAAATGATTTCTATATTGATATAACTCCTGTTCTTGGGTTTTTCGGAGACTAATGTCTCGTAAAATTCCCGTAAACATTTTACCTGTCTTCGTTCTAAATTCTCCAACAGACAATTCACAAGGGAATACTTCACCTGACTTTCGTTGTGCGACAAGTTCCCTCCCTACACCAATGATATGTTGGATACCTGTCTCTTTATATCTTCTCAAGAAAGTATCATGTTTCCCCTTATATCCATCGGGTATGATAATGGTAACGTTTTTACCAATGACTTCTTCATGACTATAACCAAAGGTATTTTCTGCAGTTTTATTAAAAAATTGAATGATACCTTCATCATTAATGATGACAATTGAATCAGCGGCATTCTGTGCCATAGAAAGGAATCTAGACTCACTTTCTAAAAACGCATTTTCTAAACGTTTCCTTTCTGTGATGTCCCTATGATTCGACATGATATATCCTTCATAAAGGACAACAAATCGCACTTCCACATAACGAATATTTGGTTCAATTCCATAAGAATACTCTTTCCAAAACACTTGGCTCTTCTTCTCCGATAAGTAAGCAAGGGCTTCTGCTGTGATTTCACGAAGATTGGGAGGTAGGCCTACATCGATGTGTTTGCCGAGAAGGGTTTCTGGTTTATCTCCAATATTGACAAACCTTGATGTTTTATAATCAACAATGATTCCATCTCGATTGATTTTGAGCCAAAAATCGGGATTGGACCTAAGAAGATTTTCCAATTCACGTAATACAACTTCCGCTGGAAATTCGGAAGGATTCTGCCAAATCCGGGAGAATGAAGAATTAGGTGCCATTGAGTAAAGTCCTGATTAGGAGTCTCTGAAAGATCGCTATTTTCGGAAAGAAATTGTAAGAAATGACGGTGAAAAAAGAATCAACGTAAGGATTCTCCTCTTGTTTTACAATCACCTCATCAAACCAATCCTGTTTCACTTAGATCCAGAATCAGCACATCATCTTGTGTCAGGTTTTCTTTCGCTCTCCCAAAAAATTCCATTTTTCCATAAAACCCTTTCCACTCTCTTCGAATACAAATCGGAAAGATTAAAACAGACCATCCAAGGAATCCAATTTCCAAATCCTTTAGGTCTTGCCGCAGGTTTTGATAAAACAACAGAACTTTTTCCTACAATGATCCACATGGGATTTGGATTTATCGAAGTAGGAACCATCACTGCCAAAGAACAACCAGGCAATGACAAACCTCGTCTCTTTCGTTATCCAACACACAAGGCACTCATCAACCGAATGGGTTTTAACAACCCCGGTGCTGATATCGCTGAATCCAATTTAAAAAACCAACAAAAGTCTGGAGTTCGTGGGATCAATGCAGGAAAATCTAAAGTCACTGAATTAGAAAATGCAGTAAGTGACTATGTATACACGTTAAAAAAATTAGTTCCTTATGGAGACTATGCTGTGATCAATATCAGCTCTCCGAACACTCCAGGCCTTCGTTCTCTCCAAACCAAAAAAAGTCTGATTGAACTTATCGAAGGGATCCAATCTGCTTTCGATAAAAAATTCCCCATTCCATTGTATTTAAAATTTGCTCCTGATTTATCAGAAGAGGAATTAATTGAAAACCTGAATGTTTGTTTGGATTACAAAATTAATGGTGTCATTCTCACAAACACTACATTGAACAAAGATGTACTCGGTGAAAAAAACCCACCAGAAGGGGGACTCTCTGGTGGACCTCTCTTCGAAAGATCTCTCCGCTTTGTGTCACTCGCTTACAAAACTCTCAAAGGAAAAATCCCAATTATCGGCGTAGGCGGAATTGACTCTGGGGAAAAAGCACTACGAATGATCGAAGCCGGTGCCAACCTCGTTCAAATTTATACAGCTTATATTTATGAAGGACCCTTTTTACCTTACCAAATTTGTAGTTACCTAGACAAAACAGTAAAACAAAAGAAACTATCGAATATCTCCGAACTTGTAGGAACCGGAAACACATTATGACAACAACCAAACCCGGTGGAAAAATCTGTACACACTTCGGAACTTGCGGCGGATGTAACTACTTAGATATTGATTACACCAAAGAACTTCGAAAAAAAGAACAAAACATCAAAGAACTGTTTAAAACTTATCGCCACTTAGAATTTCGTACCATTGTTCCCAGTCCCTCTCCTGAATTTTATCGTCACAAAATTCAACTTCCTTTTGGAAGAAGAATCATTGGAAACAAAACCCTTCTTACTTTAGGTCTCTTCAATAAAGAATCCACATTTGTCCTAGACCAAACCGAATGTGATATCCAAGATCCGGGTCTAACGGAAATTGCTTTGGCCGTCAAACAATGGGCTAGGCGAGAAGGACTCCTTCCTTATAACGAAAAATCCAAACGGGGGATGATGAAATACCTTGTGGCTAGAAAATCTTTTTCTACAGGAGAAATCATTCTTGGGATTGTCACTGCCAAAGAAGATCTACCTCATCCCAAAGACGCTTCGAAAAGACTTCACACGGCCATCCAAAACCGAATTGGAAAAACAGGCAAACTCGGCAAAATCGTTGGTATCATTCATAATATCAATACAAAGCACACCACCATGGCCCTAGGTCGCGAAGAACATCTGTTATGGGGTAGACCGTATATCCACGAACATTTTGGAAAACATAAATTCCGTGTTGGCCTTTCTACTTTTTTGCAAGTAAACCCCATCCAAACTCCGAGTTTGTACAACTTAGTATTAGATGAAATCGAACCAGAAAGTCGAGTGATCGATGCCTATTCTGGAATTGGGACCATTTCCTTTTGGATTTCTGGAAACTGCAAAGAAGTAATGGGAATCGAAGAAAATCCCGCTTCTCATAGAACGGCCCTCGAATCGATCAAATACAATCACGTACACAATGTACGATTTCGCAAAGGTAGAGTGGCCGAAGTATTACCATCTCTCTATGGAAAAAACTACGACACATTGGTTCTCGATCCCCCAAGGGTTGGCCTCGGTGCCGAAGTGGCAGAAACCATTTTAGGAATGGGATTTAAAAAAATTGTCTACGTATCTTGCGATCCTCTAAGCCTTCGAGAAGACACAAACCTACTCGCCAGACAATACTTTTTAAATTCAGTCCAACCAGTCGACATGTTCCCAAGAACCGATCATGTCGAAACTGTCGCTGTATTTAGAAATAAAAATCTCACATAACATCCATTACAAATTCAGAGGCTTTTTTACTAAAAGCCATAATGGTAAAACTGGGATCCACACTTACACCGGTAGGAAATACAGAAGAGTCTGCGACAAACAAATTTTGAAACCCGTGAACTTGGTGGCGAGAATTCACCACCGAGGATGCCGGCGATTTTCCCATCCGACAACCACCGGCAGGATGGGGAGCTGCCATCGGAAATTCGGCAGGCCGCCAAGCAAGGGCATCAATTTCTTCTTTCTTTGGCATTTTAGAATATTTCCGAAGTTTCATCCCAGCAAGGAACACTTCTTTGGCACCGGCTTCAAAATTGAGTTTCATTTGTTTATAGGTAAGATCACTAAAGATCTGTTTGGTGATTTTTCCAAATGGATAATGAATTTTTCTTTTGCCGAATAAATCCACTTCGATCGATCCAAGTTCCCCATCCACATCATCAATCCAACCAATGGTTCCGCCTAAGTGTTCCATTTGTTTCATATAAAAAAAATGTTCTTTTCCAAAACTAGGGATGAGAGCCGCAAGTGTCGCCGGTTGCAATTGGTTTGGCATCAGCATATACCCACCTTCCCTATAGTTCCCATTTTGGTAACGTGCCAAACGAAATCCCTCGACTCCATAGGCAGCCGGGATATTACGCCACTGGACGATTGGCTCTTCATATAACGCATGTATCATGGGAGAAGGATTGATCGCAAGGAATTGTCCGAGAGCAGGTAATCTTTTTTTGAGACCATTCCGAAGTAAAAAAGTAGCACTCCCAAACCCTCCGGCAGATACACAGACAGCTTTGGCTTGAAAGGACACCTTTGTGGCCGTTGGCCTTAAAGTTCGCCGGTCGATCACCACAGCTTCGAGACCTGTAACTTTCTGACCCACAAAGAGTAATTTTTCTGCCCGAAGGTCTGTATAAACATCCGTTCCTAATTGTACGGCTCTGGGAATGTGAGTCACAAGTTGCGACTGTTTGGCGCCGAATAGGCATCCTTGCATACAATGACCGGACTTTTGGCAGTTTTTACGAGCTTGCGGGACGGCATGACCTTCCCAACCTAACCGTTGTGAGGCACCACGAAACAAACGATTCATTGGATTAAAATATTCTTCCCCCGCCGGTGTTACATGAAGGTCATTTTCTAATTCTGGCCAAAAGGATTTTAAATCTTCCGGTAAGTGGTGTTCGATCCCGTATTTTCGGTTCCATAACAATAATCGATCTTCTGGTGTGCGGTAACTGTCTGCCCAGTAGTGGACCGAAGCCCCTCCCAAATTATTTCCATACACAAGATTGATCCCACCATCCGCAGTTGTATGGAAGTTTCTCTCGGCAGAAACCTTTCCTCCCATATTCAGCTCATTGTTATCAAAAGTTCCAGTATGATAATTTCCCCCTTGTTCAATCAGGGCCACTTTCAGTCCCTTTTTAGAAAGTTCGTAAGCCATGGTAGACCCACCACATCCTGAACCAATCACCACAACATCGGCGATGATGGTTTCCTTTGGATGGTAGGACCGATAATCACGATAAATTCCTGACTTCATATTATACCCCTTTTCCTTTCACCAAATTTTGGTAATGGATTCTTGCTTCACTCCACTTCTCAGGTGGATTGGCAAAGGGACCAGGATAGGAAATGGATTTCCATGTGGATTTGTGTCCGTAATAAACAAGACAAACCAACAGTTTTAAATTTCCAACCACAGCTCGCAGAATATCGGAATCTGTTTCTGCTAATTCCAATAGTAGTTCTTCGCGTTTTTCCAAACTTAGATTTGAAAAAAAAGCAAACTGTCCGTAAAGAAGAGGAAGGTATTCCATAACCATCACAGCGGAATGGAAATCTTCCTGAATTTCTTCCGAAACAAAATACAATTCCTCATCTAATCTTCGCATAACATTTGCTTCTTCTAAGTTAGGCATTCCTGGTTCTGTAATCGGTAGGACCACTTCGGCAAAAGCAGTGACAGTTTTAGTCTCCGAATCACTAAAATAGAAATATCGGATTTTGGATTTAATCCCCGCACAGAATAGCAGAAGTGCGAGAAAGGATTTTCTAGAGAAAGAGTACATACAATCTTCCTTGGTTTTTTTCTTCTTTTACAACGTTCAAAACTGGTTTTCCCCCAAGAGATAAAAAGGCATCGCCACCTGCTTTCATATCCCAAATCTCTCCCCGAAAAAACACATTGATTCCCGCCTTTACCTTAGGATCTTTCAGGCGCCCCAACATGGCGTATTTTTTCCAAGCAGTCCTTTCTGAAATAGAACCAATGTCTTTGGGATCGATATCTTTAGGATTCGCATAACCGTTGTAACCATTCCATTTGGTGGTCCACGCATCAGCGGGTGAAACAAAGGAGGGAACAGCTAAAAGTTCTGCTTCTGATTTTTGTAACTCTTTGTACACTTCAGGAAACCAAGAATCTGCACAGACCATAGTATACAATTTCCCAAGAGAAGTTTGGTAAGTGGGATTTTCTTCTAACTTCCCCTCAGTTAAAAATTCTTTCTCCTCAATGATGGGAAAAAGTTTACGAACGATTTGGTCATCCACTCGACCATCGGGATGAAAATAAAAACTTACATTTTCCAAGGGGCCATCGGTTGGAGTGATTTTTCCTTCAATGACTTTCGGATGAGGAAGGACAATGGAACCCGCCACAATCGCTACCCGATACTCAAGGGCAAGCCGTGCAAACACCGATTGGTATCTATCAGACATCTGCCATGCCTTCATTCGAAAGAGTGTTTCTTTTAAAGTATCAGCCGAGTAAGAGTTGCTAAATAGATAATGCCAAAGAAAGGATCCTAAGTTTTGTTTTACCAGAATTTCCATCGCCTCTTGGATTCTAGTGGCGGCAAAAATCGATTTGTCATCGGCCGTCACCACAAGCCAAGTTCCCGTATATTCTGGAAGAACAACAATACTGCGATCGACAAAGAGAAGTTCCTTCTCTTTTGCCATTTGAAAGTAATCACGTAGGGCGAGATAAAAACTATCTTCTGTTGCGTAGCTGTACTTGTTGAGATAGGGTTCTATCCCTACAAAACTTCCACGTTTGCCTGTTCCTTCTCGTTGGATGTATACCTTTGGTTTGGGAAGGAACTTCGTGATTTCCTCCTGAGGCACAACTTGCTTTTGACACTGGATCGTAAAAATGCTAAGGCTTACAAAAACTGAGAGAGAAAGGAAAAAACGCATCCACCAAATCTACTACACATTTTCGATTCAGACAATATTTAATTGTGTTCTTAGTTTTTTCTTTTATTTTGACCTTATTCTATGAAAGAGAAACCTGCTCCCAAAAAAATCGTTCTCGCTTACTCCGGTGGATTAGATACTTCCGTTATCCTGGCTTGGTTGAAAGATACCTACGGTTGTGAAGTCATTGCTTTTTGTGCCGATGTTGGTCAAAAAGAAGAGCTTACCGGTCTCGAAGAAAAAGGTAAAAATACCGGAGCCTCCAAAGTTTACATCCAAGACCTTCGTTTGGAATTTGCACGTGATTTTATTTTTCCCGCCATTCGCGGAAATGCAATTTATGAAATGCGTTATCTATTAGGTACTTCTCTCGCAAGGCCACTCATTGCCAAAGCTATGGCAGAAGTTGCTACCAAGGAAGGTGCTGATGCTTTCTCTCACGGCGCTACAGGAAAAGGAAACGATCAAGTTCGTTTCGAACTTACTTTCAAAGCTCTTTCCCCAAATTTACAAATCATTGCCCCTTGGAGGACTTGGGATTTTGGTGGCCGAGCCGACCTCATTGAATATGCAAAGAAAAAAGGAATCCCTGTTCCCGTAACAGCCGCTAAACCTTATAGTATGGATCGTAACTTAATGCACCTTTCATTTGAAGGTGGAATTTTAGAAGATCCATTCAATGAACCTAAAGAAGATATGTTTATCTTAACGGTTTCTCCAGAAAAAGCTCCAGACAAACCAACTTACTTGGAATTGGATTTTGAAAATGGAGACTGTGTTGCTATCGATGGAAAAAAAATGAATCCACTCGAAGTGATGGAGACCTTAAACGATTTAGGTGGAAAAAACGGAGTCGGAAGAGTCGACATTGTAGAAAACAGACTTGTAGGAATCAAATCTCGCGGTGTCTATGAAACTCCCGGTGGAACCATTTTACACATTGCCCACCGCGATTTAGAATCCATCACACTCGATCGTGACACCCAACACAAAAAAGACGAACTCTCTCAAGAGTTTGCTCGTTATATCTACAATGGTCAATGGTATTCTAACCAAATGAATGCGCTCCGGGCTTATATGGATTACACACAAAAATATGTAAACGGAACTGTGCGAATCAAATTGTATAAAGGCAATTGTACGGTCGTGGGCAGAAAATCAAACAAGTCCCTTTACAACGCGGGACTTTCCACTTTTGAAAAAGAAGAGTTGTACAACCAGTACGATGCCGAAGGGTTTATCAACCTTTACGGACTTCCCATGAAAGAGTGGGCTCGGGTAAATAAATAAGATGAAAAATATCGCCGTATATCCAGGTTCTTTTGACCCGTTCACCAACGGTCATCTCGACATTATACGGCGAGCTCATCCGTTATTTGAAGAGATCATCATAGCAGTCGCTATTAACTCCAAAAAAAGCTCTCTTTTTTCACCAGAAGAACGGGTGGAAATGATTGGAAAGGTCTTTAAGGGTTGGGACAAAATCAAAATCGATACTTTTGAAGGCCTCACGGTCGATTATTGCAAAGAAAAAAACTCTCGTGTTATTTTACGGGGACTTCGGGCTGTCACAGATTTCGACTATGAATATGCAATTTCGCTTATGAATAAAAAATTAGCCCCAGAAATCGAAACTTATTTCTTAATGGCAGACAATGAGTACTCCTTTGTATCCTCAACCATCGTCAAAGAAGTAGCAAGACATGGAAGAGCTGTATCTAACCAAGTTCCGGACATTGTGGGCGAAGCTCTTACAAAAAAATTCTCCGTTTAAGGCGAAAATGAGGATACTATGAAAACACGTTCTTCTGTCTTTTACGGCTTCACCTTACTTCTATTTGGTTCTCTTGGGTATTTCCTATTACAAGCCGGAAGTCTACTCGAAACAGCCAAAAATATAGTTTTAGTTTCCAATGAACATTTGGATACGGAGAATTTTTTTAACCGGTTCCACCATCCGTTGGCTCTTCTTTTTCTTCAAATCATCATCGTATGTGGATCAGCAAGATTTGTTGGCTACGTATTTTCACGTAAACTCAAACAACCCTCCGTCATGGGAGAAATTGTCGCAGGGATTTTGCTTGGACCCTCCCTTCTCGGTTACTACTTCCCAGAAACCATGGGATTTTTGTTTCCACCGGCAAGTCTTCCTACTCTCGGAACACTGAGCCAAATTGGTTTGGTTCTTTTTATGTTCATCATCGGGATGGAGTTAGATTTATCCGTTCTCAAAAACAAAGCGCACTCTGCGATCATCATAAGCCACGCGAGTATCATATTCCCTTTCTTTTTAGGAATGATTCTGGCTTATTTTTTTTATACAGACTATGCTCCTGAAAATGTAGGGTTTTTATCTTTTTCCCTCTTTATGGGAATTGCCATGAGTATCACTGCCTTTCCTGTCCTTGCAAGAATCCTTCAGGAAAGAAACCTCACAAGGACACCACTCGGTGCTATGGTTCTCACTTGTGCTGCTGCCGATGATATTACCGCTTGGATCTTACTTGCGATCATTGTTACCATCTCCAAAGCCGGTAACCTTAACACAGCCCTATTTACCATTGGATTGTCTTTTGCTTATATCCTAACCATGATTTATTTGGTAGCACCCTTTCTCAAACGATTGGGTTCTATTTATATCTCTCGTGAAAACCTAACACGAACGGCTGTGGCTCTCATCATGATGATTCTATTTCTTTCCTCACTCACAACAGAGGTAATAGGAATTCATGCGTTATTTGGCGCCTTCCTTGCCGGTGTGATTATGCCGGCCGAAGGAAATCTAAAAAAACTCATCGCAGAAAAAATCGAAGACATAGCTGTCATTTTGTTTTTACCGATATTTTTTGTCATCACTGGACTCCGGACTGAAATTGGCCTTCTCAACGATTCTCATCTCTGGTTTGTTTTTGGATTGGTAATCCTCGTTGCCGTTGTCGGAAAATTTGTAGGAAGTGCCTTTGCTGCAAAAATTGCAGGTTCTAACTGGGAAGACTCTCTTTCCATCGGTGCCTTAATGAATACGCGAGGCCTTATGGAACTTGTGGTTCTCAATATTGGATATGATCTCGGAATCTTAAGTCCCGAAATCTTTGCAGTCTTTGTCCTTATGGCACTTGTGACCACTCTCTCCACAGGTCCCCTCCTGGATGGAATTCAAAAATTCTTCTCCAAATCTGAAAAATCCATTCAGACAGAAAAACCAGCAGATCGCAAGTTACGGGTGTTAGTGGCCTTCGCCCAAGAGAAAATGGGAAAAAGTTTAGTTCGTTTTGCATATTCTCTCTCAGGAAACCAAAAGAAAAATTTAGAAATCACTGCCCTGCACATTTCACCAAACGATTCCCTTTCTAATGAAGAAATTCGTCGTTACAGAGATGCTAGTTTTGAGGCCATTCGCCAAACAGGCTCAAGTATGGGAATCCAGGTCCAAACCGAATACCGCATTACAGACAATGTCACTTATGAAATTGTTAATTTTGCAAAAATCAAACATACAGACATCCTCCTCATCGGTGCCGCCAAACCCCTATTTTCCCGGAGTTATACGGGAGGGAAAATCAAAGGAATCCTAAACTATTGCCCCGCAACGGTTGGGGTTCTTATCGACAATGGTCTCGAGTCTGTGGAAAAACTGGCCATTCTTTATAAAGGGGAAAAAGACCCAATCCTAGGTTTTGCCCAAAAACTAACCTCACTCAAAGGAATGAAGTCGAACAAAATCAAGGTGGAAGACCTGGTCCAACCAGAAACTGATTTGAATCCTTACCCGATTTCCTTAAATAAAATCACAGGATTTTCACTGATCCTCATTGATCTAAATGTTTGGGAAGAAATGGGATTTGAAAAAATGGATCTTCTCCCAACTTCTTTTCTTTTGGTTCGTTTTTTAACCACCTAAAGATTCGATTGCTTTTTTCGGTTTCTCCAAGCTTTTGGAGATATGGAAAGAACTTTTATCATGCTTAAACCCGATGCTGTGAAAAACAAACACATCGGTGACATCCTTCAAAGAATTGAAAAAGAAGGATTTAAAATCCTAGGACTGAAATCCTTAAAACTCAGCCTCGAAGACGCAAAACAATTTTACGCAGTTCATGCGGCTCGCCCCTTCTACAATGACCTTTGCACATACATGGCATCTGGACCTATCGTTGCTTGCGCTCTAGAAAGAGACAACGCAGTGGCTCATTGGAGAGACGTCATCGGTGCCACTGACCCGAAAGAAGCGAAAGCAGGAACCATCCGTGCCCTCTTTGCAGAAAGCAAAGAAGCAAATGCGGTTCACGGTTCTGACTCTGTAGCAAACGCACTCCAAGAAATTGCGTTTTTCTTCAAAGGGTATGAACTTAACTAAGTTTGAAAAAAAACAAAGATCGGTTCTTTAGATAGAACCGGTCCTTTTCCAAGTGCCAACTCACCTTTCCAATATTCTAAAAACCTCCAAACAATTCTTCGATTCTTTTTTTGAATCCTATACAAAAGAATTATTTTCTCCCAACACTCGCATAACGGATGCTTGCTTGTATAGCCTTCGGGCAGGTGGAAAACGAATCCGACCCATTTTTGTAATCAATTCTTTTTTTAATCCAGATGAACTGCCGTTAGAAGCCAATCTTAAAGACCATAAGTCTGTTTATTTAGCTTCTCTGGCTGTGGAATGCATTCATACCTATTCTTTGATCCATGATGACTTACCTGCTATGGACAATGATGACACCCGTCGCGGTTTGCCTACTTGTCACATCCAATTTGATGAGGCTACGGCTATCCTTGCTGGTGATACACTCAATTCCCTTAGTTTCTATCTATTGTCTTTAATTGAGACAACTGACCCCAATACCATTCGTGATACCATTCAAATCCTACACCAAGGTGCAGGCATCCAAGGTATGATTCTTGGTCAAATGGAAGATATCGAAGAAGAAAAAAATCCCAGCACCAAAAATAGAGAATCTAAACTCACATCCATCCATGAAAAGAAAACCGGTGCTTTGATTGAAGCATCCTTTCTTTTGGGAAACCGACTCCGACCCGATTGGAAAGACAGAGAGGCTGTTATTTCTAGTTATGCGAAAGAAATTGGTTTATTATTCCAAATCACAGATGATATTCTGGATGTGGAAGGAAATCTACAGGAACTTGGAAAAACTCCTGGCAAAGATGCCAAGGCCGGCAAACTCACCTATCCTGGCCTTTATGGGATGGAAACAGCTAAAAAGTTAAGGGATGAATCTGTCACTCGGGCAATTTCTCTTGTGTCCGACTTACCTTCCTTAAACAATGAATTCTTTTTAGGATTGCCCAAATACATTGCCGAAAGAAAAAATTAGACTGGATGAATACCTCGTTCGTGAAGGTTATGCGATTGACTTAAAATTTGCACAATCGTTGGTTCTCTCTGGCTCCGTCCTAGTAAACGATGTAGTGGTTTCCAAAGTGGGAACTAACATATCACCTAAAGACAATGTTCGTACAAAAGAAAAAATCAAAACCTATGTATCCCGAGGAGCTTACAAACTGCTTGGTGCTTTCAAATCCTTTTCAAATGCCAATGTTCAAAACAAAACCTGTATTGATTTAGGTTCCTCCACAGGCGGATTTTGTCAGGTGCTATTAGAAAAAGGGGCCTCTCGTGTCATCGCAGTGGATGTTGGGTATGGGCAATTGGCACAAAAAATTGCCAATGATCCCAAAGTCACAGTTTTTGACCGCACCCATTTAAAAGATCTTACCATAACCCAGTTGGAACCTCTGACACCAGAAACTTGGATCACAATGGATTTAAGTTTTATATCGCTTGTGCCCGTTTTTGGATCACTCGTCACTTTATTTCAATCCAGTCCCAAGATTGTTTGGCAAGGGATATCTTTATTCAAACCACAATTTGAAGTCCATCCATCACAATTGGATCGGGGAGTCCTCAAAGATTCGCATAAGATTGGCTATACGATACGTAATGTATGGCGAAAAATTAAAAGATTAGATTCTAAACTAAAATTTTTGGGGCTTGCGGAATCTCCCATCCAAGGTGCGGATGGAAATAGAGAATTCTTGATTCGATGGGAATGGAAAAGTTAGGCCGAAATTAATTAAACAGTAAAACCAGACACAGCTTCTTTCAGTTGGTCAGTAGTAAAGGGTTTCATCAAGTATGCATACGATGGGTTTTGATTGATTCTCTGTTTGGCGGTATCATCTAGAAAACCTGTCAAAAATAATACAGGTACTGAGAACTGTTCTCTCAAAGACTCAGCCGTATCAATTCCATCCAAAGATCCTTCCAGATTGATATCCATCAGGATCAGATCCGGAACTTTTTCCGAAACTATTTGGAAGGCCTCATCCCCAGAAGGTACAACCGCAATCACATGAAAACCGAAGGATTCGATTTTCTGTTTGATATTGAGTCCGAGGAAGGGCTCATCCTCAACGATGAGGATGTTTTTTTTCGTCATATATGCTTTATTTTATAGGGGGGGGTCTGTTAAAAAGTAAAAATACTCTATGGCAGATAAAAGTATCAAACAACCCGAGAATGTACCAGGAAAATACTATGTCGACCAGACCTGTGTTCCCTGTAGCGACTGTATTAAGGAAGCTCCTAACTTATTACAATACAATGACGACGAAAGCCACATTTTCTTTAAAAGCCAACCCACAAACCAAACCGAGGAAAAACAGGCAAAAGCGGCAATGGCAATGTGTCCTGTGGACGCAATTGGGGACGATGGTGAGTAATTAAGTATTATAGAATATTCGGATATTTTCAGCAACTATGTCTGGTTTTTCCAAATGGATTGCATGCCTAACTTTCGGAATCCAAACAAGTTTACTTTTTTTAATATAAGATTTCATTTTTTCCATCATAAATGGCGGGGTAATTTCATCTTCTTCACCGGCCAAAATCAAAGTCGGAATTTGAATTCCTTTCATTTTTGAATCAAAAAAAATCTCATCTTCTCGTCGTAAGGTATTTTCCTGTAAATACTCATTTGGCCTTTCGTTCCAAATAGTAACAAGTGTATGGCGAAATAAATATCCTGGTTCGGGAAATTCTTCTCCATACAAATATCGTAATAATAGGATCACTTGTTTTTCTGTTTTAGGGAAAAGGATTTTTCGCATTTTTTCTCGTTCTGGATGCGGAATCCCACCAGGAGCCAGAAGGATTAACTTTTGGACCCTTTTATGGATATCTTGTAAAACTAAATGTTGGGAGGTAAGCCCTCCCATGGAATGTCCCACTAAACAAATTTCCTTTAGTTCCAATTTCTCGAAACATTCAAGGAGTAAGTCGGCCCAAACATCAATTTGGTATAAATACTTTACTAAAGGTAACTTACTTTTTCCATAACCAGGTAAATCAAATACATAAAGTGGGTATCCATCATTTAACAGCTCTTTTATGACACGACGAAAGCCAAAACTTTCATCGAGTAATCCATGCAAAAAAACAATTGGTTTTTTGTTGCCATTTCCAAATTTCCAATAAAAAATTTTATGTCCTCCCATACCTACGAAACAGGGTATTCCACCCATATTTTTCATTGATTTACGTCTCTGGGACTGATAGTTTCGAAAAAGGCTTCGGTAAAAGTATTTAATCATAATGTGGAATTCAAAAATTGAAAGACTATCGCAGCTACTCTCCCATTCCCAGAATGGATTAGTTTTCGTCGATCTTAAATCCAAACAAATCCTTTATATCAATGAAATTACAATAGAACAATTGGATCTGAAAAATCCGAAGTCATTGGAGGTTGAAAATCTTTTTTGTGATCATGAACTTTTGATTTCAGAAATCCACACACATCCGCAATCCAAAAGTGAATACAAATGGTTCCTAAAAAAACAAAATTCAGAAAAGGTTGCTGTCTCTGTTCATTATTCCTCATTAACGGAATTCTTTGATTCAAATTCAGAAATTTATGCAATTACCATCAATTGGAATCAAATATTCGCAGAGGAAAATTCCGAAATCGTTGACCATTTAGAGATTCCGTTCTTCCAAACCGACTTAGCAGGCAATTTACAATATGCTAACGATCGTTTTATTGATTTATTTAAGATATCACCGAATCAAATTCAATCATATACTATAGCAGATATTCTAACTTTACCCGAAAATTTTACGAATGAAATTTTGAAACGGAATACAAAACAAATTCTTGGGCTCCAACAGCACGTTGAAAATTCGACTACTTTTCAATTACAAAGTTTTATTACAACTGAACGGGGAAAACCCAGTGGAATTACCGTTCTCTTATTTGACCTTTCGGAATTACAGAATGCAGAACGAATCGTTAAATATGGTGAGGACAAATTAAGAACATTCTTTGCTACCATGAACAATGGTTTTGTGATTATTAACAAAGAAGCAAAAATTTTAGAAATAGCTCCTATTTTTAAGTTTTTATTATTCCAAGTTTTTGCATTTGAAGTTGGTGAAGATATTTTTCATTTCTTCGATGAAAAAAGGAAATCCAAATTGATGGACGTACTCGATTCTGTTATCGAAAGTCAAAACACACAAACTACAGAATTTGATTATGTTCTTCTCGGAGAAGAAAGGACTTTCGAAATTCGTTTTATTCCCGTTAGACGATATGATCCCAACGATAAAAAAATTATGTTAGTATTTTCAGATATTACGGAAGCAAAACGTATGGACAGGCAACTCATTGAATCAATGAAATTTGCGAGTATTGGTGAAATTGCAGCTGGACTGGCCCACGAAATCAACAACCCACTGCAAAGTGCTCTATTGTATTTAGATGACTTAATCACCGTCGATGAAACGGATTTAAACGAACGCCGAAATATTCTAAAAAAAATCGAATCGGCAAATTTGCGGATTCGCGATTTAGTTAAGGCGTTACTTGATTTGGGAAGGATGGAAAGCCCTAATCGTGATTTTGTTTCGCCCTATTATATTTTAGTTCGCACTAGCGAACTTGTTGAGGTCAGTTGTCGAAAAAAAAATATCAATTTTACAAGGCATGCTGGACCAAATTTACCGGGAATTTTTGTTCGATGGCAAGAAATTGAACAAGTATTGATCAATTGTGTGGTAAACTCTATCAATGCACTTTCCGAAATGGAAACAGGGAGACAATTTCCAAAAATCGAATTAGGAATCGATTTAATCAAAAACCAGAAAAAAGAATGGGTTGTATTTTCTGTCGAAGACAATGGTCCTGGAATCGATGATGATACCTTGGAAAAAGTTTTTTTACCCCTATTTACAACAAGGAGAAATAAACAAGGAACAGGTTTGGGACTTTCAATTTCAAAAAAGATTATCGCAGAACATGGTGGAGAAATCTATATTAAAACAAAGGAAGGAACAGGAACAAAGGTAGAGATTTACTTACCTGCTCATACAGATGATAATGGATAAGATTTTAATTGTAGATGATGAGGAAGATATTCGGATCGCTTTAAAGAGAGTTTTATCTCGAGAAGGATATCAAATTGAACTCGCTGAGTCTGCAGCCGAAGCAATACGAAGAATTTCATCAGGAGAAACCTTTTCTGTTGCTATATCAGATATTTTGATGTCAGGAATGTCTGGTATTGATTTTACAAAGTTTATTGCTGAAAAAAATATTAATTTACCTGTGATTCTAATCACTGGAAATCCAAACCTTTCCTCAGCTGAGTCTGCCATACGTTATCATGCCTTTGAATACATCTCCAAACCTGTGGATAGAACACAAATTTTATCAGTTGTTAAACGGGCAGTAGAAGTTAAAAACCAAAAAGATTCCGATTTAGAAAAGTTGATGTTATCGGAAAAATTAGAAAGAGCTCTTCGAACGCAAAATTTAGATTTAAACCGACAAAATGCGGCTATATTAAATGCCACTTCGGACGCTGTCATTACTATCGATTCAAAACTAACAATCGTTTCTGCAAATAAAGCAAGTTTTGAAATGTTTCGATTTCATACCCCTTTGGATCTAATTGGACAATCTGTAAAGCTTCTATTTCCAGAAAATAAAATTCAGAAATATATGGGCCAGGTTTCCAAAGTCCTAAGTGAGGAAGAAAATAAATCTGCACTACAGCTTTCTGATGTTACATTGTTACGTTCAGACCTTTCCACTTTTTTAGCAGATATTGCAATTTGTTCCTATAGTTTAGATGGGGATACTTATTACACGGGTGTTATTAGAGATGTGACACAAAAAAAATAATGGTCGAACAATTGATTCATTCGGAACGCCGAGCATTTTTATCAGTGGTGGCTGCAAGTATTGGGCATGAAATCAATAACTCCCTGACCGCCATCCAAGGTTTTGTGGAAATGGCTTCTAGAGAAAATGCTGACACGATGTTGAAAGACCGTGCATTAAAAGTGACTCTGAATCAGACAGAAAAATTAAGGGCTCTGACATCCAATTTGTTACAACTTGGAAAATCATTAAAATCAAATACTGAACAATCCAAAATACTCAACTTAAACAAAGAAATTTCATCAGTTCTTCAGGTATTTAAGGAAACAGCAAAATTAAAATACTGCCAGATCAAAAGGGAAGATTCTTCCGAAGATATACCGATCCGAATGAATCCAGATCAATTTGCTTTGTTACTCTCGAATATATTATTAAATGCCGCCGATGCCACTAGTAACATTGGTACTATTGAAATTTTATCCTACCAGGATCAAAAAAATTCTCATCTCATTGTTACTGATGATGGTGACGGAATGTCGCCTGAAACCTTAGATAAAATTTATGAACCCTATTTCACAACAAAAGAATTAGGGAAAGGAACCGGGCTTGGAATGTTTGTAGTCAAACAAATTGTAGATAATTTTGAAATTCGATTAGAAATTGAATCGCTTGCTGGCAAAGGATCTAAATTTCATTTTATTTTTCCAAAGGCCATAGAATCATAGTTGCTAAGTGAATCCTGAATTTAACAACTCCCAATTAGAATCAGTACTTTCTCGATATGGCAAAGATTGTAAAATGGTTCCCTTACAAGAGGAAGCTTCCACAAGGCGATACTTTCGCATCACAAGTTCTAATGGAAAAGAAGAAGTAGTTTGTGCTGATGAAGCAGTAAACGAAGATTTTATCATTATCTCCGAATATCTTAATGCCAATGGAATTCATGTTCCCAGAGTTCTTGATGTAGATAGAAAACTGAGTCTCACCTTTATGAGTTTTGAAGGTTTAAATGATTTTAGCACTTACAACCTAAAAGATTATAAAAATAAATTTCCAATTCTTATAGATTTAATTTTAAAACTCCAGTCACTTGATCCACCTTCTTTAGTCAAAACCAGAAAATTTGATACTGAGAAACTTAGTTTCGAAACTAACTTAACCTTGGAAAAGTTCGAAGGGTTTCGCAAACAATTTCATATCAAAACTGAAATTTCCAATGAAGCAAGGGCTTTTATTGAAGAAACCGTTGGTTATTTAAACAAATATCCTATTAATGTTTTCACTCACCGAGATTTCCATTGTCGAAATATTTTAATCCCAACAAATACAGATTATGCATTAATAGATTTTCAAGATGCAAGGATGGGTGTTCCACAATACGATCTAGCCTCCATTTTATATGATGCCTACTTTCCTTTACCTAGAGAGTTTCGTTCTTTAATGTTAAAATCATTTCAAGAGAGAAATGTAGACCAATGGTATGAGGAGGTCAGATAGGTAACAAAAGAGACAACTCACATGGGTAACACCTACATTGTGTATCGGAGGACAATCCGATGCCTTGGAAGGAAACCAAAGTGATAGAAGAAAGAATCAAGTTCATAGCAGCTGTTAAAAGTGGTCAGTGGTGTTTTGCCGATCTTTGCCGAGACTTTAATATATCGAGAAAGACTGGCTATAAATATCTAAAGAATTATGAGTCGGAAGGTATCGACGGACTCAAAGATAAATCTAGAAAAAGAATCACTCAGTCCAATGAAACTCCTGAGAAAATCGTTCACCTAATTGTATCTTTACGTGAAGACCATCCATCTTGGGGTCCCAAAAAACTCCGTCCCATACTCAAAGCAAAGTTTCATCGCATGAAACAGATTCCAAGTGAAACTACAATTGGAAACATTCTTCGCAAAAAAGGCCTAGTCAAACCTAAGAAAAAAGACCAAGAGTTCCACAGTCTCTATTTCCTTTTTCCAATGTAGTCGCTCCCAATGATGTATGGTGTGTTGATTTTAAAGGCCATTTTACAGTAGGAAATGGCAATCGCTGCGATCCACTAACAATTACAGATGCATATAGTCGCTACCTTCTAGCATGTGAAATCCTGAATAAAACGAATGCAGAGCAAACAAAAGCGGTATTTGAAAGGGTTTTTAAAGAATATGGACTACCACAGGCAATCAAATCAGATAATGGATCACCTTTTGCAAGTAAGGCCATTGGCGGCTTAACTAGTCTTTCTATATGGTGGTTGACGCCACGTATAGGGATCCGACCGGAACGCATTGAACCAGGGAAACCATCTCAGAACGGTCGTCATGAGAGAATGCACAGAACACTCAAAGAAGAAACTGCATTACCTCCAAGATCTAGTTTGGATGCACAACAGACCGCCTTTGATTCATTCCGTGAAGAATTTAATAAGGTAAGACCACATGAAGCTTGGGTTTTCTGACACCTGCAAAAGTTTATATCTTCGAAAAGGACATTCCCAAAAAAGATTCTAGAGGTAGCTTATCCCACACATATTGTTACCGATAAAGTCCATGAAAGTGGTTTTGCGCAGTACGGGCCCCATCGAGTGTTCTTTGGGAATCCTTTCATTGGAGAGGTAGTTGGCTTTGAAGAGATATCTGATCGGCATTGTCGTCTTTACTTTGCGGATGCAATTCTTGGAATTTTGGATTTGTATACGAGTAAAGTGTTGAAATACCAGAGGCTATTGTATAGAATTGACTAGTAAAAGTGTAACCCATGTGAGTGATCTAAAGTGTTACCGATGTGCCTTTCCATACACCAATCAATAAAATTTAATGATACATTTTATCTACAAGCCTTACAAAGATCTTTTAAAGCATTAGGAACATACTTCCGAATGGTGACAGACCATGGAAAAGATAAGTTCAAACCGTCGATCATATCTTGTCTCAATCAATTGGAAGAAATTATCCAATTGGGTATGTTTGCCGACTCATTGTATATTTTTGTTCGAAGTCTACGAGAGGAACTCAGTCGGCAAAAGGATTTCAAAAATCTATGAACGCCTTTGTTTTAGCTGCTGGATTTGGAAAACGAATGGGTACTCTTACCGAAAACTGTCCCAAACCTCTATTAAAAATACAAGATGTCACTCTACTCGACTATAGCTTATACCTCCTCAATCAATGGAAAATTTTGAAAGTATGGATCAACACGCACTATTTGGGGGAACAAATCAAAAACCATGTTCAAAATTTCAAACAATATCCCGTTGAAATATTAGAAGAAAAAGACGAAATATTGGGCACTGCAGGCGGAATTCGAACTGGGTTGTCAGAAGAATCTTTTGAGGAACCTATCCTACTTATCAATCCAGATACCTTATTTTTCCCAGATCCGACTTTTTCACCTAAGATCAGTTTAACTGAAAAGAAAAAAATCCATTTATACTTACTTCCAACTCCGTCCGATCAGAACTATACAAAAATCGACATAGATAAAAATGGATCCCTAAAATTTGGAACCGGAGCTTATTACTATATTGGCCTTGCTGTTCTAGATCCTAAATGTCTTTCTCATATAGAAAAAAACAAATATTATGATCTTTCCGATATCTTTAAGGAATGTGCAGAGCGAGGAGAGATTACCGGAGAAATATTCTCCGGTACTGTTCTAGATTTAGGAACAAAGGAACTTTGGAATTCTTACTCGACAAAAGATATATTTGGAAGTCAGCTTTCCGAAATCAATTCTTTCCTAAACTCCTCATATATGGCTTAGGATTTCTTCTTTTCGCTTTTCATATCCCTTTTTTCCAAGTAAAGCAAACATATTGTTTTTATAGTCTTCGACACCTGGTTGGTCAAAAGGATTCACACCTAACATATAACCGGACACACCGCAGGCAAATTCAAAAAAATACAATAGTTCCCCAATGGTTTCTTCATTTAACACAGGCAAAGTGATTTCCAAACATGGCACACCGCCATCTTTATGAGCAATAAGTGTTCCTAACATTGCATTTTGATTTACTTCTGAAAGTTTTTTACCTGCTAAATAGTTTAGGCCATCCCTATCGTCAGACTTTTCAGTTAAATAAACGTCTTGTTTCGGTGACTCCACTTTGACTATGGTTTCCATTAGAATTCGTTCCCCATCTTGGATGTATTGTCCCATAGAATGAAGATCTGTCGTAAATTGAACTGACGCTGGAAAAATTCCCTTCCCTGTTTTACCTTCACTTTCACCAAACAGTTGTTTCCACCATTCAGAAACAAAGGACAAAGCTGGAGTATAACTAACTAAAATTTCGATTTTTTTACCACTCGCGTAGAGCGAATTTCGAATGGCTGCATAAGTAGTAGCAATATTTCCTTCTAATGCTGATTTTGATTTTAATTCTGCCTCCATTTGTTTTGCGCCATCAATGAGTTTGTTTATACTAAAACCTGCGGCCGCAATCGGTAATAATCCGACTGGAGTCAAAACAGAATAACGCCCCCCTACATCATCAGGAATTATAAAAGTGGGGAATCCATATTCATCCGCTAGTTGTTTGAGAGCACCTTTTTGTTTGTCGGTTGTAGCAAACACTCGGTTTTTTACATTTTCTCTTCCATACTTTCGTTCCAAAAGAGAAAGTAACAACCGAAAGGCGATCGCTGGCTCTGTTGTTGTTCCTGATTTAGAAATGACATTTACCGAAAACTCTTTGTTCTCTAAGAAAGCCAATAACCTTGAATGGTAATCCGAATCTAAATGATGGCCGGCATAAATAATTTTTACTGACTTTTTATGTAATTCTTGCGCACTGAATTCTGGCGATAAGGCCTCAATAACAGCCCTTGCTCCCAAATAACTGCCACCAATTCCCACAACAACCAAATACTGCGAATGAGATTGAATGGTTTCTGCAGCCTTTCGAATCATTTGCAGATCCTCAGAACTTGTTTGGCTGGGAAGATCCACCCAACCTAAAAATTCTTTTCCTTGTCCTGTTTTTTGAAGCAGAGTTTGTCGAGCATTCTCGGCGTTTTCCAATTCCTTCTGAACCAAAGTTTCAGTAAGAAAAGATTTCACAAATCGATCTGAAATTTTTAAGTTCGACATAACAACGATCCTTGAATAAAGTATGGCATCGAAAGGAAGATGAAGTGGATTCTTTTAGAAGTAAAGAAAATTTGAATCGATTTGAATCAATATTTGGAAAAACAAAACAGGCCCCCCGTTTGTTCCAAGCTCCCGCTAGAATCAATATAATTGGCGAACATGTAGATTATTTAGGTGGAACAGTGCTTCCCGCCGCCATTGATTTTGCTGTGCAAGTATACCTCCGTCCAAACGATACTGCTTCCTTCCATTTGCATTCAGTCACATATAACGAAACCGTTGAACTAAAGAAACCTCTGCTACCAAATCCAAAATCTTCATGGACTGACTATATCGCAGGTGTCATAGTCGAAATTGAAAAAAAAGGACATATTATCCCAGGATTTGATTTATTAGTAGATGGAAATATTCCCCAAGGATCAGGTCTCTCCTCTTCGGCGGCATTTGAAGTGGTAACTGGTTATGCGATCAAAGAAACTTTTGGGTTGCCTTTAACGCGCAAGGAAATTGCTCTTATTGGCCAGGCTGCAGAAAACCATTTTGTTGGAACCAAATGCGGAATCATGGACCAATTCATCATTGCTGTTGGCAAAAAAGATGATTGTATTTCCTTAAATACCGACACACTGAAATACTCCTACCACCATTTCGATTTAGGAGATTCTGAATTCTACTTAATCAACTCCAATGTAAAACATAGTTTAAAAGATAGTGCTTATAACCAAAGACGATCGGAATGTGAATCAGCGTTGGCAAAAATTCAAACAAAGTTTCCAAATTTTACACATTTATATGATGTAAATCTTTCAGAAGATCAAATTTACAACTGCCACCTAACAAACGAAGAACGAAAACGAATGAATCATGTTACTTCTGAACGTGAGAGAACCAAAATCGTAATCGAGGGTTTGGAGTCGGGGAATTTCAAAGATGTTGGCTCTGCACTTTTCCAAACACATTGGTCCTTATCCAAAGATTTCGAAGTGTCTTGTCTCGAAACAGATTTCATTGTTGATTCTTTGCAGAGTTTAGGCGTCACTGGTGCCAGAATGATCGGTGGTGGTTTTGGTGGATGCGTACTCGTACTAGATAAGAAAGACCATTTTTCCAAAATCGATGTAGTTTTAAAAAAAAGTTATCAACAAAAATTCAACCTTGAGATAGACTTCTACAAGTTTCAAATTTCGGACGGAGTAAAGGAAATTTCAATATGATCGAAAACTGGAGTGATTACACGATTGAAAGTGGAGACTTCAAAATGGAAGTTCTCCAACAGAGATTTGTCCCCCTTCCAGAAGCCGCTGTATATTTTGAATTGTCTGGAGAAATCAACCTCTACAATTCACAAGTCATGAAAGAAAATTTAGAAATTCTAATCTCCAAAGGGATAAACTACGTTTTCCTAAACTTTGAACAAGTCAGTTATATCGACAGTTCTGGCCTCGGTGTTTGTTTAGGGATACATTCTAGACTGATGAAACAAAAAGGATACATTCGTATCATCTCACCTTCTGAAAAAGTAAGATACGTTTTAGAACTGACAAAACTTCGCAGCCTGCTCCAAGTTTTCCCAACATTGGAACAAGCTTTAGAAGCTGATTAGAAATACGTAGGGAAAAGAAATTTTAATTTTTTAATCTGTTCCGGGTTCCTTTTTTCAGGAGCCGTCACCAAAGAAAACTTTGTACTTCCTACTAGACTTGTATCATCCGACTTTCCTAAAAGGTCAATGAGCGCCGAAAGTAACTTCTTAGCAGTCTCTGCATTTTTACTTAAGTTGCCCAAAACCATTTCCAATGTTACATGAGCTTCATCTTCTTTCCAACAATCGTAATCCGTAGACATACAAACCATTTGGTATAGAATCTCCGCCTCACGAGCAAGTTTTGCTTCCGGTAGAACTGTCATATTGATGATATCAGCACCCCAAGATCTGTACATATGAGACTCGGCTCTTGTAGAGAAAAGTGGACCTTCCATACAAATCAAAGTTTTGTTGGAATGAATGGGAAGGTTGATTTGTTTGGCAGCTTCTTCAACTTTTTTACCAAGACTTGGCGAAAAAGGATCAGCAAAAGGAGCATGGGCTACCATACCATCTTCAAAAAAAGTGGAAGGCCGTGCTTTGGTGCGGTCAATGATTTGAGAGGGAATCACAAAATCTCTCGGAGCAATTTCTTGGCGCAAACTTCCTACAGAACTAAATGCAATGATTTCTTCAACGCCTAACTGTTTCAAGGCGGCAATGTTTGCACGAGCTGGAACTTCACTTGGATTTAAAAAATGTCCTTTTCCGTGTCTTGGCAAAAAGGCAATTTCTTTCCCTTTGAACCGACCAATGGTGATTGTGTCTGAAGGTTTGCCCCAAGGAGTTTCCGGGTGGATTTCTTGAATGATCTCCATTCCATCGATTGAATATAGGCCAGTCCCACCAATGACCCCGATTTTTACTACATTTGCCATATGAATCCTCTTAAAGTGCAGTTTTCCCCTAACGATTTTGGTTGCATTCGTTTTTTACCTTCGCAGAGTATAGAATGCTCATGGGAGAATACATGAAATCCAAAATATTATCGATCGCCACTCTATCACTTTTGTTTTTTACCGCAGGTAATATCACCTCCGATTCCGCTTTTGACATGTCAACTCAGTCGGATCGTAAAACAGTGAGTGTTACCATTTACAACGGAGGGATTGGTCTTGTTCGAGAAACTCGGACTTTGAATCTTTCGAAGGGAATTCGCACCTTACGATTCGAAGATGTTCCCTCACAAATCATCCCACAAACTGTGCGAGTCAAAGGAGAAGATCCTAAAAAACTCACAGTCTTCGAACAAAACTATGAATACGATTTAATTTCTCCCGAACGCCTAATGGACAAATACATTGGGAAAGAAGTTACCTTATATAACGAAGGGAAAGAAAAAACTACTTCTGTTAAGGCTACTTTGATTGCAAACAACGGAAGCCCAGTGTATAAAATTGGAGATGAAATATCCCTTGGTTACAATGGACGAGTCACAGTTCCTACCATTCCCGAAAACCTATTTGCGAAACCTACTCTTGTTTGGAAATTAAAGAACGATACAGAAAAGGAACAAACCTTAGAAGTATCTTATCAAACGAATGGTCTTGGTTGGTCTGCTGATTACATTCTTGTTTTGGACAAAGAAGAAAATCTATGTGGCCTCAATTCTTGGGTTACGTTAAATAATAATTCAGGTGCAGAGTTTAAAAACGCAGTTTTACAACTCGTTGCGGGAAAAGTCAATTTAGTATCCAATCAAGTTCCATCCTATGCAATGCAATCACGTGCTGTGAAAAAAACAATGATGAAGGAGTATGATGAATCAGCGGAAGCACCTGAGTTCAATCAGGAGAATTTATCGGAATACTACTTATACACTTTAGACCAACCAACAAACATCGGATACAATCAGACAAAACAAGTCCAACTCTTCCAATCAGAAGGAATCGAAATCAAAAAATATTTCGTTTTTGAAAATCTACCTATGAATGAAGGAAATGAAAAAAATTTCAACAACGCAAACATCAAATACATCTTCAAAAATGCAAAGAAAAACAATTTAGGAAGACCACTCCCGCAAGGAACCATTCGTGTTTTTAAAGCTGATTCTAAAGGCCGCCAACAACTTCTAGGAGAGGATACAATTGATCACACTCCCGAAAACGAAGAAGTAAAAATTCGAACAGGCCAAGCCTTTGATGTGGTAGCCAATGGAAAACGACTCTCAAACGAAGTGTTCAAACTTTCTCGCGGAGATAAATCCACTTACTCAGTCGAAATTCGAAACAGAAAAAAAGAAGAAATCGAAGTCAGGTTCTACGCAAGCCTTTGGGGGGATTGGAATATCACAAAATCATCTCATAAATTTACAAAAGAATCAGCAACGAAAGCTTACTCCGACGTTCCCGTGAAAGCCAATGAAACCGTCACAGTGGAATATACTGTAGAGACTAAGTACCACTAATGGAAAACAAATATGATGTAATCATTATCGGTTCTGGTATTGGTGGCCTAACGGCCGCCTCTATCCTTTCGCAAGTTGCTAAAAAGAAAGTTTTGGTACTGGAACGTCATTTTAAGTTAGGCGGATTTACCCATACATTCAAAAGGCTCGGAAAATTTGAATGGGATGTCGGAATCCACTATATTGGGGACTTGGGTGAAGGTTCCATGTTAAGAACTCTATTCGATTCCATTACAAGGAAGGGTGTCAAGTGGAACAAAATGGAAGAACCTTTCGAAGTTTTCGATTACCCGGACTTTAGTTTTCCAGTTTATGGAGAAAAGGAAAGATTCAAGTCGGACTTAAAAGAAAAGTTTCCTTTAGAAACCCAGGCCATTGATCAATACTTCCGGGATGTGGAAATCTTTACCCAATGGTTTGGAAGGCATTTTACACTCAAAGCTTTGCCTTCCGTTTTTGAAAAGGCCGCCAAGTTTTTAAATCTAAACCATATCCCCACTCCCTATATCACTACCAAAGAGTATATGGAAACCCATATCAAAGATGAAAACTTAAGAGCCGTCCTTAGTTCTCAATGGGGGGATTATGGGTTACCTCCTTCTGCTTCCTCTTTTGCCATCCATTCTATGATTGTTGCTCATTACTTTAATGGTGGTTACTTTCCAATTGGTGGATCCTCCAAAATTGTAGATTCGATTGAACCCATTGTAGAAGAAAATGGGGGAAGTTTAAAAATTCTCCATACAGTCAAAGAAATCCTTTTGGATGGGGGCAAAGCGATTGGTGTGAAGGTTGAAGTCCAAAAAGGAAAAACTTTTTCCGAACAGGAATTCTTTGCGGATGTGATTGTATCCGATGCCGGAGCCTACACTACCTACAACAAATTGTTACCCAAAGAACATTCCGTCTCTTTTCAAAAACCATTAGAATCTCTCAGCACACAAGGAACCACATCCATCACACTCTATATTGGATTTAAAGAATCGCCTAGAAAGTTAGGTTTTCATGGTGAAAACCATTGGATCTTTCCTGATGCAGATCATGATGTTTGTTATGCGAAAAGAAATGATTTAGTGAATGGAAATCCTCCCATGATGTATTTATCTTTTCCTTCCTTAAAAAATCCGGAAGCCGAAGGGTTTACAGCAGAAGCGATCAGCTTTGCCGACTATTCACTCTTTGCTAAATGGAAAGACGAACCCTGGAAAAAACGGGGAGAGGACTATACCAAACTTAAAGAAACGATCACAGAAGGGATGTTAACTTTTCTAGAAAAACGATTTCCTGGATTTCGGGATCTCATTGAGTTCACAGAACTCTCCACTCCCATCACTACAGAATTTTTTACCGGACATAAAGAAGGTTCCATTTATGGACTTTCCTGTACACCGGAACGCTTCAAACAAGAATGGTTAGGTGTGAGGACAACTATCAAAAATCTTTACCTAACGGGGGCTGATGCCTGCTCTCCAGGCGTTGCCGGTGCTCTTATGGGTGGGGTTGCGGCCTCTTCCGTAGTTTTAGGACTTACGGGAACACTTCGGCTCATGAAAGATCTTTTCCAAAAGAGCCAAGAAACCGGTTGACAATTGGTTTAAGATTTGATAGTTTGATATTAAACTAATGGGAACAAAATTTAAAGGATCCAAAAAAGAAGTACAAGCTCTGGATGCGTTTATCAAATTGAAACGTGCTGCGGAATCTTTGTCTTCCCGACTTATTTCTGAGTTTACCAAGTGGAATATCTCAGAGAGCCAGTTCGGGGTTTTAGAGACTTTGTACCATTTGGGTCCACTTTGCCAAAAAGACCTTGGGGACAAAATTCTAAAAAGTACAGGAAACATCACACTCGTGATCGACAACCTAGAAAAAAGAACCCTTGTAGAGCGTGTTCGCGGTGTGGAAGATAGAAGGTATATTTCTGTCCACCTAACCACAGAAGGAAAAAAGCTCATCGAACAAATTTTTCCCGACCACGTAAAACGAATCACTTCCGAATTTGCAGTATTATCGCCAGAGGAACAAGAAGTCCTCGGAAAGATCTGTAAAAAATTAGGGAAAAAAAACGAAGTCCTAACTAAGTAATTTAGTCTCGATAATCCATCACTAAACGAAATCCTGCTCGCCTATCTTCTGATAGGTTGGGAATCCCACCGTAAGACCTAGCGTTTGTCGTAGAATTCTTTGCCGAATCAGAATAAGATCCCCCGCGAACCACTTTGTAAATTTTGCCAAAAGAAAAGTTTTTGATATGATGCCCAGGATACAATTGGTAATCACTGGATGTCCATTCAGGCGCATTCCCACACATTCCTATGGCACCGTAAGGACTTTCACCTTCCGTGGATAGTTCGTATACGGACTGAGCCTTTCCAATCTTAGATTCTCTAGTATTACAATATAAGGAGTCGTATTCATCTCCAAAGGGGTATTTGGTAGCAATGATTTGGTAGCCCAAGGTTTCATCTCGATTGGTATACTCAATCACACCCGGGCCCCTTGCCGCCTTTTCCCATTCCCATTCGGTAGGAATTCGTTTACCTACCCAACTCGCATAACGTTCCACTTCACGATATGTAAGATGGATGACAGGAAAATCTCCTTCTCCTTCGGGATACTTTCCACCTATCCAATGAGGAGGGCTTTGTGTATTCGTTTGTTTTAAAAAGTATGCATATTCGGCATTGGTGACTTCAAATTTATCAATATAAAAGGAAGGCATCTCTTTTAGGTTTGAGGCTTTTGGTTCTAAAAAATAGGGATTGAAACTATCAGCAGAGGGATCGGTTCCTTGGCCGTATAGAAAAAGACCTCGTGAAACAAGGACCATCTCTTTTCTGTCTTTAGGATGAAAGACAGTTTTTCTAGGAGGTGTGTATCTTCCTTTAAAAAAAGCATCCGGTTCTGTAAAAAAATCTTCTTCGATATAACTAGAAATATAGGCATCAGTTGTAATCTCTTTCATTTTCGAACTGAGGTCTGGTTTGTAATCACCAACTAACACCACTTCGATGAACTGATTTTTTTTATTGATGTGTTTTTCTTCCCAAACCGTGTCACGTACAACAAGGACTCCTTGTTTGAGATCTGTGACCTTCTGATACACCGGAAATTCCTTTGTATCGGTGAATAAAGATTTGATCTCGGTCAAAGAGAGTTTGGAGATTCGTTGGTTGCGGTAAATTCGCACTTTAATCCACAATCTGTTTTTATAAACACCAACCACTTCCCCTTTCCAGAGTTGGACTTTCTTTTTGGTTGTCGCAAAGGATGATTCTTCCGAAGTTTCCTCTTGCGAAACAAGGGGTGCCATCACGATCCCCAAAACGAATAGAATCAATAGTAGTTTTTTCATACTGTCTTTTATCATCATCGGCGTATTTTGCAGAAACCTTTTGATTGAAATTTCCTGTGCATGTATACAATCTGTGGGAAAGGGAAATGCCACATTGATCGAGTTTCAATACAAACGAGAAAAGGAAAACATCCTCATTTCCCTAAAAACGGATTCTACCCAAATTGGTACCTTCCACCGAATTGCTACGATCATTTACGCTCTGAAAATGGACATCCTTTCGGGAGAGTTGAGCACTGTGATTGAGAAAGGAAGGGAATTTACAATCGATTCGTTCATTTTACAAGCAGATGGTGGTGATACTACCCAAGCCGCATTCAAACTAGGAATGATGATGGATTCTTTGTTTTCCAAGAATACCAAGTTTGAAGAAATTTTGGAGAAGTTACAAATCCAAGAACCGGCCGTTGCCACTTTCTTTCGTGAAACTCCAGAATTTATATTTAGCGATTTACCCGAACGAAATGAAACTTGTTTGTATTTGGAAAGTAGTGCAGGAAGGGGTTTGTTGTATTACGTTTCGCGAATTCTGATGCAAAACCAAATCAACATTCGCAGTGCCACCATCGAAACAGACTTCGAAACTGGGCGAGCCAAAGACAGTTTTTATTTAACGGATGTTTCGGGGAAGATGTTTGCTTCTTCTGATCTTGCTGACAAAATCAGAAGAGAAATTCTAGCCCCGATCCAATCGAACTCAGTAAGAGATTAATTTTTACAAAGAACTTTTAGAGAAGTAGCTTTATCAACTTTGGGAGCTTTTCCGTTGGAAAAACGGTAAGCCAAACCTGACTTTTTATCCACTTCAGTTTTAGTCCAATATTTCTCTTCGCTAGATTTGATCTCTTTGGGAGCAGTTGCAGCAAATTTTACTAGATCATCTTTAGAAGGAACAACACCACCAACGGATTTACAATAAGCTGCAGCTTCAGTCCATTTTTTAGATGCCACTTTATCCACTAAGAATCCAGCAGCAGAAGCTTCTGTTTGTGCTTCCTCTACTTTTTTCTCCGGCTCGGCAGCCACTGGTTTAGTTTGTGCATCAGCAGGAACAGTTGCGACTGCTACTGGAGCTTTGGTTTTGAAGTATTTCACGTATCCTAAGTACCCGATGGCAAGCACACCAGCCAAAACTAAAAATAGATACACTCCATTTCCAGATTCTTTTGTACCGTGGGAAGATCCTTCGGAGTGAGATACCGGGGATTGAAGAGAAACTTGTGCTGACTCATCGTTTCTGAAGAGAGATGCACTCTCGTTTCTTGTAGATTGTTTCTTAACCGTATTTGTTTTCTTAGCCGCTTTTTTGACGGCCTTCTTCTTAGCGGCAGATGATGATTTTTTCGTTGCCATAATGATAATCCTTATTGCCGAGACAATTCTAATTATAGTTATCACATGAAATCAGAAAAAGCTGAAGAACTTCTTCTCAAATTTGTTTTTTTTTAAAATTTTTTTAAGTGTGTTTCCCTTTCTCCTACGAAATCGTGATCCTAGATGAAAGAAGTTCGTATTGGTCTATTGGGTGCCGGAGTCGTCGGCACTAGCTTGCTCCAACTCTTGGATAAAAACCGAGAAAAAATCCAAAATCATTATGGAATCAACTTACAACTAACGGTCATAGCCACTCGTAGTCCGGGAAAACTCCAAGGTAAAACGAACGTTCCAGTAACAGACGATGTACTGTCTGTTACAAATCGTTCGGATATCGACATGATTGTTGAATTGATGGGCGGGACTGACATGGCAGACAAAGCCGTTCGTTCTGCCTTGGAAAATGGCAAAACTGTCATTACGGCCAATAAGGCGTTGTTATCCGAAAAAGGCAGAGAACTGTATCCGATCGCAAAAAAAACCGGAGTTGAACTCGGATATGAAGCAGCTGTCGCCGGATCCATTCCCATCATCCGCACTTTACGAGATGGCCTAGCCTCTTGTGAATTTGAAGTCATCTGCGGAATCCTGAATGGAACCACTAATTTCATTTTAACAAAAATGGAACAAGAATCTTGGGATTATTCCACTGCTTTAAAAAAAGCCCAAGAGTTAGGATTTGCGGAAGCAGATCCCACCTTCGATGTGGAAGGGATTGATGCCGGCCACAAAATCGGTTTGCTGGCAAGTCTTGCTTTTCGTGAGTACGTTTCGTTCGCATCCCTTTCGGTAAAAGGAATTTCTGACTTACAATCTTTAGATATCCAATCCGCATTGTCTCTTGGATACCGAATCAAACTTTTGGGAATCTCTAAACGAAGTTCGGCGGGTGTTCTGACGAAAGTGCATCCCACCCTTGTTCCTCTCGACCATCCACTCGCGAATGTGATGAATGAATCCAATGCAGTATTTTATAAAACCAAAGAAGCGGATTCAGGAATGATTACCGGAAAGGGTGCCGGTGGAATGCCAACAGCCAGTGCGGTTCTTTCAGACATTATCTACTATGCTTCGAGACTTGGAAGTAGTGACATAGCCAAAGAAAATAACCTTTTTCCAGAAGCGAAAGCATTTCCAGAACCAAACAATTTGGTCCGTTATTACCTTCGTTTTTCCACAGTGGACAAACCAGGGGTCCTTGCGGAAATTTCTCAAGTCCTCGGCCGTCATAATATTTCAATTGCATCCGTCCAACAGAAGGAGTCTACTTCCGAACCTGTGTCAGTGATTGTTGTCACCCATGCAGCTACCGAAGGAGAATTTCAAAAATCTCTGCAGGAAATTGATACTATGTCTGCCATCATCAAACAAAAAACTGTGGCCATCCGCCTTCTGGAAAAACTGTAACTCTCTATGACGAATTTACAATTTCCGTCCCTAGATTTAAAAACAGAATTCGTCGATATCAAAGGTGAACGGGTTCTCGTGGTCTCGTTTGTCGGTCAAATCACCAATACCAATGCGTACGAAATCAATCGGAATATATCAGCGATCTTTCGGGATGCGGTTTATAATATCATTTTGGAACTAACCAAATTGGAATACATCAATAGCATTGGGGTAGCAACGCTGATTGGTATCATCAAAACCGTAGAGAGCAATCATGGCAAAATTCTGATTGGGGGCTTAAATCATTTTTTGGAAAACGTGATTCGGCTTATGGATTTGCCAGGCAAAGTCAAAATCTTCCCTACGAAAAAAGAAGCAATCTCTAACTGGGAATAGTAACTAAGGGTTTTTGTTCTTTTTTCTTCCAAATTTCGTCTTCGATTAGTTCTAGAAGTTGAGCGAGTCCCTCACGAGTGACTGCAGAAACAAGTAGGCTTCCATTTTTTTCAAAAGAGGCATGGGTCTCTTCATCGAGTCCGTCGGCTTTATTAAAAACCACCATCCTTGGAATTTCATTTAGCTGTAAAGAATTGAGAATGGTGTCTACAGCTTCCATTTGTTCCGCATAGTTTGGATTTGTAGAGTCGACTACATGGAGGAGGAGGTCTGCATCCCCTAATTCCTCAAGAGTGGCTTTGAAGGCTTGGGAGAGGTCTGGCGGAAGGTCATGGATAAACCCCACGGTGTCGGAAATGATGATTTCTCTTTCTTCAGGAAAACGAATCCTCCTAGTAGTAGGATCCAGAGTCGCAAATAATTTGTCTTCGGCAATCACTGTTGAATTGGTCAAAGCATTGAGGAGTGTGGACTTACCGGCGTTGGTATAACCAACAATCCCCACAATAGGAATTTCATTTCTCGTACGGGCTTTGCGGTTCAGCTCCCGTCTACGTTTTAGATCTTTGAGTTCATTTTCCAAACGAGTGATTTTTTCTTCCACTCGCCTGTTTCCAATTTCCAACTTGGTTTCCCCAGGCCCTCTCCCACCAATTCCTCCTGTTAGGCGACTCATATTATCATCCAATTCCGAAAGTCTATTTTTTAGGTATTTGAGTTGGGCTAGTTCTACTTGGAGTTTTCCATCTCTCGATTTTGCATTTTTGGAAAAAATATCTAAGATGAGTTGGGTTCGATCGATGATTTTTAAATCACTGGCAGGTATGAGGAGGTCAGATAGGTAACAAAAGAGACAACTCACATGGGTAACACCTACATTGTGTATCGGAGGACAATCCGATGCCTTGGAAGGAAACCAAAGTGATAGAAGAAAGAATCAAGTTCATAGCAGCTGTTAAAAGTGGTCAGTGGTGTTTTGCCGATCTTTGCCGAGACTTTAATATATCGAGAAAGACTGGCTATAAATATCTAAAGAATTATGAGTCGGAAGGTATCGACGGACTCAAAGATAAATCTAGAAAAAGAATCACTCAGTCCAATGAAACTCCTGAGAAAATCGTTCACCTAATTGTATCTTTACGTGAAGACCATCCATCTTGGGGTCCCAAAAAACTCCGTCCCATACTCAAAGCAAAGTTTCATCGCATGAAACAGATTCCAAGTGAAACTACAATTGGAAACATTCTTCGCAAAAAAGGCCTAGTCAAACCTAAGAAAAAAAGACCAAGAGTTCCACAGTCTCTATTTCCTTTTTCCAATGTAGTCGCTCCCAATGATGTATGGTGTGTTGATTTTAAAGGCCATTTTACAGTAGGAAATGGCAATCGCTGCGATCCACTAACAATTACAGATGCATATAGTCGCTACCTTCTAGCATGTGAAATCCTGAATAAAACGAATGCAGAGCAAACAAAAGCGGTATTTGAAAGGGTTTTTAAAGAATATGGACTACCACAGGCAATCAAATCAGATAATGGATCATACGTGGCGTTAAGGCCATTGGCGGCTTAACTAGTCTTTCTATATGGTGGTTGAAATTAGGGATCCGACCGGAACGCATTGAACCAGGGAAACCATCTCAGAACGGTCGTCATGAGAGAATGCACAGAACACTCAAAGAAGAAACTGCATTACCTCCAAGATCTAGTTTGGATGCACAACAGACCGCCTTTGATTCATTCCGTGAAGAATTTAATAAGGTAAGACCACATGAAGCTTTGGGTTTTCTGACACCTGCAAAAGTTTATAAATCTTCGAAAAGGACATTCCCAAAAAAGATTCTAGAGGTAGCTTATCCCACACATATTGTTACCGATAAAGTCCATGAAAGTGGTTTTGCGCAGTACGGGCCCCATCGAGTGTTCTTTGGGAATCCTTTCATTGGAGAGGTAGTTGGCTTTGAAGAGATATCTGATCGGCATTGTCGTCTTTACTTTGCGGATGCAATTCTTGGAATTTTGGATTTGTATACGAGTAAAGTGTTGAAATACCAGAGGCTATTGTATAGAATTGACTAGTACGTGGCGTAACCCATACGTGGCGTGATCTAAAGTGTTACCGATGTGCC
>NZ_AOGY02000059.1 GCF_000332455.1 Leptospira vanthielii serovar Holland str. Waz Holland = ATCC 700522 | reverse complement strand
ACGCCATTTTAATAGGTGTTTTCGGATGATGCCTATCTTGTCATCCGCTTTGAACGTACGTCTTTCTCTTACTTGTTTTTCCATCTCTAATCTCCATTTTCGGCTTGGAGTATTAGCTTAATTTAGGTCAGCAAAATTGCGTTTTCATCTGAACTGGAATATAATTGTTTTGCGAATAGTTTGGGTATTCTTATTCCTAAACTATTTCCCCATTTTTGTATAGTTGATTCCATAGTATAAACAATGTATATACCTTATTTATCGGTCAATAATTTTTTTATTCAATAATTATTTGGATTTGGGCAATTTCGACTAACGAACTAGTGGAGACGACGTTTCCCGACCCTGAGTCCCGGTAACGGGACGTTAGGGACTGGCACGGAGTTTGCGGATGCAAACGAGTGACAGAAGGGAAATGTGGCGCAGCCCAAGCGAGGCCTCGTGCCGAAGCGCAGCGTTTCCATGCTGTTATGCGCTGGAGACAAGTCTAAAAAGGATTCCCAATCTTATTCTTTAAAAATT
>NZ_AOGY02000060.1 GCF_000332455.1 Leptospira vanthielii serovar Holland str. Waz Holland = ATCC 700522 | reverse complement strand
CTTCATTAGTCTTTCTCGATATTAACGGATACGAAATACTTGATCCAAATGAAATCTTATATAACTTCGTAATTGGAGTCGCCGAAGGACAATACAAGTTAGAAGAGATTAAGAAAATATTAGAATCTCTAGCTAAACTTATTATCTAACAATAGGCTACGTCGTATAACAGCATGGAAACGCTGCGCTTCGGGACGAGCCCTCGCTTGGGCTTCGCCACATTTCCCTTCTGTCACTCGTTTGCATCCGCAAACTCCGTGCCAGTCCCTAACGTCCCGTCCGGGACTCAGGGTCGGGAAACGTCGTCTCCACTAGTTCGTTATGCGAAATTTTCCAGAATTTAAACTAATAGGGATAAGAAAGATGAATATTCCAGAAAGAATAAAAGAATTTTTAACTGAAAAAAAGCAAAATTCAAATTCGCCATGTGATCAATGTAATTCTGATTGCTGTAAAGGTCCTGGCTTTGCTATATTTGAAAACATTAAAATTATCTATGAAAAATATGAAAGAGGAGAACTTATTAGATCAGACTACAATTTTCAACCAGGACTTTCTCTTTCACAGTTTATTTTTAAGTATTTTGATAGAGCTTCTTTGAATGGAGGATTGCTAATATTCTTTCCGAAAGTTTTAACGGAAGACGATCAGCTATTATCAGTACCGCCTTGGAATTATTGGCAAGCAAGAGATTACTTATTTAAAAGATACAAAACGTATGGATGCATTTTTCTGGATAAACGAAAAATTGATGGGGATTATTCTATCAACAAATGCATTCTCCACAACAATCGCGTAGAAGAAGAAATAACAGAAAAACCAATAGATTGTTTATTCTTACATTGTAACGGTATACGGAATATTGTAAATCCTAGGCAAGTTGAATCTAATCTCTGGTTTTCTCTTCTTGATTATCATTTTCCAAATTCTGTGAATATTTTCAATCAGCAATTCCCTGAATTAAGAGAATGAAAACAAAGGAAAACTTCGCATAACATCGGCTAAACACTTCGCTTCGGGTCTACGCCCTCGCTTGGCCTCCGGCACATTCCTCTCCGTCACGATTCTTGCTACGCAAGAATACGCGCCGACGCTAACGCCTACTCCGTAGGCTCAGCTTCGAGGAACGTCGTTTAGCCTCGTTCGTTAATTGCAATTGGTTAATTCTATTCTAAAAATCCAGCGCGCAATTTTTCTTAAAGGTGAGAGTCCAACTTTGCTCAATTCAATAATAGATATTTATATCGGTTTTATTACTTTGTTAATGATTCAAGCGCTTTAAAGAAAAGAATAAGAATTAAGAGATTTATTTCGCTACATTTCCTATTATTTTTTCGTCACGGTTTGCATGATTCAAAAATGATTGTCGGGTTTTGAAGACCAAGAATAAGAAAGAAAATTTGCGCGCTGGGATTTCAAACACTTCGTATCTGTCTCAATTACAACAGGAAACCAACTGCAATTAACTACCGCTAACCACTTCACTTCGGGACTTCGCCCTCGCTTGGCCTTCGGCACATAGGCTTTTGTCACTCCTCTTGCTTACGCAAGCCTCGTGCCAATCCCTAACGCCTCTGCGAGGCTCAGGGCCAGCCTACGTTGGTTAGCTAGTTCGTTATACGCTAGTTTGAAAAAATTTATATCAGGTAAAAAAATGAAATTAGTTTTCACTTCTATAGATTACAATAAAATTAAAATCATTGAATCAACACTTTCAGCTAATGGAATAAAATCTATGCTCAAAGGTGAAGATTTGGATGTTTTAAATGGAATAATTCCTAGAAACTCAAATTTACTTGAGTTATATGTTCAGGACGGAGAATTCGAAGATGCAATTTCTATTATTGAAAATAACAAAATTCCAGATAAAGTTTTTGAAGAAGACGATATAAAACAAGAATCAAATCATAAATACGAAGCTTTAAGATTAATCTCTGAAAAGAATGATAATATAGCTTTATATAAACTAGCAACGGTAACTTTCTTTGTTACTACGGCAATTTTTCTAGTACTATACCTTCTCGAAATTGATAATTTTAAAAAATTCTATAATGCAACCTATAACCCAAACATGGACTATTATTTTAGCGATTATGACAATTGCCTTTACGAAACTTTAGAGATCAAACTGGGAGAGACATCCATATTTCTACTCAATGTTATGATAAGACTACTGGAATTAGGAAGGAAGCTAAATACTACAATATTAATGGAAACCTCGTTAACCAAGTATTTAACCCAGATTTATTGGAATTTGATACAATTGAAATTACTTACGATTTTTATGGCAAAAAAATTTATGAATATAATGATACCGATAAAGATGGAATCTTTGATGAACAAATAAAATATAACAAAGAAGGACTTTTCGAAAAGAAATATAAAGACTTTAATGGAAATTTTACGCCACGTATGAGAATGAAGTCCAATAACCTAAAAAATCAAACCAGCGTATAACAGCGGGGAAACGCTTCGCTTCGGCACTGCCGGCCTCGCTCGGGCTGCGCCACATTTCCCTTCTGTCACTCGTTTGCATCCGCAAACTCCGTGCCAGTCCCTAACGTCCCTTTCGGGACTCAGGGTCGGGAAACGTCGTCTCCC
>NZ_AOGY02000061.1 GCF_000332455.1 Leptospira vanthielii serovar Holland str. Waz Holland = ATCC 700522 | reverse complement strand
ACGCACAAATTGAGAAGAAGTTGGTAAATGGATTGAAGAATACAATTCGGTAAGACTTCATTCTGCAATCGGTTACGTAACACCTATGGATGTGTTTTATGGTCGCAAGGAAAAGATTTTAGCAGAAAGAAAAGAAAAACTACTTGAAGCAAAATTGAAGAGAAAAGAATACTCGGTAAAGGCTAATATAAGGCTTGTTGCTTAGCTTAATTTTGAATCTCAAAATTCTGTTTTTCACTGAACTAAGACAGTATTTGGTAAACTTAATCAGAGATGAAAAAAAATCTCTCTATTTGCCAAATACCAAATTGAATTTAGAAATAAGTTATCTTGTTGAGGGAATGTAACATCTAAAGTCATATCAGTAACAAAAAAATGCGCGTTTCCAAATCGAATTTTAGATTCTCGCATTTATCTTTTTAAAGGATAACTACTGTTCCATAAGGAAGGCTTTGACCACCACGGTTGCCCGTATAGGTTGTGCTTTAGGAAAAAAACCTACAAACGGGAACTGCGGTTTTGTCTGACAGAAACTTTCGCAGAGTATTCCGCATTATTGATATGATCAATAAAGTCTGTTGGATTAAATTTGGCAGAAACAAAATGCCAACTATTACTTGTTCGTGGATCAGTACTGGCGTTTAACATCATTGTATAAATTTTATAATTTACTGCAGTACCTGTTGGACTGATTAAAGTCAATTCTGACGATAATTGTCTACCTTCCATATAAGTTAAACGTACCGACTCTTGATCCGGTTGAAATTCAATTAATTGCGGAAGGGCATGAGTATAGACTATGGAAGTTGTATTTTCGGTTGTGTAGGTCGGAAGGATAAAGGGATGCATGGGATTATTAATGTGCAAAGTGATTGATTTTTCCGTTTCATCAATCACTCCTTTCATCCGATATTCTGGTGCATCCAACGATGTAAACTTCGGTATCAAAAGCCGGTGTGGTATAAGTTCCAGTGTTTACTGAGGCAGCGATAGTAGGAATAGTAAAATCCACAATCATATCAACAGAAGTCCCCCCTTTGGTTCCCACCAGATTGGAAACACAAACAAAAATAGATTTGGAACCTTCCGAACCTAACGAAGAAACCGGAATTTCCGAAGTGATATTAACATTAGCTGTTACATTTCCAGAATAGATGATAGTTCCCGTATTACAATCAGCTGCGTTTTTTCTGATGGAATAGGTTCCTGTTTTGGAAGAACGCCAAGTAAAATCTGTAGAATTAATAGATCCATTTGTCGCACTGATAGAGGCAGCACTAATGGAACTTACAGTAATGACAGGCCCAAGGGATGGAACATCGGATCTACAAAGTTAGGTGCTCCATCTCCATCAAAATCAGCTGTTGGAAAGGCCGCAGTAATGGGGTCGGTCCCCAAAACTGCCACCAATTGATTCAGAAGAGGACCGAGAACCCCCGCATTGGCTTGGTAGTATTCGCTAACACTTTCAATATCATTTTCGACTTGGGTACTCAAAATTTCATCTTTAGGAAAAAATTCACATCACCAATTCTTTTAGATCCTTTGCATCTTTAGCGGGTGAGTTACCAAAAAAACGACTATATTCTCGACTGAATTGAGATATGCTTTCGTAACCAACATCTAACGCTGCATCGGTGACCGAATAACCACTAAATGCTAAAAGTTTCCTCGCTTCCAGTAGTCGTAACTGTTTTTGAAATTGGATCGGACTTAAACCAGTGATTGATTTGAACTGACGGTGAAATGTGGTAATGCCCATACAAGCTCTGTCTGCTAATTGTTCGATTTCAAATGAATTGATAAAATTTTGCCGCACCCATTGGATTGTTTGGTGGATACTCGATTCTTTATCACGCGATTGGAAAAGTTGCCTAAGGCGCCATCCATCGGGACCAATGAGAACATGATATAATATTTCTCTTTCGTATACTGGAGCGAGTGCCGGAATATGTTCTGGAGTTTTGAGAAGCCTGAGCATCCGAAGACAAGATTCCAAAAAACCAGATGTGGCAGGGCAGGCAGAAAATTCGCTAGAACCATTTCTCGAATTTAGATTGTTAGGTGGAATGTCATTTAATAAGTCCAATAACACGGTCTGATCTAACTGTATCCCGACGGATAAGTAAGGCAAACCGTTCTCTCCTTGTCTTACAAATCCCGTAGCTGGCATTTCAGTAGGGATCACAAAGTAAGAAGGTGCCTCAAGATGAATCACTTGCGTACCAATAGAGATCGTTTTACCTCCCTGCAAAACAAGTCCAATGATTGGTTCGTATATAGCCGCTAGTTGGTGTGCTGGCACTTCCCCTTTGATAATGAGCACTCTCGGTAATTCTGTCTTTGTCGGTTCTGTTGTTGCCTTTCCACAAAGTTCAATCATCTCAGTCAGTATTTCTTTCACCACATGATCATAGCCCAAATGATCCTTTTAGGCATTTATTTAATTCATAATCTTCATTTTTTTAGTAAATTTAGGCCTTATTTTTTCTATATTGGCAGTTTTAGGCAAGGAAAAGGCACGATCCGATCTTGTGAAAGTTGCCTAGATCCGCTATGGTAAGACCCAGGAAAACAAAGGAATAGGAGAAGATTATGAAAATAGCAATCATCACTGGTGGAAGTAACGGTATCGGCAAAGCAACGGCATTGGAGCTCGGCAAACGAGGTATAGGTGTAATCCTTACTTACAATTCTTACAAAGATCGTGCAGAAGTTGTCGTGAGTGAAATTGAAAAAAACCCAGGAGTACGTGCTGTTGCTCTGAAGTTGGATCTCACAAAAAAAGAAACATTTACAAAGTTTGCCGAAGATGTAAAAAACAAACTCTCTGAGATTTGGAACCGAAACAGTTTTGACTACTTAGTGAATAACGGTGGCATCGGTGGACCAATGACATTCACAGATTTAACAGATGAGTACTTTGAACAAATTCTCAATACCAATTACAAAGGCCCAATATTCTTATCACAGAAACTTGTAAGTTTTATGGAAGATAATGGTGCCATTGTCAATACTTCAAGTTCATCCAGCACCAAGGCATTTGTAGGATATTCAATCTACGGATCTCTTAAAGCAGCACTATCGACATGGAGTCGTTATCTCGCAAATGAGTTAGCTCCTCGCAAAATCCGTGTTAATACGGTATCTCCCGGACCTACACATAGTAATTTTGGAGATGGGGTCTTTGACAAATATCCAGAATTCATCAAACCTTTGGCCGATCAAACTGCCTTTGGTCGTATCGGATTACCAGAAGACATTGGAAAAGTAATTGTGAATTTACTCTCTGATGATTTCGGATGGGTCACAGCACAAGATATTGAAGTATCTGGAGGACATTTACTTTAATACTTTGTTCGAAGTATTAAATAGACGATTCAAAGTAGATTTCCCAAAATAAAATGCTGCTACAAAATGTAATTTCGCCCGGTTCCGAATGCCGGGTTTGACAATGATAAACTTAACATTACATAAAATACAAAAGAATCTCTTACATTCTCTATTCACAAAAAAATCTATCTAGATCCATTTAAGTATATTTTTTATCTGGGCGTTCCCAATCCCACCAGCAAGAAAGATTAATCCTAACAAGGGTCAGGCTCCTCCGGGGTGCGCTAACGCTCCCGTCACCCACCATCTAACGATGGATGGTGACCAAGCCCTACGGATCCTTAACGCTTAGCAATTGGTATACAAACCAACTCTTCGGAGTTAGGATCATATTTTATCCATAACACTGGAATTTGGTTTTAGGACAGAGACATTTCTATTTTCATTCCAACAATCAATTTCTTTTCTACTTGAATGATTTCTGCTTCCATACGCAAATTAAAAAAATACCAACTTTGATTTCAACGCTATAATTATAAGGTTTACTATATGTCAAAAAGCAAATTCGAACAGTCATTAGAGAATGGACCTCACAACCAATTACAAAACATAATCGGAATTTGGAGTGGAAAAACCAAAACCTGGTTTGAAAAGGATGTTCTTGCAGATGAATCCGATGTTGGAGCAACTATCACTAGCTTGTTGGAAGGTAGATTTATTTCTATCGATTATCACAGTAGTTTGGATGGGAAACCCTTCGTAGGAAAAATGATCCTTGGTTTTGACATTCCCTATCAAAAATTCACAAGTTCCTGGATTGATAGTTTCCACATGGGAACACAAATCATGTTATCCAGTGGTGTTGCCACGATGAACGGATTTTCTGTAACAGGTTCTTACGGAAACCCAGAGTATGGTGACAAACTTTGGGGTTGGAGAACAGAGATTTTATTCATTAGCGATAATGAATTTTCTTTGACTGCGTTCAATATTTCGCCTGAAGGGGAAGAGGCCAAGGCAACGGAGACATTTTATAAAAGAGTTGGGTGAGGGAGGATGTAGTGGGATTGGTCAGAATCGAAACTAAAAGGCTTGAAGAGATTTGCCACCTCACCCATTTCCCCTTCTTCAAATACATTCCTGTTATGCGCTATGGGTGAAATTTATTTGATTTATACGAATTTTATTTACTTAAATTTTCCAGGTTAGTAATTCCGTTAAATAAATTATTTGTATTTTTTAAAATTGCTTAAATTCTATGACTAAAATTCGCATAATTCTCCTTACATCGTTTTCATTGGTCGCTTTTGCAGCAAATTCAATTTTCTGTCGATTAGCTCTCAAAGGCACCAACATTGATGCTGCTACTTTTACCAGTATAAGATTGTTTTCTGGAGCTATTTCTCTTTCCTTTTTAACATACGCAACACAGAAAAAAATGATAATTTCAGGAAACTGGATATCCGCTTTTATGTTATTCCTTTATGCTGCTTGTTTTTCTTTTGCTTATATAAGTTTACCTGCTGCTACTGGCGCACTTCTGTTGTTTGGAGCTGTACAAATTACTATGATTGGTTACGGATTCCAAATCGGTGAAACCTTAGATATTACAAAAATTTGCGGAATAATATTGGCATTTGCTGGTCTTATTTACTTACTTATGCCTGGAATTAAATCACCTTCTTTGGTTAGCTCTATATTTATGCTTACAGCTGGTGTTGCTTGGGGAATATATTCTCTACGTGGAACCAGATCAAATAACCCAACTGCTACCACTTCAGGAAACTTTATTAGAGCTATTCCTTTTTCAATTGTACTAAATATCTTTATGTTTGATAATTGTAATCTTGATAATGATGGAATTCTATTAGCTGTTTTATCAGGTGTTCTTGCTTCTGGTGCAGGATACGCAATATGGTATTCTGTATTGCCAATTATAAAATCTACAAACGCTTCTGTATTACAATTAATCGTACCAGTTCTTGCATCCTTAGGTGGAGTTATTATAATTGATGAACCTTTAACATTAAGAATCATTGTTGCATCCATCATGATACTCTTCGGTATTTCCCTTGTATTAATAGGAAAATTGCATACAAAAACTAATACATAATTCGCAAAATTTTTAAACAGCCACATCGATTTACCGCTTCGCTTCGACACGAGGCCTCGCTTGGGCTGCGCCCCGTTCCGAATGCCGGATTTTGCAACAATAAACTTAACATTACATAAAAAAAAATCACAATCTGATTTTTTTCACCTGATACGTATTATGAGATCGATAGTTGTTCAGAATGTTTAGGAAAGACCGAGGAATCACTCGATACGAAACATCCGAAATTCTGTCAACGATTGGAAACCATTGGCGTCCGTGAAAAAAGCATCTCCTTTTACTTGAAGACATGTGTAATTTGCCTCCGTATCTGTTAGCTGGAATGAAAGTTTTGCATGAGTATCTCCTGCGGGAATTGGATCTGGGAATGTTAAAGATTCACCATAATCGATTGGGTAGCCGGTAATTGGACGAAAACCAGAGGCACTTATATCTAAAACTTCTAAAGGGCCATGCTTAAACTTAGCAGCAAATTCCACTCTACCTCCTACGATTCGACCTTCCAAACAGAAATGATTACAATCCCCATATATGACAGGTACCATGGCGACACCGACGCAAGCACGATTATGGGAATAGTCTGCTTCTTTCATGGACGAACCATATGCATTCCTTGCCACAACGATGATTTTAAATTTTTGGTCTGCCCTACTAAAAAATCGGAACCAAATATCTTCCCCGAAAATTTCCGGTGTTGTTGAATACGAATAGATTACATTATGAACGACCCCGTCTGCAGAGCGATACATATCACGTTTTCCAATAAATGCGGTGACAGCTGTTTTGTTATGTACAGGTAACTGAAAAGTTATACCATCCACTACGATAGAAGCATCTAACTTATTCGGATCAATTGCAGTCGGGGCATCAGCCATTTGCAGATGGATGTCATTCAGTATAGGAGGATTTTCTGGTTGTCCTGGGGGCGCAATACCGCCAGACGGAGGCATTTGCGTCGGTGATGAACTTTCATCCGTAAAGAATGTTGAAGAGGGAGTAGGAATAGCCAAAGCCACTAAACTTTTTTCATCGATAGGATTACCTTCCTTTGCGCAAGAAAGAGAAATAAAGAGAGCAAAATATACAAAAAATACATTCTTAAAAAAAATAATCTTTTGATTCGATACTAAAACTCGAAACAACATTGTTTCCTTTTTTATCACCATTTCAGCAATCTCCTGCTATATTTTTAAATATCTAATAAAACTAATGAATAGAATATTATGAAAATCCAATACAGTCGTCCTAGGACGGGAATCCGGAGGAAATATAAAGCAATTTTATTGAACAAAACCTTGATTTGAATCTCTAAAGAAACCAAACCAAGGAATTCACTACAAAACAAGAATATGGCAGAAAGGAAATAAAACTTATGACATGTATTGCGGCGAGTTAGTCACTTAATAGAGAAGAGTGGGACCAACGGAAAAATTAAAAACTCAAGCAAATATTGGTTCTTTTTTAGTGCGTTCCCAATCTCTACTAACAGGAGTCATTCTTCGAAATCAGGGCCAGGCTCCTCCGGGGTGCGCTAAACGCTCCCGTCACCGTCCATCTAACGATGGCAGGTGACCGAGCCCTACGGATCCTTAACGCTTAACCTAGGGATATAAATTTAATTAGCATTCCCAATACTAATTTTGCCTACCTTCAATGATTTGTAACAAAATTACAATCGCAATGCCCATTCTTCGATCCAGTGAATTTGCAATATCTGAAGAAAAGTCTATATTGAATTGAGGAACAAATGGATTGAAAGTCTGTTGTAAAACTCCCACCTGATTCTTGTTTAATGTAATGAAAAATTTCTGAGGAATTAAATTGGTTAAAAAACGGCGGAGAATTGCCTTAAACATACTATCTTCATCAATAGAACCAACCACTTGATCCTTTGTGTCGAGTATTTCCCAAGAATCTTTTAGTATAGATTTAAAACCTTTTCTACGAAGTGATCCAATCGCCTCATTCGAAGTAACATCCACTACATCGTAAATTGCCGAAAAATCGATCACACTACGTGCTTTTATTTTTAAGAGTTCTTTTGATTTTGTTTCATCTGCATAAACCGTAATATCTTCTTTTAGTTTAAAAGCTTTCTGTTTTACGAAAAAGAGAAGTTTGTTTTTGTTCTCATCAAAGATACGAATTTCACCACCAAAGATTTTCAAAAAACTCTTTTTAGCAAAATATTTGTTAAATGTGTACTGTTGCATAGGCCACGATTGTAACAAAACCCTACCAAACTCAAGTCAAAAAATAATTCAAAATTGCCAACCCATACATTAAACTTTCAAAAAAATGCTTTACAAAATTAAACGAACGGTCGTACTTTTATTTATGGGCAAAGGTGAGGATACAAAATCTATGATTTTGGAAAAAGCAGTCCAAGTGGCGAGTGTCCAGGGATTACAAGGGCTCACCATTGGAACCTTAGCCGATGAATTGGGGATGTCCAAAAGTGGACTCTTTGCAAAATTTGCCTCCAAAGAAAACCTGCAAATCGAAGTGCTTAGAGTGGGAAGTGAACTCTTTCGAAGAAATGTAGTGTATCCTTCTTTAAAAACCAAACCAGGATTACAAAGGCTAAAAACTGCGTTTCAGATGTGGTTGTCATGGGCACATACAGATAGTTTGCCTGGTGGTTGTTTGTTTTTATCTTCTAGTTCCGAATTTGATGATAGGCCAGGAGTTGTCAGAGACCATTTAAAAAAAACGCAACTCAGCTGGCAAAAAACTCTAAAACAATTTGTTCAAGATGCAAAAGACACTTTAGAATTAGATGCAAATACAAATGTCGATAAGTTGGTGCAAGAAATTTGGGGACTTATCTTGGCATTTCATTTTTACAATAGGCTTTTAGAAGATAAAAATAGCGAAAAAAGAACCAAACAAAGTTTTAACGAATTAATCAAACGATTTCAAAATGAAGATTAGAAGGATTAACACAAAAAAAGGAATTAGTAATGGCAACAAATAGCACGATCGTTCGTACTTTAAACAGAACCTACCCCATCCCCATAGAAGAAAAATGGGCATTTGCTAGAAGAAAACCTATGTTTCTGGGATATGTGGCTGCACAATATTTTCTATCTACGCAGAAACAAAAACCATCTCGTAAAGAAATGGATGTGTTGGCACTAGCAGAACAAAAAGAATTCCAAGAAAAAGAACACCGCATCCAATACTTTCATTGGAAGGGAAAGGGAGAAACCATTCTTCTCATTCATGGTTGGAATGGGAATACAGGAAATTTTTCGAGGATCATACCTGCACTTGTGGAAGAAGGTTACAATGTATTCGGAATCGATTTGCCTGGACATGGTTTTTCTTCTGGCCGGTATTCCAATATCGTTCTTTCGGCAAAAATGGTATATAAGTTAGTCGCCGATATTGGTAATCCAAATTTTATCATTACACATTCTTTTGGTGGGGCTGTGGCAACCGTTGCACAAGAATTAGGTGTTGGTGCGAGTAAATTAGTTTATATTGCACCACCTTTGCGGTTGGAAATTTTAAGAAAAAATTTCAGTGAATACTACCAACTGACTGAAGAAGAACAAGAATCCATGCGTTCGGTTCTAGAACGAAAGGTCAAACAACCTTTAAGCAGTTTGGATTTGGAAGCGGCTGGTCCTAAGTTTAACAACTCTCTACTTGTCATTCATGATGAAGATGATGTGGAGATTCCATTTTCTATGGGCCTTGCTGTTTCAAAAGCATGGAAAAATTCTAAATTAGTTCCAACCAAAGGACTCGGCCACAAAATGATTTTGCGAACCGAGAGTGTTAAGGAAGAAATTCTAAGTTTTTTAAAAGAGGACTAAGAAACGAAAGGCCAGAGTTAAGAACTAACTCTGGCTCATGGATGCCAATTTATTGGCTTCATCTTTAATCATTTCAATATGTTCTTCTAGATCTTTGGAGGCACGACTGATTTCGTTGACCTCCATTTCTAGTTGGACAATTCCTTTAGATGCTTCTTTTTGACCAAGTAACTGTTCTTTGGTGGATTCGGAAATTTGTTTGGAGAGTTCTCGAATTTGTCCTAGTTCCAATAAAATAGCTGATAAAGTATTTCTTTGTTCTATATACAATCGATTCATATCTTGGATTTCGACCAGTGTTTGGTTCAATCGGTCAATTTGTGATTTTGCTAGTTCCCCAGTGTTTTTGGATGCATTTCTAGCATTGGCTATGATTTCTTTGGAACTTTTGACAACGATGGAAATTCGTTTTACATTGTTTTTGGTAAACTCAGCAAGTTTACTCACTTCATTAGCAACAACGGCAAATCCTTTTCCTACATCACCAGCTCTTGCTGCTTCGATTGAGGCATTTAACGCTAGTAAGTTTGTTTTTTCACCAATTTCTGCGACGATGTTATTGATCTCATTAACTTGGTCAAAGGAAGATTGGATGGCTTCTAAATGGGCTGCTGTTTGGTCAGCTACTTCGGTAACGGACATACTTTCTTTTTTATTGATCTCTGCTATTTCTACCAAGCGTTCACTTTGAACAAGGATTTGGTCTACCGTTTCTTTTAATATCTCAGTATCTGAAACCATTCCTTGCACTTTGTTGTTTTGTTCCTCAATAGAGGATCCATTGGATTCAAAAGAACTAGAAAGTTCGGAAATGACAGCTGTGATTTCTTCTAAGGAAGCAGCTTGCGATTCTAGTTTAAGAGACGTTTGGGAGACAAAGTTACTGAAGTTAGTGATCGAACTTTCTAGTTTAACTGCTGCATTAGCAGAAATTTTATTTCGTTCCTTGGTTTGATTTAGGAGAACTTCTGCTTCGTCAGCTTTGAACTGAGCAAGAGTGCTAATCTTTGTTAGGAGCTGAACAAGTAAACTCACAATGTATCCAGCAATCAGAATAAAAACTGGTTTTAGGACTTCACCTGCCATACCAACATAACCAATTTGACGAGAAAGTTCTGGATCAACGGAAAGTTTGATTCCACCAATGGTCACAGCACAATACAAGGCAATTGCTGAGGTAGTGGCACCAATCAATGAGTTTAATAAAACAAACTTACGATCTCCTAAAAATCCAGAATAAATGGCATTAAAAAAATAAATAAAATATACCGCTGTATTGGCGAGAGCTGCCTGCGCTTCATTTAAACTTAAAGTGCAATCCATAATAATGGTGCCACCAAGGACTAGAGTATCGAAGAGAATTAAGAGTTTATGAAACCAAGTAGGTGGATGGTATGAGGAGGTCAGATAGGTAACAAAAGAGACAACTCACATGGGTAACACCTACATTGTGTATCGGAGGACAATCCGATGCCTTGGAAGGAAACCAAAGTGATAGAAGAAAGAATCAAGTTCATAGCAGCTGTTAAAAGTGGTCAGTGGTGTTTTGCCGATCTTTGCCGAGACTTTAATATATCGAGAAAGACTGGCTATAAATATCTAAAGAATTATGAGTCGGAAGGTATCGACGGACTCAAAGATAAATCTAGAAAAAGAATCACTCAGTCCAATGAAACTCCTGAGAAAATCGTTCACCTAATTGTATCTTTACGTGAAGACCATCCATCTTGGGGTCCCAAAAAACTCCGTCCCATACTCAAAGCAAAGTTTCATCGCATGAAACAGATTCCAAGTGAAACTACAATTGGAAACATTCTTCGCAAAAAAGGCCTAGTCAAACCTAAGAAAAAAAGACCAAGAGTTCCACAGTCTCTATTTCCTTTTTCCAATGTAGTCGCTCCCAATGATGTATGGTGTGTTGATTTTAAAGGCCATTTTACAGTAGGAAATGGCAATCGCTGCGATCCACTAACAATTACAGATGCATATAGTCGCTACCTTCTAGCATGTGAAATCCTGAATAAAACGAATGCAGAGCAAACAAAAGCGGTATTTGAAAGGGTTTTTAAAGAATATGGACTACCACAGGCAATCAAATCAGATAATGGATCACCTTTTGCAAGTAAGGCCATTGGCGGCTTAACTAGTCTTTCTATATGGTGGTTGAAATTAGGGATCCGACCGGAACGCATTGAACCAGGGAAACCATCTCAGAACGGTCGTCATGAGAGAATGCACAGAACACTGAAAGAAGAAACTGCATTACCCCCAAGATCTAGTTTGGATGCACAACAGACCGCCTTTGATTCATTCCGTGAAGAATTTAATAAGGTAAGACCACATGAAGCGGGTTTTCTGACACCTGCAAGTTTATAAATCTTCGAAAAGGACATTCCCAAAAAAGATTCTAGAGGTAGCTTATCCCACACATATTGTTACCGATAAAGTCCATGAAAGTGGTTTTGCGCAGTACGGGCCCCATCGAGTGTTCTTTGGGAATCCTTTCATTGGAGAGGTAGTTGGCTTTGAAGAGATATCTGATCGGCATTGTCGTCTTTACTTTGCGGATGCAATTCTTGGAATTTTGGATTTGTATACGAGTAAAGTGTTGAAATACCAGAGGCTATTGTATAGAATTGACTAGTAAAAGTGTAACCCATGTGAGTGATCTAAAGTGTTACCGATGTGCCTTTCCATACATGGATTTGTTTTTTTCTCTAAGACATAAGCAACGGCACAGTAGAATCCCATGGTGCAAGTTCCCACCATGTGGATCAAAAACATCTTTGGTTGGAATTCGTCCTTTGCCCCAATCATAGCCAGAAGGAATAAAAGAACCAATCCAAATCTGATTCTGTTGATTATGATTTTGCCTTGTTTCCAAAGATCAGCAATTGTTAACACTAAATACCCTCATTCATTACATCACCAGATTGGCGATTAGGTGCAATATTTTATTGGTCTTACTTCATCTACGAATCAAAATCTAAGGAAATGATCTGCATTTTCCGATTTTTCAATGAAATTTGGATTTTTGAACAAGAGAGAACCGTTCGTTTTTCGGTATCCACAGCAATTTTGCGCAAGGGAGACATAAATACTGGAGTAACATATATAAATTGGATTTTTCAATTGATAAACTAACAGCACTTCACCGATGCTTAAAAAAGACTTTGGAATCATAGGAGAGATTGATGACAGCTGGATATTCAGGAAAACCACTCGTTGAAAAACTAGGGATCAAAGAAAATATGGTCCTTCACTTGATCAATCTCCCCTCTAAGGACTTTATCAAAGACTGGGGAACTTTTCCCAAACAAGTCCAAATCCTAGACAAACCAAAGCCAGGTTTGGATATGATCCATTTTTTTACGGTTTCATCGGAGGAGTATCGCCAAAAAATACCAAAACTTATGGGACTGATCAAACCAGCAGGAATGATTTGGATTTCTTGGCCGAAAAAAACCTCAAAAATTCCATCCGATATGAATGAGAATCTAATCCGCGATTTTGCATTGGAACTTGGACTTGTCGATATTAAAGTTTGTGCCGTTGATGAAGTTTGGTCAGGACTAAAATTGGTCATCCGGAAGGAAAACCGATAAAAAAGTTTAGTACTTTCTGAATATCTAATATTACCACCTGACATGAATTAAGTCCAACTGGGGTTTTAGTAGAAAAATTTCTATTAGAAAAACTGAAAATAGATCACATTCTTTTTAATGGCTTTATAAAGCATTCGTACTTATCCGAAGATATGGTTAGATGGTAAAAAAAAGACCACTGAAAAAATCTAAAAAGAAAGAGGATAGAAAGATTTCGTACGAATCGTCCTATATGTGGTTTGACAAATCTGATCCAAGGATCATGAAATATGATTCTATTTGTTTTTGTTAGGAAAAGAAAAAATGAAGTTCAATAGCCTAAAGACTGTAATTGTCGCTTTGAGTGTGGCCGTGATTAAGGTCCTTACCTTTGGAATCTCCTCATTTGCTTACATCATAGGCAAATCCTACATTGTAGATGCTTATATCGGAGAAATGAAAAACGTCGCCAGGCTCTCCGGCAAACAGATTCAGAATTTTTTTGACCAACAATTTCTTTTGGCAGAATTAAATGCCACTAACCCTGAATTTGCCGAACGTTGTATTAAAAAAGATCGTAAATACCTAGACCCACTCCTTGCCAATTTGAGCCAAAAATTTGGAGTTTATGAAAACGTTTTTTTATCCACAGCTGAAGAGAACCCAATCGTTTTTTCCGATGCAACAGGCAAAGCCATTGGATTTCGTTGGGGAAACACAGGCTTTGATGAAAATATCAAAGCCGTTCTGAAAGGAAAACCTCTTTTAAGTAAAGTGAATCGTTCGCCGGTCACGCAGGAACCCGTTGCAGTTTTAACCATGCCTGTATTTCAAGGCAAACAAGTTGTGGCAATCTTTGCTTTTGCAATTTCTTTAAACCACTTAACCGATGAAGTGGTGAAGGATGTCAAAATTGGAAAAGAAGGTTTTGTTGCCTTCACGGATAAAGAAGGCCAAGTCATTGGACATCCTGATAAATCTTTAATCTTAAAGTTGGATCTTAAAAAACTAGACTGGGGAAAAAAGTTACTCGAATTAAAATCTGAAGAACATATGGAATATTTTTTCGGCAGAGAAAAAATCGCAACAGTATATGATCTAAGCCAATACAACATTCGGTTGGCAACGATTGCTTCCAAAGGAGAAATTTTAACCGTTGTTCATGATATGTTGTTAAAGATTGGATTTTTTGCCGTTGTCATTTTGACTATTTCCATTTTTGCACTTTCTCGACTCATCACACAAAGACTAAAACCCATTTCGGGTCTTCGTGACCTTTTCAAAAAAATGGCTACAGGTGACCTAAGCGAATCTTTAAAAATCACACACGATGATGAAATTGGTGAGCTCAGTGGTGATACAAATTCCTTTTTGATAAGTCTGAGAAAGATTGTATCGGAGATTCAATTTATATCGCAAGAACTTGCCTCCAGTGCCGGAGAACTTTCCTCTAGTTCTGATAGTTTTTCTGGAGGAGCACAAGCAACAGCTGCTTCCACCGAACAGATGTCAGCCACGGTAGAAGAAATGTCTGCCAGTATGGAAAACATCACAGGTTCTATCGATATCCAACATAATAACATTTCCCAATTTCGAAATAAAATCCAAGATTTAGCGAATAGTGTCAAACAAGTCGCAGACGAAATCAATCATACCCTCAATCGAATGAAGTCGATCTCGAGCCAAGCAAAAGAAGGAGAACAGTCGCTTACCGGTATGAATGATATGATTAGTAATATATTGAAATCATCCGATGAGATGAAGGCAATCATTGCGATCATCAATGAAATTTCGGACCAAACACAACTTTTAGCGCTCAATGCTGCGATTGAAGCGGCACGTGCTGGGGATGCAGGAAGAGGATTTGCAGTCGTCGCAGAAGAGATCTCCAAACTTTCCATTCGAACTGCCTCTTCGATCAAATCCATTTCGGAAATGATTAACAAAAACTCAAAAGAGTTAGATGGGGGTGCAAAAAGTATCCAATCTTCGACTTCACTCATCCAAGAAATCATTAAAAACATCAATGATGTTTCCAGGGCAATGGATTCTCTCTATAACATCATGGGTTCTCAAGCAGAAATCAACCAATCGGTTTTGGAAAACTCTGGTGTTGTGAAAGACGAATCAGACCAAATCAAAGTCGCTGCGGACGAACAAAGGGGTGCGGTAAGGGAGATTACCGATGTGATCACACAAATCAACGAACATACCGTCAACACGGCTGCCGGTGCAGAAGAGATGTCCTCTTCTGCAAAAAATCTCTCAAACACCGCGGACAAATTGAAAGGGATTTGCGACCAGTTCCAATTGTAGGAATGCTTGCGGAAGGGATCGCAGCGGAAATCCTTTCTGTAGGAAAGATTGGAGCGTAGAGCCCGGTCCGCTACAGCGGATCCGCCCAAAAATTCCGATAAAAACAGCCATTTCTCCTCAAGCTGAGTAGTGATGATTTTGTAATAAAACTCCCTGCCTATTATGACAAACCCAGGTTTTAGCAAAAAAATGTATAAAAACTGGGCGAACTCTGGCCTTGTAATCATTTTGTAACATAACTGTCATCGAAACCCAACAGTACTTCAATACGTTTGTAACTAGACTGAAACATTGAATCGGAACTTCCCTTCCGTTTGTAATAAATCCAAATCAGTCGTAACCGATACGAATGAAGACTATTTCAAAAGCCATCTTGGCCATCCTCTTCTTTGCGACGGCCGTTTCTGCAGAATCAGAAACTCCCGAATCCAAAGAATTGGTTCCAACGGGCCAAACCCCCGCAGAAACCAAAGAACATAAAAAAGAATCAAAAGAACCACAAGCGAAAGTATACCGAGAACTCTATGAGGATACTGATTCAGGCCAAATTTTTACAAAACCGGGTCCTAATCGAGTGAAGGTGGAATACAACCGTCCCCTCAATGGAAATACAACTACCCTTCCCGATGCCTTTACCCATAGACCGGATGATACCGCGAAAGAAAAACTGACGATCACAGGCCGTATGCAGTTTCGGGGAGTTTCTGGTTCGGAAGACTCACTTTTCAATAATGGACATCGTGATTTTAATACAGTCGATTGGAATTTTCGAAGGCTCCGATTGGGTGCCCAATACGAAAACGATTGGTGGGGAACCAACATCCAACTTCGTTTAGAAAACATGCTCAATAGGCCCGATATAGTTCAAACAACCAACACGTTGAATTATTTGGATGCAAACGGAAAACCGGCTACAACAACTTATGTAACCAATACTCGCCTAAAAGATAACCGTGGTTATATCCATGAAGCTTTCGCTTATGCAAAAATTCCTTATGCTGGATTACGATTTGTGTTTGGACAATTGCCCACTCAATTCAGTAGAGAGTATATACAATCTTCTGCTAATTTTGTGACTTTAGAACGCAGTATGATTGTGAATGCCATTCCTCAATTTGATAACGGAGTGATGATCCAAACAACTCCCTTAAAAGAGATTAATCATAAATGGGAAAGATACTTACAAGTTTCCCTTATGGTGGGTAACGGAAAAGGAGGTGGTGGAGATTATGGAACGGGAAGACGACAGGACCTAACTACCGCTAATCGCTATGGCACGGTGAACACTTCTCCTATTTACTATGCACGGGCACAAGTGAATGTGTTTGGTGGACTCAAACGAGAGTCTGACGGTAAGATGGTGAACTGGCAAGAAGGAGAAGAAATTTTCCAACGGGAGCTGAAATGGTCTGTGGGTGCAGGTTATGTGCAAACTCAGAATTTGATTACACAAGCCTTGTATGTTCCCGAATACACACCAGGCACAACGAGCGGAATTCAATTGTTAACAGCTCAAGGATCCAATCCCGATCGTGGCAGTTTAGATTCCAATGGAAATCCTAATTTTTTAGTCCAAAATTCGGTTCCTACTTTGGGACGGCCAAAGATGGGTCTGATCGGACATACTTACGATAGTACCTTTACTTACAAAGGGTTTTATTTGTCAGGCGCCTACACTACGTTTGGTGGGGCTGCTTCCAATGATTTATTTGGATATCATGGAACGATCGGTTATAACATTCCTATTTTGGATAAATACTACATCATGCCTGTTCTAAAGTATGAATACATCCAAGGTGATTTTAATCGGAATGGAAAGGTAGATCCGACGGATTCTTTACGAGTGTATTGGGCGGGTTTAAACCTTTTCGGTGACAAACACCATTTTAAAGCCCAATTATATTACCAAGTACTTGGAAATCAGTTTGATGTGAATCCAACCACTGGAAACGCAATGCCGATTGATGACAGAAGGGTTTATCTACAATTCCAGGCAAACTTTTGGACCGGAGTTGTTTCTCCTGAAGCTTACAGTTATAGACCAAACTAAGAGGAAAACATGAACTTAAAAATTAATTTAATGATACGATTCTTTATGATTCTAGTGGTTTCGATCTTCCTTGGAAACTGCCAATCCAAAAAACAGAACCGGGATGAAATCTCATCCCTTGTGATCAACAATTTACTAAATGGTGTGGCGGATCGGAACAAATCATTAGTGGTGATGGAAGTGGCTGATCTTGGTGGATCCTTTACAGGAACTTGTTATGATTCCTTCCAATTAAACGGCGGAAACGTTGGTTCCACAGCATACTTTAACACACCACCCGGAGGTGCAGGTGGTGCCCTCAATACCAACATCAAAAAATATGCGGTATCTACTTCCTCTTGTTCGGATTTAGGATTTGCCAGTGGAACTAATTTTGGTTCTACATCACAAAGACCTAATCCTGACGATATGTTTACTTTTAAGATGTTTACTTGTGATCCGAATAACAATCCTTGTGCGAAATCGGCGATCACAGCAGCAGGATTTTGATTACATAGTAATTGTTATTTGCGTAGAGGTTTCCATCACAAAAGGATAAAATCACTATCCTTTTGTGAAATTTGTAAGGATCTCAACTTAGTTTTTGAATCGAATCTCCTTGGAAAAGAAGTTAGTGTTCAGAAATAACTTCCCTTCCTCATGCGTTTCCCTTAAAAAAAGATAGAACCTAATTTTCCTTAGAAGAAGATAACGTACTGCGAACCATCTTTTTATCAAAGATGTGTTCTTTATTGGATACATTTTGTTCTATAGGAATCAATGAGGATGAATTATAATAACGACTACCAAATCGTTTTAGGTCTTGTATTGGCACTGATGATTTTCGGTGTTGCATTGGAACTTAGGTTCATTGCTTTTAAAGCGGTACTACAACGTCCGATCTCTGCTCTCGCAGGGCTTATCGGTCAGACTATTTTTTTACCTTGGATCACTCTTCTGATTACCTTGGTACTCGACTTACCTGCAGGAATTGAACTAGGCATGTTGTTAGTTGCTGCAAGTCCTGGAGGCAACTTATCTAATATCATCACTCATTTGGCCCGTGGAAATACGGCTCTCTCTGTGAGTATGACAGCAGTCTCCAGTGCTTTTGCCATCATCACTTTACCACTTAACTTTACCATTACGGCAAATTTGAATCCTGTCACCCAGGCCATGATTTCCGGAACGGGCGAACTTCATATTGATAGTATAGCTATCATTAAAGGTCTTGTGATTCTACTTTTATTTCCCTTAACTCTTGGAATGGCGATTGGTAATTTTGCAACGGGAACCGCACACAAAATCACTCCTTTTTTCAAAAGGGTTTCATCATTTGCCTTTCTTGTGTTTATCCTTGTAGCCGTTGGGGGAAACTGGAAAGTATTTTTAGACAATATGGGATTTATTTTCCTTATCGTTGTTTTTCACAATATGGTAGCCCTTGCGGTTGGAAATTTAATTGCTAGAGTTTTTCGCCAAGATCCTTACAATCGCCGTGCCATTACCATTGAAGTGGGAATGCAAAACTCAGGCCTTGCTCTTGGCTTAATTCTGACACAGTTCCAAGCGGAACCAAACATGGCTTTGGTGGCTGCTTTTTGGGGGATTTGGCATATTGTTTCGGGACTGTTACTGGTTCTGTATTGGCGAAAGTTCTCACCGATCGAAGGTACTTAAACTTGAGAGTATTCATCACTGGTGGTGCCGGATACATTGGCACCTCGCTTATCCAACATATAACAAAAAACTTTCCTCATTGGAAGATTCTGACAACCGATATCAAACCACTAAAAGGATTGGATCATGTATCCAATCTAGAATTTCAAATTTTAGACATTAGTAATCGTGATGAGGTAGTAAAGGTAATTCAAAACTGGAAACCTAATTCCATAGTCCACTTAGCTTCCATCTTAAACCCACCACCTGGAATGAGTGAGGAAATCCAACATAAAATTGATGTGGAAGGCACAAAGAACGTGTTAGATGGTGCAGTTTTAGCCAATACAGAACAGATCATCATCACAAGTTCTGGTGCGGCTTACGGGTATCATAAAGACAATCGAGATTGGATTGAGGAAACAGATCCCATCCGTGGGCACTCTGCTTTTGTTTATTCTAAGCACAAAAAGGAAGTGGAAGAAATTCTTTCCAACTACCGCACAAACCACCCTGGTTTAAAACAATTAATTCTAAGACCAGGAACCATCTTAGGGGCTACAGTGAATAACCTAATTACTGATATGTTCCGAAAGCCATTTGTCCTAGGGATATTGGGGCACAAAAGCCCTTTTGTATTCATTTGGGATGAGGATGTAATTCAAATCATCGCAAAAGGAATTTTAGAAATAAAAGAAGGACAATTCAATCTGGCAGGGGATGGTGCGCTGACTTTGAAAGAAATTAGTTCTATGATTGGAAAACCTTACATTGCGATTCCCGCATTGATTTTACAATCGGCGCTTTTTCTTTTGCGGATGTTCCGACTGACTCAATATGGTCCAGACCAAATTGACTTTTTACGTTATCGGCCTGTTTTATCCAACAAACAACTGAAAGGTGAATTTGGATACACACCAAAATTCACATCCAAAGAAACATTCATTTTATACTTAAAAGCAAAAGGGGTTCCCTACTATGAAAATTAAACTATTTCTCTTTTTAATACTCTTCACCTATTTACCGTTACTTGCCATTGAGATTGAAGTGAAAGATGCTTCGGGAAAACCTTTGGATTTGGTTATGGTCACGGTCAAAGCCGAAAAACCACAAGTGGCTCCAAGAGATGATCATGGGTATCCACCCGAAGGTTTAGTTTTTACCATCACACCAGAAGTGACTATGTTTACCAATCCCAATGGACGTGTACAAGTTCCCTTTGCCTATGCACCTTCGGTGATTGTTCGTTTGCGTAAGATTGGATTCAAAGACCAAAACCTTCGAACCTTTCCTTCTGGATCGAGTCAGTCCTTTCGGATGGAGAAGGTAGTGGATATGAATGCACTTGTTAGCCAATACCCTTCCAATAGTTGGGTGGCCGCTTTAGATTTTGGGGAAGATAAGGATTTAAGAAAAACCTATCTCGAACAATGCGGGTTTTGTCACCAACAGGGAAGTTTTTTTATGCGTCGGGCTTTTACAGAAGGAGATTGGGAAGAGATCATCAATCGTATGATGGGCTATGGGGCAAGGCCTCATGGCAAAGCCAAAAAAAAGCTCCCAGGCCTTCTTTCGCATGCTTATGTAGATTTACTCAAACATCCGGAACGTGTGAAACCAGGGCGTATCTGGGGAAAAGAATTACATGGAGCAGTGATTCGGGAATGGCCGATGGGGGATAGTTTTTCTCAGATGCATGACCTTTTGTATCATAAAAAAACGGGCCTTGTGTATGTGGGTGACAATATCCAAGACAGACTTTGGGAAATAGATACTAACACAGGTAAAACGGTCGTCTATAAAGTTCCGAAACAACCAGATGACGAACTCGGAGGCCTATTACCTGGAAGATTACGTTCCTTCCAAAAACATGAAACCTATGTGGGTTTACATTCCTTAGCAGAGTCACCAGTCGATGGACATATATTCATCACACCATCTTTACAAAAACGGATTACTGAATTTGATCCAGTTACAAAAAAATTTACTGACCATGTATTTGCTGATGGATTGTATCCTCACACCGTTCGTATTGACGAAGAGGATCGAGTTTGGTTTACACTGGCACTTTCCAATCAAGTGGGGATGTTTGATCGTAAAAAAAATACATTCAAAAATTATACTCTTCCTGCAAGAACCACGAAAGAAAGTTTTAGTTTGTGGATCAGTGGGTTCATTGTGAAATTGATGAACTGGGGATTCCCTATGCATTTGTTGCCCGTGGATGAAAGGGTAAGTGGGATGCCACTTCCTTATGGCATTGATATCGCACCTAACGGAAATGTATGGTTTACTCGTTTGCATGCGGATACGATTGGTGTGATCAATCCCAAAGATGATAGTTTTCAATTGATTGAAACCCCCTTCCAAGGACCAAGACGACTTCGAATTGATAAAGAAAATCATATTTGGATCTCTGCCTTTCCCGAAGGTGCGATTGCAAAATACACTCCCGAAGATGGGAAATTTAAAATGTATCCACTACCCACAGCAGTGGATGGTGTCGAAACACCCTACTCTCTCAACGTAGACCGACAAAGGCATCTTGTTTGGGTGAATGGCACTTCCTCGGACAACCTCATGGCAATGGATATCAAAACCGAAGAATGGAAAGTATATCCCATGAGTCGAAAAGTTACCTTTACTCGGGATGTAGAATTTGGACCAGATGGAAAGGCTTATTCCTGCAATGGGGCTTTTCCTAGTTGGCATATTGAAGATGGACAACCCACGCTAATGGAAATCAAACAATCAAAATGAATTCAAAAGAAAACTTTAGTGAAGGTCAAATCGTTAGATTTTTAGCCGCATCTTTTTTAGGTTTTTTAGCCGGCCACCTAACTAACTATAGTGTCATTTTGTATGCTCAAGACGTTTGGAACGCGGATGCACTTGCAGGTTTAGGATTTGGTTTGTGTTTTGGAGTTCCGCTTATCCTTGGTTGGTTTGCAGGTGCTTGGTGTGACTCTTATTCTCCCCAAAAATTGGCACAAGCTGCCCATTTATCCTTTTTGGGTTCTTTAGGTTTGTTACATTTATCCTCACGGATGGAAGGTGAGCTTTCTGTTATCATCTATCTATTAGGCGCTGCCTTTGCTGGTATGGGCTGGTCGGTCCTTGCCCCTGCTCGCATGTCGCTGCTCGGAAGACTTGCGGGCGAACGTCAGGTAAAGTTGGCCGTTGTCTTCAATATCCTTGTAATGCTTGGATTTGGTGCCGCACCACCTATCCTTGCCTTTTGTCGGAAGATTAATTCTTGGGAAATGGTTCACCAAACGGGAGCTACACTATTTCTGATTGCGATGATTCTACTTATCGGAATCCAAACAGAAGGTCTTGGAAAATCATCATCGGCATGGGACCGAATTTTGAGAGGGGTATCTTATGCAAAAAATCATCCTCTTCTCAAACAAACTTTACTATTTTCCATAGTGATCTATTGTTCTATGGGTCCAGTCCAAGTTATGATGCCACGGTTTGCAAAAGGAGTTTTGGAACTAGGTGAATTGGAACGTGGCTTCTTTTTGGGAGCACTTGCCTTAGCACTGTTAGTTGGTGGTGGAGTTTCTTTAAAACTAGCAAAAATAATTGGTTATGGGAAGATGATACTACTTGCTGGTTTGTTTTGTGGTTTGGGATTTTTTGGGATTGGATTTAGTACGATTGTATGGGTATCCGTTTTATTTTTACTTTTTAGTGGATTTGGTGCCGGGGCAAGCATTAGTCTCATCGTTGCCATTCTCCAATCAGAAGTGACAACAGAGTATAGAGGAAGGCTTGTGAGTTTGTATACGATCACAAGCCAAGTTGTACCTGCGGTATCTGGATTATTATCTGGACTGTTGCTTGTAAAAGTTCCCATTGCAACGGCAGTGATTACTGCGGGAGCCACAATCACTCTGATTGTGATTTTAAGCACAATCAGATTAGATACTCTAAGGAATTATGAACGTTAATTTACCACTGCTGGTACATTTGTTCTGCAAAACCAGCAAGGTTTTTTACTTCTAATTTAGTCCCGTTGTCCAATACCACATAACCGTTGTAATGACCAAAGGCTTTGTTCAAATAGGCCTCGGTTTTCAGTAGGTCTAAAATTTCTGAGAAAGTAAAGTTTTGATACAATTGTTTCAAAAAACCAATCATTCCCATTAAATCAATGTCTGAATGCAAAAGATAAACGGGTGTAAATTCTAATTCCAATCGACCTTCGTTGCTAATAAACTTCCAAGGTTTTTTGTAATCGGTAACATCATACTTCCAAGTAACTTTATCTAGTTTATGAACTTTTCCTTTGTAAACAATTCCATTTTCAGTGGCATTGTTTGGAATTCCAAAACCATATCCCAAATTTAAACTGAGTAACTCACCTTCAACAAGGCCAGCACCCGCCGCCCAAAGCCATTTGTTTTTTTCTGGCCATGTACCTCTACCCCAATCAAGCACCGCATAACTTTTGTCATTAAAATCATAAGTTACGTTGTTGTATTGGATGGAACCTTTACAAAGTAAACTCGGCATTTTATATTCATAAAAAAATGTTGATTCAGAAAATGGAGTGATGACAGCAAGAGCTTCCGGTGCCTTTTCTACTAACTCAAAATTTCCTTTGATGTATTCAGAACTAGAATCACCAACGATGGAGTATTCTATGATTCTTTTTTCTTTTAGTTTTGTGATTCGAATGAACTGATCCCCTTTTTTGAATTCGATAGGATCCGTAGTATTGGTTGGAAAAAATATTTCTCCTGGTCTCACTAGTTCTGTTTTGGAAAACAAAACTTTCCCTGTGGCAAATTCTAAAAGTTCAATGCTACCCATTGCTAAATTTCCAATGTCAGTGATGGTCACAGCCCCACCGAATTTTTCATTATAAAATGTATAATGTTCCCAACGTTTGTATCGTTTCGGATCGGCTTTAATAAAAGATTCATTAATCTGAAAATGAGGGAATCTGGACCAACCAGAAATGTTTAACTTTCCATCTGCCAATAAAAGTGGAATCGAACTTTTGATTTCCTTTTGATTGGTAGGATTTGAGCCAGGTTCGGGAATTTGGACGATGGTTTTCCCGTGTTGGTCTATTATTTGACCAGGTTCTAATTTTGCATTAGAACAATTGAATATGCAAAAACTAAGGAAGATTATCCCTAAAACGTTTAGCAGTTGCGGTTTGATTTGAAACATAAATGTTCTCCAAAAAAATAAATCCTATACTAAGAGCCACTCAAAGTCAATAACTCTTGAGATTGAAATCTAATTTGTTCCACATACTGCTCTAAATTTCTGGAAGCATCCGAAATTTGACTCACCTCGTCTTCTAAAGCAAGGATTCCTTTATTCACTTCTGTTTGTCCCGAAATTTGTTCTTTTGTACTTAAAGATATTTGTGAGGACAAATCATTGATTTCATTCAAACGACCCAGCGTATCAAAAATAATTCCTTTTTGTTTTTCAAAAAGTTCATGCATATAACTTACTTTTTCAGTTGTTATTTCTAATTTTTGAATTTGATTTGTAGTTAAATTCCCCGCTTGTGTGGAAACTTCGGCAGCGTTAAAAATATATTTCCGCGAATTCCCTACAACTTCAGAAATAATCTTTGCATTAGTTGCAGTGAAATCTGCTAGTTTACTCACTTCACTGGCAACCACTGCAAATCCCCTTCCTACATCTCCAGCTCGCGCTGCTTCAATAGATGCATTTAGTGCGAGTAGATTTGTTTTCTCTCCGATTTCGGCAACAATCTGATTGATTTCATCTACTTTATCAAAAGAGGATTTTATAGAAGATAAGTACTCACTTGTACGTTTGGAAACGACTGCAATATCAGTAGTATCTTTTTTGTTTTCGTTCGCTAGTGAAATCAACTCTTGATTAATGGAACTTATTGTACCAACTAATTGATTGAGGTCATTGGATCCTGAAAATAAATCTGTAATTTTTATATTTTGATCATGTATAATTTTTGCATTGGACTCGAAAGAAGAAAAAAGTTCTGTGTTGATTGCTGTCACTTGCTCTAAAGATGCTGCTTGAGATTCTAATCTTTCTGCCGTTTGCGAAATATAATTTCCACAACTCTGAATGGAAGATTCTAAGTTTTTTGCCGCACCTTGAACCAAATTTTTCTGTTGGACCGACTTTTGAAATAAATCCTCAGATTCTTTTGCTTTCTCAATTCCTTTATCACTAATTCGAATCAAAAGTGCAATCAGTCTAGAAAGTAAAACACCACTTACAATTACGAATATCCCTTTAATGATTTCTGCAGAAGTTCCCACATACCCAGTTTGGATATACAAAGTTGGATCTTCAGTAGGGATTAATCCGCCATAGGAGACAGATATAAAATAAGATAAAAATACTCCCATCCCCGCCAAACATCCATTAAATAATACAAATCTAGGATTCCCCAAAAACCCAGAATAAATTAAATAAAAATACACAACCAATAAAACTGCGGTATTACTTAAAGCAGACTTTGCTTCCATAGGACCCATACTACAATCAATGGAAGTATTGATCAAATGGATTCCAATATCTAAGACAATGAGTAACTTATGAAACCAATCAGGTGGGTTGCCGATCCTCAGCCAAAAAAAACATATAGTTGCATAAACCCCCATAATGATTGTTCCAGTTAAATGGATCGTAAACATTGCAGATGGCATACTTTCTCTTGTTCCAAACAATGCAAAAAAGAAGATAAAAAATAAAACAATCCTGATTCGATTGACTGTTACTTTTCCATTTTGCCAAAGGCCCTCTATACTCATCGTTAATTTCCGGTAAACACTGGTTTACGATGATTGGAAAAACTATCTAGTGCCTCTTTTAAATCGGAAGAAGAAAGTAACTTAGATTGTAATTCAATTTCCAATTCCAAACTTTGTTCTAAAGGAATTTTATCACCTTGTCTAATAATTTGTTTGGTGATTGATACAGTCTTAGGTGGTAAGGACTTAAATTTATTTGCAAACTGCTTTACAGAATCATCTAACTTTTCTTGCGAAACAACTTTTGTTACTAAATTCAGTTGGAGTGCTTTTTCCGGATTGAATTTCTCACCTAACAAAACTAATTCATTGGTGGCAGCGATTCCAGCATTTCGAGTGATCCTGTTCGTTCCCATGAGCACAGTTAAACCTAATTTAACAAGAGGAATCGAGAAAACAGACTTTTCACTGGCAATTCTAAAGTCACAACATTGACCTAACATAAACCCACCGCCCATACAAAAACCTTGGAGTTTTGCTATGGTTGGCTTAGAGATATTCTCAAATGCTGTAAAACAACTCTGCATTTCTCTCATATTCGTCTTAAATTCTTCGGGACTGATTTCAGACGCTTTACTTAAAATATCAATGTTAACACCCGAAGAAAAATGTTTTCCAGCACCTTGCAAAATGATGGCCCAAACTTCATTATTTCCCTCTAGTTCTTTACTGATTTTTTTTAGTTCAAAAAGAGAATCCATATTCATTACATTCAAATCATTGGTTTGTAATGTAACTGTGGCAATCCGGTCTTCAATTTCTATATTCCAAGATTTATAAGTTTGCATTCAGAATCCGCCTATTTACGATACATAGATTCAATTTCATTATGATACTTTTCTTGAACTCTATTTCGTTTTACTTTTTGTGTTTGGGTTAATTCATCATGTACAACAAATGGATTTTGTAAGATATAAACATTGGTAATCCGTTCAAAAGACTTAAACCCATTTTTATCGGATACAAATCGTTTGACTTCCTCTTTCATTAACTTTTGTAAATGTTCATTTTCATTGTAGATACAGTTGTTTAAATCCAGTGAAATAGAATGTAAATCTAAGTAAGATTTGGTTTTATCTAAATTTAATAATAATAAAGCCGATAACGATTTTTTATCTTGTCCCACCACAACTGCTTGGTCTATATATTCGCTTTGTTTCAAACAAATTTCGATTGGCTCTGGCTCTACATTTTCGCCTCCAGAAAGTACAATTGTGTCTTTAGCACGTCCCGCAAACTTTAATGTACCTTGTGCTGTATAAACAAGTAAATCACCGGAATTTAGCCAACGATCAGCCGTTAATACTGCTTTTGTTTTTTCTTCTTCTAAATAATAACCTTTCATATTATGAAAGCCATGATGAAAAGCGACACCTTTGATTCCCGGTTTAGTAATTTCTTTTCCAAACTCGTCAATTAGTTTGATTGTGACTCCGTTAATCGGTTTCCCAACATTACCCACAGAAAAATCATTATAATGCCTAATCGTAGAAACACCAGAATTCTCTGTCATTCCATAGACCTCTAAAATAGGCATACCTATCGCATACATAAATCGATCTACTTCTGCTTGTAAAGCACCAGCACCAGCAAAGGCATATCTCAATTTACCACCTAATACCGATAATATTTTAGATAGAACCAATTTCGAAATAGGAAGTAACGGAAGGTAGATCACCAATTTAATAGAATGAAAAACTTGCGATAAAAATTGAAAAATAGTTTTAGGTGAATTTAATCTTGGAATTTTATCAAAGGCAAGATCATAACAAATTGAAAAATTTACAGAATTCCATACTAGTAATTTCAAAAAATACTTTTTGAAAACATTACTTTTGTTAATTGTATCTCTAATTTTGTCGTAAAAACTTTCCCAGACACGGGGAACCGTAAATAAAATTGTTGGTTTTGCTTTTGTTAGATCCTTGCCTAGTTCGGGCACTGTTGTGAATGCGATTTTGATTCCAGAATAAAAACAAATGGTTTCAAAGATTCTTTCTCCACTATGCCAAGGAGGAAGAAACCCTAAAGTCACATCACCTTCACCAACATGAACACCAGTTTTTCTGAATTCTGCCACAAGAGAATTAATTTCGAAAAGAATACTTCCATGAGTAAGCATCACACCTTTGGGTTTTCCTGTTGTTCCAGAAGTATAAATGATTGTCGCTAAATCTTCTTCCTGGATTTGTTTTCCTCTGGAGTGAAATTTGTTTTCGTCAATGGAAGAGCCCACTTTTTTTAAATCCGAGAAGTTTAAGATAGGTGAGCCGAGCTCAGTATTTTCACTCCTATGATCTCCAAATAAAACAACGGTTTCTATTTTTAATTTTTTTAGTTCAGGTAAAAACTTGAGTAAGGTTTTTTCATTTTCAATAAAGACAATTTTGCATTCCGCATGAGTCAAAATATAACTGATATCATCAAAGGTTGCATCTGTTCCGCGAGGAACATCAACACATCCAATATTAGTAACTGCCATACTCACTTGTAACCATTGGTGTCCCACATCGGCAATGATTCCAATTCTGTCACCAGCCTTTGTGTTTAGATAGAGTAAACCTTTCGACAAACCCTCTACAGAAGAAACAAATTCGCGATAACTAATGTCATGATATTCTTTCTTATTATCTTTATAACTCTGAACAGGAAGATCACCATACAAACGTCTTCCTTCTTGTACTAAGTGATACAGAGTTCTTTTTTCTAAATTGGGAACCTTCATACTTCTTCCTAAACGTTGATATTCATGTGGTTTAATAAGATTTTATCTTTAATTTTTTGTGGTAAAAATCGATTTAATCCCAAAAAGAATGTACTCATAAAATCAACCTGATTGAACAACTTTGGTTTATTTGAAACAATTACCTTTACAATTCTCTCAGCCGCTTGTTTTGGATTAGTCGCTGTTCTAATTAAGTCATTGTCTCGATTAATAAAACGAACACAACGATCATAATAAGGTGATTCCTTTTCCGGTAATTTTTGGGCTTTTGCTGCGAAGTTTGTAGATACTTGGGCCGGTTGGATCATAGCCACTTGGATCCCGAAAGGAGTTACTTCATAACGCATAGAAGAAACCATCCCCTCAATTGCAAACTTAGTCGCAGAATAAATGGACTCAAATGGAAAAGGAACTTGGCCTACGAGCGATGACATAACTATAATTTTTCCTTTTTTTGCAACACGCATAGAAGGAAGGAAAGCTTGTAATAGACGTGCACATCCCATGACATTGATATCAAAACATTGTAATGCCTTGTTCAAATCAACTTCTTCAAATGGTCCAAAAAAACCAATTCCCACATTGGAAACAACTGTATCTACGTTACCAAACTTCTTTAAAACGGTATCTTTGAATTTAATGATTTTATCTGAGTCGGTGATACTCAATGGTTCTAAGTGGAAATTTGCGTTTAACTTTGTTAGTTCAGCGGAAAGACTATCTAGATATTTTTTTTCAATATCAAATCCGCAAATAGTATACCCTTCTGCCGCTAACATGAGGGATACTTCTCTTCCCATTCCCTGTGCAATTCCACTAATTACTATTACCTTATTCATTTTTTTCTCCTTTAGAAAAATATTTCATTTTTAAAATAGAACTTTTAAAATCTGGATATTTTAAACTATAACCAACTGATTTCAGTTTTCGATTATCCATATAATAATCGTTATATAAATATTTAATTGCTTCAAATTCTAAGTCTGGAATCTTCCCTCTAAGTTTTGCAATCGGTGCTTCCAATTTCGCCAAAACTTTAAGAAGTCCCAAAGGAATATGAATTTTATTAATCTTCGAACCAAATGCTTCTGCGGCTAAATCCAAAGCTTCTTCTAAAGTTGGGTGACTATTATCCGCTAAATTAAAGATTCCTCCAAATACAGCTTCTCTTTCAGAGAAATAGATAGCTGCAGATGCTACGTCTTCTACTCTAACATTCGCTAATCTTTGTTTACCATTTCCGGGAATTCCTGCGATCTTTCCAGGTCTAGAAAATACTTTTCCTGCACCATCGTTACAACCAGGTCCATAAACTGTACAGGGCCTTAGGATAACTGCACTTAGTCCCATTGGTATCTTGCTTAGTACGATTTGTTCACCATCGTATTTACTTTTTCCATAAGCATCCAAAGGAAAACATACGTCCGTTTCTTGAAACGGAGTACCTTTGTAGGTTCCATAAACACTAGAAGAACTAAAGTGAATATATGCTTTCACTTTAATTTCTAGTGCAATGTCTGTAATTAAATCAACTGCATTTACATTGATGGGTTTTAACGTTTCATACGGAGTGCTTAAGTTACAAATTCCCGCTACATGAAATACACGATCCACTCCCTCAAATAAAGGGCGAAGTTCTGATTCTTTACGAATGTCAGATCTAACAAATTCAATATTCGGATTCTTTATGGATTGGATACGGTCATTCCGTAAATCCGTAACACGAATTTTTAAAGTTGGATCCTTTGAAAGTTCTTTTAAAAGTTCAAAGCCAATAAAACCATTCGCACCAGTAACTAAAGTTGTACCTGTAAATTTCATATTAATAGTGATACGATGGACGGAGAATTTCTCTAGCTACGTTATTTAGCATTACTTCTGAACTACCACCACCGGCTAACAGAGACTTTACTTCTCTAACGTAACGATCGTAGGGGCGGTTTCTATAACAAGCATGAGAACCTGTGAGAGTGAATGCTTTATTTACTGTTTCATCTGCAACAACACCTGCAAGATACTTAGCAATAGATGTTTCTAAATTGTGATTCACATTTTGATCATGTAACCAAGCTGCTTGGTTCCTTGCAAGTTTCGCTGCTTCTAATTCTGATGTGAGTTTTGCTATGATCCACTGAATTCCCTGAAAGTCAGAAACTCTGTTTTCACCGACCTTTCTGGATTTTGTAAAGGAAACCGCATGTTCCAAACAACCTCTAGCAATTCCAAGTAACTGTGATGCAACACCCAACCGACTCAGTTTAAAGATAGCCATAAAAGTTTCGATCCCTCTTCCTTCCCTACCTAAAACTGTATTCGCAGGGATTCGACAATCTTCAAAGTGAACATCATACATCGGTGCTGATCTTAAACCAATGGGATCTTGTTTTTCATAGCGAATTCCTTTGCTATCTTTATCTACCAAAAACTCAGTTAATCCTTTATCTGTTTTAGCTAATACCATCATCAACTGAGCTTCTTTCCCCAAATTGATATGTACTTTCAATCCATTTAACACCCATTCGTTGCCATCTTTCACAGCTGTTGTTTGAATGTTTTGGAATGAAGATCCTGCATCTGGTTCAGAAATTGCTTGGGCAGCCATAATCTTTCCTTTTGCCAGTTCAGGTAACCACTTTCTTTTTTGTTCCTCGGTTCCGACTGCCAATAAACCTTGTTGGGCCTGAATCAAATTCTGAGGACCATAAACAAGTTCTTTGGCCGTTTCTTCCATGATGATTGTATATTCCATGGCTCCTTTTCCCATTCCGCCGTATTCCTCTGGCACAATCACTCCAGTCCAACCCTTATCACCTAACGCATTCAGTACGTCCCAGGAAAATTCACTATCTCGTTCCTCAATATCCCTTTGTGGATCTGCACCCGCAATCTTTGCATATGCAGCAACTGCTTCTCGCAATCGGTTCTGTTCTTCTGAAAAATAAAAATTCATTTAAGTAATTCCTTTTAGTTCTTTCTTTGATGTTAAATAAAAATATAAAGTTGCGAGTGACGAAGTGATAGGGACGAATAAAGCGTATAACAATGGCATCCACAAGATCTCATTGATTAAATTCGGAGGAAAACTAAGCAAAATCACTGCGATTGTTAATGGTCCGTTTTGAATTCCTGTTTCTAAGGAAACGGTTCTACTTTGGCGGTCGGTTAGTTTTAAGATACGACTAAAAGTATAACCAAATACATAACCCAAAACCGTAATAAGGATCGCAGAAATGTACATCGTAAATGTAGTTTTTTTAAGTATGTCTATATTTTTCGGAACCATAACGATCAGAAGAAAAAAGATCATGAGAACACCCAAAAAACTTCCCACTTTTTCAATCTTTAACGCCAATTTGATGTTAGCCGATCTAATTTTTATTCCAATCAATACTGGTATTATCAGGATAAAAATGGAACCAATAATACTCTTATAAGGTATTTGAATTTGTTCTGTATTGAATCCTGAACAATACAACCAAAACAAAAAAGGCATCATCACAATTGCAAGTATCGTAGAAGTAATGGTCATACTTATACTCAGAGCTACATCACCTTTAGCGTAATACGTTAATAGATTTGAGGTAGTCCCACCGGGAGTACATCCGACCAAAATTAAACCAATAGAAAATAGTGGCGAAAGTCCAAATCCTTTGGCTAACCCAAAGGCAATTAAAGGCATAAAACCAAATTGAGATACCATCCCGATAAACAATGGTTTTTTGGAATGCACTGCTTTTTTAAAGTTTTCTACAGTTAATGTTGTACCCATAGCAACCATCAGAAAAAAAATCATGGAAGCAAATAAAATCTCTTCGACTCGTGTTAACATAGTTTTACTTAAATTCCCCGACCAACTGAGTCGCTAATTTCGATGCAATGGCATAAATCGTAAAACTCGGATTCACTCCTAAACTTGTGGGAAAAATAGAACCATCAATTACTGATAAATTTTTTATATGATGGTGTTTACCATTCGTATCGACTACCGATGTTTTGTTATCCGTTCCCATTGGATTACCACCTAACGGGTGAGTAGAATTCACAACTGTGTTAGGAGATTGGATTGTCATTGATTCAATACCTTTTTTTGCATCCAACCAATTAGAAAAGGGACTTACGGCATTGTTGGCAGGAACAACGGTTTTTGCACCTGCAGCAAATTGACATTCTGCCATGGATAAATAGGACCTTCGTATCCCATCGATTATATAGTCATTGAGAGGATAATCGAGAATTGGATAACCGGCATCATTTAATGCCACAGTTCCACCTTGACTCTTTTCATTAAATCCATCTCGAATTTGAGAGACTAACACATGCAAATTGGGATAACTTTTTACATACGCTTCAAATTCTTCTCCAACTAATTTACGCAAATTCATTAAAACAATAGGTTGGGCACCCACAGCTTCTATATTGTAACCAGCTCGCCCCGTAACTCCATCCTTCCATAAAAATTCATCAGAAGCAACAGATTGTGGTGCTCCAAAAAATCCATAAACAGAAGAAGGCATTTCAGCAACTGAATAATTATGTAATTGTACAAAAGTTCTTTTACCGATCAATTGGTATGGGTCTGGAAGTTTGGATCGCAAAAGTAGGGCCGGGGAATTGATTGCACCAGCACTTGTAATGAAATGTTTTGCAAACAATCGTATTTTTGGTTTTATCTCTCCTTGGGTCACCGCAGGAGAACAAACTAAATGGTCTATGGAATTTTCTTTCCACTCATAACGAACCGCTTTGGTATTGTATAACAACGTTGTTTTTTCTTTGAGGGCCGAAGGAATGGTGGTTACCAATTGGCTTTGTTTGGCATCAACGGGACAACCCAACCCACAATAACCTAACATATGACAGTTCTTAACATTGCGAGGAATGGAACTATACCGCCACCCTAACTTTTTTGCACCTAAACTAAGTAGATTATTATTTTGATTATGAGCTTCCCATGTCTCGATAGAAAGTCTTTTGGATGCCACCGCAAACCAAGGTTCCAAATCATCGGCACCATAACCTTTGATTCCAAAGTTTTTATCCCAATAACTAAGTGTTTCATTCGGAGTTTTAATACAAGTTGTCCAATTAACAACAGTGGATCCTCCCACAGTCCTTCCTTGTACCACAGTGAATGCTTTGTCTTTTGTGGGACGAGTGGCACCTTCAAAGTATAAGCGATTGAACGTCGAAAGTTCTTTTAGATCAAAATCTTTACTCGTCTCGTAGTTTCCTTCTTCCACAATAATGACACGAAATCCCGCTTTGGATAAAATCTCTGCACTGGTTCCACCACCAGCACCGGAACCTACGACGACAAAATCTGCTTCTAAATCCAGATCCTTCTTTAAATAAGAAACATTGATTAATTTATCCATGACGTAACCCCAATGCATGTTTTGGACCAGGATACCCAACGTATTTCCAGGAATAGGGTGTTTCAAAAAATCCAATAGTAATCATTGATTGTAGTAAAAAGAAAATAGAACGAAACAAACTTATATATGACATCTTCCATTGGTTTAAAGTTTTAATGACAACGTTTCGATCCGTCAGTTCCCAATGAGAACCAGAACCAAACAAATACCATCTAACAACTCTTAATTTTAAAAATTGAATGGCTTCTAAAATTTCATCTTGGGTATGAATCGGAAGAGTATATAAATAAGAATCGATACCAAGGATCACCTCATTGAGAACCTTTTCCTTCTCTAAGGGTTCTTCAGGAAGAAACTGGAATAGGAGAGCCTCACTCAAATGAGAGAAAAACTCCTGAGCTTCAGGATCTAAAAATTTGCAATCGATACCCCTGCCAGCGATCACTGAGGTAGTAGATGGTTTGCAATTCCAAGTGGAAAGAAACAGAAAAACCGCGCCAAAAGCAGATGTTTTGACAACAGTTCGCCTAGAAATTAGATTTTTTCTCGAAATTGCCATCGTAAATCCGTATTATCCTCGCGAAATAATGAATGAATATTCATTCCTTTTTTACTTTACAAGTACTTTTTTAAAAAAAGAATGAAACGAAAGAGATTTTGGGATTGAATGATCCCAATTGAAAAAGGAACAATTCATCCAATTTGTTTGGATGGTAGTGAGTACCATTGATCGAAAAGTCGTTAAAACTAAATAAAAGCGAAGAAATCCTTACTGCTGCATTAGAATTATTTACTGCAAAAGGGTTTGATGGAACAGCCGTTCCACTCATTGCGGAAAGAGCCAACGTAGCAGCTGGAACAATTTACCGATATTTTGCGAGTAAGGAAGAATTAGTGAATAGTCTCTTCCAACGCTGGCAAGAAAACTTATATGATAAAATCAAAATTGATTTTCCAATGAATGGAAATCCGAGAGAACAGTTTCATTTTATCTGGCATTCTATGGCTGAATTCCAAAGAGAAAATCCTCTTGCCTTTGATTTTTTAGAGATGCAGTACAACCTTCCTCATTTAGATAAAAAAAGTGTAGAAAAACGGGCATTACTATTAAAATTTTTAACTCGATTTGCACATAACAACCGTAGTATATTTAGAAATTTACCACCTGATGCACTGATTGCAATTGTTTGGGGAGCTTTTGTTGGTTTGGTAAAAGGATCGCGAAACGGGAAAATTAAACTAGATTCAGCATTTTTAAAGGAATCTGAAGAACTGATGTGGAATGCAATTCAGTTACCCACTAAATAAATTTTAATCTAAAGTTAAATCTACAAAAAAAGAATAACCTAGTTCGTTCACCCGTGAGAAAACAATTACATTCTTATTTAATTCTTTATCCCAATAAGGATCGCTGACCTGCCAATTCTCAGAATCTCTAAAAACTTGTTTCACATGTTTATAAAAAAATGGCATATAAGACCAGTTTTTCTGAATTAATTGCAGGTTTTCCGTAAAACCCATCTCACTAGTCCTTTCATAATATGGTGAAACTTGAGTACCAGACCAATCGGTTACATAAACTCTTTTAATATGGGAATCTAATTTGAAAAATGAATGTGGATCGATAATCACCCGATTATCTAGTTTAATTGTTTTTAAATTAATTGTATTGAGTTTTGATTTGATTTGTTTTTCAAATTCAATCTCTGTTGCGACTTCTTTTCTTTTTATTTCATGATAAAGTTGTAAGTGAGGTACCACAGTATTACAAATACTTTGTTTATCTTGATTTAGTTCGGAAGGCCTTCCTAAAAAATACCCTTGCAAAAGACTTGCACCAGAACTAATGGCACGGTACAACTCTTCTTCAGTTTCAATTCCTTCAAACAATAGCTGAGATCCAATACTCAGGGAAATTTGTTTTAAATATTCTAAAATAGATTGGTATTCTCTTTTTTCGATGGATTTTTTTAATAAATTCAAATCAATTTTAATGATATCAGGTTTAATGGCACCTAATCGTTCTAAGTTGGAAGATTCAGATCCTACATCATCCAATGCAATCCCAAATCCTTGTTCTCGGAGCAATTCCACACCAGCAGCCAAAACATCCGTTCCGTAACTTCCTGATTTTTCGGTGATCTCAATTACAATTTGATTCAAAGGAATCCCATAACTATTTACCAAATCAGAAATTGGCAATGAGTTGGAACGGCTTTCTTCATATTCCAATATAACTTGGTCCGGAGACATGTTTACAAACAATAAGTCCTTCGTTGGTTGTATTTTGGTCAGTGCAAGGCTGAGTAATTGTCTATCAATAACACTCATTCGAAGTGCCGAAACATGTGGGTCACTAAACTCTGGAATTGAAATTAACTTCCCACTTGCTTCGCGTATGCGGCCCAGTGATTCATAAGCAACCACCGTCTGTTCCTCAACTGAAAAGAGGTATGAGGAGGTCAGATAGGTAACAAAAGAGACAACTCACATGGGTAACACCTACATTGTGTATCGGAGGACAATCCGATGCCTTGGAAGGAAACCAAAGTGATAGAAGAAAGAATCAAGTTCATAGCAGCTGTTAAAAGTGGTCAGTGGTGTTTTGCCGATCTTTGCCGAGACTTTAATATATCGAGAAAGACTGGCTATAAATATCTAAAGAATTATGAGTCGGAAGGTATCGACGGACTCAAAGATAAATCTAGAAAAAGAATCACTCAGTCCAATGAAACTCCTGAGAAAATCGTTCACCTAATTGTATCTTTACGTGAAGACCATCCATCTTGGGGTCCCAAAAAACTCCGTCCCATACTCAAAGCAAAGTTTCATCGCATGAAACAGATTCCAAGTGAAACTACAATTGGAAACATTCTTCGCAAAAAAGGCCTAGTCAAACCTAAGAAAAAAAGACCAAGAGTTCCACAGTCTCTATTTCCTTTTTCCAATGTAGTCGCTCCCAATGATGTATGGTGTGTTGATTTTAAAGGCCATTTTACAGTAGGAAATGGCAATCGCTGCGATCCACTAACAATTACAGATGCATATAGTCGCTACCTTCTAGCATGTGAAATCCTGAATAAAACGAATGCAGAGCAAACAAAAGCGGTATTTGAAAGGGTTTTTAAGAATATGGACTACCACAGGCAATCAAATCAGATAATGGATCACCTTTTGCAAGTAAGGCCATTGGCGGCTTAACTAGTCTTTCTATATGGTGGTTGAAATTAGGGATCCGACCGGAACGCATTGAACCAGGGAAACCATCTCAGAACGGTCGTCATGAGAGAATGCACAGAACACTCAAAGAAGAAACTGCATTACCCCCAAGATCTAGTTTGGATGCACAACAGACCGCCTTTGATTCATTCCGTGAAGAATTTAATAAGGTAAGACCACATGAAGCTTTGGGTTTTCTGACACCTGCAAAAGTTTATAAATCTTCGAAAAGGACATTCCCAAAAAAGATTCTAGAGGTAGCTTATCCCACACATATTGTTACCGATAAAGTCCATGAAAGTGGTTTTGCGCAGTACGGGCCCCATCGAGTGTTCTTTGGGAATCCTTTCATTGGAGAGGTAGTTGGCTTTGAAGAGATATCTGATCGGCATTGTCGTCTTTACTTTGCGGATGCAATTCTTGGAATTTTGGATTTGTATACGAGTAAAGTGTTGAAATACCAGAGGCTATTGTATAGAATTGACTAGTAAAAGTGTAACCCATGTGAGTGATCTAAAGTGTTACCGATGTGCCTTTCCATACACCAATCAATAAAATTTAATGATACATTTTATCTACAAGCCTTACAAAGATCTTTTAAAGCATTAGGAACATACTTCCGAATGGTGACAGACCATGGAAAAGATAAGTTCAAACCGTCGATCATATCTTGTCTCAATCAATTGGAAGAAATTATCCAATTGGGTATGTTTGCCGACTCAT
>NZ_AOGY02000062.1:5000-164554 GCF_000332455.1 Leptospira vanthielii serovar Holland str. Waz Holland = ATCC 700522 | reverse complement strand
CTACCAACTTTGATTTTAATAGGTGTTTTCGGATGATGCCTATCTTGTCATCCGCTTTGAACGTACGTCTTTCTCCACGTGTTTTTCCATCTCTAATCTCCATTTTCGGCTTGGAGTATTAGCTTAATTTAGGTCAGCAAAATTGCGTTTTCATCTGAACTGGAATAAAATTTGGATGGGTTTAGGTATACGTCTGCCTTAAAGGGTTCGGGTTTGTCTTTTGCATCAACTCCTTTGAGTGTATACTCATATCCGGGGCCACGAAAATTAATATCACTTTGTGTGTAGTAACTTCTATTGTAACCCCATTGGATATTCCAATTCCCCTTTTTGTCGTGAATGGTGAGGGGTGTGCCGTTTTCATTGGGCCAAAGTGACGGACTCAAAAAGAGACAAACTAAAAAAAAGTAAAATTTATATTTTAGGGAAACAAACGGTTGTTTGTTTCTAAGGTAAGACAAATTAAACATAAAACCATATTCTAAATTGGTATACAAATCGAACAGGCGAATGTATGTTTGGTTCCGGAAAAGAAGAAATTTTTAAGTAGGGATATATACTATATTTGTTTTCTTCAAGTCCGGTTTATAAAAACACTTTTGGTTTATAGGTCTATTAGTAACTTCCGCCACTGCCCCCACCTCCAGAGGAACCACCACCAAAACTTCCACCACCTCCGCCTCCGCCAGAAGACCCTCCAGAACTGCTTTTTTGTTTTTTAGGAATGGTTTCATACTCAACGGCACTGTGTTTACAATGGGCGCAAGTCCTTTTGACTTCCACTTTTCCGGAACTACTATAAGTTGCTTCACTGATGATTCTGCTCGATTTACAAACAAAGGTTTCAAACTTACATTCGGGGCAGGCCATAATTTTTCGAAAAGAAGTACCTTTGTAAATATATTCTGGATTGATACTAGGGAATTTGAGGACGGCGTTAGCTTCACATCCTGGGCAGACCCATACATCATAGTCTATGGAATTTACAATTTCTTCAGAAATTTGGCCTTTCGACAAATGGATGTTATCTTCCTCTTCGGAAAGTTTTGTCATCTTTGTTCCGCATTTTTTACAGTTTCTCGGAATGTTTCTAATTTTCAAAAGTCTTTCGTTTAACTTACGCATTCGTAAGTCTCCCCAGAAAATGAAAAATATGACAATACTGCCTATGATAAGAAAGATAGACACAGGAAATAAAGCATCCTCTAAAACTAAAGAAAGCAGAGTGATCGTTATAATGACGGGACTAATGACAAGGCCATAAAACAATATAAAATCTGTTTTGTGAACAATATGGTATTTGGCAGTAGGGGAAGGTGTAATCCAAACAACAAATCGTTGGAATAAATTTAGGAATACAAATAGGGCTAGATAACCCAAAATAAAAAACTGTTTATAACGAAATGATTCTTCTTTTTCGATTCTTTCTTGTTCTGTTAGTTTTTCATTTAATAACCTTGATTCTTCATCGTTTAAAAAATAATTTCCAGTGGTATTAAATTTTTCGATAGTTTCTTCTAATATTTTTTTTTCATCTTCTGTAAGGTGAATGTAAGATTTCCCTTGATAATCATAATAATCAGTTCGTTTGAATTCATTGGATGTGTCATCGTTTGATGGATAAACACTTGTATCAGCCGAAATATTTGTTTCAGTAACATTCGAAACTAAGTTTTCCACAGGTATTTCAGGATGGTTTAATTTGTTAATCAGTGCTGCTACTGTATCCGCATGACCTTTTTGGAAATTATCTGCCTTAAATGCTGGGATTGTATAGGTATCAATGATTCGTTTGACTGTGGCATCGGGTAGGTCTCCTTCCAGGCCATAACCAATTTCAATTTCCACACGACGTTGGTCGATCACATGTAAAATTAGAATTCCATTGTCTTTGCCTTTTTTCCCAATTTTCCAATGATTGAATAAAGCAACTGCAAAGTCTTTTGGCACATAACTTTCAATTGTTGGAAGAGTGACCACAGCAATTTCTAAACCGGAATTTTGTTCTTCCGCATTTATCATTTGGTCAATGATTGTCGTGTCTGTTAGAACTCCGGCACTGTCTTCCACCCAACTGTTTCTAAGTTCTTTGGGGTTGGGAACTTGTGTGACTCGTTGGTCGATTCCTTCCCCCGTCGGGGAGCAGGAAAAAAGGAAGGAGAGAGTAACTGTTACCGTAAGTAATAAAGTTAGAAGGAGTTTTTGTGAATTATTTATTTCAGACAGAGATTTAGAGTTCACGATCTGAAGAATCTATACCGATGAACTCTAGTTGTCAAGTAAGAGTCAGGGACTACAAGGAGATACGCAAGTAAAGTTGACTGTTCTTGGCGTTAAAGTTTTTCCTGACTGGGAACGAATTCCTGGACCTAACAAAATTGTGTAGGTTGTGGTCTCACTTCCAAATCCATAAGGCATTGCCGAAATCGTAGAGCCAGCGATGCCCACACTTTCTACCGAGAAAGCAGGAAAAATCAAAATGTTTAAAGCAAACCAATCAGAAAAAGATCCTCCTGGAATTTCTAAAAGATCAGAAAAGTTAAAAAACAAACTACTGGGCGCGTTGGTTAAAGTGGAATTATTAGCAGGTGTAGAATTGGTAAGTTCAAAAAAGCTGGGTGGATTTCCTGGATCAAAAGCAACTAAACCAGCGATTTCAACACCAGCAGGATTTCCATTCATTTCTGTAACACGAATATCATCGGGAGAAGTGATTGATAAGGTAAATTTGTAATAAGGTGAACCCGCCTTCGTCAGTCCGATTTCTGTAGTACCAGTAGAGAGCTTCATATAAAATCTTCCTGCAATATCGGTAGTAGCAGTAGAATCAACGCCGTCTATTTGGCTGGAACGAGAAATCACTTTTAAACCAATGTTTGGTTCAGTGGCACCATCATTATCCCTTAGTTGGCCAGAGACAGAGACGGTAAATGAGCTTTCTGAAAGTGATAATATTGAAAGCGCAGGAAATAAATTATCGGATTCTTTTTCGTTTGGACTGACAACGGTCTGCACAAGTGGATTAAAATAACAATTGGCGAGGCTTAAAAATAATATAATCAAAATCGATAATCTATGAGTTCGCATTTTCATAAAAATCTCCACCTTAATAATAAATGTTACTACACTACTTGTAAATCCAAATTCGATTATTTATTTAAGGATTTCAATCCCCTTCATTTCGAGATTCTAATCTATTTTGGAATTAATGTACCCACTTTAAATTGGAATGTAGTTGGTTTGAGCATTTTCCCTGTTTCCGATCTGATTCCAGAATTCAAAGTAACAGTGTATGTTGTCGATGGAAGGATTGTCTGGTTATCAATCGTTAGTAAAACAGTATTATTTAAAATAGTATTATTTTGTAATAAAATAGGTGGGAAAACAACGATATTTTCAGCTGCCCAAAGGAATGGATCGGAGGGAGTTTCAAGATTTTCAGAAAAAATAAATTGGGATCCACTACCGATCGTTATTGCGAAGTTATTACTATCAATATATAAACCTTCATACGGCATGGAAAAGAGTAATTCTAAAGATGGAGGAGGTTCCACACCAATTTCGTAAACATCTAAACTTTGTACTATGTAGTTTGCTTTGTCAATAGATAGGACAGTTACAGAAGTTCGAGAAACGTTTAACTGGATATTTACAATGGTACCATTATCAGTAAATTGTAATGAGACCAGACCCATGGAAGTTTCTAAGTAGAATCTTCCTGACGTATTGGTTGTTGTAGAGTTTGTTTGGTTTGCGAGACCGGCAATCATCCCTAGTAAGGAAGAACTGTCTTCTTCTACCTTTGGATCGAGTAAATTATTTACAATTGGGTTCAGATAGCAGTTCGTAGAAAACAAAAAGAAGAACGTTACGAGAATTGGTTTTAGTATCAGATGGAGATGATTCATTGGTAACTATTCCCTTATTTTCTTTTCTTCAGAGTTTCTAAATCTTTTTCTAGTTGTTCTAACTCGTATTTTTCTTCTGCTTCTTTCAGTTCTTGTTCCGTTCTGATTTGTTCTACGGCTTCGTCTTTGATACGTTTGATTTCTGAATCAGAAACCATACGGTATCCGCTTCCTTCGCAAACATCGACGATAATTGTTTTACGTGTAATCGTGATGAGAAATCCACCGAGAAGGGTAACAGCCATATCTGTCCAGGTGGAAGTTTGTTTGATTCTTACGGGACGATTGTCTTTAGGCAGGAGCTCATTCCAATCAGGTTCTTTGAAGCGAAGGGCACCAAACAGCCAAAAGTATTCTGGATACTCATGGAAGGTTTGGCATCTCGCAGAGTCGGGAGCGAGTGTGATCATATTTCCATCGGCAACGGAACCTAGGACAAAGGAGTCTCGCAGGCTATGAGTGACCACTTCGCCACCTTCTTCCTTCGCTCTCCTTTCTGATTCTTGTCGTGTTAATTCTTCCCTACGTTTGCGGATCTCTTCTTGTTTAGCAGCGATGGCTTTTTCTTTTTCATTTTTCCGTTTTTCTTCTTCTTCCTTGCGGATCGTTTCTTCTTCGGATTCGGCAATGTCTTTGTAGATAATTTTTAAAACGGACTTTTTGGAGATGACCATGTGTTTTCCGTTTTGTGTGTCCACTTCAACACTATCCACGTTTTGGTTGGTAACAATTCCTTTGATGGACTTGCCTTGTTTGAGAAGGATGGTTTGTACTGCGCCTAAGGGAGAAATGAAATATAAAAGTATAATTAAGGTTAGTTTTAAGATCCGCATATTCTGTTTCCGTTCTAGTATTTGTCCTATATTATTAGAATTTAGAATCATTTGCAATACCGAATTTCCCGTTTTGTGGAAATACTCCCGGAAGTGTTCAGTGATCAGGATCCCTCAGGTGGGACCCCCGCCAAACAGATCCTAATGGAATCTCAAGAACTTACAGGTAGGAGGCAGAAAAATAGTATCTTGCATTGTTTGTGGGTTTGCCATTTGATGATGTTTTTATTTTAATCCTGAACGGTTTTTATTACAAAGAGGTGGCATGAAAGAAGATCAAAAAATGCATAAAGTTCTACATTCTGTGCATTTATGGGGCATTGCTGTAGGACTTGTCATCTCTGGCGATTATTTTGGCTGGAACTTTGGTTGGTCTCAAGCTAGTTTTTGGGAATTCAGTTTTGCCATAGGGTGGATTGCCACCTTCTATGTGCTATTTGCACTTTGTTTTACGGAACTTGCAGCAAGCATCCCTCAGTCGGGTGGTCCTTCCGCTTATGCAAAGAGGGCACTTGGTGATTTGTTTGGGCTTGTCACTGGGTATTTGGTTCTTGTGGAATTTTTACTCGCACCACCTGCCATTGCTTCAGCCCTCGGAGGATACATCCATTTTCTTTTTCCCGTTATACCAGCATTTGGTGCAGGTATCGTAATGTTTTGTTTATTATTGTTAATTAACCTAACCGGAATCAAACAAACCGCCCGTTTTGAACTTTTAGTTACCATCGTTGCTGTTTTTGGTCTTTTATTTTATCTGGCATTTCTTTGGCCTCATGTTTCCTTAGATCGTATTCCAAAATTTCCTGAGGTCAGTTCCATATCGTGGAGTTCTGTTTTTCTTTCGATTCCCTTTGCGATTTGGTTTTTTTTGGCAGTGGAAGGAGTGGCGTTAGCTGCGGAAGAGGTACGTAATCCAGCAAGGGACATACCTATTGGATACACTGCGGGTATTTTTACTTTACTCTGTTTGGCGGGTCTCATTTTTGTTTTTACCGCTTCGGTTGTGGATACTAAAGAAGTTGCTGAACTAGATTATCCATTATCTTATGTATTACAGAAGTTATATGGTGTTGATCAAATTTGGCCTTTTGTATTTACCTTTATTGGTTTGTTTGGACTTGTAGCATCCTTATTCGGAATCATACTCGGAAACTCTCGTTTGATTTATGCAATGGCAAAAGAAGGATATTTACCAACCTACCTTTCCAAACTGAGCCATGGTTCTTTGGTCCCCCAAAATGCAGTGATTAGTGGCGGTGTTTTAGGTATTTTCTGTATGTATTTTTTGGATACAGCAGAACTCATCACCATATCGGCATTAGGTGCTTGTGGAATGTATCTTTTAAGTCTTGTTTCTTATTTTGTTTTACGGAAAAAAGAACCAGAGATGGGAAGACCTTACAAAGCTCCGCTGTATCCCGTGTTACCCGGGCTTGCCCTCGTTCTTGGAATTGTAGCTTGCGGTTCTGTTTGTTTTTCCGAGCCTTATTTAGCACTCGGGGTTTTGGGATTTGGTTTTGTTTTGGGAATTGGTTACCACTTAAAACAAAAAAGGAACAAGTCTTGGTAAATTGAGTTAACTCCCAAATTCCATTTTTGATCTTTCTTTTGCTTCTCTGCAACGATCTAAGAACAACCTCGAGACAGAATCATCGGGGTTTTTATCCAATAGTTTTGAAAATCCATCCATAGCTTCTTCAAAATCGTCTCGTCGAAAAGCATCCAATGCCAAGGTATAATCATCTTTAATAGAAATGAGTCTGGATGCTTTTTCTGGTTCATATCCATCCAAAACTTCCACAACAAATACAGATTCTGTTTTGCCTTTGATTGCCACTCGGTCGAGAAGTCGGTAGTGGTATCCTAATCCTTCGGAGGCCTCAATGAATGTATCTGCGCTGATGACAATTCGAGAAGAAAAGAGTTTGGTGATCCCTTCAATACGAGATGCCAAGTTGACGGCGTCGGAGATAACAGTTCCTTCCATTCGTTTGTGTTCACCTAATATTCCCAAGGTGAGGTTTCCTGTGTGGATTCCGATTCCCACTTCGACGGGAATGTATCCGCAGTTGGCTCTATGGCCATTATAAATACGAATAGCGTCTTGCATTTCGACGGCCGCTTTAACGGCATCATTGATATCGTATGGAAATAGTGCCATAACAGCATCACCGATGAATTTATCGATGAATCCATTATTGTGCCGAATGATAGGGCCGACTCGTTGTAAGTAACTGTTTAAAAAATCGAAGTTTTCTTTAGGAGTGAGTCTTTCTGAAAATTCTGTAAAAGATCTGATGTCAGCAAAGAGTATTGTCATTCTTTTTTGGACCTGATCCCCTAAATCCACGGATCGGATATCGGTTTTGCCTAAGTGGTACAAAAATTCTGTAGGAACAAAACGACTAAAGGAATTGCTGAGTTGTTTTTGTTCCTGTGCAAATTCCAAAGTTTTTGTCATGGTTTGGCGAACAATCCGTCCGAAGGTTATCACTTGTAAAAATACAAAGATCACAACACTGGCCGGTGCTATGTAGGTTGTATGGATGTATGATTCTGCATGAAGGACATCATTGGTAGCCGCAACGAGAACCAAAAGCATTCCAAATAACAAAGGTTTGGACTCCATACGTTTTTTTTTGTAAGCTCGATACAAATAAATAAATATAATAATCCCATTGGCAACAAAAGCAATGGGGTAGATAGATGCTGTTTCTGTAAAATAAACTGGCGGTAATAAAAGACCAATCGTTAAGATCGATGAAAGAATATAAAAGAAGGTTCCCATTCGTTTGGAGAAGTCTTCGGGAAAAATTGTATAAAAATAATGATAGAGAAGTGGGGCAGACCAGTACCAAGAAAGGTATTCCAATCGTAATAGAAAAGAATAGGGAAGATCGACAAATTCTAATAAAATACGTTCTCCCGTGGAAATGGTTCGAAGTAATACTGCTACGGAAAATAAAAAAATTCCCATTGTGTGTTTGCCATCACGATTGTAAAAATACATTACAAAAAAGAAAAATCCCACAAAGGTTAGGATCGAGGACAACATGGTTTCGTTGATCTTTCGTTTGGTGAGTCGACTTTCTGCTTTGGTGTAAGTAGAAAGAACAATATCATTCCAAATCCCTCCCTTCCTGTGAACGTAATTGGCAACATAGAGATCGATGGTGATGTTTGATGTTTCTGGTAAAACAACAATGGTGGATTTTACTTGTGGAGTGTATTCATTTGCATTGGTTCCTGGTTTTCCTGACCCACCTAAATACTTTCCGTTAACATAAATAGCGTATGAAGTGTCTTGTTCTAACACCGTAAGTGCCATAGTCTCGTGAAGATCTTCAGCAAGTTTCAATTTGATTCTGAAACTTGCATGACCAAATCCACCAAGAGAACCGTAATCCATTTTGTATCCATTCCAATGTTTGGGAAGGTTTAGCAACAAATCTGAATCGGTTTCTTGTATTTGAGAAGGAGCTGTATTCCAGAAAAATTTCCATTCCCCATCCAGAGCCACAAATGGTTGGTCTGAAAAAGAATGTTGGCTAAGATCTAAATACCCTTTCTTTGTTTCTGCTTTTACACTCCTTTCCTCTGAAAGACAACCGAGGTGGAATAACATGACGATAAGAAAGAGTTTTTTCATTTAGGCTTGTCGTTTCGGGAATACCGTATAATCCTGAAGTTTTGTGAATTTGACTTCGTCTCGTTTGTAACCGAGAAGTCCTTCTAGGGTTTGGTAACGGTTCATTCCCATACTGATTTCTATATCTTGGCCTGTGAATTGTCCTGGGTGCTCGTATCCACAAGAATGAGCTAAACTAAGAAGTTCTTTTCGAAACCCTTGGATGTATTTGGCTGCACGTTTTCCTTTGATCTCAGGATCCACACCGCGTTGTAACCACCAATTCTGAGTGGCAACACCGGCCGGACAATGGTCTGTATGACATTTTTGTGCTTGGATGCAACCAATGGATAACATGGCTTCTCTAGCCACATTGATGAGGTCACAACCCATGGCAATCGCAACCACGGCTCGATCAGGAAAACCTAATTTTCCGGAACCAATCCATACAATTTGTTCGGACAAACCCTGACTTTGGAAGAGAGTGTAGACTCTTTGGAATCCAATTTTAAAAGGTAAAGAAACATGGTCGGCATAGGTAAGGGGGGCGGCTCCTGTTCCGCCTTCTCCTCCATCGATCGTGATGAAGTCGGGTCCTTCTGAACTTTGTTTCATCTCATGAGCGAGTTCTTCCCAAAATTCAATTTCACCAACAGCACTTTTGATTCCCACAGGAAGTCCTGTTCCGTTCGCAATTTTTTCTATGAATTGAATGAGTTCTTTTACATTCGTAAACTCACTATGGGAGTTAGGAGAAATACAATCTTTTCCTTCTTCGACATGGCGGATGGATGCTATTTCTGCATTTACTTTTTTTGCAGGAAGGATCCCACCTTTTCCTGGTTTGGCGCCCTGTGATAGTTTAATTTCAATCATCTTAATACATGGATTTTCTCCCACTTTCTCTTTTAAGACATCCAAACTAAATTTTCCAGAATGGTCTCTGGCACCAAAGTAACCAGTTCCAATTTGCCAAACCATATCAGCCCCTTGCTTATGGTAATTGCTAAGACCACCTTCGCCTGTGTTGTGATAGGCGCCGGAATCTCTAGCACCTCTATTGAGTGCCATGATTGCATTTTTTCCAAGAGAGCCAAAGGACATCGCAGATATATTCACAATGGAATAGGGTCTATAAGGAAATTTTCGTTTGGTACCAATGACTTTTAAACAAGGGATACAACTTGTATCATTGTTATGGATGTATGCATTTGCTTCTGGATAGGGGAAGGCTTTGTGTTTTATGATGGGATATCCGGGTTCGTATTGGATTTCTGTAGTTCCAAATCCAAAGTTACTGTTTTGTCCTTTGGCCGTTGCATAAATCCAACTTCTTTCGGTTCGATCAAAGGGACGTTCTTCCTTATCATGGGCAACCCAGTACTGCCTAAGTTCTGGTCCTATCATTTCTAAAAAATAGCGAAGCCGTCCAACGATGGGAAAGTTTCTCTGAATTGTGTGCGTTTTTTGAGTGATGTCTCTTAAGAAAACGATCGCAAGAAACAACAACAATCCAATCAGAGTGGAAGATAGGGGATAGGTTTCAATCCAATTGAGTATTTGATCCATAAGTGGTGCGTCCATTTCTATATTCAAAGCAAAAAGTTGACAAGCTAAGATTGGAGGCGGGCTAAAGATTCCAAAAGTTTTTCTTTTGTAAAGGGTTTGAAGATATATCCAGAGATGATTGGAATTTTTGCAGCCCGTTCTGTATCAGCATCGTCAACAGAGGAACTGACAAGGAATACTTCGATTGTTTTTGGAAACTTGGGAAAGATCTTTCCAAAGGCATCTAAAAATTGCCATCCATCCATAAAGGGCATATTGATATCGAGAAAGATGATATCTGGAAGTAGTTCTTTGTTCTGAAACTCCTGATGAAAGAATTCGAGAGCATTTTCCGCATCTGAAAATACCAGAACTTCCCCTTTGATCCCGGCATTGGAGATGATCTTTTTCGTAGTGAACTGGTAAATTTTATCATCATCAATAACACAAATTTTGGGAGTGGTCATAGAGTCTCTCGCCCGTCGGGAAAGTACATAAGGAATGTAGCTCCATCTCCTGGTTTGGAACGCACTTCAATCCTTCCACCTACAGATTCCATTTTGTATTTAATCAAAAACAGCCCGAGTCCCTTACCACTGATATGACGATGAAAAGTTTTCTTTAACTGAAAAATTTGTTCACCATATCGTTCCAAATCGATCCCAGTTCCATTGTCTGAGAAAGAAATGGCGGTTTGGGATCCAATTTGAAAGGATTCCACGGAAATACGTAGTTTTCTGTCCGGGTAGGAATACCGTATGGAATTGTTCAGAAGATGTAAGAAAATTGTCTCTAAAAACTCTTTTGAGAAATAAACCGTTTCTCCCCCCGAAAAATCGGATTGGATTTCTACCTGTTTGGTTTTTAATTCTCCTTCCATCAGTTGTAACACATTGGAAAAAGATTGGCTAATAAGGACTGGTTCTGATTTGTAAGTGTCTGGATTTTGAATTCTTAATGTGGTGATTAGTTCAGAGAGGACAGTTTCTAAGGTTTCAGTGACACCTACTAAATGGTTTTCCAATTCTCTGATTTCTTCGAGATTGTTTGTCTCTTTCATTAAATCGAGAAGGCTTCTTAAATTACTAACGGGGGCTCGCAGGTGGTGAGAGATGATTTGGTTGTAAGCTTGTAGTTGTTTGTTTTGTGTTAAAAGGGAACTTGTAATAGCCTTCAACCGATCATTATTTTCTAGAAGGAGAGTTTCTGATTTTTTTCTTTCATTGATATCGATGATTTGAGCAAGATAATGGAGGGGATGACCCGTATCGTCACGAAGGACAGTGACTGTGATATAGGCCCAAACTTTTTTTCCTGATTTATGTAGGTATTGTTTCTCAATTGAATAGTTATCGATAATTCCTTTTTGAACTTCATCTCTATACTTTAAATTTTCTTCGAGTTCTTCACCGGCACTGATTTCTGAAAAATGTTTCCCAATGATCTCGAAACTTTTATAACCTAAAAAATTAGCAAAGGCATCATTTGCTTCATCAATATATCCGTGTTTTCCTGTGAGTACAAGTCCAATCGGCGAGTCGTGGAATAATGTATTGAATCTTCGTTCTGAGAGTGCTAAATTTGCCTCGGTATCTATTTTTTCTGATATATCTCTAGAAGATGAATGTAAATATTTTTTTCCTGTAGTGGGATGTATCGTTAAACGATTGTCAGATTGTAGCCAAATATAGTTTCCGTTTTTATGTAAAAAACGAAATGTCGTATGAATGTTCTCATCTCCGCGAAGCAGAGGTTGGTGTGATCTTTCTTGGATGAGCCTTCTTTCATCAGGGTGAAAATAATCGTAAGGATTTTTACCAACTAGTTCTTCTGCATTATATCCTATGATTTTTTCCGAGTTGGGGCTGACATAAATATAGGTTCCGTCTGATTCGTGTAAACAAACCAACTCTCGGCTAATAGCCGTTACTAAGTGAAGTATCTCAGAATCGGGAAGTCCCACGAGGAAAATTCTCGGCAATTCCTTTGGATTGTCTATCCGAAATGTAAATGTGAACTAGGATTTTATAAATTTAGTCTCATTTGTAAATTTTTTTAAACCAACCAAATCAAAAAAGAACCAGTCTTTGTATGGCCATCAAAACTGATTTAAGGGATACTCAAATGAAAAATCTATCGTATGTCATTCTGGACGGAAATTTAACCGCAGATCCAGAAGAAAGAACTATTGCAGGTGGAAAGTCTTTAGCAAATTTCACAGTTGCCGTCAACCACACGTCCAACAACCAAGAAGGAAAGGACAAGGAAGATGTGTCTTACTTTGAAGTGGAGGCTTGGGAAAAACTGGGCGAGAATTGCGTGGAATACCTGAAAAAAGGGAGCAAAGTCACCGTAATGGGGAATCTGAAACAAAACCGGTGGAAAAGTCCTGAAGGTGAAAATAGATCAAAAATTAAAGTCACTGCTTCCACTGTTCGATTTGACAGCGTTCGAAAGAAAGAGTCAAAGGTTGCTTAAAAAGGACATGGCGGGTGTTGGAATCTCCCTACACCCGTTTTCGTTAGGGAGTCGAAATCGTTCTTTTTTTATGTTTTGTATGGGTGGGGGAATCAAAAATGGAATGGGAATCGTGATCATTTGATTTTTCTTCTGATTCATCCGTTAGTTTTTTTTCATCAATACGTTCTTCTAGTAATGATTGTTTCCCATTTTTGTTTATCGATATAATGCGAAAATACCGGGGAGAGGAAACTAGGTTCCATTCTCGAAACATAAATTTTGTGAATCCATGTTTGGGCCCAAACACACCATTCGAGTTTTCAATTTTTGATTTGATATTGGTTTTGAATTCTAATTGTTCAGTTTGTGTTAGGTTTGGAAACTGTGCAACTTCACCCTCTACATAACGATTTTTTAAAATATCCAATTCTCTTCGGTTACGTCCGGTGACATCTTCAAAAAATTTCTGTTTGGCTCCATTACAATTTCCGGCGTATGATTCACAGTTAGGTTCTAGTTGCGGATTTACATAAGTGAGTTCTAAATAAATATTTATGTATTCACCAAGATTGGGAACTTTGCCTTCTTGGATTTCTAATACTTGAGGAACTGTGTCTCTATCGGTGTATTGTCTTTCTATGGCCTCCCGCGAGGTTTTAGTTTCAGGAATTGTGCTATTTACCTTTACTGGTTTTTTTGACTCACCAACGATTACTTTGTTTCGCATCACTTCTGTTTTTGTTTCTAAAATTTCGTAGGCTTGGAAGTTTACTGGTTGTTTGGCGATAATTTCACCTTTCTGGTTTAGGACAATGATATGATGGTCCAAAATGGTGCCGGAAATGATTTCTTCTATGATGCTAATACCGGCATCTTCAAAAAACAAATCCAACTGTATAAAGGGAATTTTGTTCTCTGAATATTCTACACTGACACCTGGTTCTAAAGTCAGAGGTTTTTTTCCTTCTTTAGAATCCGTATGAACTGCTTCCGATTTGGTGATCATCTTAATTCGGTTGAGATTGATTTGTTCTGTGTGAGTGGGAAAAGTTGGGGTGACTACCTGTTGCGGAGTTTGGCATCCGAAAGAGAGGAGTAACAGGAAGGAAACAAAATACAAACGATTCATATTTTAATTATCGGACATAGATTGCCCCTAAAATTAGGGGCAATCAGTAAGTTTAGATGTGTTTTACGGAAAGCGGAGGGAGGATTGGTCCGCTAGTTTGGAGGATTTCCACATACTTTCCATTGATCATGCGGTATGCTTTTTCCGGTTTTTCTTTTAGGAAGTAAATAGGTTCCATTCCTGTTTGAGTCGGTGCTTCTAGTTTCAATACCTTACCCCATTCAGAATAAGTAAGGGTAATGGTTTGACCATCTTGTTTGTATTCTTTGACTAACTTTCCATCAAAGTCATATTCAGCGATTGCGATTGGATTTCGATCAGTCCAAAACTCAATTAGGTTGAAAATAAAGATGTCTAAAAAACTTCCAAATCCATAAGCAATGTATAGTGGGAAGATCATTAAAAGGGAACGAAAGAAACCTGCGAGTTTGCCAGAACCAATTTGGATGTTTCCATTAAAGGAGTATACTGCTTTGACAGCACCAAATTTTCCAAAACAATTGGAAAGTAAGCCAAAGGACAAAATTCCCACGAGAGCTGTTTTTAATATTTTTTTCATTTTATACCTCTAAGTTTTTAGCTAGAAAACTAGAGGTATATCATAGCGATTCTGTAGACATCTGCAAGCCGAAATGATTGACAGACATATTTTTTCAAAGAGCCTGGTCTGAATAGAAGGCAAATCCCATTGATCTTTTCCGATTTTGAATATTTTGTCTTCTTTCTCTTTGTTTTTTTTACGGTTTGGTACGTATTCCCCACCATTTTTTCGAATCAATCAAGAGAAACACGAATCTTACATATTTTCCTACTCATTAGTAGTTATTTCTTTTACATGTCTTGGGATTACCGTTTTGGTGCGCTCATCCTACTTTCCACTGCCATTGACTATTATGTAGGACTGAAACTTAGCTCAGAAACCAGGGAAAAAATAAGATACTACCTCTTACTTTTTAGTTTGATTACCAATCTTGTTTTTATATTGGGATTTTTTAAGTACTATAATTTTCTTGTGACCTCTATTAACACAGTCACCAATCCAATGTTTGGTGCAGATCTTTTGCCTGTTCTCAAAATCATTCTTCCTGCGGGAATTTCTTTTTTTACCTTCCAATCTTTATCGTATACTATTGATGTGTATCGCCGGGAAATCCCTGCTGAAAAAGATTTCATCCGTTTTGCTCTTTTTGTGAGTTTTTTCCCGCAACTGGTGGCAGGCCCGATTGTGACGGCAAGAACCTTTATGCCACAATTGTACAGTCCTAAGAAATTGGAAGATATCGAATTCCGTGTTGCCATTCGATTCTTTATGTTAGGTTACTTTAAAAAAGCAATCCTATCCGATATGGTGGCCCCTACCATTGATACCATTTATGCAGATCCTGCTGGGCATCACGCCTATGCCTTGTTAATTGCCGCAGCTTTGGGCGGAATTCAGGTTTATTTAGATTTTAGTGGATATTCGGATATGGCGATCGGTAGTGCCATGTTACTCGGTTACAAACTTCCGACAAACTTTAATCTGCCTTTCATTGCCACTTCAGTTTCTGGTTTTTGGCGTCGGTGGCACATGACCTTAAATTCTTGGTTACGTGATTATATTTATATCCCTATGGGTGGGAGTCGGGTAACGTCGGTAAGACGAAAGTTCAATCTTTGGTTTACTATGTTTGTGAGTGGAGTTTGGCACGGAGCCCAGTGGACTTTCGTATTTTGGGGATCCCTCAATGGTGTTTTTTATGTCTTGGAAGAGGTTTGGAAGGAATGGTTTCCGGACAAAAAGGACAATCCAGAAACAAAACACTGGTATAAGGTTCCTCTTTGGATCTTTCAGAATATTCTGAATAGCTCCATTTTCTTTTTAGGGGCAGTCTTTTTTCGTTCCCTCACTTGGGAAAATGCCTGGATCCACATTCGGGGAATTTTTACTTTTCAGATGGGACAAATTCGGCCTTATATGTGGAAGGACTTCCTCTGGATCCTATTCTTCTTATATTTGGGCCATGCCATTGGTTATTTGATCTTTGAAAAGGGAAAAGGCAAACAAATCCCGGCTAGTTTGGAGTTTGCCCTCTATCCGGTTCTTTTTCTTGTCTTAAATTTGGCTACACCAGAAAATTCCGTTCCGTTCATTTACTTTCAGTTCTAATTTGCTTTTTTCGTTTCCAATAATAGGAATCCTTGTACCTTGTTGCTATGGAAAGTGAGCGAAGGCTTCCAAGAATTTCTCCCGGTGACTTTTCTGGGTTTGAGGTCCAATTGGATTTGGAAGGGATCACTTTGTTCGGAAAGTTAGGGAATATATCAGAAGAAGGCCTTTGTTTTTTGGGTGAGGATGACTTACTCAGCGATGAAATTGAGTCCCAAGTTTTGGGCAGTATCGTTTGGTCAAAAGGCACCAAACGGATGTTCTTTGAAGGAACAATCATTTGGACCCAAACTTCTAAAATCAAAAACGTAATTTATTATATTGCGGGAATCCAGTTTCAAGAAAGACTCAATCTGACTGATTCCATGCTTGCACGTAGTTTGGAGATCAAATGAAAATACTACTTCTTGGTGGAACCGGTCTTATCGGTAAACAAGTGTTACTCTCTCTTGTTTTTTACCCTCAAATCAAAAAGGTAATTGTTTGGGCGAGAAACTCGCAATCCGCCTCAAATCCCAATGTTCCCATTGAAGTGGTACAAGTTCGTTTTGAGGATTTTCAGTCAGGAAAGGTTTCCATTCCGGAAGGGATCGATGCTGTTTTTTGTTGTTTGGGTACAACCATCGGCAAAGCCGGTAGCAAGGAAAAATTCAGAGAGATTGATTACGAATATCCATTGCTCGCAGCAAAACAGGCAAAAGAAAAGAGAGTCCCAGGATTTTATATCATTACCGCTATGGGATCAGATCCAAACTCTACTATTTTTTATAACCGAGTGAAAGGCGAAATTGAAACGGAACTACGTAAGTTACAATTTCCCTTTTTAGGAATCTTTCGGCCTTCTTTACTGATTGGAGAAAGAGAAGAAGTGCGAGTAGGGGAGAAGGTGGGAGAGTTTCTTGGCAACCTCATTCCTTTTGGTCTTCTTGGTTTAAAAAAATACAAACCCATTCCCGGTGAATTTGTTGCCAAATCTATGATTCATTCTTTGTTACGCGACAAACCAGTGCCGGGCGCGGCACCTACAGTGAAAATTTATGAAAACGATGTCCTTTGGGAGATCGGTAAGGACCATTCTTTTTGATTCCAGATAACAAATAAAAACCCTATTCCAAAACCAAATACATTATCCTCAGTTGGGTAGTTCACTTCATTGTTCGAGTTTGGTATCTATTTGTTCGAAACCAAAAATTCATCATCCCCGAGGAAAGTGCCAAGGTCATTGAAAAAGGTTCCGGTTACATCATTGCTGTGTTTCATGAAACCACACTTTCTCTTTATAGGCATGCCACCCAGTATTTGAAACGAAAGAAAAAAGCAGATATGGTGGCACTTGTATCCCAATCGAAAGATGGTGAAATCATCCACCAAACCTTTGCTCGCTCTAACCTTCGTTCGGTTCGTGGTTCTTCCACAAGAGGTGGGACTGGGGCGTTTCGCAATATCTTAAAAGAGATGAAACAAGGTGCGGTCCCTATCTTTACTGTCGATGGTCCCAAAGGCCCGAGAAGGGAAGTGAAACCCGGAGTGATTGTAACGGCCTCTCTGACAGGATTTCCCATCCTGTATTTGCATTCTTGTTATGACAGGGCTTACACTTTCAAAAGTTGGGACAGGCATTTTTTCCCTAAATTTGGGGCAAAACTTTTCATCCAATACGGGGAGCCGTTCTTTGTTCCGAAAGGGCTTTCGGAGAGCCAAATGGATGAATATGCCAAAAAATTGGAAATAGCTATGGGGAAAAATGCAGAAATCCTGGAATCTTTTGTGCGTGGACAATACCCCGACAATTCTATTGACGTACCGCCTAAACTCTAAATTTTAACCAAGTAAGGTAAAAAATATGTCCTCTCTTAAAAACTATATCTTCACTTCCGAGTCCGTATCGGAAGGACACCCAGACAAAGTCTGCGACCAAATCTCTGATGCCATTCTCGATGCGTATTTAGCCCAAGATCCAAAATCCCGTGTGGCTTGCGAAACTCTAGTCACTACTAACCTTGTTGTGATCGCAGGCGAAATTACCAGTAAAGGAAAAGTCGATACACAAGAAGTGGCTCGTGATGTGATCCGTAAAATCGGTTACAACGATATCAATATGTATTTCGATGCTGATTTCGCTGTGGTTGCATCACACGTGCATGCACAGTCTCCTGACATTGCCCAAGGGGTAAATGAAGGAGAAGGACTTCATACAGAACAAGGAGCAGGGGACCAAGGTCTTATGTTTGGTTTTGCGATTGCAGAAACACCGGAACTGATGCCAGCTCCACTTTATTACTCTCACAAACTTTTAGAACATTTATCTGAACTTCGTCATACTGGCAAAATCGATTGGCTTCGTCCCGATGCTAAGTCACAAGTAACCATCCAATACGAAGATGGAAAACCAAAAAAAGTGGACACTGTGGTTATCTCCACACAACACAAACCAGGTGTGACTCACAAACAAATCGAAGAAGCAGTGATCGAAGAATGTATCAAAAAAATGATACCAAAAGAACTTCTTGTGAACACTCGTTATTTTATCAACCCAACCGGTAAATTTGAGATCGGCGGACCACATGGTGATACAGGTCTTACTGGTCGTAAGATCATAGTAGATACTTACGGTGGAATGGGTCGTCATGGTGGTGGTGCATTCTCTGGAAAAGATCCATCTAAAGTAGATCGTTCTGCTGCGTATATCGGTCGTTATATTGCTAAAAACGTTGTGGCGGCTGGTCTTGCACACAAATGTGAAGTGCAACTCGCTTACGCAATTGGTGTGGCAGAACCTGTATCGGTTCTTGTGGATACATTTGGAACAGGAACTATTTCTGACGAAGAAATCGCAAAACGAGTTTTAGCAAATTTCAAACTCACTCCAAAAGGAATTGTAGATGGTTTGGATCTTCTTGGAAAAGGAAGAAAATACCAAGAAACAGCTGCTTATGGTCACTTTGGTAGAACAGGTAGTACGTTTACTTGGGAAAAAACTGATAAAGCTGACGCTTTAAAAAAAGGATAAGTATGGGAGCACCTAGCCAATCCACTGCGGACAAAAGAGCAACAAGAGATGCATACGGCGAAGCCTTAGTTGAGTTAGGTGCGTCCAGGCAAGATATCGTAGTTTTAGATGCGGACCTTTCCGGTTCCACTAAAACTGCGGATTTTAAGAAAAAATATCCTGAACGTTTTTTTAATGTTGGGGTCGCTGAACAGAACTTAGTTGGCCATGCAGCGGGCCTTGCCCTTTCCGGATTTGTACCTTTTGCCTCTAGTTTTGCTATGTTTTTATCTGGCAGAGCTTGGGAAGTGGTTCGAAATAGTGTCGTATATCCAAAGTTAAACGTAAAACTCGTTGCCTCTCACGGTGGAATCACCGTAGGAGAAGATGGTGCGTCTCACCAGTGTATCGAAGATTTTGCGATTATGAGAGTCATTCCTGAAATGACTGTGATTTGCCCTTCTGATTTTAACGAAACCAAACAAGTCATTCACGCCATTGCAGATTACAAAGGACCTGTTTATGTAAGGGTCGGCCGACCTGCCATTCCTGTGATTGAAAGAGAAAACTACAAATTCCAAATTGGAAAAGCAGAAGTGATGTCCGAAGGAAAAGATGTTTGTATCATTGCCAACGGTGTTATGGTCAACGAAGCCATGATTGCTGTCGGTCTTCTCAAAGAAAAAGGAATTAGTGCAAGCCTTCTCAATATGGCAACTATCAAACCTTTGGATCGAGATGCCATCATCGCCAAAGCAAAAGAATGCGGGGCCATTGTAACTTGTGAAGAACACAATGTTATCGGTGGTCTTGGTTCTGCTGTCTCAGAACTTCTTTCCGAAGAGTATCCAGTTCCTGTTATCAAAGTTGGAATGAAAGATACATTTGGAAAATCGGGAACTTGGAGTGGTCTACTCGATTACTTCGGTCTCCGTGCCAAAGATGTAGTTTCCCACGTAGAAATCGCTATTTCCAAAAAGAAAAAATAAGGTTTGGGTTTTGGGTTATGACCGGAGCCGGAGTTTCCCAACCATCCATCTTAGAAGAAACCGAAGTGAGGCCACGTCATAATGACGGGCCTTGGAAAGTTGTCCTTTGGGATGATGACTTTCACACTTACGAATATGTGATTGAGATGTTAATGGACGTTTGCCAAATGCCTTGGGAAAAAGCCTTCCAACATGCGGTGGAAGTCGACACTAGAAAAAAAACCATCGTCTTTTCAGGGGAATTGGAACATGCCGAGTTTGTCCACGAACGGATCTTAAACTATGGCCCAGACCCTCGGATGAGTTCCTCAAAAGGATCCATGACTGCCACTTTGGAAAAGTAAGTTCTTATTATTAGGTGTTATGTGGAATCCTTCCTAAACTCAACTCCAGATAATTATCAAATACTTGGATCTATACAATGAATAACTATGAAATTAATGAATTCGGTCAGCCAATTGGTTTATTAATTAATAATTTACAGAAACCAAAATTTCCTGAAAAGATAAAAATTCACGGAAAATTTTCTATATTGGAACCATTAAGTTCTGAAATACATGCCGAAGATTTATACGAAGCAAATTCTATTGATAAAAATGGTGAATGTTGGACCTATTTAAATTATGGACCTTTTAATACAATATCAGAATATAAGAAATGGATCATTGGAATAGAAAATCTTATAGACCCTACTTTCTATGCAATCATTGATAAAAATACTTCTAAAGCCGTGGGAGTTATTTCTTACCTTAGAATTGATTTAGAAAATTCTTCAATTGAAGTTGGCCACTTGAATTTCTCTAATTTACTAAAAAAAACTAAAGCGGCAACAGAATCATTGTATTTACTTATGAATTATGCTTTTGAATTGGGTTTCAGAAGATACGAATGGAAATGTAATTCACTTAATTTTCCTTCTAAAATTGCAGCTGAGCGATTTGGATTTTCATACGAAGGAACTTTTAGACAACATACAATCAATAAAAATAGAAATCGTGATACATCATGGTTTTCAATTATTGATTCAGAATGGAAAGAAATTAAAGCAGCATTTGAAATATATTTAAACGACAATAATTTCGATGAAAATGGAAATCAAAAAATAAGCCTATCAAGCTTAACAAAACCTCTTTTGAAAATAAACATTTAGAGTATGGAATCGGTATTATTGATTCTATTCTAATCTCCGATACCATACAAATAAATATAAAACTTTGGACTTTAGATAAAAAAATATTAAATGTGCTTTAGGCGTAATATATTTATGATATGTTGGAAAAATATCGAATAAAAGAGGCCTCCCTTTTCGTTTCGGTAAGTTTAGGTGTTATACGATATTTTGTTTATATTTTTGGAGCCTTCACATCTTTCGTTCTAAGGCATAACTTCGTTCCGGTACTAACAGAGAAGAAACCGATTCATTGGTATCTACTTTGATATGAGTTGTTGGATTGTAAGTATCCAACATATAGTCCCCATCCACAATGAATTGGTAATGGTATTCACCCGGAAGTAATTTCTTTTCGAGAGTAAAAACTCCCTTTCTATCTTTTTTCAAAAAATCATGTTCTGGGTTCCAATCATTAAAACTTCCCACAACTCGAACTACTTCGGCATTCGGTAAATAGATTTGGAATTTTACGGTTCGTAAGTCTCTTTCTTCGTTTGCGGAATCTTCGAGGACCATTGTTTTTGTTTGGCGGTCTGTATCTTTTCCTTCTAAAATAAAACGAGAGTAGTAAGATCCAGAACCATCTTCCAACTTATCGAAATTTTCTGGATCGTAGGTTAGGAGTCCATTTACCCGGAACTTATATTCATAAACCGGATCTTCTTCGTAAGTATCTGTGATTTGTGTAGGTTCTACGACTGTATAATAGATTCCGTATTGGTTTCGTTTCATATCGGAACAATCCCAATTGTTAAAACTTCCACAGATTTCTACCGATTCATCTCGAAGTCCGTTATAGGTAAATAGAATCCCTCTATGAATGAGTTTGCCAGTGGATACGTAAGATTCTACATCAAGATAACGAATGTAACGTGGAGCGATATTTTTTTTGAGACTTTCTAGTTGCCAAAGGTAATACACCGTATCTTGGTCTTCTGTTTCATCGGACATCTCTAGTTCTTTAGAGGAAAAACTTCCAATCCAATCCATTCCCTCCTCGGCAAAGATTCCGATTCCTGTGAAAAAGAGTAAAAATAGGGCAATACGGATGGATTTGAATTTCATCATAGTCTTGGTCGTTAAGGAGTCCTTCTAGATAATTTTCGGCAGAAATGAAAAAAGAGAGTGAAAGGTTTTTTTCCTCACGAACCATCTGACATAATAAAAAAAATATTCTGTCATTTTAAGAAGGGGCCGATAATTCATTAGGAATAGACCCGCAATGGCTGAGCCGATAGACAAATTGAGTCCGGAAGAAATCACACAAATCGAGACGATGTTTTCGGCTCTCAATAAAAATCCGCTCTCATCGGAAGAACTGAATCCGATGGCGAAGGTTTTACGTGAGAAACTGGGATATACAAGTCCCATTACGCCTTCTGAACCAGAAGCCGACACTGACGAAGATTCCGGCTCTGCCTTTGACGATTTTGATAATGAAGGGGCGGGTGATGCCGAAGGTGGAGATCCTTTTGCAGCTCTTGATGATGAGGACGATGATTTTGGTCCTCCCAAACTTCCCAACCGAGAAGCCGAAGAAGACGACGGAATTGATTTAGATGAATTACTTGGTGAAGACTCACCAAAACCAAGCCCCACGCCAGCTGCGGCCGATGATTTTGACTTTGATACCCCAACCTCTGACACAGAGGAGACCGACCCATTTGCCTCCGATTCAGGAACGACTGACGAACCAGACCCATTTGCAAGTATGGACACTCCAGGAGAAACTTCTGGTGAGGATGATCCTTTTGCTAACTTAGATGCCGTCGATGAACCTCCGATAGAAGACAGACCAGCCCCAGTCATTGGTGACGATCCTTTTGCTAATTTGGGTGGAGAGGATACTCCTGCAACCACCGACGAAGACCTGTTTGCTGGTTTTGATTCTGGCGCAGAAGAAACCACTCCTTCCGGGGATGATTTTGATTTTGGAGGAGGAGCCGATACACCTTCCTCTGGTGGTGATGATCCTTTTGCGGACATGGGTTCCACCCCAACACCGACAGAAAGTTTTGGTGATGACCCGTTTGGTGGTCTTGATACACCGGCATCCGATGCAGACACCACCGACGATCCGTTTGGTGATCTTTCGACTCCCACATCTGGCGGACATACTTCTTTTGGCGATGATCCTTTTGCGGATATGGGATCTACCCCAACACCAACAGAAAGTTTCGGTGATGATCCCTTCGGGAATATGGACAGTCCGTCCACTCCTTCCCGCGACGATGAACCTGCAGATGTAGGTGGTGGATTTGATGATCCCTTCGGAGACTTGGGTGTGGGAATGGAACCACCAAGTCTTGATGATGACTTAGGAGCTCCTTCTTTTGACGATTTAGCACCATCCATTGATGATATGCCTGTCTCCACTATGGACGACTTTGGTTCCGATGGACCTGGGGGATTTGAGGAAGACCTCATGTCTCTTGGCAAAGAAGACGAACCAGAAGAGTCTCTAGAGGCCAACCTAACGGATGAAGAGTTAGCAGTCATCCAATCGGAATTACTCCGTTACCCGCCAAAACTTCGTCGTACCATCATTGATACGATTGTGAACCAAAGGATTCCGGTTCGCAATCAGAAAGAAATCATTGAACTCATTAAGGCACAACAAAAACCAGAGGACATCGCTAGTTACTTAAGTGGTCTTCTTGGCGAACGAGTGGAGCTTAGTGACTCCACTGGTAAGTTTGCAGCCGATGGTGTGCCAATCATTGCAAGCCGGGATGCTTATACCAAAGAAGGTGCTGCCCGCAAACGAGAGTTAGTTCGTAGAACAATTTTGTCCTCGGCTGCAGCAATCTTTCTTGTTTTTGGAATTGTGACTCTTTGGAAATACGTCATTGTTCCGTATCGTGCCAAAGCACAGTATGCACTGGGACTCGAAAAAATCGAAGAATTCAGTTATGAAACAGATGCTCTCGAGAAGAAAAAACTTCTTGCTGATGCCGAAAATTATTTCATCAAAGGGGAAGAGATTTTTCCACATAACTTAGAGTTTTTGAACAAATATTGTACTGCCTATACGAAAGCTGGGCAGTATGAAAGGGCCTTTGAAAAATGTTTTGGAAAAGTGGAACCTGATTTTGGTTATGAACCAGAAGACAAAGAACACAAACGTGCTTGGGAAAATAGAAAAGAAGTACCAAACATTAGTTTTGCGAAAAAAACAGAATGGAATGATGCGGGAGTTGAAACCGCTGGCCGACGACCATTATCAGAACTCGCATTTTATCTTACTTCTCAGGATAAAGTTCCAAGAAAGGTTTTAAAAGCGGGCGCTTATATTGCATCCCGTTTAAAATACAATGTCCATGACATTGATACCTACATTGCGCTTGGAAATTTTCACTCCTTTCACCGAAAGGACTTCATCGAAGTTCCGCCGGGTAGTAATCGCAAAAAATATAAAAACGATCATCTTGCCATTGAATACTTCAAACGAGTGTTTACCGATGGGGGAGATCCGGACAATGTAGATGCCATCGCAGGCATTGCTAAGATTTTTTACAACAAACAAGAGTTTGGAACGGCTGTTAAATACTATAACGATATCATTGAAAAGTATCCAAAAAATGCCATTGGACATGGTGGGATTTTATCAACATACATCGAAATGTGGAAACGAGATAATAATCCTCAGTACGTTTTAAACCACCACAGACAAGTTCGTAATGCTCTTAACATCGAGGATGAACTTTCTCTTTTTGTTTTGGCAAAACTAGCATCCTTTTATATTGATTTAGATTCTGAAGAAGTAAGAATCAAATACAATATCAACCCAGAAGACCAAGTCACTGGAATGGAGATTGATGATAATGTGGAATACCTTTTAAACATTGCTTATGGGAAAGAGGGTGGTTCCAAATTTGCCGAAGGATATTACCAAAGAGCTCGGTTCTATTTCAAAAAAGATGAAGCGGCACGTGCCCTCAAACAATTGGAATTGGCATCTACTTACGATATCCGCCACTACTTAGCCGTTTTACTTATGGCTGAGTATTATATCCAAACAGAAAACTATGATGAAGCCGTAAAACTCCTCAGGGAAGCTGATGATCGTTATCAAAACTACAGAGACAGGCTTGGGGAAAGAGATGAGGATGAAACCTTACTCGAAGGAAGTCCTGGAAGGATTTCGTTTAACTTAGGTAAAATCCAATTTTTGGAAGCAGCCGGAATTAACGTAACAGATAATATACGAGAATTTCCTGGTAAAAAAATCTATCCAGAACGAAGCATTGGAACTCTTTCTTATGAAGAGAAAGAGAGACGTAACGGGCTCTTTATGGCTCGCGAATCATTTTTGGCGGCCCTGGAACGTGATATTTCTAAAGATCCAAAGATTGTCAGAGAATGTTATTATTACTTAGGTTGGATTGATTACAACCATGGAGACTTTGCACAAACTTTAGATTTTTGGGCGGAACTTCCAGAAGAAGATATTTATAATAATGCAACTTTACTTTTTGGGAAAGGAAACGCCTTTTACTACACTAGACAGTACAATGCAGCCCTTGGCAACTATTTGAAGTTAAAAGATGATTTTGAACTGAAAGAACAAAGTTTGGGAAGGATCGATACAGAAAACTCGGATCATAGAGAAGTGTATGAAACTCTTACGGCCCTCTACAATAATATTGGAGCTGTGTATGAGAAAAAACAAGATACGATCAATGCTCTCAAATACTATTGGAAAGCAATGGAAACCGCACGTAAAATTGGTTCGGTAAGCGAAATTGCGAACTCTAACAAAGATTTGGTGTTTGCCCGGGCCAAACTCGATCGCGAACCATTGTTAGAAGATTGGCTCGCACCGACACTGGACCGATTGACTCAAATTAAAAAGTAGATCGAATTAATGTTTGCGGAAACGTTCGCGAATTCCCAAAAGAAAGAAATAGAAAGTTTCCCACATCCTTTGGATTCGGTAAGGTCTTGCGATGATCCTCCAAAACCAAATGAGTCCTCTTTCTTTGAACCATTCGGGGGCTTTTTTATCAGCACCAGATAACATATCTAAGGCGCCACCCACACCGATGACAACTGCTTTGCCAAAATATCCGGTATTGTTTTCGATCCAAATTTCTTGGTCAGGAAAATCCATGGCAAGGAAAATGATATCGGGTCCTGTTTTTCGGATGGCTTCTTTGACTCGCATCTCTCGTTGACGATCCAGATGGCCTGCATGTCTTCCTACGATCCGAACTTTAGGAAAATGTCTTGTGAGGTTAAAATAAATTCGTTCTACAATTTCATCTTTGGCCCCAAAAATAAAGGCGGTGAACTCTTTGAGTTCCGCTAGTCGGATGAGATCCATCATGACGGCTATAGGAGTGACTCGTTCTTTGAGCCTTCCCGAGGTCATCCAACCAATTCCTGCCCCTTCTACGAGAATTGTCCCGGCTTTTTCTGCAATCCGGTGGAGAGATTTTTTCGGACGCATCCTCATGAGTTTGATGGGATCTAAAAATAAAACGTGATGCATGCCTTCTTTTTTCTCAAGCACACGGAAGAGTTTAGCGATGGCCTCGTCTGTAGTGACGTTGTCGATGGGAATTCCCAAAACATTCAGAGTTTCCAGCTTGGAAACATCGATATTTTGGTATTCTAGTAGTATATCCCTCTCATCTTTTGAGGAATTGTGAACGATTTCGCTCAGTTGCTTCATGTAGCCGGGCTTTCCTTTCCTATCTAAAACATTATGTCCAGTATCCTCTATTGTCGCCTCTAAATTTTTAAAAACTGCCGTTTTTTCACTTGGATTGGAATCGAAAGAAAGAGAAAAAGTATCAAAATGTTTCGAAGCCATCTTTTCTCAATATTGATTTTCCTATTTCTCTCAAGCGCAAGTTATGCGGAAAAACTTTCCATTTATGGAACTATACAAAATGGTACAACCGGCGGATTCGGTAAAGCAGATTCAATTCGAATGTTGGCTTTACAAGGCGCGATGGTTCCTTTAGCAGATATCGGTCCCCAATCGGGTAAATTTCGTTTTCCCGAAACAGATTTGCCTGAAGGTGCACCCATCCTTTTGCAAATCCAGTACCAAGGCGTAAATTATAATAAAATGATTCCGCCAACTACTAAGTTTCGTACATCTCCGCAAGAGGTTACGGTGTTTGATACGGGTGCCGAACGCAAACAAGTTGCTGTGAAAAGTTTAATGCAAGTTATGCGAGAAAAAAAAGGTCTTCGAGTCTTTAAACTATTTCTAATTGATAACTCGAGTAAACCCCCGAAATCTTATGATTCTAAATTATCTCCTTTAGAATATTCGGTTGCAAAAGAAGCGACAGAGATTTTGGCGCAAATCCAGCAGCCAGGTAGTAAAATGGCAATTCCTTTAGGAATTCCAGAAGGAACCAACGGAGGAAGGATTTTGGATCGGGCAATCCTACCTGGTGTATCGGAGATGCAAATTTCCTATTTTATACCCAATAATAATGATACCTTCAGCGAACGAATGTTAATTGAGTCTGAGAATGGAAAGTTTCCCATCTTTGTAAAACCACAAGATATGGAAATTACAACAGGAGAAAAAACTCCAGTTACCAAACTAGATAAAGACGTTCCGGCTGGGCTTAGTGCTTATGTTCTTAGTTCTTTAGATTTTGGAACTACGGTTGAGTTTACATTCTCTGGTGGAAAACCACTTCCTACTATTTCCAACAATCCGAATCCAGAAATTTGGAATGGATCCATACTTACGAGTTGGGACCTTTCTCTTTTTGCTGTTGTGGGATTTCTTGGATTTTTATTTACGCTCTCATTTATTTTTGTCTATCGAAAACAAATAGAAAGGAAAAACAATCCATGAACCAAAAACAATCAGTACGAGATAAATCCTATTTGCGATTCTTTGGCCTCGCCGAACTCGCAGACCATGGAGCCAGAGGGATTCTAGCATTTTGGGTCATTTTAGGAATGGCCTTCTTTTTGTTCGGCGATCAAAACTTAATTGCACCCAATATGAAAAACATTGGTGCCTCTTTAGGAATTACAGATCCAAACGAAGTTGACTGGAAGTTAGGTGGGATTATTCCCGTATTGTTTTTTATTTTGGGTGGAGTGGTTTCCTTATCCATGGGATATCTATCACAAACCTTTTCACGAAAAAACTTACTACTCGCAACGGTACTACTCGGTGAAATTCCCTGTTTTTTAACTGCTTATGTAGAAACTTATGATCAGTTTTTGGTTTTGCGTACACTTTGTGGGTTTGGACTTGGTGGCATTTTTCCATTACTCTTTAGTTTGATTGGAGATTATTTTTCCAGCCAATCGAGAGCGATTGCTACTGGTTATGTTTCCTTGGCCATGGGACTTGGTGTGGGAGTAGGGCAACTCCTCGGTGGAATTTTGGGTGGAGCTGATCCGATTAATGGATGGCGCGCTTCTTTTATTTATATGTCTGCTCCTTCTTTTATATTCGCAGCAATTTATTTGTTCTTTTGTAAAGAACCCAAACGCGGTGGGGCCGAAGGTGTTGTCAGCGATGAATTATCTCACAAAATTAGTTTAAAAGATTTTAAATTACTCTTTGAAAACAAAACCAACTTAGGAGCTTTTTTACAAGGTCTTCCGGGATGTATTCCTTGGGGAGTTTTCTTTGTTTATTTGGCTGATTATTATGAACACACATATCATCTTTCAAAAGAAATTTCTGCTGGGATGATTACCTTTGCTGCAGTTGGAATTTTTATTGGAACTTTTTTTGGTGGGGTTCTTGGTCAAATTTTATATAATATTAAAAAAACATACCAACCACTTCTATGTATGGGAACCACATTCTTTGGTGTGTTCCCGGCAATTTTGCTTTTGTATTCCTTTGACATTGTTCCTTTTATGGGACTTTTCATTGCCCTGAATATTTTTACTGGGATTATGATCTCTGTCACCGGACCGAACGTACGTGCGGTGTTACTGAATGTAAATGAACCAAAATCAAGAAGTGCCATATTTTCCATTTACAACCTAACAGATGATTTAGGAAAAGGACTCGGCCCCGTGATGTCAGCCGTGATTTTAGGTTTGACTCCTGATCGGGGACTTGCTTTATCCATACCGATTCTTTTCTGGATTCCTTGTGCTTTGGCATGGTTACTCATATTGTTTAATTATGAAAAAGATGAAGAAAGAATGCGTATGCTTATGAAAGAAAATGCATCCGTTGCATAAATTCTTTAGCCTTGGGACTGAATGACTATTAAACACAACTTACTCGACATTGAAGGGACAACGGCACCAATCGCCTTTGTCCATCAAGTGCTCTTTCCTTATGCAAAAAAACACATTACTCGTTTCCTAAGAACCTATCAGTTTTCGGAAGATCGACTCAAAGAAATCCAATTAGAATTTGAGAAAGATCTGACATTACGTGAAAAAGATTTTTTGAATCTTTTTGCAAAAGGGAATACAAAACAAAAATCAAATCCTATCGGTTTTTTAACGGAATTCATTCCCTCCTACTTTGAATATTTGATCGAGAAAGATCGTAAGTTTGGCCCTCTCAAAGAGATCCAAGGCAAAATTTGGAAAGAGGGATATGAATCCGGGGAAATCAAAAGTATTGTGTATGAGGATGTTCCTGGATTTTTAAAAAAAACAATGGATCTAGGAATTCAAAATCACGTGTATTCCTCTGGTTCTGTCGAAGCACAAATTTTAATCTATCAGTATTCAGAGTTAGGTGACTTACGAAAATATTTCACTTCTTATTTTGATACAGCAGTCGGTGGGAAAAGAGAAAAAGAAAGTTATGAAAATATCGCAAACAAACTACAGTCTTCACCGAATCAAATTCGTTTTTTTACAGATATCGTAGAGGAAGCGGAAGCTGCCAATGCTGTGGGGATGGATGTAGTGATACTTAACAGGCCAGGGAACCTAACGCAAAAACCACATACCTTCCCCGTATGGAATCATTTCTAAGTAAGAATCCAAATACTGAATGAATAAATTCCAATAAGTATCGGAAAAGTTACCTTCCAAAAAGGATGGGCTTCTTTCAGATTCATAAACACAAAACAAATCAATAAAAACTTGATGGCACTCATAAGAATGAGATTCCAATTTCCTGGAATTACCTGGCCCATTCCAAAAAAGGAAAAGTAAACGATAAACATAAGAGTTATATATGTGAAGATAATTAATTTCATTTTCTTGTACCTACTGAATCAAATAAAGTGTGGGATAAAGTAATAACCAAATCAAATCACACATATGCCAAAATACGGCTCCGGCCTCTAGGTTTTCAAAAGATATGGTTTTACGACTAACGTAGATGATAAAAAGAATCAAAATGCCCACAACCACATGGAGATAATGAAACCCAGTGAGTAACCAGTAATAACTGAAAAAGCTACTGGTTTCTAAAGTATAACCGAGTAGCCATTTTTCTCTAAATTCATAAAATTTAAGGATTAAAAATGCGAATCCAAAAAGGATAGATGCAGATAAGAACAGAGTGAAAATATTTATATTATTTTTACTTTTATAAAGTACTGCGATTGCAATACAAAACCCACTCGTAAGTAAAAACACTGTATTCCAAAACGCAAAAGTTTTGTTCAAATGTGTCTGCATAAAAGAAAAATTTGTAAGATCATTCGACTTTTCATACACGAGCGAGCCAATTCCCATACAAAACGTAAGCACTTCTACAAGAACAATCATCCAAATCAGGATACCTCCTGGTGGATACCACAAGGATTTGTTTAGATTTTGGTGTTTTTCATTCATGGAGTTCTCCTGGATCTTCTAACGCTAGAATATTCAACTAATATAAATTACAACAATAGATTGTTGCTTCGATTCCTATACTAGGGTTTTCACACCCTGGTGAGTATCTATACCTTAGATTCAGTGTGAACACTGTTTCGAAACTATTGTATTGATTCTCAAAAGCAATTAACCCTTGTTCACTATTCAAAAGTCAATGATATTAGAAAAATTCAAATTCGTACTTGATATATATCAATGCCAAAACTAAAATCTACTCCTACAATTCTAAAAATTGAAAATAGGAGGCAAGGATGCTATCAAAATCGCAAGCTAGGGCGTTCTTTTTGGGAGGCACTTTCTTGTTCAGTGCTGTCTTTGTGTTTCTCACTGTGGATACCTTGCGACAAACTGATTCCCGAACCAATGCACAAAACATCACCGAAGATGTTTTAAAGGGCAAAGAAATTTGGGAAAAAAACAATTGTATGGGTTGTCATACACTGTTAGGTGAAGGGGCGTATTATGCACCGGATCTGACTAAGGTTGTCGAAAGGCGAGGAGCCACTTGGATCGATGTTTTTTTAGACGATCCACAGGCGATGTTTCCTGGAGAACGGAAAATGGTGAAGTATAACTTCACTAAGGAAGAAAAAGGACAGGTCATTGCCTTTTTGGATTGGGTAGGTAAAATCGATGCCAACGGTTGGCCTCCAAAACCAAATATTCCCATCGATTCGATTGCAACTTCTCCTGCCCCTCAGGTCAAAACCAATGCAGTTGTTTTGTCTCAACCAGAAAAGTTTTCTCAACTTTGTGTCGCCTGTCATGCGGTAGGTGGAAAAGGAGGAAATGTTGGGCCAGCACTTGATCACGTAGGTAGTAAATTTGATTCTGATTATCTCAATCGTTGGTTATCAGATCCTCAGGCCATCAAACCGGGAACAAATATGCCTAAGTTGCCGTTAACTGATCCAGAAAGAAAAGATATCGTAACTTATCTTTCTGCATTGAAATAAGGAGAAACAATGAGATTCCAATCACAAAAGGTCGCATATTGGTTCTTTGCAACTTGTATGTTACTCTTATCTTTACAAATCGTATATGGTTTCATTATGGGATTTGCCCGTATCGGCTTGGATGGACTACATGATTATATTCCTTTCAATACCGCACGTGCCACACATACAAACTTACTCGTAGTATGGTTGTTAACTGGTTTTATGGGAGCTGCTTATTATATCATTCCTGAAGAATCAGACAGAGAGTTATATAGTGTCAAACTTGCCTATATCCAACTCATTTCTTGGGTGGTTGTTGGTGTAATCGCTATCATAGGATTTCACTTCAATTGGTGGGAAGGACGTAAGTTCTTAGAAATCCCAAGACCACTGGACTATTTGGTAGTTGTGAATGTTTTAACTTTTTTGTTTAACATTGCTATGACCATTTGGGAGGCAAAAAAAAGAAGTACAACTCAACTTGTCCTCTTCTTTGGTCTGTTATGCGCCGCCTTACTCTATTTACCTGGTATGATCTACTTCGACAACCAAACGATAGATTCTTACTTTCGCTGGTGGGTAGTTCACCTTTGGGTAGAGGGCGTATGGGAACTCATTATGGGTGGTATCCTATCTTTTTTACTGATCAAACTCACGGGAGTGGATAGAGAAGTGATCGAAAAATGGCTTTATGTAGTTGTGGGTTTGACCTTCCTTTCTGGAATTTTGGGAACGGGTCACCACTACTATTGGATCGGAACTCCTAAGTATTGGCTTATGGTCGGCGGTATTTTTTCTGCCTTAGAACCACTTGCTTTCCTTGGTATGGCCATCTGGGCGCTCAATATGTATCGTAAAAAAGGAAAAAACCATCCGAATAAAATTGCACTCTATTGGACACTTGGAAGTGCTATGATGTCTTTTATTGGGGCTGGTTTCCTAGGTTTTGCTCATACTTGGCCTGCGGTAAACCAATGGACACATGGAACACTTGTCACTGCGATGCATGGTCATCTTGCATTCTGGGGAGCCTACGCAATGTTAGTGTTAGCTGTGATTTCTTATGCTATGCCGAACCTTACGGGAAGAAAACTTTTTACTGGAATGTCTGGATATTTAGCATTTTGGGCATCCAATATTGGAATGTTAGGAATGACAGGAGCACTCGCTGTTGCCGGGATTACACAAGTGTATTTAGAACGTAAATTGGGTATGGACTTTTTGGTTGTTCAAAAAGAAATCATTTTCCATTTTTACGGAATGTTACTTGCGGCAACCCTCTTCACTGTTGGAATCACATACTTTATCGTCGATTTCATTCGCCATGGTCTTCCATCGAATGAAGCTCTGGGTAAAAATGTTGGTGACCTCGATTAATTTATGTTAACGAAGAAAGCACCCTATTACGAACCAATCGGTAAGGAAATAGAAATCTTTCAAATGGCGGCAGAGAATTCTCTGCCGCTTTTGTTGAAAGGCCCTACTGGATCTGGTAAATCTCGGTTTTTGGAATATATGGCCCACTTAATGGGACGAAGGCTCATCACCATCTTGTGTAATGATGAAACTTCTTCCGTTGATTTAGTCGGAAGATTTTTGGTGAAAGGAGCTGATACCATTTGGATGGATGGACCACTCACAACGGGAGTCAAAGAAGGAGCTATTGTGTATTTGGATGAAATTGCAGAAGCAAGACCAGACACACTGGTAACGATCCATTCATTAACAGACCACCGTCGCACTTTATTTCTCGAAAGAAAAAATGAAGAAATCATAGCACATCCAGATTTTTTACTCGTAGCATCCTATAACCCTGGATACCAAAGAGGGTTTAAAGAACTAAAACCATCCACCAAACAACGATTTCTTGGAATGGATTTCCCTTATCCAAAACCTTCAGTTGAGGAAAAAATCATTGTGGGAGAAACGGGTATTGGTGAACCAATCGCTAAAAAATTAGTTCAATTTGCGGGTCTTGTCAGAAACAAACAAGAACTAGGTTTGGCCGAAACCGTATCGACAAGATTACTCGTGTCATGTGCAAAATTAATAACAAAAGGGCTTCCCTCGCGCCTTGCCGGAAGAACTGCCATTATCCTTCCTTTGTCCGATGATATAGATACAGTTGCTGCCTTACAAGACAGTTTCGATCTAATCTTTTAGGATAAAACATTGGAATGGGACCAGTTCATATTCTACCAAGGCCATACACTTTGGAAAAAAATTCGTAAAAAACTCAAAACCCCGAGCCCTTATTATGGATATGATTTAAAATCCGAAGAAGTTCGAATTATCCGGTATTTACAAACTTTAAAAAAAGAACCTGTCACTTTGATTCTTGGAGGAGAAACCATTTCCTTGGGTCAAAACTTTTTGAAATTTCCAGAAGTGGTGTATTGGTTTGTATCTGAAACCATTTCAAAAAAATTTGTTCGGATTTTCCTTGCTTACCTTTCTTTTCTTTTTGATAGAAAGCAAGATTTAATAACTAATACCGCAATTGTTTCTGGTTCTTTTGGAAATTTCTTTGATCAGTTTCGAATGTTTTTTAAAAAATATCCGGGTATCGTAGCGGATTGGAAAGATATTCGTAAGGAAAGGTTGGAGATACGGAAAAAAGACCGAACACAATATAAAAAAATAAATTCTATCTTACTTACTGCCCAAACATCCGTTACTGATACAAAACAAATTTTCCCAGCCGGAAAAGACTTTGTATCCCAATCAAAGAAACAAAAAATTCAATCGAAAGAATCAAAACAAAAGTTGGATCCAAACGAAGCTGAACTTTTAGAAGTCGATGAGAAAAAAATCGAAGAGTACACCTTGGGTCACAATTTTGAAAAAATTGAAACCGTTGAAGAGTTTGATGGGCAATGGCGTGATATTGATGGGGAAGAGGATATGGAAGAGGAGGCGGCTTTACAAGAGCTAAATCTAAAACATATCATTCGAACAGAAGATCCAGTCCATACAACACGAACTAGTGAATCAGGGTCTGGAACTTTACTTGAAATCGCAGATGTAAGGGATGAGGGAAAAAGTTTTACTTATTCGGAGTGGGATTACAAACTAAAAAACTATAAACCAAACTATTGTTCTGTGGTAGAAGAGTTTCCAAAACAAACTGATGTTGGTTATACAAAACATGTTTTAGAAAAACAACATTCGCATTTAATTCAATTAAAAAAGAAAATGATGGCACTGCTTAACCAAACTCGGATCAAAAAAAAGTTGGTGGCCGGAGCTGATATTGACTTGGATGCTCTCGTCGATCGGTATGCAGATCTCAAAGCCAAAATTAGCCCTTCCGAATCGATTTATATGAATCCCATTCGGGATATATCAGATATGGTTTTATATTTTCTTGTCGACTTAAGTTTATCTACTGATTCTTGGATTCAAGAAAAAAGGGTTTTGGATGTCGAAAGAGAAAGTCTACTTTTGTTTTCAGAATGTTTGGAAGACCTAAAAATTCCATTTGGAATTGCCGGTTTTTATTCACGGACTCGTAACTATAATCAATTTATCCATGTAAAGAAATTATCAGAATCTTGGACGGTAGCACGAGATCGTTTAGGGCCACTTTCCCCAATTGGATACACGCGCGTGGGTCCATCTTTACGTCATACAAGTTCGATACTAAAAGAAACCTCTTACAAACAAAAATGGATTATTTTAATCACTGATGCTCGTCCCAATGATTATGATCAGTATGAAGGAAAGTATGGAATTGAGGATGTAAATAAAGCGGTCGGAGAATGTTTGTTAAATGGAATTCAGGTTTATACCTTGGCAATAGGTACAGAAGAAAAACCAACAATTCCTGCTATGATGAGAAACGCCAGTTATCAAATGTTGTTCCATCCGGAAAGGCTCCTCGATTCTCTCCAAGAATTTTTTCGAAGAGCCATAAGAGTGTAATCCTTTATGATGGTTTTCCGTCAGGTCTTGGGCTAAATAAAACTTTCGTGTATTGTAATAGAAATATCAAAAATGTTAGAATCCAAATCACACCGGATAAATGGTATGCATACTTGTATTCGCCAACCAAAGGAAAGAAAACCCGAACGAACACAGCAAAATTAAAAATAACATAGGCAAATACAGTGAGTTGGGAGGCCACAATACTTCTTCCCGTATGTCCTAAACTCACTCTTGTGATCATCCCATAGATAAAAACTCCGATTCCTCCAACAGTTAAACTATGAATCGCTGAAGAGATAGGGAAGTATCCGAGTTCCGCCAAACTATAGAACAAAAATCCTAAACAAACCCAGAAGTAACCCATATACAAAATCCATAATATAGGTTTTTTGTAAGACTTCCAAGGTTTCCAAGAAAGAAATCGTATACTATTGGTAACAAATAATGATAAACTAATCAAAAAAGAAGTGATGAGTGTCAATGTAACTAAATTAAATTTTGTGAAGTCAATATTTGCTGAAGTACTCGGTACCAAGAATCCTTGGGTGAGTTTAAAAAGATAAAAGGCAAACGGTAAATAAAGGATGGCCGATTCTAATTTATGGATCCGTTTGAAGGAATACCCTGGGATGACAACTCCAGAAAAGAAGGGAACAACACGTCCCCCAATGATCAAAATCAAAAATAAAATTACAAAAATACTTAAGTGAATAAATAATAAAGTTTGTTCTGGCTCTAAAACCGAACGAGCAGAAAGACCACTTAACAAATGGAATATGGTGAAGAGTGCGTAGTGAAATAAAATCGGCCTGTTGTGTTTTTGCGCAGGGACCATGAGTTTAGGAACTAATAAGTAAATGACCATTAGATCAGAACTAATGTCCAAACCGAACGATAAATAGGAAGGGAGGCCAAGAGGGTACATGGAAAATCTACCTAAAACCCAAAAAAGCAGAAGAAAAAATAGATTTTTTCCTTTTAAGATGCTAGAGTTCGTCCAATTTTGAACGGCAGTAAAAAGGAAACCGAGTACGATTGCTTTAGAAAAACCAAAGACCATTTCATAGGAATGCCAATGAATGGAATTAATTTTGATCGGATTATTTACTGTATTCGAAAGTACTAATAACCAAAACCCAATGACAAAAATCCCATAAGTAGAACCGAACCAAAAAAAAGGTCGAAATGCTGTATTCCACAAACTTTGCTGAAAAAAGGAATTCTTCATACGATGATACTAATAATAATTAGAATCATTTCATTGATTCAAATCAAGAACTAAGCTAAAATTTTAAGTAAACCTTCTTTGTCCAAAATGGAGATTTCTCCCTTTTGGGTATCAATGAGGCCCTGGTCTTTTAGTTGTTTTAGGATTCTGGAGAAGGTTTCGGGTCTGAGATACAAAAGAGATGCCATTTGTATTTGTTTCAAAGCTAGTGAGTCGGGTGTCCCGTAAAATAAAAAATGAGCTACCCTTTGCATTGCATCCATCGTAAGGCCACGGTTGATTGCTAAATTTAAAGTTTCAATTTTATTCATCAGTGAATGCATTAAAATATGATTGAGTTCAATATTTTTATGAATGCGGGTTTGTACTTCTGTTAATGGCATTCTTAATATTGTGCTATTTTTCGTGAACCGGCCAGATGCCGGATAGGGAATTCCTTGGATGACTGCCCACTCGGCTATGATACTTACAGGACGAAAGAACGTTAAAGTCACTTCATTCATGTTTCCATCGTATTTAAAAACTTGTAGGTCTCCCGTGATTAGTAAATCCATATAGGAAACTTTGTCACCGCCATGGAATAAAAATTCATCCTTTGAAAAAGATAATTCCTGGCATCCTTCAAATGCTTTCATTAATGATTCAGAATTTAATTGCGTAAGATAATTTATAATCATAAAATCATCTGAAATTATTTTTTCTTTTTAAAATTGGGAATTTTGATTTCAGTTTCTTTTAGAAATTTCCAAATACGTTTTAAAGTTACTTTCCAGTCTTCCTTTTGTGTTTTCGCTACAGAAGATTGTGAGGTGCTTGGCGATTCCTTCACAGGTTGCAGTTCAGAAACAGGGACAATCGCAGAAATACCTAAGTCGATTTTGAGATATTTCTTTTTTATGATTTTGAAATCTATCTTTGCACCGAGTAGGCGAACGATTTCAAGTATGATTGCCCATTTTACTTTTATAGGCGTTAATGTATTATAATTTTCGACTAAATCACTAAATAATCTCTGAGAAACTTTGGGATTACTGTGAAATAATAAAAAACGGAAATGAACATTTCCTCTTAAATCTTGTGTGATGATCAAATCATTGTGATTAAACTCTTTGAATGGAGGAAAATCAACTAGTCTTACAACTACAGAGTTAATTAAATCCAAACTATTATGGATCTCTGTTTCAGGATTAACTTTAATTGAGTAGGTTATATCGTCTTCGGGGATTACTTCATTGATAAATGATATGAAGTTTACTTGTTCTTTAAAAGGTACTTCTTTGAGAACTTCCAATCTTGAAAGTTCGATGATATCATCCATTACATTGTCAATGGATGATTGAACTTCTATGACTTCTTTGACTAGATTTTTATCCTTAGCTTTTTGGGTAGATTCGCGATAGGATATAAGTTTGTCCTTCATTGATTTTAGAGGGCCTGAAATCATCGCATCCATGTAATAAAATATCTTTTCACGTAATGAGTCCGCTTCTTTCAATCTTTCATATCGATTTTGTAATTTTCGTTTCATCATCAAAAACTGAAATCGTAAAGCGAGTGTCATTAAAATCAAATATACCAAAAAACTTGTTTCGAGGGAAGATGGAGAGTTAAGATATCCTCTTTCGATTAAAATTTCTTTCAAAATAGAATAAAGTAAATAAACAAGCGCAAGTAAGTGAATTGCCGACCCTCGTGTTTGCTCACGAAGTTTGATAAATGTAACATAAATAGCGTAAGCAATGACAACGAGTAAATGAATGTCCCAATAACCGATAAAGTTATACCAGAATACGGGATTGTGCACTAAAACAAAAACAGCTATGAAGAAAAACTGAGTTAGGAGATATATTTTTTGGTATTTAAAAGGTTTTAGTTCAAAGAAATCCTGGATGAATTTAATAAAACCATAAGGAAGAATGAGCAAAAAAGAATACTCGATAAACTTTAATATAACGAAATGGTTGATTAGAAAAAAATGAACTTCGTTTTTCGATAATTCATACGCAGAAAAAATAAGTGCTAAGATACTAAAACTTAAATATTCTTTTTTATCTCTTAGGTTAAAGAAGTTAATAAAGAAAAATAAAGCGATAAATAAATAAAAACCAACAAAGATAAGTTCTACGAGAGAGTCATAGAGGTTTCCATTCAAAGCTTCTTCGTAAGTAACAATGCGGATTGGTCCAGTAATAATTCCAGCTGAAGTGGATAATGAGGAATCAATTTTTATTATTAGAACATTTTCTCCTTCCAATAATAAGTCGTGAGGAATTGGGTAAATCCTTGGTCGACCAAAAGCAAATTCATCAGGATCTTTTCCGAATGCAGAATTGTTTTTGCCGATAAGCACACCATTGACAAATACTTCATCCGATTGGTAGATTTTACCAAGTTGTAGTGCTAAGGATTTTTGGTGTTGTTCCGTTGTGATGTCGAAACTTTTGCGGATCCAAATGGCTCCTCGGTAACTTCTGTTTAAATTTCGAAAGTTGCTTGGAACTGTTGTAATATCTAAATTGTTTGCATTAAATTCATTGCTGAGTATGTCTGCGTTATTATTGAAATATATTCCCCAATCTTCGCCATCCAAACGTAACACAACAGTAGTTTCATCTGTGGAACGAGAACAATTGTAAGTAAGTAAAAAGAAACCAAATATTAAAATTCGATAGAATGCATTGGATTTCATTTTTTAGGTTTCTCCGGGATACGAATTGTGAATTTTGCTCCCATACCTTCGCTTGATTTTAAACTCACTGTTCCGCCTAGAAATTTTGTTGTGGCCTCAACTAAAGTTAAACCAATGCCAGCACCTGGGATTTCATTTTTTTTATCACGGTATCCTCTAACAAATTTCTGAAAAATAGTTTCCATTTCTAGTTGGCTGAGTCCCATACCTTCATCCATAACAATGAGTTGGTGATAACCATCACGGTTAAAAAATTCTATGCCGATGTCAGTTTTTGGATCGGTGTATTGATAGGCATTTTCAATTAGATTTCTTAAGATACAAAAGAACAATTCTTTTGGAAAATATACTTCTAAATCATTCGGTTTTACTTCGATAGAAGTCGTTTTCCTGTATTGTTCCAAATGGTTTTCAACATTGGAGACGCAGTGTCTAATCAACTCTGCAACCGAGAAGGTTTCATAAAAAGGAATATATGTTTTATCTTCTAATTTTCGTAGAAGGATTGCTTCTTCTACCATAAAACTCATGTAAGATATATGATCTTCAGCTTGTTTTACAGGATCTAACTCTAGTTTAGAACCGGATTTGGATTTGGTTTTCTTCTTAGCTGCCGTTTTTGTAGATACTTTGGTTGCTTCTTTGGCATTATTTTTTCCGTGATTGGAAGATATGTTGTCAATTGCCTTCTTAATTTTTTCCATTCCAGATTTGAATTCTGAGGATAAATTGATAAGAAATCCAGTTTTCACCCTTTCCATTTGGATCAGTTCTTTTTCTTGTTCGATAAAGTTTTCCAAACCCAAAACAATATCGTTCGAAAGTTGGATTGAAATCATTACAAGGAATATCAAAAATCCTAAATAGAGCGTTCCTGGCATCGAGATGATTTCTAAAGCGGAAAGACTGTCGATCAAAATGGTAGGCAACAACGAGGCAATACCAATTAGAATGTATTTCACCTTTGCAATGTTTGTTTTTCCATTGTTTACAAATAAGTAAATCACAAGTCCCATTGCCACTGGTAAGGCATAATTAAAGAGAGCAATCACTAAGATCCAAGTCTTAGGAGTTCTAAAAAATAAAGTGATTACGAATAAAGCAAAAAGGAATACTTCGTAAACCAGTAACACAACATTCCGTTTCATCTTTAAATACTGATGCATGAAGTTGATAAAAAATACAGGAAGGCAGATGAGGACTAAAAGTTCTGTAACATAAGACCAAGTAAAATTTTCAAATAAAATATCGCGATGTTGGGTTCTGAGTAAAACATAGATCCCCATAAATATGGAAAAAAGAGCAAAGAAAAAGTTCTCTCCGGCTCGACCGCGAACAATGGAACCTACTAAAAAATAGATCCCCATAAATATAAATACATACCCGCAAACCATTGCAAATGCTTCTTTCGAAAAGACCTCTTCACGTAACAGACGTTCTTTGGCAATCATTGGAGCTTCTTTCAGTCCATTTAGATTGGTCGCTGCATAAATGCGAATTGCCATCACGTTGAGGCCCGGTTTGAGAAGGTGAGTCGGTAGGGAATAAATTCGGATTTTTTGGAAATCTACTTCTATTTTCGGTAAAACGGTTCCTGTTTTATCAATTAGTGTTCCATTTAGAAAAAACTCATCAATATCTCTGATCCGGCCGAGTTGGATTGCAATCGGTTCTACAGGGGTTGTATAGTTTTCTGGTAAATAGAATGAACAGCGATACCAGTGATATCCTGTTAGGTTTTCTGTTTTTGAAATTCCATAATCGGGAACAGATCGTTTAACCCAAAATGATTCTTCGACTGATTCATCACGCCAATCTAAGTTGTCACCCTTCCTAAATAACCAATCTGTTTTTAAAACAACAGGTCTTTCGAAGGATGTGATCATGGTCCCGCAAGGTTCCGCCACCAAACTGAATGTAGCTGGTGACAAAATCAATGCGAACCCGAATACGAGTTTGTAAATACGGGTTTTCGAAATCATATCGGTTCGACGTTTCGAATGGCCTCTTCGATTTCTTTGAGCTGCGTAGAGATCCTTGCGTCGATAGCTCCCACATCTGTTTCGATGATAACTCCACCACGATCCACTCGAGAATCCTCGTAGATATTGACCTTTCGGAGTGATTCCATAAGTTTGATGAGTTCGTCCTTATGTGCTGTTGTAAGCTCCAAGTCAGCAAAGTTAACACGAATATCAATTCTGTCTCGATCTTTAATTCGTTTCATTGCTTCGCGAATGTTGTTTAGTACAATTTCTTTACGTTCAATAATTTCGTCTTTGATTACTTTTCTTGCAATGACAAGGATCATTTCTACCATTTGTTTTTCAGAAGCAGCAATCATTTCTTCACGAATGTCGATCGCCTTACCAATGATAGTTCCTAGTCGGTCAATGAGTCGTCTCACTTCCCCTTGGCCTTTTTTGAATCCTACTTCACGACCTGCATCGTAACCTTTTTGGTATGCCTCGTGTTCAATCTCCGCCTGTTTCATTTCGGCTTCTTTGATCATACGTTCGACTTCCATCTTCGCACGATCTAAGATTTGTTCCGCTTTGGCACGGCCAGAGTCTTCTTCTAATTTAATTTTTTCTTTGGAGTCCTGGACCATTTGGAAGGCTTTAGTTCTTCCTTCTTCTTCAATGGCTTTGGCTTGTTTTTTGGCGTCTTCTAATAATTGACGAACTTGTTCTTCTGTCTCTTGGCGATACCTTTGTAGTTCCGCTTCGATTTCTTCAATCGATGGACCTTGGTATTGTTCGATGATATTCCCTTCTTGGTCTATCTCGAAGTCTTCTTGTTCGTCGGTTTTATGGAACTTTTTGTACTTATCAGGAAGTTGAATCTCAACTTCTTCTTGTAAGTCGGCAATTTGAATGGGTTTAAAGACGAGTTTTGCCATATCCTTACTTCAATCTCCAGAGTTTCACTTTGCCTTCATCCATTGCCTCACGTAGTCTATCCAAGATTCCCTTTTGGGCTTCTTCGATTTCTGCTAAAGAGACAGGACCTAACGAATCCCATTCGATCTTAATTTCTTTCACAAGCCAAGATTCCAAATTGGAATAAACTTGATCACGAAAATCTGTCTCCACTCCTTTCAATGCACAAGCAAGGACAAGAGGATGGATCTCAGAAAAGAACCGAGTGAGGCTCGTCCTTCCTAAATGAAGGAGGTCTTCCAAACGAAAGTAGTGTTCTACTATAGTTTCGGCATATTCTGGGCTTTTTTTCTGAATTCGTTCAATTAAATTTTGAGATGGTAAAAAAGGAAGTCGAGTGAGAATTTCCCCCGCGGTTTTTGCCTTGCGGCTGCGGATTTTCGAAACGGGCATTTTTTTCTGAATGAGTTCCATTTTGAACCGGAGAAATCGCTCCAATTGGTCCCTTTCCCGGTCCGAATGGTAATCAATTTCGGAAAGTGCTAAAATGATATCTTCCCTGTGGTTTTCCGGGTATTCCGCTAGAACCTCAGAAGCCGTTTCCGGATCAGAAAAACTAAGAATTCGGGCCACAACCTCGGAGGATTCGTCCATGGTCAGGTTTCGGAGCATTTCCAAAGAATAAGTCGGAAGTTCGGGCCAAAGCGGAACACCCGACTTAGAATCTTCCTCTTTTAAGATTTCTTGGAGGAGGGAATACAATTCGTTTGTGTCTGGATGTTCGCTATGCGCATATTTCCCGCCCACACTCTGGGATTGGGGATTATCGTTGTTATTCGTAAAACCGCCCTCGATAGGTGAATTTCCGAAGGCAGGATCCGTTTTCCCCCCTTGTTTAGGGGAATATGCGTTATTTGTATATTCGCCTTCGTTTCCATTCCGACTGCCTAGTCTGCCATCATACCCATCCGAGGATTTTGGGTTATTATCGTAATTCGTATACCCGCCCTTCGAGCCGGCACCGCCAAAGTTAGCTTGGTTTGGGTTTCTTGCGGTTCCTTGATTTCCTTTTTTTTGGAGGAAACGCGTGAAGGAAAGGAGGATGTCTTTTTCCTGTCCCTTAGTTGGGGATGGATTGGACTCTACTTTTAAGAGAAGGGATTCGATCTCGGAATCACTCAAATGAGAGAACACTTCATCCGGTAAATAGCGACCTAAGATTTGGTAGGCAAGGGCGGCTTTATTGGATCCGGAAGAAGATTTCATTTAAGAGACATAATAGGTAATCATTGTGGTCGTACAAACCAAAAAATATTATTTTTTTTAATTCGAAAACTTCCTTTCCAAATTCGTGTCCTTCGAGTCTCTGAAGGTTAGGGATGACCCGTCAGACATTAATCTATCTCTCCATTGCATTTTTGGCAACGGCTTGTCGTATGGTTGCTCCCTCGCCCCAGGTTCATTCGGGTGAATTGGATTTGCGAACATTTCCTTTTGAATCTGGTTCTGCGGTTGCACTCCAGGGGGATTGGAAATATTTTCCGGAGGAGTTCGATGTTCCTTCCGATGCAACTGCTCCCACTTATCTCCCAGTGCCGGCTCTTTGGAACCAGTTACCATTGCGATCAGGGGCAGTAGACGGTAAGGGATTCGGTACTTATGTGCTAGATATCAAACTTCCGGAAGAAACTCAGATTTATTCGGTTTATTTACCTGAAGTTCGCACGGCATTTCGACTGATTGCGGGTAACAGAAGTTTGGTGTCAGGTGTTCCTGGTCATACGAAAGAAACTACAACTCCGAGTGCCCAAGGTCAAAGTTTCACAATTTCTGCAAAGGACAAACTCCAGATTCGTATTGAAGTTAGCAACTTTCATCACAAAGAGGGTGGCCTTCCGAATGCACCTGTATTTGGGCTCGCAGAAAGTGTTCAAAACTATATTTTGGCACAAAGTACTATGGATTTAGCTTTAACAGGCGCTATATTCATGTTTGGTTTGTATCATTTTATTTTATTTTTCTATCGCAACAAACAGAGAGAAGCTTTTTATTTCGGGTTCTTCTGTTTGGTTTTTGCGGTTAGGATCCCCTTTATTGGAAGTAAAACCATTTATGCAATGTTTCCCAATATACCTTGGGATTTAGTAATTTATGCGGAATATGCATCTGTGTTCGTATTGGGAATACTCTTTTTATGGTTTGTGGATGGCCTTTTCCCTCGTTTTATTGATACAAAAATCATTTTATACTTTAGCGCCTACGTACAGTTTATGTTAGTTTATGGTTTGATTATTAAACCGGAAGTATATACTCAATTTGAAGTCGTTTTTCAAGTGTTGGGAATTGTATATGCGGTTTTTTTGGGGATTCGATTGTACCAGATGGTAACCAAAGGATTGCCGGATGCTGGAATTTTCTTTTTAGGATATTTGATATTATTTGTTGGTTTTGTTTATGATGTTTTCCTTGCGTATAGTGGGGGGGGGGAGATTCCACATTATCGCAAATTGCTGTGTTTTTGTTTTTTGGTGTGCAATCTACAATTGTTACACTTCGTACGGCAAGAACCTTTCGTAAAAAAATACTTTTAAAAGAAGAATTTGAAACTATCAACGAACAGTTTATTTTAACAAATCGATTTTACGCTAAATTTATTCCCCGCGACTTTTTAACACATTTAGGTAAGGAAAGTATCGAAGAAGTTCGGTTAGGTGATAGTAGCGAAAGGGAAATTACAGTTTTGTTTGCAGATATTTGGGAATATTGGGATATTATTTATTCTATACCTCTTGAAAATAGAATGTTATTTACCAATTCTTATTTAGGACGGATTGGGCCTTGTGTTCGCAAAAATAATGGTTTTATCGATAAATATATTGGAAGTGCCATCATGGCATTGTTTGACGGGGGGATTCAGAATTCAATCAAGGCCGCTGAAGATATCCAATGGGAATTAGAAAAATATAATGAACGTAGGATAACTTTCGGTTATTTACCACTACATGCTGGAATTGGAATCCATTCAGGGGATACCATGCTCGGAATTTTGGGAGAAGAAGAAAGATTCGAATCTACGGTGATTTCTGATACTGTCAATCTTTCGAGTCGTATTCAAGGTTTAACAAAAAAATATGGTGCAAGAATTTTGGTTAGCCTAACATCTCTTATGTTGCACGAAGATTTAGATACAATTCCTTATCGGATTTTGGATTTTGTGCGAGTTAAAGGAAAACAAGAAACAGTAATGATTGCCGAGGTTTTGATTCCCGACATCGATGCAATTTCTAATAAAAAAATTGAAAATAGAGAACAATTTGAAGCGGCGATTTTTGATTATGAACGTGCTGATTTTGTTTCTGCATTGGAAGGATTTCGTGCTGTATTTGCAAACAATCCTGAAGATTTGGCAGCACAAATTTATATTGAAAGATGCGAATACTACCAAACCGCAGGTGTTGGTGAAGATTGGGATGGGGTATCTGCATGGGAAAAATAGTGAAAACCATCTCATCGGTTTTTATATTTTTTATTTCTATATTTGTATTATGTTCCTGCAATTTTGGCACTTCTCCTGAGGCGATCAAAGGTTATCTGGAACTTCCTCCTGAGTATGTAAAAGATCATAAAAAACTTTCCACTAGTGGCGAATGGGAATTGTATTGGGGAGAAGTTTATGGCGAAAGTTTATTTGAAAAAATAAAGGAACCGAACAAAATTTATGTTAAAGTTCCTTCTTCTTGGAATTCTTACCGACCGGAAGGAGAAGGTGGCGATGGTTATGCGGTATTCCGCCTAACATTTAGAGTTCCAGATCCAAACATTCGTTATTATCTTCGAGTACAACCAGCAACGAGTTCCTACGAACTCTATATCAATCGTCAAAAAATAGCGAGTTCTGGAAAGGTGGGAGCGGATGAACTAAGTGCCATTCCCAAATACCAAATCCAATATGTATCCTTTCAACCAGAAGACTATGAACAAGAAATACTCTTTGTGGTCAGTAATTTTCATCATGCTCGTGGTGGGTACAGAAAACCAATTGAAATTGGAACCAAAGAAGTCATTCAAAACGAATCATTAATTTATTCGGCGGGAGAGGTATTTGTTTTTGGTGCTATGTTGACCATGGCTCTCTACCAGCTGACTGTTTTTTTCTTTCGTAGGGAAGAGAAAAGTTCCCTTTTTTTTGCTTTGTTTTGTCTGTTCACTGGGCTGCGACTTGTTGTACTCGATAACTACTATATCATTTATGCATTTCCAGATTTCTCTTGGCATTGGATGCAAGTATTAGATTATACATCGGCACCTCTGCTTGTGTGTTTTTTCTTAGGGTATTTGAAGAGTTTATTTCCCGGCCGTTCGGAAGTTCCGAAATGGATGTTGTACTCGTGTTGGAGTATTACTGCTTGTTATGTTTCCTTTGTAGTTTTAACAGATGCTAAACTCTTCACCAAAACAAATATTTTTTCACAAGTGGTGATTCTATTTTTTAGTGTATGTTCTTTTTATGTAATTCTTAAGATCTACCGCCAGAAAAAGAGAGATAGTAGTTTGGTATTTTATGGATCACTGTTACTTATGCTTGGGTCTACCCATGATTTGATGGCTGGGAATTATTGGTTTCAATCCCAACCGATTATGCCATTTTCTCTTTTTGTATTCTTTTTGTTTCAGAGTATTCTCCTTGCGAGAAGGAATGCTCGGTTTTATTCTTCTATGGATACTTTAACGACAGAATTAATTGAAGTAAATAATCGGCTAGAGGCATCTAACCAAGTATATGCGAAGTTTGTACCTTTACGACTCATTCAATTATTTTCTCAACAATCTAAAACCAGGGTCAAACGTGGAGATTTTATCGTAAAACAAATGTCAGTATTGTCTTCTGATATTCGTGATTTTACCGCTATCTCTGAAACTTTAAGCCCTGAAGAAACATTTCTTTTTCTGAATGATTATTTGCGCCAAGTGGGGCCTACCATCAGGTCTCATAATGGATTTATTGAAAAGTATGTGGGAGATGCCATTTTTGCTTTGTTTGAAAAACAACCGGAAGATGCTTTGTCTGCTGGTATTGAAATGCACAAAACAATTGCAAGATGGAACAAAGAATCAAAACCCCACCGGATCGGCGACATTCAAATCGGAGTGGGGATTCATTTTGGGGAGCTTATGTTAGGTATTATTGGTGAAGAACAAAGGATTGAGTCCGCAGTTCTCTCCGATTCGATGGGTGTTGCCAACTCATTAGAATCCATGACCAAAAAATACGGTGCCAAAATTATTTTAAGTTTAGATGCACTCCTTGAATTAAAACATCCTGATTCCTATCCACACCGTTTGTTAGATTTTATTAAGATTCCAGCCAAACAAAAGTTAATAGGGATCGCGCAAGTGTTGGTGGAAGGTGTGGAAGAATCTTTTGATTTAAAGTTAAAAACAAAAGATCAGTTTGAAGAAAGTGTAAATTTGTTTTGGGATGGGGAGTTTGAAAAGGCCGGCGCAGGATTTCGCGCTGTTTTTGGTATCGATCCTTCTGACAAAGCGGCAAAATTGTATTTGGAACGCACGGAATTGTATGCACAAAACGGACCTCCCCCCGGGTTTGGGAAGGGATTTTTGGCATAAAAAAGACATAGATTCGCCCCGATTTATGAAAAAGTTCTTGAACTTCCTCTCTAAATGAACGAGAGTCAGTAATACGGAGATTCCCAATGACCCAAGCTACTCTTACACAAGCCCCTACCACTGGAAAGGCTGTGATCCAAACAAAAAGTTTTACTCCATCCGATATTGACCGTATTTTCAAAGCGCAGAAGGCAAAGGCTTTGCAACTTCGATTGTCGAATTTCAAAACTCGAATTACAAAACTAAAGAAACTAAAAGACGTTGTCCTTAAATACCAAAAAGAGATCCAAACGGCTCTCCACTCCGATTTTAAAAAATCAGCCGGAGAAGTAGACATTACGGAAATTCTTCCGACCATTGCAGAGATCAATGATGCCATCCGCCATGTAAAACATTGGATGCGCCCAAAAAACGTAATGACACCGCCCACTTTACTTGGGGCAACCAGTCGTATCGTTTATGAGCCCAAAGGTGTTTGTCTCATCATTGCTCCTTGGAATTATCCATTTCATCTAGCGATTGCCCCTTTGGCAGCTGCGATTGCTGCGGGTAACACTGTGATGTTAAAACCTTCTGAGTTCACTCCACATACTGCGGATGTCATCAAAGCGATGTTAAGTGAAGTATTCTCTGAGGAGGAAGTGGCTGTATTTGAAGGAGATGTTGCTGTTGCCACAGCACTCCTCGAAGTACCTTTCGATCATATCTTTTTTACTGGCTCTACTCCTGTTGGTAAAATTGTTATGGCTGCTGCAGCAAAAAATCTCACAAGCGTAACGTTAGAGTTAGGTGGCAAGTCGCCTTCCATTGTTGCAGAAGATGCCGATATGAAAGTGGCTGCAGAAAGAATTATGTGGGGAAAATTTTTAAATGCAGGACAAACCTGTGTTGCCCCCGATTATCTTTTGATTCCTGAATCCAAAGTAGATGAATTTGTAAAAAATGCCAAGGAAACAACCGAAAGTTTCTTTAAATCCAAACCTGAAAATTTCACAGCAAGTGCAGATTTTTGCCGTATTGTGAACGCAAAGAACTTTGGAAGAGTTTCTTCTTATATTGAAGATGCGGTGAAAAAAGGTGCCAAAGTTGCTTATGGTGGAGAAACAAGAAGTTCTGATAACTTTATTGCACCAACCATTCTTACGAATGTGACTTTAGATGCCCGTATTATGGAAGATGAAATTTTTGGACCACTCCTTCCAATCATCACTTACAAAACTTTGGATGAAGCCATCCATATCATCAATGAAAAACCAAAACCATTGGCCTTGTATATTTTCACAAAAAGGAGAAGTACATCTAAATATGTGCTTCGTAGGACAAGTTCTGGTGGGGCAGTCATCAATGATGTGATCCTTCACTTAGTGAATCCAAATCTTCCCTTCGGTGGAGTAAACCATTCTGGTCATGGTAGTTACCATGGAATTTTTGGTTTCAAAACCTTTTCGCATGAAAGATCTGTTTTACAAACTCCTAAGGCATCCATCGCTAAATTGATGTATCCACCTTACTCTGGTTTTGTGAGACTTATGGTAAAGTTAACCACTAAATTTTTCGTTTAGTCTAATTACGCTTAAAGATAACGCACTCCTGGGGAATACTCGGGAGTGCACCTCCTGAATTCGCTACAAAATCTTCGTAACTTCTCATCCTTTAATCAACATTCTCGTTTTTTAGAAAGTACTGATAAATATCAATTCCTAAAATGATTCTAATTCAGTGACATCGCACTCGTGATTATTTTTGTGGAACTATGCAAAAGGATTACTCCGCACATTTAGATTCCTTACGAATCACATGGTTAAGTGAACCTTTCCATCTCGGAATTCCCATCATTGACTTACAACATGTTTGGTTGGTTCATATCATCTTAGAACTAGAAGAAACCATTGTTGCATCAGAAAAAGAGGGATCCGAAGTTGATGTTCATTCGTCCTTTCGAAAAGCTTTGGATTATGTGGCAGAACATTTTGCATTAGAAGAAGATATCCTTGAACATTTTAACTATCCCAAATTTTCAGAACATATCCAAGGCCATCGCAAATTTGTAGAACGGTTAACGGAAAAATATTATGAAGCAAAAGATAACCAGATGGCTGCTCTGGGTATTTTACAAATTCTCAAAAAATGGCTTTTCCAACATATTTTACATGATGATACCGATTATGCAGAGTTCTTTAAAGCAAGTGGTATTGATTTAAAGTCGTACTGTAACGAAATTTTAAAGTCAGGAAAATATCCAATTTCTAAAGAACAACTTTTGATTTATCAAAACATTATACAAATGGATACAACACATATTTCGCTTCACGAACAATCCATTGATACCATTCAAGAAATCAGAAATATATGGAAAACATATAATCTTTCTACGGGAATTCCTATCATCGATTTGCAACACATTTGGCTTTTGAAAATGATCGTTGAATTGGACCATTCACTAAAGTTAGGTGATAGTGCTAGTGATACCTTCCATAAGGTCATCGCCGCAGCAATTGAATATACAAAAGACCATTTTGGTGTGGAAGATAAAATTATGCGTTACTTTCGATATACCGATGTGGTCAACCACATGAACCAACACAAACGGTTTATTGATTTTATCAAAACAAGAAACGATGAATTTAAATTAGGAAATCCGCGGGCTGGATTACATTTGGTCCAGGATTTGCGAAATTGGCTTTTGTCCCATATTGCCCTTGAGGATAAAAAAATTGGTCTGGCTTTTGAATCTCGAGTGAGAGAACTTTCTGAGTTTACGAAAAAACTGCACCAAACTGGCGAAATTAGCATCTCTCGGGAGCAAAAAAACCTATATAAACTGGTTATGCAATCGGCGCCTGACCCGCTAGATTAATTTCTGTCGGAAATTGAATTGCCAGGTTCATTTTCCGGGAAAATCCTGTTTTCAAACCCATGGAATACGAAGTCATCATCGGTCTGGAAGTTCACGTCCAGCTCAACACTCTATCTAAAATTTTTTCTACGGCCACAAACGAATTCGGTGGTAGCCCCAATACTCATATTTCAACACTTTGTGTGGCATTACCTGGCACATTGCCAGTGTTAAACGAAGTGGTTCTCGAAAAAGCCGTTCGTGCCGGTGTTGCTCTTGGATGTGAGATCACACGTTTTACAAAATTTGATCGTAAAAATTATTTTTACCCTGATTTACCTAAAGGATACCAGATTTCTCAGTTTGATAAACCTTATGCAACGCAAGGTGGAATCCATATCAAATTGAAAGGGGAAACAGAAGAAAAGTTCATCCCCCTCACTCGTATTCATATGGAAGAGGATGCGGGAAAACTAATCCATTCTCATGATCCATCCATCAACAGGTCTTATGTAGATTACAATCGTGCAGGAACCCCTCTCATTGAAATTGTTTCGGAACCTGACTTACGTTCTTCTGATGAAGCTTATGTTTATTTAAATGAACTAAAAACAATTTTACGATACATTCAAGTATCGGATTGTAATATGGAAGAAGGGTCACTTCGTTGTGATGCTAACGTTTCCATTCGACATATTGGTGAAAAAGGTTTTCGAACTCGTGTAGAAATTAAAAACCTCAACTCTTTTAAGGCCGTAAAACAAGCGATAGACTATGAAATCGAATGGCAAAAGGATGTGTATTCTCGTGGTGAGTCATTTCGTCAGATGACAAAACTTTGGGATGCTACTTTACTCAAAACCATTCCGATGCGTTCCAAAGAAATGAGTCATGACTATCGTTATTTTCCTGAACCAGATCTACCAACCATTCAAATTTCTGATTCTTTTATTGAAGACATTCGTAAAACTTTACCTGAACTCCCTAGACAAAAAAAAGAAAGATACAAAACGGAACTGGGACTTCCTGATTATGATGCTGAAGTGCTTACGAGCGAACGTGAGATTGCTGAATACTTTGAAGAAGCACTTCTTATCTCTGGGGATGCTAAAAAAACATCCAACTGGGTAAAGGATGAAATCCTTGGAATTGTTAACAAAGAAAACATTTCCATTCAGGAATTTGCCATTGATCCATTACGTATTGGTAAACTTGTGAAACTCATCAATTCAGGAGAAATCACTGGTAAAATCGCAAAATCTATTTTTGAAGATATGTTAACCACAAAAGACCAACCGGAAGCCATTGTGGAATCCAAAGGTTTAAAAGTAGTTCGGGATGACAAAGCATTAGAAGAAATTGTAATACGAGTGATTGAGGCTCAACCAGAATCAGTGGAAGGTTGGAAAAACGGAAAAGATCGAGTGCTTGGTGCTATCGTTGGTGGAGTCATGAAAGAAACTAAAGGAAAGGCAGACCCAAAACTTGTGAATGAACTGATTCTTGCTAAGTTAGGTCCACTCGGAGAAAAAAAGAAGGTATAGTTTACTTCAACTTCTTGATAACGATAGGCTGGTGAAATCACCAGCCCTCTCCGCCACTTAGCGGATATTAGGTGATTTCTATTTTGTGGACCGATCCGAAGTCCACGGGAGATTTGAATGCTTCTTCGTAGGGAGTTCCGAATTGTTTACAAAGAACTGCTCGGATTGGACCGGAGTGACAAACAACAATGAGCGATCGTAGTGATTGATTGTTGTTTGTTTCCCAATGGGTTCGTAAGTGTCCACCTGCCTTCCAATCTTCTAAAAACGAATCCATACGAAAGATAAGATCTGTAAAGGCTTCTCCTCCGGGAGTCTTGGCATTGACAAAATCCTTCATCCAAGGGATTGTTTCTTTTCTAGGAATTTCTTCCCAAAGTTTTCCATCCCAATCTCCAAAATTCATTTCCCACAAACGTTCGTCAGTTGGTATTAAGGAATGGTCTATTGTAGAAAGTTTGTATTTGGACAGAAGTGCGGAAGATAATTTTAAAGCTCTGGGTGCTGGACTCGAGAGGAAATGATCAAAGTTTGGCGGTAAATGAGGAAAAGTAGAATCCGCTGTATCTTCCACAGGGTATTTGAGAGGGAAGTCGGTTCGACCATAACAAGTTCCTTTGGGAGCAATGGTTTCTGGATGGCGAATTAAATAGAGGTCCATACAAACACTCCCGAAATCCAAATACAAGTTTCTACTACTTGTTGGACTGCTCCTAAACAATCGCCTGTAAAACCGTCAATCCAACGTTTCATCAGAGAATACATATAGTATAAACTCGGAATGATAAAAACCAAACTCATTAAAAAATAAGGATGTTGGTAAGATAACAATAGAAAAGGAATTAGTCCCGCAAGACTTGCAAATAGAGTTTGCGACCAAGTAATTTCTTTTGCCATTGGTTTTGCATAACCTTCTTCTTTAGCATAGGGAAGGAGTAACATCATAAGGACTGAAAAAAAGCGACTCAAACTATGTGCTGAAATGAAATATAACCAAACGGAAGTCAGTTGGTCATTCCAGAAATATTGTATATGATGCAAACGAAATCCAGTGGATGCAAGGGACTCCGAGGCTCCTAAAATTTTTAGAACGAGTAGTAGAGAAATCCCGGCAGCTCCAAAACTACCAACACGGCTATCTTTCATGATCCGAAGGATATCTTCTCTTTTCCAACCTCCGCCAATCCCGTCACAAAAATCAGAAAATCCATCTTCGTGAAAGGCACCTGTTAGGATTAATAAAAACCCTAACGAGATGACAAAGGCAATACTGGGACCCAAAAACAATTGGAAAATAATATACGCAAACCATTGTAAGGTTCCGAGCATTATTCCCACAGTTGGTGAGTATTTGATTGATTTATGTAACCATTCTTCCTGAAAACCAATCCACTGAGGAGAGGGAATTCTGGAGAGAAAAGACAAACAAACAAAGAATAGGCGAATTTCTCTTAATAAAAATTGCATATAAAATTTTATTTTGAATCCGAATTGCTAACACCAGCATCAGCGAAAGACGCCATTTCATTTAGAAATTTAACACTGAGTTCAATGAGTGGATAAGCTGCAAGAGCACCGCTTCCCTCTCCTAAACGAAGATTGAGTCTAAGCAGGGGTCTTATTTTCCAGTGTTCTAAAACTACAGTATGTCCTTCTTCTTCTGATAGATGTGAAAAAATGGCGTAGTCTTTTACTGTCGGGTTTAGTGCAAAAGCAATTGCAAAAGCCGCTGTTGTGATAAATCCATCCACAACAAATGTTTTTCTCTGTGATGCAGAACCAATCATAGCACCTGCCATCATTCCGATTTCAAAACCACCAAATTCAGAAAGGACTTCTAATGGATCATTTAGTTTTCCTGTTCTTTGGAATGCCTCCGAAAGGATTTTGAATTTATGTTCTTTTCCGCTGTTATTTAAACCTGTTCCTCGTCCAACAAGTTTTCTCAGTGGAATATCTGTTAGATGGGATAGGATAAGAGATGCTGCAGACGTATTCCCAATTCCCATTTCGCCAAATAAAAAAATGTTGGTGAATTCATATCGTTTTTCGTTCAAAAGGTCTATCCCACTTAAAATGGTTTCTTTAGCCTCTACCCGTGACATCGCCTTCGCTTTCAGGAAATTAGAAGTTCCTTTACCAATCTTTCTCTCAATTGGTTTTGGGGCATTTTCTGCCCAATCGTGGTCTACTCCTGCATCCACAACTTCCACATCAATATGACTGTGTTTGGCGAAGACATTGGCACAAGCACCCCCAGATAAAAAATTCAAAACCATCTGCCAAGTGACATCTTTAGGATATAAGGAGACAGGTTCTTCTGTAATTCCATGGTCTGCAGCAAAAAGGATGAGTTTTGGATTTTTTAACTCAGGGGAAAGGGTATTTTGGATTTCTGCCAATTGTAGGGCAATGGTTTCCAAATCACCTAAAGAACCCAATGGTTTGGTTTTATTGTCTATTTTGCTGCGGATGGTGCTTCGCAAAACACTGGTTACGGGAGAAATGGACGGTAGGGAAAATGGTGACATAAACAAAACCAGTCTAATCGAGCCGGTATCCGCTTCCATCGTTTTTGGGCTTGGACGGGGTAGGGAGGTTTGGGAATTGGCTATTTGGGCCAAAAAAAATCCGAATTTCCATCCTTGGGGCGCTTTACGTAGGAACCCATTGGAGTTACTATGTCACCAAGCCATGGAAGATTTCGCTCACCTTCATTTACATACTACCTATTCCATGTTGGACGGAGCCATACGGATCGGCGATTTGATGAAACGTGTGAAGGAACTGGGTATGAGTTCTGTCGCCATCACAGACCATGGAAACATGTATGGAGCCATTGAGTTCTATAAAGAAGCGGTCAAACACGATGTCAAACCTATCATTGGCTGCGAGTTTTACGTAACTCCTTCCCGCAGTGCGGAAACCGAACTAGATGAAATCGCTGACGGTGGTGCTTATCACATCATCTTACTTTGCAAAAACGAAATTGGTTATAAAAATATCATAAAACTTGCAAGCCGATCCTTCACTGAAGGATTTTATCGCAAACCAAGAATTGACTATGACTTATTGGAGAGATATAGCGAAGGACTTGTTTGTTTAACTGCTTGTCTTGCCGGTGAAGTCAACCGAAAGATTTTAGAAGGTAAAGCAGATAAGGCGTATGCGTTAGCTGGTCGTTTGCACGAAATTTTCCGCAAAGAAGATTTTTATTTGGAAATCCAAGACCATGGAATTCCTGAACAACGCATTGTTGCAGAAGCCGTTATGGGATTTTCAAAACGCACAGGCATTCCTCTTGTACTTACAAATGATTCACACTTTCTCACTAAGGATGATAGGGAAGCCCAAGACATATTACTTCGTATCGGAATGCGTAAAAACATTGATGATGAAATGCGTTTTGGATTTAACGAAAACTTTTATGTAAAGTCTCCTGCGGAAATGATCAGTATTTTCCCAGATCATAAAGATGCATTTTATAATACATTAGCGATTCGTGATAAATGTTCGTTAAATTTCCAATTTGGAAATCCACTCCTTCCCCCTTTTGATGTTCCTCCTGGTTTTGATACCGATAGTTATTTAGAAAAACTAGTCTGGGAAGGAATTAAGGAAAGATATCAGGATATAACACCCATTGTACGGGAAAGAACTGAATATGAAATGCAAACCATCCGCAATATGCACTTTGCAGGATACTTTCTTATTGTACAGGATTATATAAACTTTGCTAGGCGGGCAGGAATTCCTGTGGGACCGGGACGCGGCTCTGCTGCTGGATCTATCATTGCATTCGCATTAGGAATTACCAATGTGGATCCCATCCGTTACAATCTACTTTTTGAACGATTTCTCAATCCAGATAGAAAGGATATGCCAGATATTGATACCGACTTTTGTGTGGAAAGACGAGAAGAAGTCATTAATTATATCAAACAAAAATATGGAGAGAATCGAGTAGGCCAAATCATCACCTTTGGATCTCTAGCCGCAAAAGCTGCGATCAAAGACGTGGCTCGTGTTTTTAATGTTCCATTTTCTGAAGTGAATGAGATGAGTAAACTTTTCCCCAAAAAACTGGGAATCACCATTCAGGAAGCTGTTGATACTTCGAAAGACCTTCGTGACATTGCAGAAAAATCCGATTTAAATAAAAAAGTTTTTTATATTGCTCAAAAACTGGAAGGTAACTACCGTCAGGTGGGAAGGCATGCCGCCGGTGTTGTCATTGCACCAACTGCGTTAGAAGAAATTGTTCCCTTATCCACAGTCAGTGAAGCTGGTCGGGAAGGTCGTTCGATAGTCACACAGTACGACAAAAACATGTCGGAACAAGTGGGACTGATCAAGATGGATATTTTAGGTTTAAAAAACTTAACCACCATCCATCATGCCACTAAACTCATTGAAAAACGTCATGGAATCCTACTCGACTTAGATAAAATTCCTTTAGATGATGCGGCCACATTTAGTTTATTACGAAAAGCAAATGTTCTCGGTATATTCCAGTTAGATTCTTCTTCCGGGATTCGTGACCTTTTTGCCAAGGCTCAGGTGCAAAAATTTGAAGAGATAGCCGCCTTACTTGCATTATACCGTCCTGGTCCTATGGGATCGGGAATGTTGGACGATTATTTAGATCGTAAAAATGGGAAAAAGAAAGTAGTTTTTCCTCATGAAAGTTTAGCAGAAGTGTTAGGTGAAACTTACGGTGTTGTCGTATACCAAGAGCAGGTAATGGGTATCTCAAGGATTGTAGGTGGATACTCTGTGGGAGACTCGGATGTTCTTCGTAAGGCGATGGCCAAAAAAGACAAATCGAAACTCCCTGCCTTAAAAGAAAAATTTGTGAAAGGTGCTATTGAGAAAAAGATCAATGAAAAACTAGCCATTGAACTTTTTGAACAATTAGAAAAATTCGGTGAGTATGGATTTAATAAATCGCACTCGGTTGCCTATGCCTTTGTTACTTATCAAACAGCTTACTTAAAAGCAAATTATTCCATTGAATATTTAACGGCTCTATTATCGGGAGATCATTCGAAAATTACCGACGTAGTGAAATACATCAACAACGCCAAAGAGATGGGAATTCGGATTTTAGGTCCCGATGTCAAAGAGTCGGGGATTTCCTTTGAAATCACCGATGACAAAACCGTCCGATTTGGGCTTTCTTCCATTAAGGGAGTGGGGGAACTTGCCGCAGAAAATATCATTTCCAATCGCAACTCCATCGGTGGGTACAACCAACTGGGAGACTTTACAAAGAAGTTAGATACAAGACTTGCAAACAAAAAGGTATTGGAATCTCTTGCGCAAGGTGGCGCCTTCGATTCCTTCGGTTATTCAAGAAAAACAATATCCGAATCAACAGATATCATTCTCAATTACGCTAACAAAAAACAGGCGGAAGAAAAAGAAGGTCAATTTTCTTTGTTTGGTGGTGTTAATGGTGGTGGAGAAGAAAACCTAAATCTTCCCAAAGATGGAATTGAGTGGAATGGGGATGAACTTCTACGAAAAGAAAAAGAAACCACAGGTTTATATCTCTCTGGCCATCCGTTAGATAAATTTACAGAACAATTAAAAACATTAAAACCAACAACAATCGAAAACTTGGAAGAGGTGCGACCTAAATCCAAGGTGGAAATCGCAGGGGTTCTCTCTAAAAAAGTGGTAAAACTCACTAAGAAAAAAGAAGAATTTGTCAACTTTATGATCGAAGACCAAACCGGTGAGATCGAATGTGTTGCTTTTCCAAAAACCTACGCAGAATTTAAACATTTATTCACAGAAGACAATACAGTTTTTATTCGTGGGATTCTGGAACGCCTGGATGCGGATGAATCCGAATTAAAAGGTCAAATTATAGTTAATAAATTAGAAGAACTAAATTCTGTAACCATTGAAAAGAAAATGGAAAAAACTCTCCATTTAACAATCAATATGTTGGAAGAAAAAAATCGAGATGTGATTTTGAAACTCCAAGACATTTTATCGGTTCATCGCGGTGCCTCTTCTGTTTTTTTTCATCTGGTGGGTAACGGGGATGAAAAAAAAGTTATTCGTGCCCATGATCATTTCTCCATCGAAATTAGTTCTGATCTGATGAAAATGTTAACAGACATTTTGGGGAAAGGTGCGGTTCGTTATACGGTTGGTGAAGAAGTGAGAGTGTTCGGATAAAGTTTGTGGACTCTTCTGCTCTTTCATTAACTTTGCTATTGGAATTTCTTTGGATGGGGTCTGGGTCAGTATTTTGTTTGATTTGGTCGCTTTCCAATTTGGTCCGCAACCGTAACGCTTCTGGATTTGTTTGGTCTTTTATTCTTTTTTCCACAGGGCTTTGGTTACTCACCGGGGCCTTTATGTTCACTGGTTTTTATCTATATCTTCCATCGATTGCACTCATCCATATTCCTTTTGTTTTTTTATCTTCTACATTACTTTATTTGTATTTAGAATATTTGTTTTTAGAAAAGCCGATCCAAATCAAAGTTTACCATTTTATTCCCGCCATTGTCTCAATTCTTTTTTTGATTCCCTTTTATTCGGGAACTGATATCGAACGTTTGAAAATTTTAGAACTTTTGAGTAGTACAGAATATGGTTCCATCATAGTGGGTCTAAACTTTGGAATTAAAGTTTCTATTTTACTTTCTGTGGGGGTATTTCTCGTCAAAGAATGGATTCCGAATGTTCGCCTGTCTGTATTCTTTACAAAAAAAGCCATCTATTCGCTTGTGTTTATCCTTCTGATTTGGATTGATTTGTTACTCGGAAGTATAGGTTTTACATTCCAAATTGCTTTTTTTCGTAAACTCAGTGCTTATCTTTTGCCTGTCCTAATGTATTTTTATTTTTTTACTCGAGAACTTTGGACTCCTTTTGTGAGTGATGTTCGAGATAGTATCCAAAGAAATAAATACGAAAAGTCTAAACTAGTATCTGTTCAATTAGAAACCATTGATCAAAAGTTATATGAACTGATGCGTGAGAAGGTCTTTTGTGATGAAGACCTTAGCCTTTCTAAACTCGCAGATATGGCAGAAGTCAAACCAGGCCAACTTTCCGAATACTTTCACAAACGGTATGGGTTTGGATTCTACCAATACATCAATCAATACAGGATCGATGAGGCAAAACGTTTGTTATTGGGACCAGAAGAGAGGTCCATTCTTTCGATTGCTGATTCCGTTGGATTCAATTCTAAATCAACCTTCAATCGAGTTTTTTTAGAAACGGTAGGTACTACCCCTTCCGAATTTCGTAAACAATCAAAATCTAACTAAATCCAACGTCTCAAAGAATTCTCCAAGACGACAGTTCTCATTTCCTTCGTTAGAATTGCTTTCGTAACGAGGAAATTCAATGCGAACTATGATCGATTTTTATTTAAATCTTCCAGCGAAATTCGGGCACAAAAATGCTTTTGCCACCAGAGTCGGTGCTGGTGTTTACCAGTTTAAAACTTATAACAACTTGCTATCGGATGCAAAGGATTTGGCATTTGGGCTGCGGGCGAGTTTGTCTGAAAGAGAAAAGGTGGCAATTTTTGCAGACAACGCTTATGAGTGGATCCAAACCAGTATCGCAGTGACTCTGTTAGGTGCTGTGGATGTGCCAAGAGCATCTGATGTAACAGACCATGATATACTTTACATCCTAAATCATTCAGAATCAAAGATTCTTTTTGTGGAAAATGAAGCGGTATTCAAAAGGGTCATTCGTTTGGAAGCTGAGTTAGAATTTTTAAAGGAAATTGTGATTATCTACCCTCCCAAAGAGGGAAATAAAGAAATGAGTTCCCGTAAAATTAAAATTTCCACCTTACAGGAGCTAACCTCTAAAGGAAAGGAACTTCGTAAGGCTGATACAACAGACACTTTGTTTTTGAATAGTACAATTAAAGAATCGGATCTATTCACAATGATCTACACTTCCGGAACTACAGGAACACCTAAAGGTGTGATGTTAACACAAGGAAATATTCTTTTTCAATTGCAAAACCTCCCGATTCGTTTGGAGAAAGGTGATAGAACCCTATCAATACTTCCTATCTGGCATATTTTTGAACGAATTTTTGAAATTTTTAGTTTGTATTATGGAGCTTGTACTTATTACAGCAGTGTTCGTACATTAAAAGAAGATTTAAAATTTGTAAAACCCCACTTTATGGCATCAGCGCCACGGCTTTGGGAAAGTATCTATTCAGGAATTCTCGGAACACTTGCCAAGTCTTCGACTGTGAAACAAAAGATGTTTCAAATTGCTATGTTCTTTGCCAAAAGATTTTTCGTTTCAAGACAAATCATAACAGGAAATATTTTGGACATCCATCCTGTTGTTTTCTGGAAACAGTCCATTCGTTTTGTATACCACTTGTATCGATTTTTTTTGGTGAGTTTGCCTCATTTGTTTTTTGATTTTTTGGTTCTATCTAAGATTCGAAAGGCAACGGGTGGGGAACTAAAGGGCTCTTGTTCTGGTGGTGGAGCTCTTCCTTATCATGTAGATGAGTTCTTTAATACCATTGGAATTCCTGTGTTAGAAGGTTATGGGATGACAGAAACGGCACCTGTACTTGCTATGCGGACTTTCGATGAAATCATCCCTGGTTCTGTCGGAAGGATATTCCCAAAAACTCATTTAAGACTTGTTGATTTACATACTGGTGAAGTTTTTTTAGATACGGAAGTCGGTAAATTTGTATTTGGACGTAAGGGTGAGATCCATGTAAAAGGAAAACAAGTAATGGCTGGATATTATAAAAATCCAGATGCAACGAATAAGGTTTTGGTGGATGGTTGGTTGAATACTGGTGACTTGGGAATTTTTACCGCAAATCACAATTTACGAATTGTAGGACGGTCTAAGGAAACCATTGTTTTGTTAGGTGGTGAAAATGTGGAGCCAGTTCCTATTGAGTCAAAAATTTTAGAATCAGAATGGATTGATCAGTGTATGGTGGTTGGACAAGACCAAAAGTATCTGAGTGTTCTTGTGTATCCCAACATTTCTCGATTTGAAGAACCGCTCACAGGAGAATTCTGGAACAAAAAAGAAGTGATTCAAAAAATTGAAACGGAAATCAAAACCAAGGTGAATGCACAGACCGGATTTAAGTCTTTTGAAAGGGTTGTGGGTGTTGTAATTTTGCCAAAACCATTTGAAGTGGGAGATGAACTCACGGCAAAGCTATCTTTAAAACGACATGTAATCACAGACAAATACAAATCAGAAATTTCTAAATTGTATTCCAACAACTAAAGATTTTCTAAATTTAAAAGATTAGGGGAGGATTTAGTTTCCTCCGCTAATTCTTGTTATGTTAATGCTGAAACCTCTTTCCGATTCTTTTCCGCTAAAATCTTTCGTTTGTACTTTGATTGTATTTTCCCCTGCTTTTAAATTGAGCACTCCGACCAAATATCGGTCCTTAAAAAATAAATCATCAAAACTATGTCCCTCTTTGGTTTTCCATTTCCCAGAGTCAAATCGTAAGGATCCAAAGGTTGCTTGTTTGTAAGCCTCTCCGTTAAAAAGGAACTTCACTTCCTTCACACCCCTTCGTTGGCTGTTTTTTACTCCACCGTCAATGATACTCACTGTGAGTGGAAAAGCCTTGGAAACATTGATATTGTCACCATCGTTTAAATTTGTGTAATTTTCACCCACATGAATGAAGAGATTGGCAATTTGTGGAGGCATTGTGTCTTCTACGGGGGGAAGGTAGGTGAGAGGATCAAGCAGGGTTTTTCCGTAATCCTTTCCCAAGACAAAATGTAAATGCCCTCCCGTGGAATGTCCCGTGTTTCCTGAGATTCCAATGGTATCGCCAGCAGAGACAAGTTTATTTATCCGTACTGTTTCATTTCTTGTTCCACCTAGATGGTAGTAACCACTCACATAACCGTTTTTATGTGCAATCCAGACAATATTGCCCGAACCACGTTCCTCTTCGAAGGGGTCATCTTCCGCATAACGGGAGTATAGGATAAACCCCTGGCTCATACTTTTGACAGGTTGTAAAACGGAAGAAATATCCAATCCATTGTGAAAATGGTCCTTTCTGGACTCACCAAAGGTACTTGTGATGAGACCAGGTAATTCTAAACCTTGGATTGGCCAAACAAACTCCGGTTTTGTATCAGAGACCGGTTCATCTGCTAAAATAAAACTTGCCAAGAGACTCAATACTACAACAATACTTCTCATGTTTAGAGAAGTCTCCTGGCAGGTTCCTTTTTAGGAAAGTATATAATGAAAATGACTTCTCATACCAATGAAGAAATTCTAGAGATTGTGAAAGCATGTGGTGCTGGAGATGAAAAGTCTCTACGGACATTTTTTGACATCTATTCGCAAGATATTTACAACTTTCCCATCCGTGTTTTTCACTTAAGTGAGGACGATGCTTCAGATTATTATATCTATGCATTCGAACGTTTAAAAACAGGGAAACGTTTCAAAAGTTTTGTAGGAAAATCAAGTTTCAAAACCTGGTTTTTTTCGGTACTCAGAAATCTACTGATCGATTGGCAACGCACCAAACGAGAAGTCAAAACCCAAACCATCTCCAAAGTCAATAAAGAAGGGAAAGAATACAGCACCATCGAAGACGAACCAGACAAACGATCTGAGGCTTTGGCTTTGGCAGTGGATGTCACGGATCAGTTCCATTCAGTACTATCCACAATCAAAATTGAGAACCGTGTTGTGTTTAAATTGTCCTTCGTTTATTACCTCCACTTGGATCCAGAAGAAGTTCGTTTCATCGCAGAAAAAACAAACCGTCCCGAAGAGGACATTCGTATTGAAGTTTTGAAGCTCAGAGAGGAACTTTCCGGTCGCGAAGAAGAGAATCTAAAAATGGAAGATAAAATTACTTCCTTGTATTTGAATATTCTGGATTTGAAGGAACAAAAAAAATCCAAAGCTCAGGGTGATTCTGTAGAAGCACAATATTATAAAGAACGTCTAGACCATGCTCTTGCGAAGAAGTACGAACAAAGGAAAAAACTGATCGAGAAAAAACAAAAAGGACATTTTCTCGTCCGCACCCCTTACAGAGAGATTGCCAGAATCTTAGGGATTTCCGAAGGTGGTGTCAGCGTGACTTTGCTTCGGGTCCTCGAAAAAATGCAAAAAAAAATGCATTCTATCGCTGGAGAGGCCTGATTTCCTTCGTCATACTCTTACAGGGTGGGGGGTCCACATGGAAAATCAGGGTTTTAACGTAGAGGTGATGGAACTGGCCAGAGAATATTTTATTCGAGGCGAGTTTCCGAGTGAGGATGAGTTGCAAAATCATCCTAATTTACAAGATGCATTCTGGTTTTGTGAAGAAGCCTTCTTTGCAAGTTTGCGTCGTGAAAGTGTTGCAAACAACCCCTTTGCTGAGTCCTTGGATCTGGCTAAGGCAGAAATTGCATTATCAAAAGCACCACTCCCACTCCCTGATTTTTTAAAAGAATACACCCGCCAAAATTTAATCTTACCTGAGAAGAAAGATAGTCTCATCGTTCGGCTAACTCAGTCGGGGATTCGCGTGATCGATAGTCTTGTGGAATCCTTACAAATTCGTGAGAGTTTTGAGTTTGCTCCTTCGATGCGTTCGGCCTCAGCAGAGGTTCGTTCGGGAGATGCCAATTCTGTTATCTTTGAGGAAACCACTAGCGAAAACCAAAAATTCTACTACCAAATTGTAAAGGAAAACCAGGGAGAGGTATATCTATCTGTAAAGGCAGAGGGAACACCGGCTTTCCAACAAGTGAACCTTCGTAGAGAAGGAAGGTTCATTCTTTCAAGCAAAATCAGTTTAGAAGGCAGTGCTAGCTTTTCGGGGTTAATCCCAGGTAGTTACACCATAGAGTTTGTGGGTCCTGGCCAATCAAAATCGTTTGACTTGTCTATCCTTGTCGGATAGGTTCGTGGGAGCATGCTCTCCCTTATCATCGATAGAGTTGGTAACGTTAATATCTTCAATGTTTTGGAGGATCATCTTCCTGTTGAAGAATCTCACATTCAATCCACGTTAGACGATGATTTAATATTCGAATATTTGGGAGAAGTGGAGAGACTTGTCCACGTTTCTCAGTCAGTTCTTTCCAATCCCAACCAAATTCTCAATGCAGATATCCTTCAAGATTTAAAAGTATTAGGGGAAACTTTTTACCAACAGTTTTTTCCCCTCTCTATCATTGAAAAATTAAAAAACACAACTAAACATAGCATACATTTTAATATTGATCCTGCGCTCGCATTGGTTCCTTGGGAACTACTCCATGATGGAACCAGTTTCCTTTCTGATAAATTTAGAATTGGAAAAACTATCCGTGGAGGATTACACCGTCCCACACACCAAGAGAATCGAAAGATCAAGATGCTCATCATTGCCGATCCCACAGAGGACTTACCTCATGCACAAAAAGAAGGGGAAGTGCTTTTTTCTGTTCTCAGCCAAAAGGTTCCAACCCATCTTTTAGAGTTAGAGTTTATTGGAGGCAAACAAGTCACCAAACTAAAGTTACTTTCTCTTATTAAAGACAAACATATCATCCATTATTCAGGTCATCTTCATTTTTCGGATGATTCTTTGGAGAACGGTTGGTTGTTGTCCGATGGAAAAGTATTAAAGGCGCGTGAAATCAAATCAACAGGGATTGATACCGACTTAGTATTTTCTAATTCTTGTATGTCTGCAAAATCTGCGGGTAAAAAATTAAATACAAATGTTATGAACCAATACGCAGGAGCTTTTCTGACTGCGGGTATCAAAACCTTTGTCGGTACGAACTGGGAAATTTTGGACAATGAAAGAACCATAGATTTTACAGTCCGGTTCTATACTTTTTTGTTTTCCGACAAATCTGTAGGCGAGTCTTTGTTTTTGTCCAAAGAATTTGCAAGGCGAAACTACCATGCCAATGATTTAACCTGGGCAAACTATGCATTGTATGGAAATCCAGATTTTTCTTTATTCGTAAAAGAAAGAAAAATTTTCCATTCTGCGAAAATTCTAAATCCTACTACAGTTCTCGAATTTTATCCTACTCCGATTGCGGTCGCTTATTCCAAGTTTATCAATACTAGTAAATCAAAATCTATCGATAAAAACAATCTTCTTAGTTTAGCCAGATTGTTCGAAGCGATCAGTCAAGTGGTTGGGATGATGGTTTTTAGTGACCATGCGGCACACGCAATGAACAAATCAATTCCGAATAACCCGGATGATGCGGTGTCACTTCGGAAATGGTGGGAACTTGTATATGGATGTGTTTGGGATTTTCAAAAATTAAAGATTTCAAGTATTTTGGAAATGGCTTTGCCAGTTTTACACGAACAAAAAGAGACTATTTTCAAAATCGTTGGATGGATGGAATCTTGGGAACGAGATGAAATCAAAGAGGAAGAAATTGAATCTTACCAAATCATTTTGCAGTTTTTTTTAGAGAATATGTTATTAGAATTTTCGGAATTGGAAAGAGTCAGCATTCTTTTGGTTTCTGAAAATCACAATCCGCACTTTTATTTCAAAGGTATTAAACCTGCTTATTTATATCCATCCTCTCCAGGATCCAAAGACAAATTACAAGAACAACTTTCTAATCAAAAAGGAAATTTAGTTTTGGTTCATGAAAGTCGCAAAATCGTGATTCCTTTTCCAACTTACTTTAAAGAAAGAAAAGAAACTGGTGATTTGGAACTTGTATTTAACGGCCTCACTCCATTTGTATTAGGAGCCAAGCAGAGTTGAGTTTATGCCATCCTGATGTTGGTAACGTATCTTGCGGTGCCTGTTGCGGTTTATTTAATTTAAAACTACAACCAAAAGAATTCAAAACACTATTGTTGGAACGAACTTCCGAGTTCCAAACAACAGTCAATTTTGAAGTGCGCCATAGTTTTCCTATTTTTCGTAAGGAGAGAGAAACCAAAGAAGCGTATATTCCCAAAAAAGATGGTATGACTTATAATTGCCCCTTTTTGGGATACGTTGATCCAACCAAACAACGGATAGGTTGTATGATCCATCCAATTTTTACAGGAGATCCTAAAAGCCAAAACTTTTCCTTTTATGGGGCTTCTATATGCCAGGCCTATGATTGTAAAAACAAAGAAAGTGTTTTGGCCAATTTATGGGAATCTCTCTTTGTGGAAATGGCAAAGGACTCTATTGAGTATTCATTATTATCGGCAGACCATATATTTGTTTGTGCCATTGAAAAATATTTCCAATATATAAACATTAGTATGGATCGTATGTTTCAAGAATTTCGGTTGGAGTTGATGGATTTGTTTCGAACTAGGTTACTTACCTCAGCGGAAAAAAATTTCACTTCTTTTGAAATCAATTATGAGAGTTTTCCTGATTTAAATGCTTTGGAAGTTTATTTTACCAAAGAGTTGGATGAGTATTGGAAAAATTGGCGAGAAGGAATTACTAAAAAAAATCCCGGATAGAGGTACGTATCCGGGCTTTGATTAGAAAAAAAATTAATTAAGCTTTAGATGTAGCAGTTGCTACTTTTGCTTTTGTTTCAGCTACAACAGTGTTTGCTTTTCCAATGATTGTTTCTACTTGAGAAATTCCTTCTTGAAGGTATTTTCTGAGGTTTACAGAAACTTCGCTTTGGTCTTGAGCACCTTTCGCAGCTAAACTTTGGAATCCAGTGTTAATTTCAGAAAACGCTTTTTCTGCTTCTACTTTTGCTGTGTTTACTGCGCCTAGGATGAAGTTTAATCCGTCTTTTACTTGTTGTTCCATTTTCATTTTTCCTTTTCGGTTTTATTTTGTGCAACGCACCATTCCTTTTTGTGCGGTGCACAGGGATTCGTCAACTCGTTTTTGTATTTTTTTCCTGCATCGCACCAAAAAAATGGATAGATGCCTCATCCGGAATTTTTGCCCATCCAGTGGAAATCCACATATTTAGAACTTCTCGACCAACGCATTCTGCCAGGAAAAAAGGAATTTTTGAAACTATCCACTGCGGAAGATACTATTGTTGCAATCCGTGAAATGGCTGTTAGGGGAGCGCCTGCCATTGCTATTACTGGTGTTTTTGGTCTTACTTTAGGCGCCAAATCTTTGTCAGGTGTAGCTAATTCCAAAGATATTGAAACATTACTTACTTCTGTACTTGAGTCTCGACCCACTGCGGTCAATTTAAGTTATGCCATTCGTGAGGCAAAAAACCGAATCCAAGGAATTACCGATTGGGAAACAATCTCAAGGATTTGGGAAACCTATGGCCAGGAAATGATGACAGAAGATCTAGCAGCAAACAAGGCTTTGGGGGAAAATGGGGTTTCTTTGTTTCCCAAAGACCAAAAGGAATTTCATATCATCACTCACTGTAATACGGGGGCACTTGCGACTGCCGGACACGGAACAGCTTTAGGTGTGATTCGAAGTTTGCGAGATGCCGGGAAAAAGGTTGTGGTTTACGCCGATGAAACAAGGCCCTTTCTTCAAGGTTCTCGACTCACTGCATTCGAAATGATGGAAGAAGGAATCGAATGTTATATCATCACCGATGGAATGTCTGGATGGCTTATGAATCATCGTAAGATTGATGCTGTTCTGGTTGGTTGTGACAGGGTCGCTGCTAATGGAGATACTGCTAATAAAATTGGTACGTATAATTTAGGGATCGTTGCCAAAGAACATGATGTACCTTTTTATGTCTGCGCTACAAAAGATAGTTTTGATTTGAATTTAAAAACAGGAGAAGAAATCCCTATTGAGATGCGTAAAGAATCAGAAGTGACGCAGTTTGATTTTTTAAAAGGAGGGGATGGAAATTTTTTATTTCCCGAGGGAAAAACTTCCCCTGTGGGAGCAAGAGCACTCAATCCGTCTTTTGATGTAACAAAAGCTCACTTAATCAAAAACTTTATCACAGAATTTGGATGTTTTGTACCAGAGGAGATTTCTCTTCGTCTAAAGAATGTATGACGGAAAAAACAATTTTAGGTGGTGGGTGTTTTTGGTGTACGGAAGCTGTTTATCTTCGGATTCCTGGAGTTCTATCCGTAAGGTCTGGATACGCAGGTGGATCCAATCCTCATCCAACATACAAAGAAATTTGCACAGGAACAACTGGTCATGCTGAGGTCATCGAAATTGAATTTGATCCCGAGGTCATCACGTTCTCAAAAATTTTAGAAATCTTTTGGGTTTCTCATGATCCCACTACACTCAATAGACAAGGGAATGATGTGGGAACACAGTATCGTTCTGTTATCTTTTATCTGAATGAAAAACAAAAAGATTTAGCTGTGGAATCCAAAAGAAAACATGCCTATCTTTTTCCTGATCCAATCGTGACAGAAATTTCACCGGCACCTGAGTTTTATCCAGCGGAAGATTACCACCAAAACTACTTCACTCTCAACCCACAAAATCCGTACTGTCACTATGTGATTTTTCCCAAACTAAAAAAAATGGGACTTAAGTTATAATCGTTGTAAGGTTATTTCCCTTTAAAAGCAGTTAACATTGCTTTATCTTGGTTAGGAAAGAAGTTCATTACAAAAGCAGTTTGGGCTTTGGTGATTTTTTCCACTTGTCTTCTATATTTAATCACGGCACCTGGGTGAGCTGTATTTCGTACAACAACCTTAACATTGTCTTGGTTGTAACGAGCTCCCTTTAGTTCTTCTATTTTAGATTTGAGTAATTCAACAGTTTTACTTTTTTTCTGGTAAGCATCAAAGATTTCTTTGAACTTTTCTTTTCTCGCATCATCTAATTTGCCGCGAGATCTTTGTACCACTTCTTTGATTTTTTGAATTTCTGGAACCAGTGCTTCTAGCTCACGTTCAAACTCGGCAAGTCGAGAACTACCTTCTGTTAGGAGTCTATCATTTCTAAAATGAAATCCTACTTCTACAACAGTATCCATTTGTGCGGTAGAACCAAGAGAAGATACTGTAATTCCTTGGTAGGAAACTATATCTGATCCAATGATGGAGGAAGATTCACCAGTAAGAATTACATTTCCTAAACAAAGAATTCTACTTCCTAGAATAAAATTTTCTACAATACAATCGCCATCAATTTCAAGATTTCCATTTTCAATGAATTTGGCACGAAGGTCCCCTTTGATGCGAATGACACCTTTTCCTTTGGCTTTGACTCCACCTTTGACTTCTAAGTCTTCACCCACAATCACATCGGAAGATTCCACATTACCATCTAAATAAAGGGAACCTTGGCAATTGACAATGGCTCCTTCTTCAATGGTTCCTTTGACTCGAATGGTTCCTTCAAAGTTGATGTTTCCCGTTCCAAGGCCAATGTTACTTTCAATATTTAATTCTGGAGATACAGTGAGAGAAGTGTCTGTTGAAAAAACAACACCACTGAGGGAGGCAAAGTATTCTTTGAGTTGTCGTCCTGGTTTTTCTGGATCCTCTACTGTTTTGGGAAGGATGTTTTTACCTAAAGTAAGTCTTGGCCTGTCGATCGGATTGGGGTAAATGGGATTTCCCAAAACATCAATACCTTGTTCACCGGCAATTCCTTCAAAAAGTGTAGCGAGTCTTTCGCCTTCTTTTACATGAACGTATTTATTTATGTTTCTATAATCTGCTGATCCGTCGTCTTTTAGAACAACACGTTGTGCTCTAGGGAAATAAAATTTAATCCAACCACTTTCCCCTTGTTTGGCGGGATTTCCTTGAGCCACTATAAAATTAAAATCATCTCTTACTTTTGTGGGATCTTTTAGTATTTTATCGATTTCGATGGCAGCTTTATCTACCTCTTTCATCAAAATCCGATCCCGATGGATGCTTGCATTATCTAGAGCTTCATAGATTAAAATATTGCTCATAGAACCACCTAACAACCAAATCGGTTTTGCCACCAAAGTTGCTGTAAGTCGATCCTCGGAGATTTGGATTTTCAGTCCCCGTTCCGGATTGAAGTCCGGTGCATTTTTAACGTCCATTCTGTTAAAAGTATCGGCAGGTTTCTTAGGAGAAACGAGAATTTCTATCGGCGGAGCCAATATAGAAAACTTCCGAAGGTTTGGAGGAGGGCTGGAACTCCAAAAATTTGGGAATGGAGAGGGAGGCTATCCCCGTGTGTGAGGGCGGTGGATGTGCGGTGGACATAGGAAATTTCTTTTTTTTGGAAGAGGAGGGCCAGTTTCTCCGATTCCTCCGGCGAGATCACGGAGTCTGTTTTTCCATGCAGTAGGGCCACAGGGCCATCGAGAGTTTCCAATTGGTAAAATGGGGAAAGATTTTCAGGAAGGTTTTGCGGAACCGTTTCTAGAACGCGGTTCGCTATTTCTGTTCTTAAATTCTCGTCAGTTCCCACTTGGAAAAAAAATTCCTTTGCCCGAACCGAAGTTTTTGAAAGTAATCTTTCTGCACGGGCATCGTTTCCAATCCGTTTGAGTCCGTTGTCTAAGGCCGCTTCAAAGTAGACTGGTTCTAATTCTTCGGTAAGTTCCGGCTCAAATCGATGAAGGAAGTTGAAAAGAATGACGTACACTGCGTACGGATCGATATCATAGTTAGAAAATACAAAGGGAACTGTATCTAAAAAATTACAATAAGCACCGATGGCCATGGAAGATTTAATTTTGTTTCTTGTATGGGATTTGGAAGCGGCAATAAGTCCCATTCCGCCAGAAAAACTGGCTGATAAATATCCTAAATCACTGCCATTAAACAGATGTTTTGTGGAATGAATTTCCATCATCAAATCTTGGATGTTGGATATGGTTTTTTCTTCAATCCGAAGTCCTCTAACTTCGGGAAGTTCGGGGAGGATGACACTGTGATCGGAGTTTGCAATATTTTCTGCAAGTTCCAATATCCGTGGGTCGTCAATCCCCATGGCACTCATTCCATGTTGGATATAAACTCCAGGTAAAGATTCTGGATTTTTTCCAGTAGGATAAAAATGAAACACTCGCCTCCCAGTGTCTGGCATTCGGAGTTCCTTACGTTCTAAAGATTTTTTTTGTTTAAGCCCTGCATAACCCAAAATAAGTGGGATTGCCAAAACATAAGGTTTCATTGGGAATTAGTTTTTGGGAGTGGGAAATTTTTCCAACAATAAAATCAAATAGAGTCTACCCATATAATCTTCTCCTCTTCTATCTTTGAGATTGAAGATAAGAATGTATTGGCGAAAATGTTCTAAAGATATAGGAACCAGTTTATGGTTTAAATTTTCTGGTGGCAAAATATCAATTTCGTAACGTCCCAGTCTCATCTCTGTAATTAATTTACCTGCGATCTGGTTTGCAAATTCCATCATAATGGATGCAGAATGAGAACGTGAGGTAGGATCAATTTGAAAGGCTTTTGCAATTTTCGGAAGGAGTTTAAGTTTTGTATAACCGTCTAAGGCAAGATATACTTTTCCATTGATATCACCAACAAATTCGACAAGTGTACAATTTTCAAAACAAAGTCCTTCATTTTTTGAAGGACCATAAGCTTCCCTTTCCGCATAAACAAGTAGGGACTTTTGAAAGTGTTCCGGTAAAACTTGCGAAACAGTTAGGATAAATTTTTCATCAATTAAAGGATCCATTTATGCTGCGTGGTAGAGAATACTCTCTTCCAAAGATTTATAGGCAGCTTTGATCCAAATATCGAATTTGATCCCAGGAACGGATTGATTTGAAAAACCAAGTGCTACTTCAGAAGGATAACCGAGGTTATCCAATTCCTCAATGAACTGTTTGAAAAATTCTGAAAAAATATCGAGTTTATCATTCGAAATGATAGCGGAATACAAGTTTTCTTCTAACTGATACAAACCTAAACCAATGACCGCATTTTGTTTTCCAAGTAGATTGAGTCCTATGGCAATTTCTGATTGGAAGTTGGTATCAATGAATTTGAATAGAATGAGAGTCACTTTTTCTTTGGATTCAAATGCTGATTTTGCCATTTGATAAAAGTGAGAGACGTTGAAGAGTTTGGAAATGGGGTGTTTTGTTACTTTCGCATATTCTCTTTTTTGCATAATTTTTTCTGAGATGATGGTAGATTTCTCCCAGAAAGATTGAATTTCGGATTCACTCCAAACCTCTTTGGTAGAAAAACATAAAAATCCAAATAAATGTGCATTCATTGTAAGCGGAATGTATAACTTTCGTTTGTCGATGGCGATGGCAGGGAGTAATTCTTTTATTCTTCCTTCTTCATATTCATCCCATTCTACTGGATTGTCATCGGTTTCCACCATCATTCCGGCCTTTTGCCAATAACATTCCTTAAATGCTTTTCCATCATAATAAACATATTGGATGGAAGTAAGTTTCTCTGTTAAAAAAGGAAAAGGGAATTCTTTTACAGTTTCGCAAAACAAAGATCTTCCTTCGGAATGGATCTGCTCTCTGGCAAGTAAGATGGGATCTTTTTTCCAAAGGATATCTTTTGGTTTAGGTTCCGCATTGGATGGAACTGTTGGCAAAGATGTTTCTGTATCGAAGACTACATCTGTACGTGGATTTTTATCTAATAAACCTTCGTTATTTAAATTGTGATTCGTTTCATTCTGGGACTCCGGCTTTTGAAAGTCCAAACTATATAAAAACAAAGCGAGTAACAAACAGGAAACGGAGAGAAGAGTAAAACTCACCCAGGAAAAATAAAATGTATACTGAAGGATGACTCCGATGATGAAAAAAATTGTGGGAATTGTATATCGTTTCATAATGACTTAGCCGTTACTCAATATAACGGGTAAAATGGGGATTCGCTGAACTGATTTTCCCTTTCCGCTAGGGGCAAATGAAACTCTATTCCGAATTGGCCGAATACTATTTTACCATCGAAGAAGCAAGCCGCAAGTTTTCGGAAGAAATCCTCTTCCTTCGGGATACGTTTAAGCGACATAAAATACACACCGTGTTGGACATTGGATGCGGGACCGGGGAACATATCAAGGAATTGCAGGCTATGGGCTTCAAACCACTTGGAGTCGATGGATCTCCCCGAATGTTGGAAATAGCCAAAGTTAGATTTCCTCATTGCCAGTTTGAGCTTGGAAAAATGGAAGTTTATGTCGCAAAACAACCAGTAGACGCTGTGATTTGTTTGTATGGAACTTTTAATTATCTAATCAACGATGACTTGGTGCAGAATTTCCTGCGGAATTGTCACAAAAATTTAAAACAGGCCGGCCTTTTGATTTTGGAAATTTGGAACGCGGACCCAATCCACAGAATCAAACGAAAACCAATTACGACTGTGAGTAATGTGAGACAGGGTGATACGTCCATTCGAAGGAATCGCGGATTTCGTTTAACAAGAGCAGACGATGTAGCGATTGTAGAAGTAAATTATGTTTATAATTTGAATCAAAAGGATTTAAAAGACAAACACACAATGCGTGTATTTCATTTCCCGCAAGTGCAGAATTTCTTAGACGATAATAAGTTTGATGTCCTTCATGTATATAGCAACTATGATGGCGAAAAATATATAAAAACGGGCGCAAGGATGCTTATCGTAGCCAAAAAGAGGTCTTGACTTTCTTTTTTTCGTACGGTATCCCAATCTAACGGGAGAACGTATGTCCAATCCAAACCATTTCCAAGTCATCGTTATTGGAGGAGGGCCAGGCGGTTATGTCGCAGCCATCCGTGCCGCACAATTAGGTTTGCAAACATGTGTCGTTGAACGTGAAAAACTTGGGGGTGTATGTTTGAACTGGGGTTGTATTCCCACCAAAGCATTGTTAGAAAGTGCACATGTACTCGAACATTTAAAACATGCTGCCAGTTTTGGACTTTCTTGTGATAATATCAAAGCCGACTTCGATGCTGTGATCAAACGCTCTCGCTCTGTTGCAGACCAAATGGCCAAAGGTGTTGAGTTTCTGATGAAGAAAAACAAAATCACCGTCGTAAATGGAGAGGCCAGTTTTCAAAATTCCAAGACCATCCAAGTAAAATCTAGTTCCGGGGAACCAGTCACATATACTGCTGATTTTTTTATTTTGGCTGTCGGTGCCAAAAACAAAGCCTTACCTTTTTTGCCATTTGACGGGAAACGTGTGTTATCTGCGAGAGATGCAATGATAGAACCAAAGGTGATCCCGAATCTTGCTATTATTGGTGCTGGTGCGATCGGTGTAGAGTTTGCCGATTTTTATACCAGTATGGGTTCTAAAGTTTCCATCATTGAATTCCAAGACCATCTTCTTCCCAATGAAGATGGCGAAATCTCTGGTGTGTTAGAACGAAGTTTTAAAAAACGAGGGATTGAACAGTATTTAAGTCACGGGGTGGAAACGGCCGTGGTTTCTGACAAAGGAGTGGAGCTCACTTTACAAGATCGGAATTCGGCAAAAAAAGAAAAACTAAACTTTGATAAGGTGATTGTTGGGGTGGGAATTTCAGCGAATACTAGTTCCATCGGTCTGGATGAAATTGGAATCAAATTAAAAAATGGCTTTGTGGACTATGTTGGCAACTATCGAAGTACAATAGATCATATTTATGCGATTGGGGATTGTATTCCCACACCTGCTCTTGCCCATGTGGCCAGTGCCGAAGGAATTCGTGCTGCAGAAGATATTTCTTTTCGATTGGGAAACCCACACCATTTACAAATTTCCAAGTTGAACTATTCTTACATTCCAGGATGTACCTATTGCCATCCTGAAGTGGCCAGTGTGGGTCTTACGGAAGAAAAAGCAAAAGCGCTAGGATACGAAATATCTGTTGGAAAATTTCCATTTACGGCCAGTGGCAGAGCTCAGGCCCAAGGTGATACCACTGGAATGATTAAAATTATTTCTGATAAAAAACACGGAGAGATTTTAGGAGCCCATATCATTGGAAGTGGGGCAACAGAACTCATCGCTGAGCTGACGCTTGGTGCCAATATGGAAATCACTGTCAAAGAGCTTGCAAATACCATCCATGCCCATCCTACTCTTTCAGAAGGGATTATGGAAAGTGCGGCGGCAGTGTTAGGTGAGGCGATTAATATTTAGGGAGTTATGTGGGAATAACATTGTGTCGCAAGTGTAAAGTGGAATCATTGTTATTTGGCGTAATTGTTAAATTTTTAGCCTTAATGAGAAGGGTAATTACTTGTTTAGTTTCAATTTTTGCGGTACTTTGTATTTTAAATTGTTCAGTTGAAAAGCTGACTCAAAATGCAAAGATAAATCCCGGGCAGGAATGTGTTGTTTTAGTTCATGGATATCTTAGATCTTCCAATCACTTGAGTCATCTTAGGAACTTTTTGATTCAGAAAGGATTTTATGTTGTTTCTATTGATTATCCCTCTACCACCCTAAACATTCAAGAAATTGTAGGTTCTTATTTTTCTTCGCAAATTTTGGATCATTGTCAAAATCAAACAATTCATTTTGTTACTCATTCACTTGGAGGAGTGATTGTTCGATACTATCTAAAGACAAATCAGATCAAGAATTTAGGAAGAGTTCTTATGTTAGCTCCTCCCAATCAAGGAAGTGAGATAGCTGATTTTCTCTCTCAGTTTAATTTGTTAAATTCTTTCCTTGGTCCTATTTTGGTTCAAATCAAAACAGATAATTCAAGCTTTGTTCATTCCTTAGGATTGCCTAAGTTTGAATTTGCAATCATTTCTGGAGATTATACTTTGGATCCTATCTCTTCGTTTATCATTCCTGGTATTGATGATGGCAGAGTTTCTATCTCTAATACGAATTTGGAGAATAGGAAGGATTTTCTTTTAGTAAAAAGATCACACAATTATATTATGGATGCTCCTGAGGTTCAGAAGGCAATTTTTACATACATAAAATTCGGTAGGTTCAAGTAACGTTGACACTTTAATAATGTATGAATGAAAGTGGGTGGACTTTTGTTCGGATGGATTGCCTATTATTGAATGGAAAGTTATTGGCCCTTATTCCTCTTTTATTTCCAAACGTTGTTTCATCCAGTCCCATGTTTCTTTTGGTCTTTCAAAAGGAAAAAAATGAGTGAACCCAGGGAAGATGGTGACATCAGACTTCGGATGCACTTTGGCGAGGAGATTTGCATACTTAGGACTACAGACTTCAAAGTTTTCTGGAATGGCAATGTGGTTTTCTGTTTTGATGCCGTAGAAGTTTTTGAAGACATGAAAATGAGCATGTCCAAAGATCCTTGCTTCGACTTTTGGATCACAACAAAGTTTCACTTCCTGTTCGTGATTCGTACTTACAAAACAAGAGTTTAGATAATCTTCGAAGATAGAAGGTTCGAAGTTGGCAAAGGCGGGGAACTTCCGAAAGGACCGCCTAACAAGTTCTATAGATTTAAAATGAGTCCTTCTTTTTTTTGCCCCTTTTGCGAGTGGGTTCTCTAAAAATTTTGAAAGAAGGATCATCTTCCAACCAAGGATGACTGGATCCATCGCTAGAACCTTTTCAAACCGAGATGGTTCTTTAGCGGCAGCAAGGAGAGAAGAGGCTCCTCCGAGTGAGTGACCGATGATATTTGTTTTTTCAATGGATTCGTGATCAAGGAGGGCTAAGATCTGGTCTCGAAAGACATTCCAATTATGAAATTTTAAACTAAACTCGGAACGACCATGTCCTAAAAAATCGGGAGCAATCACTCTGTAGTGTTTTGATAACAATGGAAAATAATAATTGTAACAGCCGGCACTATAACCATTGGCATGACAGAAAACGAGAATGGGACCCGGAGTTTCCGAATCTAAGTAGGCACATTCCCAGTTTCTGAACCGAAAGGATTTTTGTTTCATTTTTCTATTTGACCCTTCCCGATTTAGATCGGATTTTGTCTCTATCCCATGCAATTCCAGGTCATCCTCTTCTTCTGTATAGCCGTATTCTTCAATGCATTAGCTAATATTTTAATCAAATCTTCTTCTATGCAAGACCAAACAAAAACTTTGTCAGGTGGTCTTTGGGATACAATCTTTACGGTATTCAATCCTTACTTCATCGGTGGGCTCGCTAGTTTTGGATTGGCATTACTTGGATACAGGTATGTTTTGGGTAAGGGTTTGAAACTTTCTCTCGCCTATCCCGTGTTTACTTCTAGTGGTTTTATCATTGTTCTGATTGCATCTTCACTTTTTTTTAAAGAAAGATTAAACTTAACCCAATGGTTGGGAATTGCGTTTATATTGGTGGGCGTTTGGCTTACCGCCTTGCAAATGTTTGATGTTAAATCGTAAATCTTGAAACGTATAACTGTTACTTCAAAACTAAAAACACTACTTTTTCTATTTACTTTTCTTTTCTTTTTTCTTTGTAAAAAAACAGATTCCGTATTAGACAAGGAGTCTGTTTCTCCTGCCATACAGAAACGCCCCAATGTCCTTTGGATCGTCATAGATTCGCTTCGGGGAGATATTATCGGTCGTTATGGAGTCACTCCAAACTTGGATTTGTTTCAAAAAAATGCGATCAACTTCCAATACCATTTGGTCAATGCGGCTTGGACAAGACCATCCACTCTTGTGTTTTTTACAGGGAAGTATGCTTCCGCAAATCCTGTTAATTTTTGGGATTACCCCACAACCAAATCCGAAGTGGATGCGTTTTATCGGAGTGAAAAACGACCTCTGCCTAAGTTATTAAAAGACAATTCCTTTGTTACTTATATGGTAGGGAATAATCCATTTTTGACAGATAAGTTTGGACTTGGAGTCAATGTCGGCTTTGATTTGTTATACGATTTTTCTAATTATAGCGAAGATACACAAAAAATTACCAACAAAACATTCGAAGTGTTGGATGAAATCTCTACAAAGGAAAAACCTTTTTTTCTTTTTTTAAATTATAACGATCCACACAAACCCTATACTCCACCACCAGGATTTAGCAATCGGATTCAAACAAAAGAAATTTTAGATGAAAAGAAAATGAATTATCTGGGAGAAGTCGCCTTTGTGGATGAAGAGTTGGGAAAAGTTTTTCTAGAACTTAAAACCAAAAACCTATGGGACAACACTCTCATCCTCATTACAGCTGACCATGGTGAAGTGATGCATAGTGCTCATGCGATCTCGCCCTTTACAGGAACAAACACTTATTATGGACATGGACAGGATTTGTTTTTAGAAAATATTCATGTACCACTCCTGATTAAATTGCCTGGTTCAACTTTCAAACATTCGATTTCTTCAATGACAAGATCCATTGATTTATTCCCAACGGTTCTTGATTATTGTGGACTCCCCATTCCTAAGTCCATCCAAGGAAAATCTCTCAAACCTTTAATCGAAAATCAAGAGACAACCAAACGTACGTATTATGGAGAAACTAGGTTCACTCAAGGGTATGGAGAAGGATCGGAGTTCCTTTTGCAAAGGTCTTATCGGTTTCATGAAGTCGGAAAGTTTTGGTTAGGTTCTGTGGGAAGTGAGTTTTATTTGTATTCGGATGCCAAAAAAGATCCCAACCAAGAAAATCCATTACGTATCTCTAATATTTCAGCCATACGGGATATGAAATTAAATCCATCACTGGAAAAGAAAATCCTTCGGTTTTGGAAACAAATTCGTTCTATGGAACCAAAACTTCCTTTGTATCATCTTTCCATCCAACCAGAATCAAAAGAAACAGAAATACAAATTCGAGTACCACAAGGTGCCATTCGTATGGCCACCATTTCCGAGGACCTTGTTTTGGAAGAGAAGGGAAAATCAGTGCAGATTCGTACAAATCGAACAAAGGCCTTTGAAATTAGTTTCGAAGTCTACCCCGATGTGAGTTTTCCTGAATTTACTGTATCGTTTTCTAAAAAACAAATTCCAAAAACAGAAATTTTTACCGGTTATTTTGGTGTGAGTATGGCATCGTGTAATTCCAACTGTGATTTGTTATACGAGTCAGGACCACAAAAACCAAACATCATTCCCAAGGCAAAAGTCTATTTTTGGAAAGAAGGGGGACAAAAAAAATCTTATTCTTCGAAACAAGAATTAGGAACGGATGCTTTAGAAATTCTAAAGAAACAAGGTTATGTGCAATAGTTTCAATCATTGTCTTGGTTTGTGACAGATGTAGAAGGGAATGTTTCTCCATGAATTCCACTTCCTCCCCCACTAAGGGAACCAAATAAAATCGAATAAGCCATATTCCCATCAACAAGGAAATCATCAATTCCCGTAAGGACCACGTTTTGAAAGGTATTCCAATCGCTGGAAGTGAACACCAAACTAGAAACCGACGTGGTTCCTTCAGCAACATTCGAACTAATAACAGGAATGGTGACATTAGAAACTGGTCGTGCACGCAATCGAACTTGGAACCTGGACTGGCCACCAATCTCCGTAGTAATCAAATTAGGTGAAGTGACGAGGCCACCGGAACTATTGGGAGATGATCCGCAAACATTCAATGGATTGGGGTCGGTGCAAGGGATAATATCATAAATATAGTTGATATGGTTTCCTGAGATAGATAAAGGTGTGAGTGCACTGTAAATGGCAGAAGGTGTGAAGCCTGTACCCGTTTCCCCGGATGTAACAACAGAAGATATGGTATAACTCACATCCCCTAGGCTGGCGGTATCGAGGCCGGTAACGGTTACCAGTTGTCCTGATCCAAAATTACTCGGTGTGAATGTGAGTGGTGCTGTGGGAAAACTCACGAGGCCGCCAGGTGAGGTGCTGAAGTTCAACGTGATATTGGTTGTGGGTTGTGAGTCCAAGTGGATATAAAATGCAGAAGAGGCACCTGATTGCGATGTAATCACTGTGGCCGGAGTAAATCCTGAAGTGGTGACCCCAGCACCGTCATTATCATTTAAAGTGAGCATTGGATAGTTAGAAGAAGGATAAGGATTCACACCATTATAAAAACCATCAGAGGAAGAAAGGATTCCCACAACAATAGGACAAGATACATTTCCATCATCGACAGCATCATCATTCGGGGTCACAGTGATTGTGTTATGTGCTCCAATTGTATTCCAATTGGCACTAGTGATAGTCACCGAACTTGCAGAGAGAGAAAATTGTGGGACAGCGGGGCTTACAACGAGTTCACAAGGGAAAGTAGTGGTTACAGAGACAGGAATCGTAACATCATCTGTGGGAGCTTGGCTAAGTAAAATATAGATAGGAAAGGCAGAAGAATTTTCAGCCCGTGTTAGATTGGTTGGAGTGACTATCGTGACTGGGTTTTCAGATATACTATAGTTGAGAAGGGTGGCCGTATCTCCCGTACTTCCCACAAAACTAACATACCAGGAAGGAGTGGAACCTGTTTCGGTTCCATTTATTGTCATCGTATAACTTATGTTCCCGTCAGTTAAAACATCGGAAACTCCTTGGATTTCCACGGGAACCGAAGTGCTCCAACTGGTTTCATCAAAAATATATTGTTTAAAGCTAACGGGTGTTCCGCTATCATTAATCATCCCTTCTGTGGCATCAGAAGTGGCTACCGTCACCGTGACTTGATTTCCGGGAAGAGGGCGACTCCCAAGTCTTAGGCTGTACATTGCAGATTGTCCGGCTTCTGTTGTAAAGTAAGGTTGTCCTGCATCCAGAGTAAATAAAATACTAGGTGAAGGGTTGTCATCGTCAGCGATATTGATTGTGATATCACTCGGATTCAAACCTTCATAATCGGTTCCAGATCCTGTAACGGCACCTAACGTAAGTGTATGGGTTCTTGTATTGATTTCATTAATCGAATCGTTGGTGACCATGATCGTCACCGTTTGTGTTGTAGAAAAGTTGGTATGAGTGAATGTAAGACTCGCCGGTGAGAAGGTGTATTGAGTGGAGTCGGGTAAGCTAAAAGTTTCACCTGTGATCGGAATAGTGACAGAACCGGAAGCACAAGCGGCTAAATTACCAGGACTGTCACAAGGAGCCGAGTTCAAACGAACGGTGAAGGTTCCATCACTTCCTCCTTCGGTCAAATTCAAGGTTGTGGATGAAATAGTAAAACCAACTGTATCGTTGTCCGTAACTGTGACCACCAAATTCCCGCTAGCTTCTGTATATCCGGGAAGAGTACCTGTAGGATAAAGTCCAGTAAAGTAAGATCCACTTGCTTGAGGGATATGAACGGTGACAGGAAGGTTTCCGTCATCAAAGGAATCGGAGACTGAACGAATGGTCACTACTTGAGGTACATCCCAACCACTATCGCTTGTGTTGCCAGTATAGTTTGCGACCTGACCATTTGTGGGAGTAAAGGTAAGTGTACGCGAGGCTGCAACTCCTGCCGTACTATTGAGTAACACGGCTTCTGTTCCATCAGAGGAGGTAATGGGACCAATGGTTACGTTGGAATTCGGTTTTAAAGATAATCTGATTTCGAAGGTAATGGTAGAACTTCCATTTTCCACCATAGAAGACGCAGATAGGTTTTGGATTCGAACCAATGGTTCGTTACTATCTGTATTGATCGCAGCAACTGCAGGAATGGAGATGGAATTGTATTTGGCATCTGTAGAGGAAGAATTTCCAAAAGAGATATTTACATTTTTATCCCCATCATCTGATCCATCTAACACGGATGCGATGGTGACAGTTTGGGGTGTGTTCCAGTTCCCTGTGGTAAAGTTTAAAGATGCAGGGGAAACTGTGATTTCTGATGTATTACTAGATGTGATACTTGGGACACTCACCGAGTTTGTTGGCTCCGAATTCAAAACCACAGTAAAAGTTTCTGTAGACGGAGTTCCGTTTTCATGAACGACAAGTCCACCTACGGGAGTGACTGTAAATCCTGCTGTATCATCATCTGTAACAAAAATGGTTACTTGTGTGGGTGGTGTCACCGAGTTGTATACAGGATCTGCGGAACCACCAGTATTTACGGTTCCAAATTGTAATGTGACAGTCCTTGTGTCTTCATCAATGGAATTGTTGTTCGTTGTGATATTGACAAATTGGTCTGCATTCCAATTGGCATTGGTAAAAGTTAGATTTGAGGTGCTGGCATTGGTGATAGAATGGTTTTCTGTTATGCCTGTGAGTGTAACTGTAAATCCAGGAGGGGGTTGGGATAGAAGATGGATAGCAAATGACAAGGTTCCTCCATTTTCTGAAATGGTCAAACTCCCTGGAGTTGAGAGAACAAATCCAGGAACATCGTCATCCGTATTAGTAACAGAAGGAAAGGCCGGTCCCGCCAAACCATTGTAATCTGTATCTGCGGAAGTTGCCGCACCTGTAACAATCGAAACGGTCCTTGAACCATCCACAATAAAATCATCCACACCTGTCACAGTGATAATTTTTGGAGTGAACCAATCTCCTGGTGCAAAGGTAAGGGAGGTCGGACTTGCTGTACCTTCCGAACTTGGTGTGGCCACGATGGATGGGATTGTCACTGAGTTTGTGGGTAAGGTGTTTAATACAACAGCAAAGCTAACGGCCCCACCAGCTTCTGTGGTTGTGAGCCCTGAAAGATTGACCACGGTAAATCCAGCCACATCATCATCCACATTGGTTCCCGTAATGATAGGAATTGGTTTTCCAAAGTATGCAGGATCATTCGAGACAGTGGCATCGGCAGAAATTTGAAATGTACTGTCATCCACACTAAAGTCATCAATACCGGTGACTGTTACAGTCTGGGGCACATCCCAATTGTTAGGTGTAAATACAAGTTCTACCGTTGCAACAGTGGCTTCAGTAGTATCATTTGAAACAAAGTTTCTAATATAGACATCTTGCATTGGCCTTGTTTGTAAAACATAAGCAATGTTTCCTGTGGCTCCCGTTTCGGAAGTGATGAGGCCAAATGTGGGGCTTGCTGCCACACCAGAGGATTCATTATCTGTATTGACCACAAGTAAAACAGGAAGTCCTTGAGAGGAAAATCGAATGTCAGAAGAGGAAGTGGTACCCAATTGGACTCTGTAGTTTTGGTTTCCATCGGAGATTAAATCATCTACTCCCGCCAAACGTATGTTCTGTGGAGTGTCCCAATTATCTTCGGTAAACTCAAGGTAGGTTGCTGATAATAAAACACCTTCTGAAGAATCAGAGACTGAGATGGGACCAATTTTTACTGAACTGTTCGGCTCTATGTTCAAACGAACTGTGAATTCTGCTTGTCTTCCATTTTCACTCGTAAATAAAAAATTCGGAGCATCGTAAATGACAGAACCTTGCCCGATTGTCGAAGCAAAGAAAGAACCGAATAACATCTGTAAATTAATTGGTGTTATGGATTGGCAGGATACAGAGAGAATGGAGAAAAAAAGGAAGACTATGGAAATACAAATTCTGAACATGATTTCCTTTTGTCCTCTTAAGGCTTCCAATTAGGGATCTCCCTGTATATATTACGAGAAAAAATACCCTAAATCAGAAAAAAATTTCCAGGACATGCAATAAAACCCAATGAAACAAAACATAAACGAAACTTCCCAAGGACCACTTGCTGGTGTGAAAGTAGTCGACTTATCTTTACTCCTCCCAGGTCCACTTTGTTCGCAGCACTTAGCGGATATGGGAGCCGAAGTCATTAAAATTGAAAACCCAAGAGCATACGACGGATCTCGTGCAATGTTCAAAGGAAAAACCGGATACCCGGCTTTGTATATGATGCTCAATCGAAATAAAAAAGCGATTACGCTGAATTTAAAAAGAGAATCTGCGAAAGAAATTCTCTTCAAACTTTTGGAAGATGCTGATATTTTACTCGAAGGTTTTCGCCCCGATGGAATGGACAAGATGGGAATCGGATATGATGTCTTAAAAGAAAAATTCCCTCGTTTGATTTATTGTGGAATTTCTGGCTATGGAACTTCGGGTAAGTACGTAGACTTTGCAGGACATGATTTGAATTACCTCGCGATCTCTGGAGTTTTGGATCAAACAGGAAATCCTCCTAGGCCTGCAGGTTTTCAATTGGCCGATGTGGGAGGAGGAACACTCACAGCTCTTTCCGCCATCCTTGCAGCTCTTTATTATAGAGAAAAAACAGGTAAAGGACAACGCATTGATATCTCTATGACAGATGCCTCTCTCCAATTTCTTTCGTTATACGGTGGAATTTTGTCAGCCTCAGAAACTTCTCCAGAAGCAGGGAATGATATATTATCTGGTAAATTACCGAATTATAATGTTTATGAAACAAAAGAAGGGAGATACGTGGCTCTTGGTGCTTTGGAAGATATGTTCTTTCAAACTTTTTTACGGGCAGCAGGAATGGAAAACCTTACCAAAGACCATCCCATGAACGAAGAAAATATTCCTCTCATCAAACAGAAGTTAACTGATTATTTCAAATCAAAAACTTACTCCGATTTACAGCCCATCTTTGATAATACAGATGCTTGTCTTTCTCCCATTTTGAATATGAAAGAAGTAACACAAAACCCACACATGAAAGATCGGGGAATGGTACTCGAAAGAAACCATCCCAAATACGGTCCCATCCTTCAATTTGGTTCTCCTTTCCATTTTTCAGAAACCCCGTTTGCCTACAGAAATGATCCCCCGGAACACGGGGAACACACGGAGGAGATTTTGGGTGGTTTGGGTTATCCCAAAGAAAAAATTGCGGAGTTCAAAAAAGACAGAGTGATTTAAGGCTCCCTTGCTTTTTTTTCGTAATTTCTTTAATTTGTCCCAGGGGGGAGGTAAACTCTCCCCTAATCATACAATATGAAGTTATTACAAGTTTCTGACCTCCACCTTTCCCAAAGTTCCCAAGACGAAAAAAACTATTCCTTAGCTGTTCTCGGTGAAATTTTTGATACCGCCGAACAAACAAAATGTGATCGTATTCTATTTTGTGGGGATCTTTTTAATACCTTCCCCGATTTAGAAGGGCTTCGGTCGGAGTTCTTAAAAGTAGTTTCATCCTACTCGGGTCTTGTGTATTTTCTTCCTGGAAACCATGAAATCCTGGAGAAAAAAGGGAATAACAACCGTTATGCTGATTATGATTGGTCCACAAAAGTAAAGGTCCTCGATGAAACTCCTTATTTTTTATTTGAGGATTCAGGGATTGAATTTGTATCCATCCCTCACCAAGAAAACTATTCTGGAGTGTTATTATCACCTCCCCCTCCCAAAAAAACTAAACTTCGGATAGGCCTCGCGCATGGAACGGTTCCTGGAATGAGTTTTACGGGACTCAGTGAGGAAGAAGAAGAAGGTGGGTCGTATCTTGATCCCCACCTCATCCAAAACTTAGGTTTGGATTATCTTGCGATTGGACACCTCCACCGTGCTCGAATGGGAACTGTTGGGAACTGTAGCGTTGGTTATGCGGGTTCTTCTCGTGTTTGGAGAAAAGGAGAGTCCGGACCCAGAGGTGGAATTTTTATCCATATCGATGGATCCAAACTTCATACAGAACCTGTGTATTGGAAAGAGGCTGGTGAATACAGAGAGATCCTTGTATCTCTAGATACAGAAGGTAAACCAGAAGAGAGTATTGAAACATATTTGGAAGGAACAAGTCCCAAGGATTGGATTGTGTTTCGTTTTGTGGGATATGTAGACTCGATGACAGAAAAACAAAAATTCCAAGAATCGGTTCTTCGAGAATGGAAATCAAAGTATCGCATCTTAGAGTTTGATCCGGATGAATCACAGATTACGGTCATTCAACATTTATCTGAAAATGAATTTGTAAAACAATTCCTAGACAAAATGAATGAAAGAAAGGACCAAATGGATCCATCACTTTGGAAACACACAAGGGTAACCGGCATTCGATTGATTTTAGAAGGAAAGAAAAACCGATGAAATTAAAATTAGAAAACTTCGGTATCTTTTCTAAAAAAGAATTTCCTATCGAAAGAGTGACTGTCTTCACAGGTCCGAATGAATCAGGAAAAACTACCATCCTGGATGCCTTTGTATCAGCTCTTGTGAAAGTGGTGGGAAGTACAAAGTATGGAGCATTACTCAACGCACGTTATAAACCGGAGCGAATTTCTGATTTAGGAATTTCAAAACTTTCGATTTCTCAGAATTTATATTTGAATTCTCTTGTGATCCGCGAAGGGAATATGGATGTGGGTTCGGAAAAGGAACTGGTGAATACCATCGAACAAACGATATTCGATAGCGGATACAATCCCTCTCAACTAAGAGAACAAGTGGAACAACTTTCTGCTAAATCGGGAACCAGAAAATCTGCCAAAGAATGGATTCTAACTTTGTCTGAGTTTGAGTCCGCCAAACAAAAATTTGACGCCTCTGAATTGTCTTTAAATAAAATTTCTTCTCAATTTGCAGACTTACCACTTTGGGAAACCGAACGCCAAAAATTAAAAGAAACTTTGGAATCTACGATACTAGAAAAATCCAAACAACAAACTGCGTTTGCCGAATACAGAGAAACCGAAGAACATAGTGAAGTGGATCGTGTCTACAGCCAATTATTACAGTGGGAAACACTGGAATCACAATCAAAACAAGAGGAAAAAATTCTAAAGTCGGATTGGGACAAAAAAGCTAAAGAAATAGATGCAGAAATCAAATCCTTAGAACAAAAACTTTCCCTTTCCAAAGAAAGAATACAAACTTCGGAGGCGAAATGGGAGTCACTCAAAGGACAAAAATCACAAACAGACCAAAAATCTAAAAAACTAGAATCCTATTTTGATTTTTTTGAAATCTGGAAACAAACGATCCGCAGGTTCCAAGAAGAATCTCCTGTGGTTCAAAAAACAGTTTGGAATCCATTGTACAGAAGTTTGGCGGGAGGTTCCGGGATTTTAGGAATTTTTTCTCTGATTTTTTCTTTATTCTCGGACTTTGGTGTATGGATTTATATCGTGCCTGCCATTCTTTTTGGTTTCTTTTTCTATTTTGTATTCCGTGCCAAGGAGATCCAAGTCGAAAGAGATGAACCCAAATGGAATGAAATGATTCGCAGGATCACAACTGAGATGGAAACCAAAACCTTAGGGGAATGGAAACCAGATTTTCCCAGTATGGAATCATTATCTCTTACCTTTCAAAGATTTGATAGGGAATACACAAAACAAAAACTCGAATCAGAAAACATCGTGACGGGGATGGTCACGATGGAGGAAGAAATCACTCGGCTTCGGGCAGTGGATAAAAAAACAAATGAAATTCTTTCTGAAAAAGAAAAAGAGCTAACTACTATTTGGCGAGAGGCAGGGGTTCACTCCCTTTCGGAACTTTCGGAGATGTATGTGCAAATTCGATTGAACCAAGAAAAATTACACACCTTAAAGGAATCTTTAAAATCGGAATCGAAAAAATGGGGAAGTATTGATTTAGGTGAGCTGAAACTCAAACTAAAAGACAAACAAAGTGATTTAGAAAAAAAAGGAGTTTCCAAAACTTTTTCTTCCGAAGATAGAGCCACCAAACAAAGATTAGAGAACGGTATTCAAGTCCTTGCCGATAAAATTCGCGACCTAGAACGTAACTTGATGGAGTTAGAGAAAAAATTAGATACAGGAAAGGCTGTATTGGAATCACAAATGGTTCCGGCTCAAAAAAACTGGGACGGGGCCAAACGTGAATTAGAAACAAAAGAAAAATGGAAAAACGATTTGGAAAAAAACTTTCAGGCTTTGGAAGTTTTATCAGAAATTTTTTCTGAAATGCAGGTCGAAAGTACGGACAAAATGTCCTCTCTTGTCAAATCTCTACAAACCCGAATGGATGCTCTCAAAGGATCTCTTCCCACAAAACAAATTCAATGGAATGGGTTCTCGGACGAAATTCAGGTCACAACCGAGTCTTCCAAAGAGAGTTTGTCATTTACTAACCTTTCCACTGGAACCAAAGAACAAGTTTCTTATGTATTACGTTTGGAATATGCATTTCGGATTGGAAAACAATTTAACTTACCCTATCTTTTGTTAGATGAACCCTTTCGGCATATGGATGGGGGCCGGCGGGACTCTGCCTTAGCTTATACACTGCAGTGTGTAGCGAATGCAGAGGAAGACTGGAGGGTTGTGTTTTTTAGTTTTGATGGGGAACTTGTTTCTAAAATCAAAGAATTGGCAGCGGGGCTAAACCTCCCCTGCCAAATCCATGAATTGACTAAACCAGTTTCTTAGCTTCCGCAAGAACTGTATCGTAATTGGGTTCACTTCCGATTTCTGGTACAAGTTCTGTATACCGAATGATATCGTCTTTATCCACAACAAAGACTGCTCGTGCGGAAAGTCCTGCGAGTGGACCGGCTGCGATATGAGTGCCGTAATTTTTAGAAAAAGAAAAATCTTTGAATTGCGATCCCGTAATTAAATTTTCGGAATCGATTCCTTCAGTGGAACAAAAACGTTTCATGGCAAAAGGTAAGTCGCCAGAGATAATGAGAGTTGTGATTCCATTTTCTTTGGCTACTTTTTCATTGAACTTTTTAGTTTCCAAAGCACAAACCGCTGTATCCAAACTTGGAACTGCTACTAAAATTTTTACCTTACCTGCTAAGTCTTTTAATGTAAGGTCACCTAAATCTTGTTTTGCGACTCTGAAATCGGGTGCTTTGTCCCCTGGTTTGGGAATGTTTCCTTCGAGTGGAACTGGATTTCCTTTGAGTGTGACTTGTGCCATTGTTATCTCCTTTGTATTTAGACTAATTCTAGTCTTTCAGCGATTGGATTCTTCGGGAAGGATTTTTTCCATCCATTGTAAAGATTCCGTAAGTTCCCCTTTTCGAATGGTTTCGCTTAAAATACGCACTCGGTCGAGAAGCCAGGTAGGTGAAATTTCTGTGATTTCTCGGAATGCCTCTAATTCTTCTTTGTTTAAAGTTCCGTCAAAGGAGGAACAAAGGGCAAAGATGGCAATTGGCCATTTTCTTTCTTCTGTTGTTAGATTTTGGAAGGAATGTTCGAACTCTGTCCAATCATCTAGATTTGTGAGTTTGTCTCTCTCGGGCAAAAGTCCAATGAGTCCAAAAAGCAAATATTCAAAGTTAGGGTGGAATGTTTTTGTATAAACAATCGACAGGGCCACGGCTCGCACAGATGATTCTATAAAGATTTTACTGCGTTCCTTTGATTTGATTTTTAACAACATCGCATTGGACAACTTTCTTGTAATGATTCGTTTGCGTAGTTCATACAAAATCATATAAGTGGTGACACTGTCCCAAATTCCCGTCACAGGCCCTGAAATATATTCGATTAAAAACCGAAGCCCCGTCCTTCCCAGAAAAACCTTTAACAAAAGTTTTGCGAAAATATTAGAAAGGAAAACTTTACTTTTATACAAAGCTGTGCGAAAGAATAAGGCCCTTTCATTTAGGTGTTTGTAAGGATCAATTCCATACAATCGGATCCTTGGGTCGGGAATTTCCAAAACCAAACGAGCCATCATTCCCGGAATGGGGGTTATGAGTTCTGGTTCTTCAGCAAGTTCAATGTCAGCATACTTTGCCATCCGAAAGGAAAGATAAAATCCCAATCGAAAGAGGAGATAAAATTCAAACACGGTTGCCAAAACCAAAAGGAAAACAAAGCCTAAAAGTGCAGGATAGGAGAGGGAATCCAGGGGCCAAAAGGATAGCGGGGGAAGGTAAATACAAAAATACACAAAGGTTATGGAAGGCAAAAACCCAATCCAAAAAGACCAAAAACTGCCCCAAATAAGGAGAGTGCGTGATTGGTAGGCAAAACTTTTCCCAGAATCCTCGAGTTTCCGAGAATGAGAGCCAATGGCGATGAGAACACGACGCCCCCATTGTTCTAAAAAACCCGGCTTGTAACGTACTGTACTCATATTTTTTTGCAACCGGAATCTCGGTTTAGGACTCTCATTCCATGAAACAGGAAATCTCTATGACGACACAAGCTGAAATCAAAACGGAAGAACCCATCGATTGGGTTACGACTCTATTTTTACTCATATCTCCTTTGGTGGGGATTTTTGGAACTCTTTACTTCTATCTTTATGATACCATCCATCTCGGCACTTGGGCCTTATTTGTGTTTTATTTTTTTGCAACGGGAATGGGAATCACAGTTGGGTATCACAGACTTTTCTCTCATAAAGCCTATGAAGCAAAATTCCCCGTCAAACTTTGGTTACTCCTTTTTGGAGCTGCTGCTTTCCAATCAACTGCTCTCGAATGGAGTGAAGACCACCGCCTCCACCATCGATTTGTAGATACTGATAAAGACCCTTATTCCATTAAAAAAGGATTTTGGTTTGCTCATATTGGTTGGTTGTTTCGCAAAAGAAAGTATGTCCAACACGGGGTGCAAGATTTAGTAAACGATCCGCTAGTGTTTTGGCAACATAAACATTTTTATTCCATTGCTATCTTTATGTGTTTTATCCTTCCGGGCCTTATCACGATGTTATGGGGTTCGTTTTTAGAAGGATTTTTTGTAGCAGGGTTCCTCCGGCTTTTTGTTGTCCATCAGTTCACATTTTTTATCAACAGTGCTTGCCATGTTTGGGGAGAACGAACTTTTTCTAAAGAACAAACGGCTCGCGATAATTGGATCATCGCCTTTTTTACGTTTGGTGAAGGTTTCCATAATTTCCACCATGAGTTCCAATCCGACTATCGGAACGGAATTCGTTGGTTTGATTATGATCCATCCAAATGGATGATCAGGGGACTTTCGTATTTGGGTCTTACGTATAACTTAAAAAACGTTTCCGAAGAAAAAATCTTACAAAAAACTATGTTTTTGAAAGAAAAAGAAACACTTCATAAGTATGCGAATGCAAATGAGGAAAAACTTCGTCATTGGGAAGAGCAACTCGCAAGTTTACGTGAATCTGCCCTGCAAGAATTTCAAAAATGGAAACAGGCAAAACAAACTTCAGATGAAAGAGAAGCCGGAGTTTTACGCAAGAACTTTGAACAAACTAAAGCAAGTTGGGAAAAACTTCTCGGCCAGCCACTTTTCTCTTAACCTCGAATTTCCCGGAACATTTCTTTCGGGATACTGGGGACGTCTCCAGGGCCAACTAACGGTAGATACACCATAAACAAAGTTCGTCCTGGAGCTGATTCCACTTCAATCCTACCTTTGTGTTTTTCGATAATCCCTTTCACAATCCCAAGACCAAGTCCTGTTCCTTCTCCTTGGTCTTTTGTGGTAAAAAATGGATCCCAGATTTTATCTTTGATCTCAGTGGGAATTCCCGACCCATTGTCTTCAAAACTGATGAGTACATAATCTTCCCCAACTCTTCTGGAAGATATAGTCAGTTTTGGATGTTCTATTTTTTTCATCGCATGGATGGCATTGGTGATGAGGTTTGTCCACACCTGGTTTAGTTCGTCAATATTGCAACGAACTGGTGGAATACTTCCGTAAACCCTTTCAATTTCCACTCCATGTTTGATTTGGTTTTGCATAATCACAAGTGTGTTTTCCAAACCTTCGTGTAGGTCGGATTCAGCATAGGATGCCTGCCCCAAGTGAGAATAATACTTCAGTGCTTTGACAATACGAACAATATTACGAATCGCATATTTGATATTTTTGATATTCCTTTGCAGGCTTAAAGTATTCTTTAACATCTCGAATGTTTCTTTCCCACCCGTTTTCCAAATCCGCAAGAGTTCTTCTTGCATATGCAAAAGATGATGATCGATAAGAAATGTGGATAGATCCGAGGCATCATTTTCTGGAATTCCATCTTGGATGAATCGAAACTTGGTTTCTTTTTTTAATTTAAATTTATCTTTGGGATCAATTTTTGCTGCGGGATCTTCTTTTACAAAACTAAAGAGAATGTCTAAGTAAATGGAACGAAAGTCGGGATTTTGGATGAGGTAAGAAATGTCCCCAAGGTGAGACAAAACAAACACTAAGTTTGCATCCAAGTTGTCAGCGGCCCCGTTGATGACTGCTGCTGGTGTATTGATTTCGTGAGCAATGCCTGCTACCATCACACCAAGCGAAGCCATCTTTTCAGATTGCACAAGATGGGCTTGGGTTTCTTCTAATTCTTTGGTTCTTTCTCGCACTTTCGCTTCCAAGGTCTCTGTGAGATTTAACAACTGTTGGTAAATCATAGAATTGGAAAGCGACATGAGAGATACTGCTAGGATCTCTAAAATAATTTCGATTTCTTCTATATCGTAGATTTTTCCTTCTTTGTGTTTTCCAAGAAGGATAAACCCAACAAGGCTTGACTTAATCGAAAGTGTGGCCACTAACTCTGATTTGGTTTCTTTGAAAAAATCTAATGCTTGTTTGGCTATTTTTTCGTGGTTGGGAGAGGCAAACTGAAGGAAGTTTTCTTTGACATGAATTCCTTCTCTTTCGGAAAGCCAAAGTAAAAAAGGATTAAACACAGGAATCGATGGTAGTTCCGAAAACTTTTGGTCTCGTGATTCCAAAAAGGGCCTTGGTCGAAACTGTCCCTCTCTTTCGTCCCAAGTGTAAACTTGTACAAAGTCAGCTGGGATCTTTGAGGCAAGAAATTGGCTTATGGTTTCGCTGATTTGGTCTGGGTCATTGAAGGATATGAGTTCTTCTTTGAATTTTTCTAAGGCAAACAGGTTTTGGACGAGTTCATCACGTTTTTTTGGTTTTTCTGTGGTTTGTGATTCTGTTTTTCGCCTTAAAAAATACAAAAGGGAAACTGTCAAAAGACCTAAGGCAAATGCAAAAAGGGAGAAGGGTTTTGTGGAATCTGCGCTGCTTAAGGCATAAGCAAATACAAACCAGCCAAAAGAGGAAAGGATTATGATTCCAAAAGGAAAGAAAACTTGTGTTTGCATGTCATCTGTATAGAATGTAAGAACTAGATTATTTTAATGAAGAATCCACTTGGGTAAAGAACTATTTACAATCGCTCGTATCTTCGGGGCCTATTACGAAATTTATTCAGAAGGAACAAGTTATGCCCGCGCTGTTCTTAAGGGCAAACTGAGGTTAAAGGATTCTGGAGAGCGCCATCCTTTTGTTGTCGGAGATATGGTCCTTGCCGAAAAAACTTCCGGGGAAGAATGGATCATCTCGGAACGAATGGAAAGAAAGAACTACCTAACAAGAAAGAGTGATAGGGGCGATAGTCACGTGTTATGTGCTAACTTGGACCAATTGGCCATCCTTGCTTCTTGTAAAGATCCAGAAACAAAACCCGGATTTATCGATCGGTTACTTGCGGCCGCTTACCATACCCAAATTCCCCCTCTTATTATTTTTACAAAAAAAGATCTCATCTCCGAGGAAGAAATCGAAGAACGCGAAGTTTACTATCGTGAGTTAGGTTATGAGGTGATGACTGTCTCTCTTCTTTCGGAAGAATCTATCCTACCTTTATGGGAGAGGATTCGCGGGAAACGAACTTTCCTTTGCGGAAATTCAGGAGTAGGGAAGTCCACACTCATGAATCATCTCCATAAGAAGACAGTCCAAAGAACAAACCTAGTCAGTGGGTCCACCAAAAAAGGAAAACATACCACCACCAATTCCTTTGCTCTGTTTTTGGAAGGAAATACTGTTCTTATCGATTCCCCAGGTGTTAAAGAATGGGGTATCCTACACATGACACCAGTGGAACTTTGGGAAAGTTTTCCCGAATTACGAAAGATTAAAGAAACATGTAAGGAAACTTATTGCTGTGAACTGGGTTCTGAATGTTCTATGCGAAAATACCTAAACGATTCCATGGATGAAACCCGAAAAAAAAGTTTAGAGTCCATGATCGAGAGTCTAGAAAACCCCCACAGGGTGACAAGACGAGACCATTGGGCAAAATCTGTCACAAAAAGGCATTAGGGAAAAGAGTTGCCAAGCCCTCAGTTGTTATCTATGATTAGAATGTTATTTCTGGAGGAAGGAATATGAAACGTGTTATCATCAATCGGTTGTCAGTATTGGGATTTGTGGCAGTTTTTGCCATATTTTTCGTTGCTTGCCAAAAAGATTCCAAGGAAACTGTAACAAATGTTACAGACAAGTCCCAACAAGAAAGTAACGTCGTCGTTGCCTTTGTAAAAGGTGATGTCGTTGTGATCCGCGAAAGTGGACAAGTGAAACCTAATTTGGGTGATGTTTTAACTTCCAAAGATACCATCGTTACCGGCCAAAACGGTTCTGTGGAAATCCTTGTCGGTGAAGACGGAGTTTTGAAATTAAACAAAAATACTTCTCTTAGCGTAAGCCAAGCGTTTGCAGCAAACGACGGTTCGCGTGCAACAGAAGTGAACATGCAATACGGAAAACTAGTGACTGTTCTTCGCAAAGAAAGAAAAACAGAATCTTTCAGTGTAGTCACTCCTACTTCCATTGCGGGTGTACGTGGAACGATCTTCCTAACCAATGTGGAAAATCCATCAGCTAAAGGTGGAAACGTAGCTTGTGGTTCTGGAAACTGTGTCGTGAAATACACGGTCCTTGATGGTGCGGTTGCGATCCGTAAAGCAAACTCAGAAAACGAAATCGTTGTCGACAAACAGAAAACAGCTGAAGTCGGGAATGATACTAAAATTTCTGATAAAATGATCAAACCAATGGACAAACAATCTTTGACAGAGATGAAAGAGATGTTGGCTTTTGAAAATACTAAGATGTTACAGTTTGAGTCTCTTGCAAATGAGCTAAGAACCAACAACGAAGAACTACAAAAACTAAACATTGGATCTTCTGTAGAAGAATTAGAAAAAGCAGCTAAAAATCGTGAGATCACTAAATCGAAATCAGACGAAGTCATCACAACTGCGAAGTCCATCGAAGATTCAAAATACATCAAAAAAGATGTTCAGAAAGATTCCCTAAAATTAGCACCGAAAGAGAGTTTTGATAAGACGAAATGAGATATGTTTATTTACCGGTCCTTTGTTTTTTAGTCGGTTATTGTTCTTCGGTCACAAAGATCGAAACTTTAAATCGAAGTTTTACAAAACCTAAGTTCATCACTCCTGAACCGGGTGAGTCGGAACCCCTTCCTTCGGGCAGAGATTACAAAGAACGACTGGTAAATAAATCCACTCCTCATTTTTCACTCCTCTGGAAACAAGTTCCAGAGGGGTTTTCTAAATCTGATCTGTTATTACTCGAAGAGAAAGTCCTCTTCCCACACAACAAACTCGGGTTATATAAAAAAGCTCCCAAAGATCCAGATACAAAATTTAACGAAGTTTCCGACTTAGATTTGGTATTGGAACTCTCGCTTACTCGCAATGCCGAAAGACATTCGATTGAAGTCCAATACAAAGATCCAGTTTTGTCGCAAAACTTTGGAAAGGCGATTTTTGTATACCAAGAAGAAAAAGAACCTGTTGTTAAATCTTTAAAATCATTTGATGTTTTCCATGGCAAAAGACAACTCCAACCATTGACTGGAAGTGTTCCTGCTTATTTTGCAGAAGTTTCTTCTCCATCGGATGATGAATTACGTAATTATTTTACCTCCTCTTTGCGAGGAAATGCTTCGGTGTTTTCCACCTCACCCGGAACCACAATTTATTTGGACGGTGTGGAAGTGGGGAAAGCTCCTTTACTTTCCTATCCACTCATCAATGGCAAACATACCCTTTCCTTTGCAAAACCGGGCAAAGATCCAGTCAAACGAAACATCTTAATTCGAGCAGGGAAAACCACTCGTGTGTTCCAAGAATGGAGTGATGATATTTCGCAAGGAACCATTGTCATTTCTAGTTTTCCTGCAGGTCTTGATATCGTTGTGGATGGTCAGAAAAAAGGAAAAACTCAATATGCGGAATCGGGTGTTCCTTACGGAAGTTATCCGATCCAGTTCATCCGCACTCAAAAAGATTCTCACTTTGAATATGCAAAGGCGGGGATCAAAATTAGACCAAAACAAATCACGTCCATTGCTTTACCCATCTCTCTTGAGGATGGAGTTGGCTGGGAATCAGAAGAATTTTGGAACCTAACATCGGCTTCTCCCAATTTTTCGGCCACATTCCCTGGCAAACTTACCTTTGCCAAAAACAAAGACCTTCCTACCGGCTGGTATGGAGTGTATTCAGAAGACCTCATTCCTGATTATCTAGAAGCTGAGCTTGTGTTAGACCTTGTGAAAGATTTGAATGGGGCGGTTGGCCTTTCTTTTACTGATCACAATCAAAATGCCATTCTTATCTATGTCGATAAAACAGACTTCCATATCATCAAGTTTTCTGCGGAAGAAAAAGAAGCCCCTGTTCGTTCTTCGTATCGTTGGAATAAAGAGGATGAACTCAAAGGCAGAAGTATCAAACTTTCTACCGACATTGAAAAGAAGATGATTCGGTTGTCTTTGGGAAATAAAACCGTGGAAGAACTTCCATGGAATTTCGAAACTTTTTGGAATTTGGGAGTTTTGACTCCACATAACGCGCCTATAACGGGCACACCTCTTCGAGGTTTAAAAATACGATATCCTGATATGGTTAAGTTTGAGGAAAGGCTCCAAAAATGAGACAACTTAGTTTTTTAATTTTTACCGTCGTTCTTTTTGTCGGCTGCCAATCTCGTGACTTCAAACCCGTTTCCGTAAAGGATTCCGTGGTTGAAAAATCCGATGTATCGGATCGCCAAAAAATTGAAGAAGCAAGGGAACTTGTCGCAGAAGGAAGTAATGAATTTCAAAAAGGAAACATAGATGTTGCGTTAGAAAAAGCAAAGACTTCCATCCAAACTTTTGAACTGATTGATGGTTATTCTCTGCTTGGATCTTCCTATTACCAGTTAGGAGATTATGAAAACGCAAAACTTGCTTATGAAAAAGGCAAAAACTTAGAACCCAAAAATGAAAAACTCCTCATTGGACTTGGAACGGTTCAATCCACTTTGGGAGAAAATGAAGAAGCACTTTCTACTTACCAAACTCTAAGCCAACTAAAACCAGAAGAAACCATCTATACTTATAAAACGGGCCTACTTTTAAAAAACTTGGTTCGTTACCAAGAAAGCCTTGTGGTTCTAAAGTCCTTGGAAACTAAAACGGAATTTCCTTACCCTATCGAATTGTTAAACCAATTGGGGGACCTTTGTTTAGAACTAAAAAGATATGAGGAAGCGGAAGCTTACTTCGCAAAAGCGGAAAAGCTCAATCCAGAATTAAAAACAGCCAAAGATGCAAAACTTTCCACTAAGATTGCATCTCTCATCCAACGCGGGAATGACTTTTTAGCAAAAAAGAATTACGCAGAAGCAACTTCTGAATTCAAAAAAGCCACCGAGTTACAGCCACAAAATGGTTCTGTTTGGTCTTTTCTGGGAAATGCTCAGTTATTGGGTGGAAAACTCAAAGAAAGTGAAGAGAGTTTCAAAAAATCCATTTCACTCTCTGACACAAATCCCAACGCCTATGTCGGGTTGTGTAATGTTTACATTCAAACTCATAACTATTCCGATTGTTTAAAAACTTCCAAACAAGCCGGCGGGAAAATTCCTAAAAACGCAGAGATTCGCAACAAACAAGGGATATGTGAATGGAAATGGGGAGAAACTAAGAAAGCCACTCTTAGTTTCCAAGATGCATCCACTTGGGATCCCAATTTTTTTGAACCGAAACTCAACTTAGCCTATGTGCTGATTGATTCGGGTCGTTTTGACGAAGCACTAGATGTATTAAAAAAAGCAGAGTCTCATCCTAAGGCAAAAAAAGAGGAAATTCGCAAAGCAAAGATACTCGCAGAATCACAAAAGTTTATCGCTGATGGTGACGCATACCTACGCCAAGGAAAACGTAAACAGGCCTTTGATGAATACGGAAAAGCAATGGGTGTGAACCCAGAAAACCCAGCAGCACAAAATGCGTTTGGTCGAGCTTACTTTGCTTTTGGGGAATACAAAAAATCAGAAAGCTCCTATTTAGAAGCCTATCGTATGGATGCCACAAATCCTGGTGCCTTACAAGGCCTTGCTCGTGTGTATGCAAAAACGGGTGAATCCAAAAAAGAAAAAGAATACATCAAAAAACTAGAAATTCTTTCTGCTACAGATCCTTTTAGTGCCATCACTTTGGGTCGTATTGCAGAAGATGCTAGTAAATGGGAAGAAGCAGAATCCATTTATATGGGACTGAAGAAAAAATTCCCAAACAATGATGCTGTGGATTACCGTTTGGGAAGTTTGTATTACAAACGAGCTGTAGAGGAAAATTCGAAAGAAAACTATACTCGTGCCAATGAATTCATTCAAAAGTCCAAAAAGTATACCAAGGACATTCCAGAACTGCTCGAAACAGAAAAGACGGTGGCGGAGAACTCTCGTTTTGCGGAAATCCTGCCTTTTGTCAAAGAAGGTAACTCTCTATTCAATCGTAAAAAATACATTGAAGCGGTAACTCCTTACCAGAAGGCATACGATAGAGTTCCTAAAGCTTCCCTTCTTGTAAAAATTGCAGAATGTTATATCGAGAAAGGTGAGGAAGAAAAAGGCATTTCTATTTTGGAAAATGCCGTTCGCTCCAACAAAGAAAATGCGATTTCATTTAAGGAAGGGATTTACTCTTTTTATTATAAAAAAGGGGAACTCAAAAGAGCCGAAGACGGATTCTACGATATTTTAAGAGAAAAACCTGATTCCTATTACGCCTACTACATGTTAGGTCTTGTGACCATGAAAAGGAAAAATTACGAGGGGGCAATTGGGGAATTTGATCGTTCTATTTTGGTGAATCCGAATTTTGCTCCGAGTAATGTGGCAAAAGGTTTAGCATTTTATAAACTAAACCAAATGGAAAATGCGAAACGCGAGTTTGAAAAAGCGCGTGTGAAGGATTCTGAATTTGGCCTTTCTTCTTATAACTTAGCCATAGCTTATTTTAACGAAGATTTGACTAAAGAATCAAAAACTATTTTGGAATCCATTCGTAAATCAGATCCTGATTTTATGGATGGTGAGATCCAATTAGCATATATCTACTTCAAAGAAAACAAATTAGAAGAAGCAGAGAAGATCATTGATCGGGTTCTGAAAGAAGAACCTTCTGCGGAAGCATTGTTTGCACAGTTTCGAATTTTGGATGCCAAACAAAAACAATCTCCCTCCGATAAGGTCAAAACCAAACGGAACCATGTAAAAGAAAAAATCTTACGTGAATATGGCGAAACCAAATACGCAAGACTTCTTCCTTCCGATGCAATGGACGATGAACCACTCCATGTGACCGATCTCAATCTTTCGGGAACGCCAGTTTCTACACCGATTGTGTATCCCAATCGAATCATCGTCAATTACGGAACAGCGCTCGTTGGTTATGATAGAATCACCAAGGAACTTGTTTGGAAACAATACACTTCCACTCCTTACCAACTGTTAGTTGCCGGAAAAGAACTTGTGGGAATTTCCAATGATTCTGCGACAAAGATTTATCCTGAATCGGGAAAAATGAGTTTCAAAAAACAAATTCTTGTGGGTTGGAAAGTCAAACAAGGTTCTGCCGAAGGGAATGGATTTTTACTTCTTCTGGAAAAAGAAAAAGGGAACGATCGTAAGATTGTAAGAACTAACCCCAATTTAGAAATTGAGGAAGAGTGGAATGGAAACGATTTTTTAAGTTTTTCTCACACATCGGAAGGAAAACTTTTTGTCCTTCGCGATTTAAAGAAAGAATTCCAAATCCAAGTTTTTGCTATAGGTTCTAGTTCCAATTCCGATAAAGACAAAAAGATATCAAATCCTGTTGTCAAAAAAGATACAAAAGAATCGGCTCTGATCCTAGGATGTTTGGAAGATTCTTGTTTGATTCAGTTAGGAAATCAAATCTATCAAGGAACCGAAAAAGCAAAGTTGTATTCCTTGGGTAATACTGATACCATTCGGTCGGTTGTCAAAAATCCAGAGTCTTTACTGATCAATACAGAAGATACCGCCTATCTTTGGAAAGGTGGCTCTAAGTGGAAAGATTCGTATTCCATAGAAGGAGATTTTTATTATCCTTTGGATGGGCTTGTGGTAGAAGGTAGATCTAAAGAATTACTCTTAATCAAAGGCAGGGAGAAAACTCCTGTTCCATGGAAAGGAGACCGGGATGGCCTTAGGATCAGTACTGTCACTGTAGATTAATCAGAAGAGCCTAAAGAGAAGAAAACTATCTGTAGTGAGGTCCATTAAAAGGACAATCTTTCGGTATTAGATTTTTTAGGTAAGAAACTTTGGATCTTACCTGAATGGTTTAATTTTGTTTCGTTCTATTTAGATAATAAATTCGTTTCCCTTCATTTCTTTTTTCGGTCTCGAAAAAAGAAACAGGGAAACCAGGTCTTTCAAACTCGTATTCTTTCTCTTCCCAAACAAACTTGGGAAATTTTCGAAATAGGGAAATGGTTCGTCTTGCGTAAGGGCCGTAGTCGGTTGCAAATAACAACTTTCCCCCCGGTTTTAACAGGTCATAAATTTGTTTGAGCATATCGGCTTGCATAAGCCTGTTTTTACGGTGTTTTTTCTTTGGCCAAGGGTCTGGGAAGTTGATGATGATTGTGTCAAAAATTTCTTTCTCGAGTAACTCATCGAAGAACCACTGGAAGTTAACGGTCATATAGCGAATATTTTCTAGGCCGAGTGTTTTTCGTTGTTTTTCGGTGTGGACAATTCGGTTCACCTTCTTTTCCATCAGTAGGTAACCTGTTTGGCGGTCGTTATTTGCCAATTCGATGGCAACTTCACCCCAACCAGATCCAAGTTCTAAAACAAAGTTTTGGATCTCTTCCGGGAAAGATTTTTTTAGATCGATTTTTTCCCCCCGATCTTTAGGTTGCAGGAGATAGTCTGATTGATAGGAAGTCTTGGTAGTAAACTTCCAAAGTTTTTCTTGGATTTCCGGGTTAACTAACAATTGCATTCCTTCCGATGATGTATTGTCAGGATTTTTAAAAGGAACTAGATGAAAATAACTCTTTTTGGTGTTCGAGGTTCTCTTCCCACACCGATTTCTAAACCAGAACAAAGGGAGAAAACTTTAAAGATTCTCCAAATGGCCAAAGAAGAGTGGCGAAAGGATCCGGCCGGATTCTCAGAAGAGGAATTTTTAAATCATTTGCCCATCCCCCTTTCTCAAGATTTAGGCGGAAACACCACTTGTGTGTTCATTGAAGGAGATGGGGGTGAAAAAGTCATTTTAGATATGGGGACGGGGCTACGTGTCCTTGGCAACCAAATGGCTCCGCAAGCGTTTAGCGGAGAAGAAATGGACATCCATATCCTTGTTTCTCATACTCATTGGGACCATATCCAAGGTTGGCCTTTTTTTAAACCTGGTTATTCTCCTTCTTGTAATATTCATTTTTACTCATGTATTGAAAATTTAGAAGAAAGGCTTATCCGCCAACAACATCCCGAAAACTTCCCCATAACTTTCCAACAAATGGCATCGAAAAAACAATTTCATCTTTGGAAAGAATTCGAATCCTATATGTTAGGTGGTCTTAAAATCATTCCTTTTGGACTGCGCCATCCTGGATCTTGTACGGGATACCGAATTCGAGAAGGAAATAAAATTTTCCTTTTTTGTACGGATGTAGAATATCGAGAAGAAGACCGCGAACACCTAATCAAAATGAAACCTCAAATTGCGGGAGCAGATCTTATCATCATTGATGCACAGTATAGCACTGCTGAGGCGGAAAAAAAAATAGGTTGGGGTCATACTGCTGTAAGTAAAGCAGTAGAGTTTGCGGAAATGATGGAGATTCGTTCTGTTGTCCTTACTCATCATGAGCCAGACCATACAGATCATGAAGTGGCACGTATTATTTTAGATGAAGCCAGGTTAATGAAACCGGGTGGTATGCAGATCCATATTGCACATGAGGGACAAAAGTTTATCCTTTAGAAAATCAAATCCTTCTACTGTATAGAACTAGAACCTAGATTGTTTGCATCCATTGTTTGATGATTATTGATTCAATCATTCGTTGATTAGATAATTGGAGTGGTATCCTTTTGCCTCACCTGACCAATCGGGGCAATCCAGTTTCAGGTCTGCATACCAATGGATTTGGTATGGTTTGGCAAAGAACAGTTGGATAAAAAATCGTAAAAACGAAGAGATGTTTTCTAGTGCGCTCATAGTTGCAATCGGACGTGTTCGTTTGACATGTAGAGAACATTTTCCTTCGTTGAAATATAAAACTTCTGTTTTAGGAATCGTATAACCAGATGTAGGTTCTTTTTCCCAATCCAAAACTTCGGCTCGTTCTACGGTCCCTTCTAACACTAAATGACCTGAGTTATCTAATACGGCAACTCTGCGAAAAAAAGCACCGGGGAAATCGGTATTACCAATAAATCCTCCTGTAAAGATTCGATGTCCATCTTTTGTAATGGATCTAACCAATTCCCATTTTTTGGAATATTGGTACACTGCTTCGTTCGATAGGATATGTTCTAATCCACCAACACCTTTGATCACTTCAGTAATTTCTTTGTATCGAATGGTTCCTGTTACTTGGGAGAAGGAAAAGGGAATGTCGGCTTGGACAAATTTTCCATCATCTTTTAATGGATATCTTCCTTTGGAGATAGGAACAGAACCTCTCCTTGGTTTGTAGTCTAACTTAATTTCCCAGTCCCCATAGTTCATATAGAAGGAATAAATTCCGTTTTTAAATTCCATCCAGTTCTCCCCACTTTTTTGGTAGAACTGGCCTTTTTTGGATTCATATTCATCAGCATCGAATTCACGAGTGGAATAAAACACAGGTTGGTCTTTAGGTTTTAAAAGTAGCGATATACCGTTGTTATGTGATCCAGGCCCAAAATTGCTAACAAGGAAGGTAGCAAACAAATTGTATTTTTCGTTACGGAAGGTAAAGTTCCAAGCCTGTAGATAACCTTCGTCGGGGAAATGTTGGGTTTTGAAATCTTGGGCGAGGAGGTTCTCTGTTGTCAGTGTTGTAAAAAAAAGCCAAAGCCAAACGAATCGAAAGAATTGCCGAAACACCGGCAAATCCTAACTGTTATTCGAAAAAGAATCAAGATTTTTCTTCGGGTTTTCCTTTAAATGGAAACGTTACTGGGAAGAGCCAAGGCAAATAAATCTCCCAGACAAACGAGGGAAAAGACAGGGTGTTCCGTATTGCCAATTTGTCCGAGCCGTTCTCTTTCTTCGGCGATACCATCGATATGAATCCAGGATTCTATCTGCTCTTCTGGTAGGATGCGGCAGGCCACCTGGTATTCAAAGGTTCCGATTTGAGAGAAAAAAATTTGAACCGATTCAGGGGAAGAATCAGCTAAAGTACGACGGAAGGCAAACTGTTTGGACTTGGTTTCGCCTCGCATTTCGTAGTAGTGGTTCAGAATTCGTAAGATATGTAAGAATTCTTCTTTTTTTGTCATCAGCTCGCGCCAGGAAACTTCGGTTTCTTTCATACTAGTGGGGGTAGAAGAGATTGGACTTTGGTTCTTAAAAAAGGATTCTCACTTGAAAAATACTTTCCCCTATCCAGGATGAACGAAACGGATATGGTAACGGAGATTTTAGAAATATTCTGGAAAGAGAAACTCCGGTTTGCTCAATACTGTTTTGATGAATTGGCTACTTTGGATACAAAGTCCTTTTCTGAAAAAAGACCGCATGGGAAATCACCCCAATGGACTCTCCAACAGATGGTCTCTTATGATCGCACTTTTAGTTTTTACTTACCAATCTCATTACGCATTAGCGGATTTTTCTTTTTTACCACATTCAAAGACCAAGACATAGAAAAAGATTTGGAAGCCATTCGGGACAGGTACAGGCCACCGGCTTTCCCCTCCCATTTTTGGGAAATCCAGATCACAAAAGCCGAAGACCTTCGGATCAAAGCCAAAGACCCTTTGGTTAAGGAACAGTGTGAATCTTGGAAAGAGGTTCTTATTCGATTGGAATCCAAACTTTCCGAAATTTCAGATCGTGATGCCTATAGAAAAAGATATACATCCCTTACAGGAATTCATACCATTTCAGGAGCGATCAATAATTCTACGGAATTTTGTCACTATCTATGGAATTTGTACATGGAAAATCCAACATAACAGTATTTTAAACGAATCAAAAATATACCGAGTTTAGGAGAAATCAATGGGAAAAATTAAAGTAAAAACACCGCTTGTTGAGTTAGACGGCGATGAAATGACAAGAATTATCTGGAAAGAAATTAAAGATCGTTTCATCTACCCTTATTTAGACATCACGTTAGAATATTATGACTTAGGTGTTGAATACCGTGATAAAACAGATGACCAAGTCACTGTAGATTCTGCTAATGCGATCAAAAAACATGGCGTCGGTGTTAAATGTGCCACCATCACTCCAAACGCAGACCGTGTAAAAGAATATAACTTAAAACAAGAATGGAAATCACCTAACGGAACTATTCGCGCCATCCTAGATGGAACAGTTTTTCGTAAACCTATCATCATCAAAAATATTCCAGCAGCTGTTAACTCTTGGAAAAAACCAATTGCGATTGGAAGACATGCTTATGGTGATATTTACCGCGATGTGGAAATCCTAGTTGATGGCCCAGGAAAAGTAGAACTAGTTTATACGGATGCTTCTGGAAAAGAAAAACAAAGACTACTCGTGAATGAATTCAAAGGTGCAGGTGTTGCTCTTGCTATGCACAACTTAGATGAATCCATCAAATCTTTTGCTAAGGCATGTTTTACTTATGCTTTGTCTGAAAAAATCAGCATCTGGTTTGCTACAAAAGATACGATCTCTAAAAAATACCATGCTCGTTTCCGTGATATCTTTGATAATATGGCAAAAGAACAAGACGCTGCTATGAAAGCTGCAGGTATTACTTATAGTTATTACCTCATTGATGATGCAGTAGCACAGATCATGAAAAACGAAGGTGGACAACTTTGGGCCCTTATGAACTACGACGGAGACGTTATGAGTGATATGGTTGCTTCTGGTTTTGGTTCCCTTGGTCTTATGACTTCTGTTTTAGTATCACCCGATGGAAAGTATGAGTATGAAGCGGCACACGGAACTGTGACTCGCCACTACCGTAAATACCAAAAAGGGGAAACTACTTCGACAAACTCTGTAGCGTCTATCTTTGCATGGACCGGAGCTATTGCGAAACGTGGGGAACTTGACGGAACTCCAGATGTAGTGAACTTCGCTTTGAAATTGGAAGAAGCGATCATTGAAACCATTGAAGGTGGTGAGATGACAAAAGACTTACTTTCTCTTTCAACAGCTGCGAAAAAAACAGAATTGGATACCTTCCAATTTATGGAAGCTGTACAAAAACGCTTGGATTCCAAACTGAAATAAGTTTGTATCCCTTGTGCACCCTGTCGTTTGGCAGGGTGTGATGTTTTTCTTTTTAATAATTCCTTGCCTTTCTTTACTTCTCCAATTCTATTAAAAATCCATGTCGAATGTTCCAAAATCGCTATTAGATTCATTTATGGATTGGTATTTAGGTGAAATTCCCAAAATAGATTCACCTTCATTACTATTTCATTCTTTTATTGAATACTTACAAACATTAGGTTTTCAAATCATTCGAGGGAATATGGGGACCCGCACCCTACACCCACAAGTGGAAACTTTGGCCTACCTCTGGGCTCCCAAAAGTCAAAAGGAACTTTTTGATCTTCAAGCAAATCCTCTCTTTCATTCTGGTAGGTGGTTTGAATTTCCCGATGCCTTTATACGGGAAACTAAATTTCGATTAGGTTCGATACAATCGACACAATTTGCTGCAAGCCCCATACAATATGTACTCACTACAAATAAAACCTATTACTATCGTTTTACGGAAGGTTTTAAAGGAGAGTATCCTTACCCTATTTTAGAGGAATTGGCTCCCATAGGAGGGACGGGTTACTTTGCCATACCTGTGATTCAAAAAGGAAATAGTTATGCTTTCTTAAGTTTACTCACAGCAAAACCAGATGGATTTACTGAAGTGGAATTGGACTTTCTTACAAAAGCATTGAATATGGTGGCCCTCAAATGGTGGACATTCATCCAGTCAGAACTTACGGAATCTTTACTCAGTATTTATCTGGGTAAAAGAACTGGATCTACGGTGTATTCGGGTAAAATCTATTTGGGAGAATTGGATAAAATTCAATCAGTAATTTGGTTTTCTGACATTCGAAATTATTCTGGTATGAGTGAAAAACTATCACCATCAGAAGTTATACAGTTGTTAAATGACTATTTTGGTTTGGCAATTCCACTCATTGAAGCCCATGGCGGCGAAGTTTTAAAACTATTGGGTGATGGAATTTTAGCAGTATTCCCCTATACAGAAACTAATAAAACCGTTGTTGGGAAAAAAGCTCTTCTCGCTGTAAGAAAGTTAGGTGAAAACTTATTCCGTCATAACCAAACAAGAGAAAAAGAGACAAAACTTCCGATTCATCACGGTGTGGGTTTACATTCCGGAGAAATCCTTTATGGAAATATTGGTTCCACGGAGAGACTGGATTTTACTGTGATTGGGGAGGCCGTCAACCTAACCAGTCGGATTGCCGGTATGTGCGGTGAATTAGAAAAAGCTGTGTTGGCATCTGAAAATTTAGCCAACCAAATCCCTGTTCGTTGGGAAGAACTGGGAGAACACAAACTCAAAGGAATTGGTTCTCCACAGAAAATTTTTGCCATTTCGGAACGAGTGAAGAAAAAATATTAGGTTGGAAAAATGGTTTTCAAATTAAGATATTTTATCTATGGACTAACGAACAATTACCCACTGACCACCGATCCAACTTAGATAAAGCGGGATGGATGCTCCTTTTTTAGAAGTAATGATGGGCTCTCCTTTCTGATTGGTTACACTTAGAATTTGGTTGTTACAAAGTAAGGTAAATTTTATATTCCTTTCTTCGAGTTTCCAATTGGATCCAATGGCCTTTGTCATACCGGCTATGGATTTGAGTTCGTCTACTTCTACATAAGGATAATAACGAACTTCGGATGTGTCCTTTGCACGAAATTGAATCCAAAAAAGGATCTTCTTTGTATCTTTTGTGTTAAGAATCTTTGTGAATTCTTTTGCAAATTCAACGATTGAGGATTCTTTTTCTTTGGTAAGAGTAATGATTTCTGCTTGTTTCCACAATCGGCTTGGCGGAACAAATGGTGGATTAAATTCTATATCGGTCCATTCACCTAAACTATCTTTGGTGGAAGTTGGCCATTGAAAACTTTGTAATAAAATTCCTTCATCCGGGAATTGCCCTTTTTGACCTATGAATAATTTGACTTCTGCTTCTTTGGAAAGTCCATAATTTTCTTTTTGTTTGCCCTTTCGTTCGGACAGTCGGATCTTGATTTTGTTTTTCTCAGGCAGGATCCAGTAGTTGATATCCGCTTGACCAGAGGAGTCTTCATTAGAAGATCCATCTCGAACATCATATCCATTCACATTGATTTCTAAATTGACCCCGTAGTTTTTATAAGTAACGATATAGTATCCTTCTTTGGGAGGACCAGGGGGAGTTGGTTTTTCTTCCGCTAAGATTGGGAAAAAGGAAATCATAATCATTAGAAAAAGGAACAAGATTCTTAGCATCTATAGTTCTCCAATTGCAAGGTAACGAAGGATTTTAAAGGGAGAAAAAAAATTGTCGATAAGAAATTAAATGATTCGATATTTTAATATTTTAGATTAAAAGCTAACATCAATTTATTTATTAGAGAATGCAAAAATATTTTTTGTTAGACTTAGTAGTTCAGAATATAGTAACTTGGTTTTTCTACATAACTATTTTCGTAGCAGACGGCATATTCTCTTAATTAGATCTTTTCTATAATAATGGTTTCCCGTTTTTGAAGCTGCTTCTGGAACAGAAGTGATTTGACGAGTATTGGGATATTTTGCGTTAGGTGTAAAAATTGGGTGCGAATAGGAATTAAAAATGAATGAGATAAAATATATCCAAAAATTGGAAGATCAGTCCAACTTTTCCTTACACCATCACCATTTTTATGGCAGTAAATACCAGAAATATTATCCAGAGATTTTTTTATTCATTACTACGATTATCTCTGTTGTGATTTTCCTTACGACATTTCCCGAAGAAATCAATAGTTTTGCAATCGTATATTTGTTTCTAAACATTCTTTATTATGTTTATCTTCGATTCACGAGAAAACGAAGGCTCATCAAATACTTTAATAAATTCTATACGGCAGGAAAAGAGTTTATCGAATCTGAGTTAACCATTCAGTTTGAAGATTTGTATATTTTGACCCAATACAAAAATATAGAATCAAAAATTCCTTATGAAAATCTGGAAAGATTGTCTATTGGAACGGAGGCTATTTATATTTACATCTCCAACATCCAAGCGTTGATTTTGCCAAATCGAATTTTTTCTTCACCAATCGAAAGTAAGGCGATTGTTGACTTTCTGATGGAGAAAAATGAAAAGATAAAAGCCACTTCTAAATTATCTATCTGAACGATCCTTTTGAAAAACATAACATTGATTTTTTGGCCAAAATTGCTTTATCAATGGGGGCAAGGTAAAAATTCTCCAGTGAATTCAATTACGCCTAGAGCACGCGGAAGATCTGAAACATTTGGACTTTTGCTATTTAAATCTATAAAATATGGATTCGCTGGATCATTTTGGCATTGATATCCTTCATTCTGAATAATTTTAATATAAACTGAATCGAGATTGGTTAAAATGATTTTTCTATGAGGGTAAGTAGTCTTGTCATATTCTATGTTATTAACGTCATTGGAATCAATGAAAGAATTTGTAATGGCTGGATTTCTGGAATCAAAAATAACCTCATTTGAATTTTCCAAAAGAATATGGAACCAATTTGCTGCTTCGGCTCGGTAATCCAATGCAAACTTTTGGTTTTTAAAATTCACCTTAAAATAATCAACATCGTCACAGGGATAAATTCCGCTGATCATTCGATTTTCTGTATTCAGTCCAGGAATCAAATAGTTTTGATTTGGTACATCGATACAAAAAGCAGATCCTTTTGAATGATTTGGCTCATAGGAGTTTCGAAGTCTTTCATAGGACATTTCACGTTCTTTCAATAGTAGGAACAAGAGTTCTTGTGATGTCGACTCTGGATCCCCACACTTACTTCCACAGGTAGTAATTAAACAGAAGAGAATCGAAAATCCTATCGTAAATGGGTTATTTATTTTCCAATGAGGCTTCAAAATTACTACCCTCCTTTTTAGTACACAGATTAGGTTTCGAAATAGATTTCCTAATATCTTGCACAATTCCTTTTTTTCACCGAATTTCTGATCGGTTGATGGTATCCCAAGAAACTGAATTTGCCCAGAACAAAAAAAGAATCTTCCTGAACTAATAAATTTTCTGCAAAATAGGTTTGACATTTATCGTTTATATATCTAATAGTTTATATAACCAATTAGTTATGAAAACACTCGATGCCACATTCTCTGCCCTCGCTGACCCCACGCGTAGAGCGATTCTCATGCGCCTTGCGAAAAGCGACTTAACGGTCATGGAACTTGCCAAACCGTTTCGAATGAGCCAGCCCGCTATTTCCAAACACCTCAAAGTTTTGGAACAAGCCGGACTTGTTTCCACAACCATTCGAGCACAGGAAAGGCCCCGCCGACTGGAAACAACACCACTAAAAACTGCAATGGACTGGATCGAAAAATACCGCCAGATGTGGGAAAAACGATATCAGGTGTTAGATGGACTATTGGAAGAATTACAAACAATACAAACAAAGGGAGAGAGACAAAATGAAATCCGAAAAAAATGAAGTGAAGATGGAACTTCGAGGCGAAACTGAGGTTGTGTTTACAAGGTATTTCTCTGCACCGAGGGAATTGGTATTTGACTGTCACACCAAACCTGAGTTAATGAAAAGGTGGCTGATTGGTCCTGAAGGTATGGTTCTTGAAACTTGTGAACAAAATCTAAAGGTTGGTGGCAAATACCTGTATCTTTATATGGATACAAAGGGAAACAAATCCGGGGTTTATGGGACATTTAAAGAGGTGGTTGTACCGGAAAAACTTGCCAATACCGAAAATTACATTATGGACATGTCAACCTTCGATCCGAATGCTCCCGAAGATCCGGCTGCCACATTCGAGTCACGGACCTTCACTACCGAAGGTGATAAGACGCTTATGACACACCTATGTAGATATGGTTCCGCCGAAGTGTGCAAGATGATGGTTGAATCCGGCGCAGCCGAAGGTATGGCAGAATGTTACTTGGAATTAGACAATTTATTGTTAAAGATCACTTAGAAATTGTATCCATACCTTTTGCTTTCCAGCTAGGGTATGGGTATTTTATTTTTTTAAATTCGCTAAACATTACTTAGGCGATCGATTGCTTCCTCTTTTGAACTCAGAAAAAAAACATCCTTTCCTTTGTTCATTTCATAAATGAAATCCTTTAAACTTTTACTGGAATAAATCGAAAAATCACCAACGATGGCGAGTTTCATTCGGTAGTTCACAATTTTTTGTAATACCTCTCCCGCAAGTCCAGTTTTTAGATCAAAGAAACTTTCGGGGAAATGGGATTGTTTCAGAACAAAACGTTCACACTGCGAATCGTATTGGATTGTGGCAAAAAAGTCAAGGGCCGAGGATGCGCACGTGAAAACTGGTTTGTCAGATTCGACTAGGGCGATAGTTATATTATTTTTTTGTGTTTTACGAATGTTCATTGGGTTGCTATGCGACGTTTCGAGTTTCTTAAGTGTAGTCTTCTATTTTGTAAAATTATTTATCCCACTGCAAACCAGGAGTTTTGAACTCAGTTCCTACTGGAAATATAAGATTAAATTTTTCTTTAAGAATAACTAATAATTCCTCCGGTGAATTGATTATTGATTTATGGGCTACGCCATTTTTATCACGTTCCGAGAATTCTCTGTTTACAAGTGTTTGTCTTTTTCCATCATCTCCAGCTTGTGCAACTATTAAACGATCTTTAAAATGTGATTTTGGATGAGCACTTGTGAACCAATTTGCTAGTTCACGATCAATTTCAGGCATTTCTTCAAGTGTAAATTCACAGACATCAATCCAGCCACTGGGGAAAAAAACTTGATGATAAAATTTATTATTTTCAGAAAGAATTCGTCTTGTTTCGTGATTTGTTTTTTGTTCAATATTTGGTATTAATTGAATAGCTGATGTTAAGGATACTCCTCCAACTCCAACATCAGTTAACCATGAAAGCCCATTAAGTTCTACACGAAGAAAAACATGTGTTCGAGGAGGAGTGTAATCTCTAGATTTATCTAAGCGAACCCTAGCACTGATAGGAGATACTTCAAATCCTAATTTTTTTAAAACATACAAGAGAAGTCCATTTTGCTCAAAACAATACCCTCCACGACGCTGAATAATTAATTTTTCAAAAATTGAATCTAAACTAATATCAATCCTTTTACCTAACAAAATATCTAAGTTCTCAAAGGGTATGTTTTGCACGTGTGAAAAAGTAATTTTGTTCAGCAAATCAAGGGAAGGAATCCATGTACCCTCATACCCAATTCTATCAAAATACTTATCTAAAAATAGCTTATCATTCAAAAATCAAATCCTAAATATTTTATAATTCTAATTCAAAATATATGAAACTTCTTAGCAGGTCACATAACTGTTGCTTGCCGAAAATTCAATCTAGAAAAATTATAGATAGTGAATATTCCTTCTGTTATATCAACCGATTACAATCGAAAAAGAAACTTCGCTCAAAACCTCCTACCAGCCAATCTCCTTCTTATCCCGAAAGAATTTTCCTGTAGGCCCACTGTCCGGTAATGTCGCCGCCCAAACAATTGTTTCCGCTCCTTTCTCGACTGGTCTTGTGGCACTGGCTCCACCCATATCGGTTTTGACCCAACCTGGACAAACCGAATTGATTTTGATGTTTTTACCAACGGCTTCCACACTCGAAAGACTGGTGAGTGCATTGATGGCTGTTTTGGAAATACGGTAAGCGGGGTAACCACCACCCATATCCGACAACTGTCCCATCCCAGAACTTACATTCACAATCCGACCAAAATTGTTTTGGATCATCATCGGTAGAAATGTCTGAATCAAACGAAAAGGGCCGTAGAGATTGACGAGAAGGGTTCTGTGTAAGTCTTCACTTGTCGTATCATAGAAAGATCCGGGATCGGCAAAGATTCCCGCATTGTTCACTAGAATGTCTAATTTACCAAAACTCCCCGTAATGGTATCCAAAGCACCGCCTATACTTTGTTCTTTGGATACATCAAGGGAAATGATTTCTCCCTTACCCACTGCCTTTACGGCCGCCAATGTATCCTCCGCTTCCCCTGGGTTTCTTGCGCCAATGAGGACATAGATTCCTAACTTTGCCAAATCAATGGAGACTTGTTTCCCAATCCCTCGGTTGGCCCCTGTGACAAGTGCAATGCGTTCCTTAGATTCTTTCATGGAATCAAATCTCCTTCGGTGGTCTTAATACAATTTAGACTTCAATCAACAGACTTTATTTCGATTTAGAAAGTTCTGTTAGCCATTTTTCTGTTTGGGCTTCGATAAAAGCTTTGTCGGTGATGACCCACTTAGACATCAGAACATGCATTCCATTTTCAACGACTACCTTTTTGTTGAGAGGACTCGGCGTTTTGTCCAAACCAAAGTTTGTATATCCTTCTAACATTTTAGGAACACTGGCCGTTGGGTCTTGTTCTTTTTCAGATTTATAGTAGTACAGAAGTAAGGTGGGGGAAGTTACCTTTCTAAATACTTCGGGAACGGCTGCATAGTTCCGTAAATCATTCACACCAACGAGGGCTGAAAAATACTGCTCAGGATACCAGTAGTTATTTCTTTCTGGTAACACTTTGGGATTGTTATTGTGTGCGGAAGCTCTCACTTTTCCTTTCAGTAAATGAATGAAGGTAAGTCCTCCTGGATAGTTTAAAATATTTAAACTTCCATCCACAGGAGCATAGAAGGGGTTAGCAAGAACAAGGCCATCCACTTCTTCCGGGTATTCGGATGCAAGCCAAGTAGCAAGGAGTCCTCCCATAGAACTTCCAAACACAACCACCCGGTCCCCTTGGGATTGCATCATATACAAAGCTTCTCTGGATGCATCCAAATAGTTGTTAAAATTTTGATCTCTTTGGTCTTCTTTGTTGGTTCCATGACCTGGAAGACGAAGTAAGTAAGTATTGGCTTTAAACTTTTTTGCCAATTTTTCCATAACTTCTTCACCCTCTGCACGTGATGCACCATATCCATGGATGTATAAAAATGCGAGGGGAGTTTTTTTACCAAAACTGATATAACGTTCTTCGTTACCCGGTCTGTGGTTCTTCCGTTTACTCTCTGTTAGCTTCTCTTGGAAGTAAACTTCAAAGTTCGCATAACTCAGGTTTGCTTTTGGTTCGTACTTCGGTCGTCCTGAGCACGAAACAAGGACAAAGGAAACGGTGATGAGGAGGACAGCCGACAGCTGTCGAAGGTTGTGGAATAAAGAACACGATTTAGCCATACAAATGGAAAATATAACATTGTATTTGCTTTCTTGTAAAGAGAGAAAAACCCTTGGCACAGGAAGGGTCGTACGAAAAAAGGTAGTAAATACCCATTCTCAGAAGGAACATCCCGGAATGTATAGCCAATTCACAGAGCAACAACTTGAAATCAGAGATTTAGTTCGTAACTTCGTAAGAAAAGAAATCCCACATGAAGTAGCATTGCACTGGGATGAGAAGAACCAACACCCAACAGAACTCATCAATAAAATGCGTTCGGAACTAGGAATTAATGGTCTTGTCATTCCGGAAGAATACGGTGGATGGGGTCTTGGTGCGATTGAACAGTGTTTAGCCATCGAGGAACTTTCTCGTGGATGTCTGGGAATTGCTCTCGGATTTGCTTACACTGGTCTTGGAATTCTTCCAATTCTTAAAGGTGCCACTCACGAACAAAAATTAAAATGGCTTCCTGAAATTGCGGACGGAAAGTTCGGAGTTTCTTTTTGTTTGTCTGAACCAGGTGCAGGTTCCGACGTTCCTGGTATGACCACTCGTGCTGAGAAAAAAGGCGACAAATGGATCATTAACGGAGCAAAACAATGGATCACTGGTGCCTCCGATGCACAGGCCTTTACTGTATTTGCTTATACTGATAAAAACCGCGGAACACGTGGTGTGTCTTGTTTCTACGTTCCGCGTAGTGCCAAAGGTCTTACTGTTGGTAAAAAAGAAGACAAACTCGGAATCCGTGCCTCTTCCACTCACCAAGTCATTTTTGAGGATTGCGAAGTTGGTGAAGACGCACTGGTCGGAAAAGAAAACCTAGGTTTCGTTTACGCTCTTCAAACATTGAACGCTTCTCGTCCCTTCGTAGCCGTTATGGGTGTGGGTGTGGCGCAAGCAGCACTAGATCACGCAGCTCGTTATGCACGTGAAAGAGAACAGTTCGGAGTTAAAATCGGAACTTTCCAAGCAGTGCAACACATGTTAGCTGATATGTCTATCAAAGTAGAAACTGCAAGAGAAATCACTTACAAAGCAGCTCGTCTTTCTGATGCAAACGATCCTAACCTTCCAAAATATTCTGCAATTGCAAAAGCATATGCATCTGAATGTGCGGTTCAGTGTGCTACTGACGCAGTTCAAATTTTTGGTGGATACGGATATACAAAAGAGTATCCTGTTGAGAAACTAATGAGAGATTCTAAAATTCTCACTATCTTCGAAGGAACAACTCAAATCCAAAAGAACGAAATTGCAGCTTACGTAATCAAAGAAGCAGCTTCTAAAAAAGACTAATTCGAATATTCTAATCGAATACAGAATGGTTTTTAAGAACCCTCTGGCAGATTGTCAGGGGGTTTTTTTATTTTATATCTTGGTAAACAAAGAGAATTTGATTCGGAGAAATACCTGGGGCATCTCCTCGTATGAATTTAGATTATTTTTATAATTCTTAGAATCATTTAAAAATAATCTTTACGTGCGAATTTTTATTCGTATTTTATAGAGATGTTCAAACAGACACTATCTCTCGTATTTGTTATCCTTTTCTCAATTCATTGTAAAGACGCTAAAAAAGAATCAGACGTTACTTCATTAGCTCTCCTTGCGTTACTTAACAGTTCATCTTGTACTACTACTTTTGGTGCGGGAGTGCCAGAGTGGATTCAGACTAGTTTTACTTGTGTCACAGTGTCTGTCAGCGGATCTAATTATGTATTTAAGTTTAATTCGGTTCCGACCTATAAGAGCATTTATTGGGGTTCCTCAAATTCGAATTATGAATCTACTATGTATGTAAATTCAGGCCAATCGAATTCGGCAAATCCCAATTTAATCAAATCACAAAACTATACCTTAACAGTACCTATAAATAATCAAAATACAACAGCAACGACTTCCGGCTTCGGAATGATCGGTGTATCAACCAATGGAATCGCCATTTATAATGATCAAGCTGCCCCAGGGGATGCCCTTACCACTGAGTATTATACATTCGATTCGGCGCAAGGTCACCCTACGAATACGGGAGCCTATCATTACCATGTAGAGCCTCCTAAAATTTCGAATAATGATAGTAAGCTGGTTGGAATTGCCAAAGACGGATATTTAATTTTTGGAAAAAAACATGACACAACTACTGCCGGTTTGACTACAGGTTTTACCTTAGGCGGTGTCAATAGTAGTACAAAGTGTACGGATGCTGGCTCAAGTACGTCTGTGCCAACCACTTGGGCGGGAGCCGCCAATTACAATACGATTAAGACTGCAAACACTCGTCATCATTATCATGTGAATAATGGAATAGAGGTCAATGGAATCCTTCTTTCAGGTAAACTGATCGGGGAAGGTGGATCAACAAATTAAATCGTTTATATTAAATCAAATTTGTGAATCATAACTTTATTTGGATCGCCATTCTTTTGTTAACCTCTCTCATTCATTGTGGAGAGGTGGTAATGGATAACGATCCGCAGTTAACTCTTGGTTTAGAAAGTATCTATTACCTTAAAGGCGAAAAGTTCTCAGGCAAAATGAAATCAGTACATCCGAATGGAACAATTCGGATCACTTCTTTTTTGAATGGTCTCGAAGATGGTCCTATGATAGACACCTATGCCAATGGCCAAATAAGCGCTGAGTTTTTTTATAAACAAGGTAAACGAATCGGAATTCATCGAGGTTGGTATGAAAACGGGAATCCTCGGTTTCAATATTCCTATAACGATGATTTACCAGTGGGTGATCATTGGGAATGGCACGAAGACGGAAAGGTGTATCGTTATGCAAAGTTTGACAATGGAATCAATATAGGGACTAAAGTTTGGCGTAAAGATGGTAAAATCTATTCAAATTATACATATTCTCCTGAACGTTTGTACGGTGTCGTTGGTTCTAAATTATGTTTCAAACTCAAAGGGGATGAAACAAATAAAAAAACAGTAATCAATCCATGAAAAATATTCGTTATTCTGGAATATTCATTAAATATGTTATTTTGATATTTTGTTTTTTCTCTTGTGGATGGTTTGGTCGTGAAGATGGTGAAAAAGATTTTAACTTAACATTCTTTGCTACTCCCCAAAAAGATAGGTTACCATACTTTCGTGGTAGTGATTTGGAAGTTTTCTGGATGGAGGGTGATCAACAACTACCTACAAATGTTCGTAAAGTAGATCCGTTTACATTTCAAAACCAACTGGGTCAAAGTATTGATGAATCACATTTCAAAGGAAAGATTACTATTGTATCGTTTTTCTTTGCTAAGTGTCATGGTCTATGTCCCAATATCATTCGTAATTTAAAATTTGTACAATCAGAAATCACCAAACGAAAAGACATTCAGATTGTTTCGTATTCTGTGACTCCAGATTTGGATAATCCTTTAGAATTAAAAAAATTCGCTGAAGAAAAGGGGATATATTCTCAATATTGGAATTTGTTAACAGGCGATCGGGAAAAAGTTTTTGACTTGGCACGTAACACGTTCCAGGCGGATACCAACACAACAAACAAAAACCCGAAAAAAGACTTTGTTCATTCAGAACAAATTTTTCTGATTGGCCCCGACTTACATTTTCGCGGAATTTACAATGGAAATCGAGGTGAGTCTATAAAAACAATGTTAGAAGATATCAAACTGTTAATGCGCGAGTTACCGACAAACAAACAGCAAACTCCAAGTAAAATTTGATATTTTTTAGTGACATAGTATAAGGCCTGTTATTCTAATTAGGAAACTTGAATGTATTAATTGTTCGGGCCACCCGGGCGGGCTAGTCCGGAGTCCGCGTTCGCTTCCCCCTGGTTGGCTTAAACGCCAAACCAGGGTGCCTTCGGCATCCTTCCTATCCCTGGTGGTGAAACTCCCAACTTCCAAATGTTAGATTTTCGTTTTTTATTAAAAAAAGGGCTGACTGCGATGTATCGATCGGACAAAATCATACTTCGGATTTTAGGGGGCGATGATTCGTTGTGAAAAAGAAAAAAAATGACAAAATAGAATCTTCTGCATCCTCTGTTTTGGGCCAAGGAAATAAACATGAGTTAATACTCCGTCAGATGGAATCTTTGGCAAAAATTGGTCATTGGGATGTAGACTTTGTGAATCAAACTCTCCATTGGTCGGAGGGAGTGTTCCATATTTTAGAAATGGATCCTTCTTCCATGCCCGTAGACTTAGAAACTGGATTTCAGTTTGTCCATCCCGATGACCGCGAACGTGCCATGTTGCACATGAAAGAGGTATTAGAAACAGGAATCGCTTATGATTTAGAATGTAGGCTCATCACCACTACAGGAAAAATCAAAACGATACGATCACTTGCCGATGTCATTCGGAACGAAAAAAACGAACCTGTGCAAATTGTCGGAATCTTTCAAGACATCACCGAACAAAGAGAAGCTTATCAAACCTTAAAACAACAAGAGCTGCGACTCAGTACCATCCTCCAATCAGAACCAGAATGCGTGAAAGTAGTTTCACCGGAGGGAATCCTTGTGGAGATGAATCCTGCTGGTTTACAAATGATCGAGGCAAATGGTCCAGAAGATGCTTTGGGGCAAAAGGTGGAAGATCTAGTAAATCCTCTTGATTTAAAATTTTATCAATCCATACACAATCGTGCTCTGCAAGGGATCAAGTCGAGTACAAGGTTTCGTATCATTGGTCTGAAAGGCACAGAAAGATGGATGGAAAGTACTGCCGTTCCACTTGCAAACCAAACAGGAGAAATTACATCGGTTCTCAGTGTTACCCGCGATATTTCAGACAAAGTCATTTCAGAGGAAAAACTGATTCGTATCAAACGAAACCAAGAAGCCCTCATCAATGGAACTACCGATTTGATTTGGTCTTTAGACTCTCATTTTTGTTTGATTGCAGCCAATAAACCATTTATGGATGTGATTGGATATCTCCGCGGAACGGCCGCTAAGGAAGGTGATTCGGTGCTTATTATGAGCCAAGGAGAAGCCTTCTATGAAAAATGGAAGGGGTATTATGAAAGGGGACTTTCTGGTGAGTGTTTCAAAACTTACGAAAGGTTCCTTAGCCCCATCACCCAACTGGAAGAACACCGGGAAGTATTTTTTAATCCTATTAGAAATCCTGACGGACAAATCACTGGCCTTGCTTGTTTTTCAAAAGACATCACGGATTTGATGGCAAAACGAATGGAACTAGTTGCTAGCGAAAAACGTTACCGAGCCCTTGTCGAAAATGGTGTCGATGTAATTGCTATACTCAGCACTGAAGGGAAGGCCAAATATGTATCTCCTTCAATCACCAAAGTATTGGGATATACGGAATCGGATGCAATGCACATGAACTTATTCGATTTTTTGCATCCAGACGATGTTCCCAAAATCATCAAACGATTGGAAGAGGTTCGTTCTATACCCCAAGGAAATTCCTTACCGAGCCATAATTTTAGAATCAAACACCAAAATGGTTCTTGGAGGTGGGTGGAGTCTACCATCACCAATCTAACCGAGGACGAAAACATTGGTGGGATCGTTGATAACTTTCATGATGTGACAGAACGTGTTTTCCAAATTACGGCCATTCAGACACAAAACGAAAAACTAAAGGCTATCGCTTGGACCCAGTCCCATGTTGTCCGAAACCCATTGGCAAAGATTATGGGAATTGTGGATTTGATCAAAACGGGAATTTTGTCGCCAGAAGAAGAACGGAAAAGTTTGGATCACCTCATCGAATCGGCTAAGGAATTGGACAGTATCATTCAGGACATTGTACTAAAATCCCAACGAGTCATAGTTCCCTGAATTAATTATTGAAGACTGTTTAATTTATCTTGCTTCTTCTACTAAATAAGTTCTAATTCGTAGCCATGGTTTTCTCAACTTTTCTTTCAGACTTAATTCTTTCCTTAGTTTCCCTGGCAATGGCATATCGATTCGTCGGGAAGTCTTCCATTCCTTCTCGTTCCGCTTTGTATGGCCTGGCCATCATTGGAATCTCTGCTGGACTTGGTTCGATCCATTTTTTAGGGATCAACACCCTTGATCCCATCTATCGTTTTTTTGTGGGATTGTCTGGATGTGTGGGAGTTCCGCTTCTCGGACTTGCATTTTTTCATTTTACTTTCCGATCTCTTTCGGAAAAAACTTTTTTCCTATTTATCGCCGTAACTTTTCTTCTCTACTTAGCATTTTCTTATCTCTATCCACTTGCTATTTATCCGACAGTCGTTGGTGGATTATCTATGTTTATCATTCTCATTAGTTCTCTGGTTCGTTTCCCGAGAAAATCAAATGCAGCCGTCATGGGAATCATCGGCTCTGTTTTATTTATTGTGGCAGGTCTTGTGATCGGAACCAAAGGATCAACAGGACCTGTTTTGAACGTTGATATCTTTCATATCTTACTTGCCATTGCTAATTATTGTTTAGCAGAGGGAATTCGAAAACTAAGTTAGATCAAAAGAGAAGAGTTTCGAAAAAAGTAAACAAACCTTCCTCATTGAGAAAGGTTTGTATTCCTCTTATAAAACTTGTTTCGAAATCCGATGGCAAACTTAACAAGTAGGATAAGGGCCGGCACTTCAATTAAGGGCCCAATCACTCCCACAAAAGCAACCCCACTTTGGATTCCAAATACACCAATGGCTACGGCAATCGCCAATTCAAAGTTATTTCCTGTTGCCGTAAAACTGACGGCTGCATTTTTTGAATAGTCCACTCCCAATTTGTATCCAATCCAAAGGCTTACAAAAAACATAATACCAAAATACAAAAGTAGGGGGATGGCAACACGAGCTACATCATCCGTTAATTCTAAAATCATTCCACCCTTCAAACTAAACATAACGATGATAGTAAATAGAAGAGCAGATAATGTTAAGGGCGAAATTCTTGGAAGGAATTTGGTTTCATAAAACTCTTTGGCACCAAACTTTTCAAACCCATACCGAGAAAGAAAACCGAGAAAAAACGGAATTCCCAGATAAATTCCCACAGTTTCTGCTATATCTGAAATCTGAATCGAAACTTCTGTTCCAGCCAAACCAAAATAAGGTGGTAAAATGGTTATGAATAGATAGGCATAAAAACTATAAAAGAAAACTTGAAAGATACTATTCAGGGCCACAAGTGCTGCCCCGTATTCTCTATCTCCCTCTGCCAAATCATTCCAAACAATCACCATGGCAATACAACGCGCTAGACCAATGAGTATCAGTCCCGTTCTGTATTCCGGTTCGTCGGCCAGAAAAGTAATCGCCAAAAAAAACATAAGGATAGGCCCAATGATCCAATTGAGAACTAAGGAAAGAGTGAGTAACTTTCCATCCTTAAATACCTTTCCCATTTCTTTATATTTCACTTTGGCAAGTGGTGGATACATCATCAGTATCAGCCCTATGGCCAGAGGGATATTGGTTGTTCCTACAGAAAGAGAAGAAAATTCAGAAACAACGGATGGTAAAAATTTTCCAATCAGTAAGCCAATGGCCATCGCACCAAAGATCCAAACGGTTAAAAATCTATCTAAAAAAGAAAGTTGTTTCATTTAACAACATCCTGCAGGTTCATTCGTATCTTCTATAGTTGCTTTAGGTGAACAACAAGCAGAACTTGTTTTTTCTAGTTTGGGAAAGGAAACCGCATCTTTTGGTAAACCACATGTTATCGTTGCTTTACATTCTGTTTTTCCATCTTTTAATTGGATGAGAAGATAATTTTCAATTGGATTCATCTCTGATACAAAGTATTGTCTCATCGCAGTATCTGCGTTCCCAAATTCAATTCTTAAAGTCGCCTCTTCTGGTATATCCATGGAAGAAGTTACTTTTTTTAAAATGGAATTCACTTTTGCGAGTGTCATTGATTCGGTATCTTTTTCTACTTTCGGTTCTAACACTTGTAAAATGATCTCAGACCAAGAATCTGTTTTCCCACCACAATCTACGGATTGGATGTTTGCCAGTTTGAATTCGGTGATATGATAGTTCGGAAATATGGTTTGGTTTTTGCCATATTCAAATTTTAAGTGAAGTTCTGGATATAAATCCAAATTAGTTTTAAAGTCGTTCCATGTTAGTGTTTTCATTCTACCCTCTTTTATAGTTCGTTCTTTACAAAGTTTTCGCAGTAGTTTCGAATTTCTTCTCTTGTATCTGCGAAGGCGTTTTTAATTTCTTCTTCTGATCCTACCTTTTTGGATGGGTCAGTAAAATTGTGGTGAAATTGTTTTGCATTTGTGGGGAAATAGGGACAGTTTTCTTTTGCGTGGTCACAAACTGTAATTAAGAAATCAAACTGGATGTCCTTATATTCATTGATATGATTGGAAGTGTGGTGAGAAATATCGATTCCCGCTTCTTTCATTGTCGCTATGGCTTTCGGATTCACACCATGAGTTTCGATTCCTGCACTATAAACATTGGCTTTGTCCTTTGCAAAAAATCGCATCCAACCTTCGGCGATTTGGCTCCTACAACTATTCCCGGTGCACAGGATTAAAATATTTTTTCTATTACTCACAGCAGTTCTCCGTTTTGTTATTTTTAAATTTTTGAATGAATTCGATATGTTTTGCAAATTCGTTATAGGCTTTGGAAAAATTATCCCAATGGATACAATAACAGGAAGAAGTCCCTTCTACTTCCCCCTTGACTAGCCCTCCCTCTTTTAATTCCTTTAAATGTTGAGAAACGGTAGATTGTGCCAAAGGAAGAATTTCTACAATTTCTCCACAAACACAGGTTTGTCGACTCGCCAATACTTCTAAAATGGCAAGCCTTGCCGGGTGGGAGAGCAGTTTGGTAAAGGAAGCAATCCTTTGAATATTCTCCGGGAATTCTGTTTTTTTGTTCTGGGCCATAGTTTATCGTAAATATACGATAAATGGACTCGACCAACTTCCGTCAAGGGGAAATTGGGCTTTTTTGAATTTGGGTTTTAAACTTTTTTTTTGGTTCTAGAAGTGCAATTATCTGGGGTCAGAGTTAGAGCCCAGAGCTATCAGGAATGACCACAGGTTCATCTGAAGTAGGGGTATCTGGTTTGACATCAGCTGGTGTGTATCCGTTGTCATTTGTTTGTGGTTTGGTGCGGTTGTCCCATTCCCCTGGATTTGGTTTTTTGTTTCCTTCCACAGAAAACAACCATCCCTCTTCTTGTTTGTTTTTTGCTCCTTGTTCATGAGGGTAGGAGTCAATCGGTCTGATTGTAATCGATACATATTGGATGATTCGTTCATCTTTTACCGGGTCAAGATACGCCAAACTATCGTTACGCCATCTGTTTTTAGTCCGAGTTTCCCGGCGAAAACTTTTCATTACTAAATCTAGGTCTTTGGAATACTTTGCGAAGTAAGCCCGAGGTGTTTTTGCCTGAATTACATAATACAATCCACCTTTTCTATGAAACAAAAATCGGTTGGAAACCAACTGTTTTTGTTCCGTGTAGTGTAACACAACAAAGACGGACTCGTCAAAACCGGCCACTTCGTTTTCTAACATTTTTTCGCGAACTAATTTTAAGTCAGGGTATTTTGTTAAAAATGTATCCACAGTTTCTTCAATGAACCGATCGATATCGTATTCCTTGGTGCGTCGGACAACATCAATTTGTAGGATGGCTTCTCGATTGGTTTTGGAAAACTGGATGCGTACTGTGTCGGGATGGCGTAAAACAGACTTCGCCCAACCTCTTGGATATTCAAATGCAAAACTCAAAGAATCTTCGATCCAGGTTGCTGCATCCAAATGAGAAAGAGTAAGACATAATAAAACAAGTAGGCAAAGTCGCTTTTTCATACTTAGAATATCGGCCCCCAGTACCTTCATTATTGATAGTCAGTGAGACCTTTTCGTAAATCTCGTTCTGGAAAAATTCCCAAATTTTCGAAGGATTGGGAATCATAAATGGCCACCGATTCTAACAAAGGTTGGAGGGGGGAGCCATGGAAGGGTTTTCTTTTTACGTAAGACAGAAAGCGGAAAACCAATTCCACAAGTTTTGCCCAAAATCCACCCACAGGAATGGGGAAAAGGAACTTTCTTGCGATCCCGAGCTCCTGAAAGGTCCGCACCACTTGGTTTACTGTCACAAACTCGGGGTGAGAAAATACATACACAGGTCTCGGCGACTTCCCACTTAACGTTTGTTTGGTCCATGCCGCTAAGGCATTGGTTGCATCCTCAATATGGAGGAGAGATTTTTTGCGATTGGATGAAATGAATGGATACACACCTCGTTTTGTGAGGGACCGTAGTTTGGATATAAAACTTTTTGTCCCTTGGCCATAGATACTCGCCATTCGAAATATAGAGTAGGCCTTACCCGAATTTAATACATAATCTTCTGCCAAAGCTTTAGTTTTAGCATAGATGGTGGTTCCGAACCTTTCGCTATTGATGTTTAAGTCGATTTCTTTGGATCCATAAACAGAAACAGAACTTACAAATCCGAAATGGGGTACATTCTTTGATTTTGCAAATTCCACGAGTAGTTTTGTAGAATTAACATTAATTTGGTGGTAGATTTCTTCAGTGACTTTAACTCCAGAAACAACAGCCGCTAAGTGGAGAATTAAATCGATAGATTCTGGAATCAAAAATTCTTCAATTGTGTGAATGGAGGCGAGATTCCTTTCATAAAACTTAAAATTTTTATGGAACCGAATGGAATCGGGAAAACTCGCATAGTTTTTGCCAATGGCTATGATCTTATAGTCTTCTATCAAACCGGACAATAATCTTTTACCTAGAACACCGCTGCCTCCAGTGATGAGTATTGTTTTTGTCATACAATAAATACCATTTGAAACCACCCCACCATAGCACCAAGTGCCGCACCTACTAAAATTAATAACAATTCATCTTCTTGAAACGCAGATCGTAAAATGGATTCAAATTCTTTAGGCGGAAGGGCTGACATACGGTCTCCCATCATCTTTTCAATTTCTAAGGCCTCACCTAAATACTCTTCTAAGTGAAACGATTTTTCCACGGCATTGTCTGCCATTGCTACTGCGATCCTTTCTTTTGCTGCATCAAACTCTTCTATTTTTCCGGAGGCGTATAGTGCTGGTTTTGCAAGGAAGGTAATTGTATCCACATGTTGGATCACTTCTTTTCGAATAATAACAATGATGTCATTCGATGCCTTGCCAAAAATTAGTTCTGAAAGAATGTTTTTGGGAGTCAGAATTTTTTCGCTTACTAGTTTTGCATAAAGTCTAGAAACTTCGGACTGTCTTTTTAAAAACAAACCTTGGTAAGTAAAAATTCCTAAAAACTTTTTGGGAAGTAGGGGGCGAAAAATCATCTCTAACGCGAGATAGTTGGTAAGATACCCTACAATCACACCTTGGATGGGAAGAGTCCATGGCACGGGAAAATAAACCATAAAAACCATTTGGACAAGACCTAGTAAAAATCCAAAATAAAATCCAGACCTTTCAATGAATCGAAACTCAGGGGCCCCCACTTCTTTAAAAAGTTCGACAACAAGACCGACATTATTACCGGAAAGTTTTTTTAAAACTAAGGCCTTTACATCAAATAAAGAATCAATATCTCTTTGGAGTTTTCGAATCACCTTTCGGATGGTGACCCCACTTTCCCTTTTGACCTTGTGGTAAATTTCTTCTCGGACCAATTCGGGAATCATGTCCCAAAGTTTGGGATCGAGAGTGTCTGAAAATTCCCTCATCGTATAGCGAATGCTAGACTCTAAGGCCGGTAAAAAAACCAATTCTGCTTTTTTCGGATCTACCTTTAAAAATACTTCCCTGATATTGAGAAGGCGCTCCGTGATCACATCAACGGACTTACTGGCCATTTTATGGGCCTTTCTAGGAATGATGCCTTGCCAACCCAAATAGGGTGGAATTCCGACAAACTGGATCGGGTAAAAGGTCATCTTGAGGGCAAGCCAGTTCGTTACCCAACCCACAAACCCGTAAGTAAAGGGAATCATAAGGAGTTTCCACTGTTCCGGTGTCATCCAATTCTCCCACATATTCGGCTTTGAGTAGGCTAAAAAAGTAAGAGCAAGGGCAATACAAATTCGACTCTGGATGCTATTTTTCCCTAATTTCAGTAAGATTTGTCTATTTTTTGCCGATAGTCCTAAAAAAGATTTGATTTGTGTACGGAAACGGACTACAAATGGTACACTTCGGCAGCACTTAGGTATTTCCCGAAGGGTATTTGAAAAACTGTGGTTCGGCCACAAAGCGAATTTTGATTAGAGGGTAGGTCTAGGCGCGTTCGAGGAATTTTCACCATTCTCGTTCTCATTTCTTTAGTTTTTGTGGGCTGTTCTCGGAAAAAGAAATCGATGCCATTCTGGTTCCTTTTGGGTTCTGGTGGTGCGGTAGCTGATTCCAGCGGTGGTCTTGACACTCCTCCCGACTCTAATGGTGTTCCCCTTCCTACTCCCGGTGGTTCTATCGGTGTCACAGATCCAGATGAAGTTCCTGGTAACAATTCTGAACAAGAAGTTCCAAACCATGGTCCAGCTCGTGTGATCGGTACCATCGTTCCTGTGGTTTCGGGTGTTCCTGCCAATATCGTTTGTGGAAACCCTGGAGCGCCCCAATCTCCTGGATGTATTGATCTTACTTTAATCTCTGTTAGAATTGAGGTTGCCAATGGAGAGACAAACACTCTCGTTGCAGCGACTTATGTTGGTCCCGATGGAAAGTTTCAGTTTGATTTAACTGACCTTCCCAATAATAATTACCGTGTATTGATTAATACAGGATATGGACTCAATTATACATACCAAGACTTTTCTTTCGTTTTTGATCCTACACAAAATCCTTATACCCTAGTCAATGTGGGAAATCTTCTCGCTGAACGTTTGTACTACGGTCAAGGTCCGGCTCAGTTTACGGGTGTTGTCACAAGCCCTGGATTTTCTGGTGGTGGTGTCACTGTTCCTGCAGGACCCATTGTTGGAATCACTGTATCCGTTTTGGACGCCAACGGAAACACAGTAGGAACTGGGGTGACCAATTCCAATGGATCCTATGTTATTTCTATCAATCCATTACCTAACGGAAATTATACGGTTGTCTATTCTGGAGATTCTGTAGAAGTTTCTGGCCAACCTTTTTCCAATACAACAGAGTTCATTCATTTTACCTTTCCTGGAACCAACCCAAACACAGTGGCACAAGTTGATTTGGGAGAAACAAGTCTTCCTTGGATGGCAGCAACGGAAAGTGACCTCCACCTAACGGGAAATATTCTTAATAGTGCCATTATTTCCGATTCCACCACAGTGTTCACAATCAAATTAAAGAACGAACAAGGTGCTGTTTTACAAACGGTGCAAATTACGGGGAATGGAAGTTTTGCTATTGAAGGCAGTTATCTTAGCAATGGTGTGTATTACCTAGAAGTATCCAATCCTGTTTTTTATACTGTCTCTAGATCCTTTTTATTTACGGCTTCTCCGACAGGGGGAACCAAAAATGTAGCTCTGGCTGATCCGATCTACATCGTTGCAAAACCATCTTTTGTCACCGGCTTTGTTAAAGATGCTAGCGGAAACCATGTGGCAGGAACTGTAATCAACGTAAAACCTTCGGCAAACCAATCCCCATCTCGCCTTTTGTATTTAAAAGATGATCCCAAATTAGGAAATGCCATCAAACTTTGGATTGTAGAGGCACTGAGTGCAGTGGCCGCAACTAACTGTTCCTTAAACCAAACAGGTTCCATTTGTTCATGTGCAGTAAATCCAACTGCTTCTTGTTTGGCGACAGTGCAAGGATCTGGTCCTTGGGCCTACCAAACGTATGGAAACAAACTTTATGAAGTAAATCCAACAACCAAGGAAGTTTCGTTTCTTGGGGCAAGTGGTCTTTGGGCTTATTATATTTCGGCTCCTGGATTTGAAAATTACTGCGGATCTAATCTCTCTCCTTGTTCTTCCTATCCGTTACAAGTGAGTTTGAATGGTGGTAACTTCAATGCGGGAACGATTTCATTGACATCAATTGCAGCTCGTTCCCAAATCCTTGGATCCATTTCCATTCGAGATACTGCACCAACCGCGAGTGCCGTTCATACAAACCAATCAGGACTTTTTGTCGTATTACTTGGAAACACTTCTCTAGACGGATCTAGTCTTGCTCATATCACCACAACCTCTGCGGGGCAGTTTAGTTTCGGTGGTGGTTCTTATGTGGTGAGTTTGCCTGCGATTCTTCCGGTTCCTTTTACCAACGATGAAGCGGGTCGTGTGGGTTATGCCTTATACCAATTGGGTTCTGGCCTTGCGACAACTCTCTCGCAAACACCTGGTGTGGCTCGAACAAATGATAACACGGCTTCTGTTGATATCATCAATGGAGACGAATATAATTTCCGCCAAAGTTCCTACCAACTCATCGTTGCGGACCGAGTGGCTCCCACTTACCAATCCAGTTATTTATCTTCTGCTAGCCTACGTGTAGACACCTCTACTGTTGCTACAAACCAATATGCATCTAGTCCCGCAGTGTTTCCTGTGAATGGAATGGTCATGCACAGTCCAAGAGCTACTGTAACTGGTGTTGTCACTGATGCCGTATCCACTCAAAATGTAAGTGGTGCCACTGTGACTCTCGGCCGATTGGTCGGTGGAAATTTTACTGCTGATGTGCGTCGGGACTGTTCGGGTGGATTTGATTCTCCGAATTGTTCTGTTTCTTCCGCAAGGACTTCCGGTTCCGACCAAGTGGTTGGATCTGTCACTTCCCAATCAAACGGAAGTTATAGTTTCCCTTTCCTTTCTCCTGGTTCTTACCAACTGCGTGTGGAAAAAAATGGGATCACCACTTACTTCCCAGTAGAAGTAGGGACTGGTGGTGGAACTGTGGTTGTCAACACACCAGTCATTACAAACGATGGTCGTGGCCATCTAACAGGGTCAGTACGAACTCCTGGTGGATTTTCTTTCCTCGGAACTTATTCCTTAGAAATTGTAGATCCGAATGGGGGAACTTTACGTCCATCGGCTGGGGTACAACCGACTTCCATTGCCACGGGAGCGACAATTTTTTCCAATGCCAACCAATACACAATTTTCAATATCAACGCAGGTCGTTGGAAGGTTCGTTTTGTTTCTGCTGGTTACCAAACAGTCGAAGGAATTGTAGATATCCAAGCAGATGTCACCACAAATTTTGATATCATTACTTTTGTTCCGGGAAGCCAAACCAGTGGATCCATTTCCGGAAGGGCTTTGTCGGCACTCTACAACACTGGAGTTTGTAACCTAACGACACGCATTCGACCAGGAGTGAACGTGAAGTCTGGTCCTTATGCAATTGATGCCAATGGAGTGACCATAACTTCTGTCAAAACATCTACCGACGGTTCTTATGTGATTCCATCGGTTCCTCCAGGTAACTATACTTTGGAAGTATCAGGTGCAGGAAAAAGAGGGGATTGTTCTTCGGTTCAGGAAAGTTATTTAACTACTTACCGAACCGTAGTTTCTGCAGGATCAGAAACACCGGCAAACCAAAACATACTTGTGACTCCGATCCTTCCTGAAAATGAAATGCGAGTGGTGCTTTCTTGGGGAGCCAAACCTCGTGATTTGGATTCCCATTTGCAATATGGAAACTCTGCGAATGATCGAATCGTTTGGAATAATAAAACTCCACTCGGTGCGGGGAACGGAAGTTTGGATTACGATATCACAACGGGATATGGTCCAGAAACCATCACTCTCCAAGGATCTGTTTGGAACCAACCCAATCGTTATTACAGCATTTACAATTGGTCTGGGGAAGCCCTTATGGGGATTTCTGGGGCCAATGTTCGGATCTTTAAAGGAAGTGTAGGAGAGGTGAGAAACTATTCCATCGCACCAAACCATTCCAATCGTTGGTGGAAAATCTTCTGTATCGCACAAGACAAATCCATTTCTGATGTGGGAACGGCAGGTTGCACGGCTTCCAATTTCATTGAAAGATCGATGTATTCACGTTAGTTGGTATGTTAGGAAAGGACAGTAACGGAATACTGTCCTTTTTTTTCGTTTACTTGAAGGTCCAAATCGTAGAGATCCGATAGATTTTTGTCCGTGATTACTTTGTTTTTAGCTCCAAAACTGATTACCTTTCCCTCTTTCATTAACAATACTTTGGAAAAGTCTTCTGGAATTTCTTCAATCCGATGAGTGATAAGAATCCTTGTTAGATGAGGGTTATTCGTTTTTAATTGCGATAGTGATTTTCCAAAATCAGTCCTTGCTGTGATGTCTAAGGTGGCTGTCGGTTCATCCAAAACGAGAATTTCTTTTCCCACACCAAAAGCACGCAAAAGTAAAACCTTCATTTTTTCCCCAGAAGAAAGTGTGGAATAGGTTTGGTTGATTTTATGACCAAGGCCAAAAGAATGTAACAATGATTCTGCGGTGTTGTGTTGTTTTTCTGTTGGTTCTTTGTATAGGCCAAGGGTTCCAATCACACCGGTGAGAACCATTTCAAAAGTAGAGAGCCTTTGTAATAAGGATTCTTGGTGGCCTGGTTGTACCATCCCAATTCGATTTTGTAATGGTGCCATGGGTGTTTCACCATACATTTCCCCAAAAGCAGAGATGGTACCTGTTGTGGGCCAAGAATAACCGAAGAGGAGGTTGATAAGAGTTGTTTTTCCGGCACCATTGCGGCCAATGATGGCAAGAGAATCTCCTTGGTTTAAGGAAAAATTAATGTTATCTAATATCTTTTTGTCGTTTCTAACAAAAGAAACAGAATCAAAAAGAACCACTTCATTCATTTGATTTTTTGAATAGGAGTTCGATTTTATTCACTGCGGCAGAAAACACATCGATATTATCTAAATTAAACTTTGCGAGTAGATTTTTATCAATCGCATAGAAACCTTTTTTTTGTTCATGGTAATCGGCCATCATATTGGCCATATAAATTACTTCTACCAGGTCACGTAATTCTGCTGGAGCCAAAAATGGTTTGTGGTGGTATTCAATGGCAACACGAAGGTCGAGAGGGAATTCCCATTTTTCAGCAAGAAGAGCACCGAGTTGCGGGTGGCTCAGTCCAATCGCCATCTCTTCTAATAGAGTTGAGTTTCCAGAATCTGCCCCTCTTTGGTAGGTTTCAATTTTTTTGAAAAAACCACGGTCCACAGAAAGTAAAAGAAATTTTCCGATATCGTGTAACAAAGCACTGACGGCAATGATATCAGCAATTTTATTTGTGTGATTGTTTTCCGTTGCTAGATACCGTGCGTAATAACTGCAACGGCTGGAATGGTCCCAAACATCCATCATTTTGCCGTATTGCCCATCCATAATTTTGCGAACGCCTGAAACATAGAGTAGGTTTCGTAAATTTTTCAGACCCACAACCTTAACAGCTTGTAAGATGGAACTGACTTGACTTCTGTTAGCAAAAAAAGCTGAGTTAGAAAGTTTGAGTAGGTCCGCCGAAAGAGCAGGATTTCTTTCAATTTCTTGAGAGATCATGTGTAAGTCAGAATCTGGATTGTTACAAAGTAAAATGATCTTTGTAAGAGAATGCGGTAACGGAGGGAGACCGTCAATTTCATTTAAGAGTTTTGTTTTTAGGTCTGTTTGAATTTCTACTGGAGTTGTCACTTCCGGGACAGATAATGTAGCGCGTGTTATTTTGTCGTTTGTAAAGATTTTGAATTTTTCAGAACCAATTCCGGAATTTTTCAAAAGAAGTTGGATGAGTACTAATCCTAAACCAGCTGACTCTGTACTGTCCGAAACGTCTGTGAATGCATCAGAAAGGTCATTGTAGTTTTTGGCAACTTCGATCCTTCGGTTAACTCGTGCTAATTCTTCTTTGGTGATGGGAGCGTTGTTTTCAACGGCAAAGTGAATGGATTTACCCTCCACTTTCATAAGAAGGCTTATGTAGTAATTTCCACCGTCTAACCTGCCCAATTGTTCGTTCCATTTCATGATGATATTTTCTTGGAATCGGGACATTCCTTTTGCATAATCACCTGAGTTTTGGATGTCTAAATTTTCACGGTTAAAGTAATCGCGTTTTGCATTGGCTTTGTTGGCATTCATGAGGAGTTCTTTTAGGACAGTGAAAATTACTTCCACTAAATAGAGTTTGTCCATATACCCCATTACATGGACAAGTAATGCGTATATCTCCTGATTTTGTTCTTCGGTAACAAAGTAAAAGTTAATTCTGGATTCTTTTGCGGTTTCTAACTGAGAGATAATATCTTGAAAATTCACAAACGCTTTTTCCCGTAACACTCTTATATTTTAATTTCTTTTGGACGCAATAGATATTTTTTTCGCATCCGATTTCTATTTTGTCCCAGGGGACTTGTATAGTGATTACAACAGTGGAGGAAATCACTATGGATATGTTAGACCAAATGAATTTGCATTTACTTATGCAAGAGAGATTGGAAAAAATTTTAGAGGATATGGAAAGAAGACCTAAGGGAAAATCCAAAAAAACAAAAGTTTTTGACCGAATTCCCGCCAACAAAGAACAAGCAGAGTGGAATCTACAAGAAATACCGGTTCTATTTGGTGCTTAACTTAGTGAAAACCGCAACCAAGTGTTGAGAGTTTTCCTATGGATGATGCCGGATTGGTCTTGGTTGGCCCACTTTGCCAGATCCGCTAATAATGGGGGAAAACCCTGAAAAGATTGCAAAGAATGTGTATTGTCGCTCTTTGTTTGGAAACTTTTTTGTTTGGATTCGGAGAGAAACTGAACTCCCGATAAAGATTCCTTTTTGCGAAACTCTTCCCATGCAATTTGATTTTTACCTTTTCGTTCACCAGAATACAGACGTTTGGTGGTAAGTTCTAAACTTTTTTTCCGATTGGTTTCCGGTAGGTAAAACCTTTCATACCCTGTCCCCGCACAATGGGATTTCCCTCGCTCCGCAAGGTAACTCACCCCGCTTACAAAAACCTCTCTATCTTCTATACTGTTTGTAATCGATAAAACCATTCCGAGTAAATTCAAACTGGCATTGGGATAATGGGGCCATTTTTGCTGACTCAGTTCTCGAAATTGGTGCTCCAAAATTTGATCCAGAGGGTGTCCTGTATTCACTAAGATTTTAGGATTCGGTAGATCAAAAATATAGGTCGATCCACCTAACCAAGTCAAGATGGGTATATGAGGAGGAATCTCTAATAAAAAATGATAGGCCGTACCTCGGCCAGAATCAAAAGAAACAATATAATCGGGAATTACCCCATGGAACAGTAAATATCCGAGGGCAGTGTCGCTTGCAAAAATAAGCAAGGATTGGCGTTCTGTTTGGATGGTTCCCAGATCCAATTCCAAACCCGGACTTGCTCCCACAAACAAAACCCGCATTTTCTTGGAGGAGAAGGATTGGAACCATTCAAATTTTTTTCCCTCAGCGAGTAGGGACATTCGGTTTTTCAAATAGTTATGTGTCCACAATCTCCGGAAATGTTGGATTGTGTTTTGATTGACCCCATCGGAAACAAACTGTGATTGAAAACCATTTCGGCATTCTCCAACCAGTTCAGGAAAAATTCGTTCATAACCGGGGCTTAGATACAAACTCCACTTGGAAAGAGTCAGGTTTGAGGTGTTTTCAATGTTTTGGACTTTGGTTTTTAATTCTAACCAGTTAGGGGATGTGCCTGTAATAAAAAATACCGACAATCCTTTGGTTTTTGCCAGATTTTCTAGATTTTGAACTTCTCTCTGGAATTCGCTCAACTCATAAATCTCTTTGTGTGGCTCCCAAAAAACAACGATTAGGTGATGATTCGGATCTTCTAGGTAAGAACGGAGAATGTGTAAGGCGCCAACACCAAGGATAACAGGAATGGAATCGGAACGAAGTCCAGATAGAAATCGGGAAGCCTCCTTTTCAGGGGAGACTTTCGAATGTAGATAAAAATTGTCGGAAGTTTGAAAGTTATAGAGAAGTTTGTTTTGAAAGTGAGGGATTAGAGGAATGGGAGTAACCTCTTAGTCCTCTTCTTCCTCATCAGCTTCCGCTTCGTCATCAGAGTCGTCGTCGAAATCGTCATCATCGTCGTCCTCTTCTTCTTCCTCTGCTTCATCACCAAATTCATTCTCAAAACCATCTTCTAGTTCTGGTTTACGAGCTTCTTCTTCAGGGATAAAATCTTCTTCGATATCTTCTTCTGCATGAGGAGCAAAAGATGCTCCGGCAGTGGAAGTAACTCCCGCCAGTTTGTCTTTTTCTGCTTGGAGAATGGCTTTTTCTTCAGAGGAAAGGTATTTCCACTGAACCATATTATTTGTAAGTGCGTATAATGCTTGTACCGTTAATTTACGGTTTTTTAATTTTTTAGGGAGAGTGATTTTATCAATTTTATCGATCGTGCTGAAACCAGCCACGCAAGTTTCGTATTTTTTTTCCCGGCAAAGTTCTATTAAGGATACGATATCGAAGTCTTCTTTATGCGATTGGCTCATTTTCTTTGATTCCCTGATGGAAGAGAGTGGAATGTTAGACCAGGTTGAGGGGCAGGGGTCAGATGTCAAGGTAAAGTTCGAAAACGGGCTTTACAGGCGTTCTCGTAGTCCAAACCATGGGGAAGGACCGTCAAATAAATGGGATTTATGAAAGCCTCCCTCATCTTAACTGTTAGTTTATGTCTCATTAGCTGTGCCCCTGCGAAATCCTCCCAATTTGGAGAGGAGTCTTGGGTCGGACTTACCGCCAGTGGTGCCGAAATTTCTTTTTCCCGTTTGGAAAAAGAGGAAATTGCACTCAATGTTTACTCTCCCGATTGTGTCCCTTGTTGGAAAGAGATCCCGGCACTCAATCTTTTACATGCTGAAATCGAAACTCGGTTTCCTTCCAAAGTTTTATACATGGTTGTAGATCCTTATCAAATTGTTCCAGACATCACCGACGAGCGTCCGTTTGGTGAAGTATACAAGTTAGCAAAAGAAAGGATGGAGAGCGAAGTCAAAAACAGAAAGATACAAGTTCCTATTGTTTTTATGAAACCACCTTTCCGTGTGAAAGAAGGGGGACTCATTACGGGAACACCGGAGACAATGCTTTTTGTCACAAAACCTATGCGTTTGTATTATAATTTTTTAGGATCGATTTCGGAACAAACATCGGTAGATGCCATTCGCAAAGATGCCAAGTTCAATTTCTTTCGATACCAATTTGGAATGGAATCATTATGAGGGCAGTATTCATAAGATTTATCGATTGTGAAGGCCCGGGGATATTAGAACCGATACTACGCGAAGCGGGATACCGGATCAGTTATCAAAACGCCTATGACAGACGAATTCATTTGATACCAGAAATTCATTTGAATTTTGATTTGATTATTATGTTAGGTGGGCCTCAGTCCGTTGCAGATCCAGCGGAACAAGAATTTTTTAAACCATATTATGATATCGTAAACAATGTGGTTGCTTTACCAAACAAAAAATTAATAGGGATTTGTTTGGGTTCGCAAATTATTGCAAAGGCGTTAGGTGCAAATGTTCGTCCTGGAACAAAAGGCCCGGAGACAGGATTTTCTGAACTTCAAGTTCTAAAACCAGAACATCCTATCTTTAAAGGCATAGACAAAGAATCCATTATGGCATTCCACCTTCATGAAGATATCTTTGATATTCCCGTGGGTGCAGAACATTTACTTGCCAGCGATTTTTATGCTAACCAAATGTTTTCTTATAAAAACAAAATTTTTGCTTTTCAAACTCATTTGGAACCAACTTTAGAAATGCTCCACGTTTGGCAGTCGGTTCACAAAGAGTTTATAACAAAAGGGACTGGCGATTTTTCTGAAATCGCAGTCAAACAAAAAGTAATGGCAGAAAGCGCCAATACGATATTTCGAAATATTATAAAATTATAACGGACTCGGTATGTTTCAAAAAATATTAACAATTTTATTCGGCAGTAAGTATGAAAGGGACTTAAAAAGACTAAATCCCATTGTAGATGCTATTAATTCTTTTGAGTCGGCAATCAAAGCGATGGACGATGAAACTTTATCTGCACAAACAATAAAGTTTAAAGAAAGGTTAACAGCCGGAGAAACGTTAGATGATGTTTTGCCAGAGGCATTTGCTACGGTCCGTGAAGTTGCCTACCGAACTTTGGGGATGAGGCATTTTGATGTGCAGATGATGGGTGGTATTTCCTTACATTGGGGAAATATTTCTGAGATGAAAACGGGTGAAGGAAAAACATTAACTTCTACCTTACCAATTTATCTAAATTCCCTTTCTGGTGAAGGTGTTCATGTTGTCACAGTGAACGACTATTTGGCGAAGCGGGATGCGAATTGGATGCGCCCTGTATTTGAATTTTTAAAAGTTTCCGTTGGGGTGATCCAACATGATATGGACTATGAAGAGAGAAAAGTAGCTTACAATTCAGACATCACGTATGGAACCAATAACGAATTTGGATTCGATTATTTACGTGATAACATGGTGAGTTACAAAGAACACCGTGTACAAAGGCAACATAACTATGCAATTGTGGATGAGGTGGACTCCATTTTAGTGGATGAAGCAAGGACACCTCTCATCATTTCTGGTCCTGCGGAAGAATCTACGGACAAATATCTCAAAGTAAATAAAATCATCCCGAAACTCATTGAAGGGGAAGACTTTGAGATTGATGAAAAAGCAAAAAACGTAATTTTATCGGAAGCGGGTGTACATCACGTGGAGGAACTGTTAGGTGTTGAAAACTTATACCAAGCTGAAAACATTGAACTCGTTCATCACGTACAACAAGCGTTAAAAGCCCATAAGATCTTTTATAGAGATAAAGATTATGTAGTTCAAGATGGCGAAGTCATCATCGTGGATGAGTTTACTGGTCGATTGATGAAAGGTCGAAGGTATTCTGATGGATTACACCAATCCTTGGAAGCAAAAGAAGGTGTGGCAATCGCTCGTGAATCACAAACCTTAGCATCCATCACCTTCCAGAATTATTTCCGTATCTATAAGAAGTTATCTGGTATGACGGGAACTGCAGATACGGAAGCAGAAGAATTCAAAAAAATCTATAGTTTAGATGTCATTGTGATTCCTTCCAATTTAAAGATACAACGCCAAGACATGCCTGACCGTGTTTATAAAACGGAACGTGAAAAGTTTGATGCCGTTGTCAAAGACATCCAAGAAAAAGTTTCTCGAAAACAACCGGTGTTAGTGGGAACAATTTCGATTGAAAAATCGGAAGTCCTTTCGAAACTTTTAGTTTCTCATGGCATCACCCATAATGTGTTAAATGCAAAACAACATGAAAGAGAATCGGAAATTGTAGCCAATGCGGGTCGTCCTGGTGCCATTACGATTGCAACCAATATGGCGGGTCGTGGAACGGATATTGTACTTGGTGGTGCACCGAAATACAAAGAAGATTTGGAAAAATTAGATGAACTTTGTGATTCTTTAGGAATTAAAGCCAAAGCAGAATTAGAAGTTGTATGTAGTTTTCGGGAACACTTGATCAAACAAAAGTTTGAAGAAGCGGAATCCAAAATATCAGAAATCCGTAACGAAAACATCAAAAAAGAATGTAACAAGATTTTAGCAGAAGCTAAAAAATGGAAAGTAGATCATGACTTTGTGATTGGCGCTGGTGGTTTACATATCATTGGTTCGGAAAGACATGAATCCCGTCGAATTGATAACCAACTTCGTGGGCGTTCCGGTAGACAAGGGGATCCTGGATCTTCTAGATTTTATTTATCCTTACAAGATGATTTGATGCGAATTTTTGGTTCGGATCGAATTGCTCGTATTATGGACACGCTGAAAATGCCAGAAGGTCAAGAGTTGGAACATAGTATGGTTTCAAATGCGATAGCTCGTGCACAAAAACGTGTGGAAGGCCATAACTTTGACATCAGAAAACACTTGTTAGAGTATGATGATGTGATGAACCGCCAAAGAATTTATATCTATGGCATCCGCAATGAACTTTTAGACAAAGGAAATATGTCCAGAACCATTGTTGATTTCTTTGATGAGGTAGTTGAGAACCAAGTTATTTTATATTGCGAAGGTAATAACGTGGATGCTTGGGAAGTCGACTCACTTAATGAGTGGATCCAAAGTTTGGGGATCACAGAAACTATTGATCTAAAACAATTCAAAAAAGAATCGAATCCACAACTCAAAATATTCGAAGTTGTATCCAAATTAGTAAAAGAATTGTATGAGTTCAAAGTTTCTTCCATTGGAGAAGAGGTTTGGCGATCGATCGAAAGAAATGTATTTTTGGATATTTTGGACCATAGATGGAAAGAACACCTATATGCCATGGACCATTTAAAAGAAGGAATTTGGACTGTTGGTTACGGCGAAAAAAATCCTTTGATTGAATACAAACTCCAAGGTTTTAAGATGTTTGACCAGTTGGTTGAAAACCTTAAGAACGAAGTAGTTTCCTTCTTATTAAAAATAGAAGTGACCGAATCTGATCGCAACCAAGATGAATCCTCACCGAAAGAATACAAAAAGATTGGCGAGGAACAAAGGGCAGAAGTGGATATGTTTGGAAATGAAATCAAATCCAATAAATCAAAACCTCAAGTGTCTTCCACAACAAGTTCTGGTGGCGGATCTGAGAGAAAATCCAGCCGTCGAAAGAAATAGAAAGTAATCACTTTCGCTAAAAGAAAACTAACAAACCAACTCTTACAATGAGTGTTCTGCTCCTTGGTGAGAGTTGGGTTTTCGAACTTTGATTTGAGTTTGGGATATGAATTCTTTCGCAATTTTGATTCTATTCAGAATTCTACTTACTCTACAGACTTAGCAACCACTCCATCAATGTCTGAACCATTCGTATACGAATGAGGATATACATATCCTGATCCAGTGTTTGGGTTTGTAACTGCAGATGCAGAAGTCATTTTAATGAATTTAAATCCTGACGTTTTGATATTCGTAAGTGCTGCGTTATCACAAGAAACATCTGTGATTAAATCATCAATGTTGAAACCGTCACCACCACCTAACAAAAAATTATTTCCTTTGGATGTAAAAAGTTGTTCGAGTGACAGTGGATTAGAAATCAGGTTATAGAGAACCGGTCTAAGACCCGCAAATCCTGGCCAAGAGGAAATTTTGTTACTATCTGCTGCAGTGGGATTGAACCCACTAAGATCGAATCCGCAGTAATTGGTTCCATCGAATGATACCTGCACTACCATCGGATCAAAGGCATAACGATCACTACTTTCTGTAACTCGGAATGGATTTTCGTAAATGATAAAATCAATTCCCGTTACATTCTTTACAGTTTTTCCTCCCCAGGATAGAGTTAAAGTGGCACCTGCTCCTGTTAGGTTTAATGCGTAGACATCCAAAGATCCCGAAAGTTCGCCACCACCACAAATACCATTGATGGCTTTTGAGGAATCGTTGAATCCACTCACATTCGAATTTGCAGAAACTATTGTATCTGCAATGGGTATTCCTGGTGGCAGTATTCCTGAGGGACAATTTGTTTTTGTGTTATTTGTTATCTCTGATGCGGCTAAAAGTGCCAATAGTTCATTTTGGGTAGTTTTTGGCTCAGGTGAACAAGTAAATAAGTAGGTTACTAGAAATATAATTACCAGGGTTCTATCGACATTGTATAAAAAGGTTTTCATGTGAATACTCCGTTTGGCTCCAAAATGAATTAGAGCCAAAGTTGATAACTGTTACCAGTTAGTTGGGTTTGAAGAAACAAAGAGAGCTTTACTCCAGCCAAAACCACCACAGCCAGTTCTAGTTGGATCAGAAGAACTATAGGTGGATAGGTTTACATTTTCCGCTTCTGTGAGTGTTGCAAAATTTGGGAAAACTGTGCAGTAATAAAAACATTTACTCGCTGAGTTTTCGCAACCGACAGTTTTTGGTTCAGTCCATATAACTTTAGTATATTTGTTCGGACTCCATGCATCCGTTGGAAGATATTGGTAGATAAAAGTTCTATTGACTGTATCAACCGCAATGATTCTTAAATAACTGTTTCCGGATGCCCAAATACCAAATCCAGATGGATCTTGTACTATGGAAACATTGGAGGTGAAGCTGGTACAAGAACCGCCACTACAAAATCCACCTTTCCAATATCCCCTAATTTCTGCTAAAGAATCTATCACACTAGATTTGCCTTGTTGTTGGCCAATAATTAAACCTGTGAATAAATTGGTGTTGGCTTCAGACTCATTTACTTTCCCTGCTTCAGCGCATGCAGTAAAGATAGAAATTGCTAAAATAGCAATTGTTAGTTGAAATGTTGGTTTCATTTAGATTCTCCTAAATTTTTGTTTGAATTTAGGGGAACACGAACGGGAAATAGGTTTATCCTCGTCAGAAGACGAAAAATCTTAAAATCTATAGATAGATATGTAAGTAGTGTTTTTTCCATACGGGCGCCCCGAGTTTACCTTCGGGGCCCCTTTACATCGCCTGTTGAAACAGAGTAGATGTAAGTGTGCAAAGTTCCCAATCCACGAGAAAACATTGCGGGGAAGATCTGGCTTATCGCCTAACGTGGTTTAAATCACGTTAGGTGCATTACAGTTGCGGGTCAGCACAGGACTTTCACCTGTTTCCTCCCTGAAGGTAATGTCAGAGTTCTCACCTCGATATTTTTTGTCAATGGATTTAGTTGATCTTTGTTTTATCGGATAGAGATTTAAGGAAACTTATAATCAAATCAATTTCTGAATCAGTCATTGTGTGGTTTAGTTTGTAATGATTCATTCTTCGCACAGCCTCTTTGAGTGTGGGAACGCTACCATCATGGAAGTAAGGGGCCGTCAATGCTACATTTCGAAGCGGGGGAACTTTAAAAAAGAAATTGTCATCAGAGTTTCCAGTGAATTCCGATCTTCCTAAATCATTTGGATTGTATGGATATACCGTATCTAATTTTGAAAATTGCGATCCACCAAGTAAATTTTGATTGTGACAGCGATTACATCCAACGTCTAAAAAAATTTTTAAGCCATCTAGTTCAGCTTTATTGAGTGCCTGTACATTAGTTTCAATAAAATCATCGAATCTCGATTTTGAAACCAAAGACCTTTCAAAGGCAGTTAATGTTAGGCGAATTGAATGGATATTAGGAGTTGGAGATTCGGGAAAAGCATTTTCAAAAAATAATGTATAACTGGAGTCATTTTGAATTCGTGATAATAGTTCTGCTTCTGAAGGCAACGACATTTCGATTGGATTGATAAATGGATCAATCGCTTGGTTATACAATGTGTCTCTTCTTCCATCCCAAAAAATAATGGGCAAAAAACCAACATTCAGGATGGTCGGAGTGTTTCTTTTCCCAAGTTGGCCAAATGTCCCTCGTGAAGTTGATTGTCGATCCATACCTGCAGCGGTTCCATCGATCGGATGACAGGTGATGCAGGATTGAACATGGTTGGAAGAAAGTTTATTGTCTCTAAATAGTTTATTACCTAAAGCAATTTTTGCGACTGTATCTTTCTCTGAACCAGGAACAAAGTTAGGTAAAATTCCGATTTTTTCTCTAGCTAACGTTTGCAATTCGGCAGCATATAGATAGTCTGAGGCAAAATTTAATACAATTAAGTTGCGGATAAATTTTCCCGATTTTTGGTCTGTTTGCGTGAAATTGCAGCTAGCAAATGTTATTTGATATGTTAATAAGATGAGTAAATTGAATTTTAGCTTATTGGTAAAAAGCAGAGTCGTTCGGGACATAGGGACCAAACAAGGAATTGATCTCTAATCCATCAATTCATTTTTTAGATTTGGTTTTTTGAATACGTTGGAATTTTTGTTAAAGCTTTTAAACTTCCGATTTCTATTTTCTAATGGGTGCGAAAGGAATTTGTCACTATAGCAATAGTTCCTGCAATCTCTCCGATCTTTTGACTGACTTGGTTTAAGTCTTCCGAATTGTTTGCAAGTTCTTGTGCACTTCCAGAAAGAGTATTGATTGTATTTACCATATCCTCTGAAGCTTTTTTCTGTTCTCTACTTGAAAACTCGATGGTTTCGGCCATTTCTTGTAATCCATTTAGTTCGGTGGTGACATTGAGTAAACTATTCGTTTGTGTTGTCATCTCTTCTTTTAAATGGTTAACACCGATTTGCATTCTGTTGGATTGTTCTACAATTTCACTGAGTGCACCTACTGTTTCGTGAACATGATTTGTGCCAATATTGACTACTGAATTACTTTTATCAATGAGTCGTTTAATGTTTTTTACGGATGATTGGGTTTTATCTGCTAATTTTGAGATTTCTTCTGCAACAACAGCAAACCCCATTCCTGCATCACCTGCCCGTGCCGCTTCAATACTTGCATTTAATGCTAGTAAGTTGGTTCTTTCCGAGATTTCAGTAATAAGGTCTACGATCCCTGTGATTTCTTTGGTAACAGATCGAATCTCAGACATAGCATTATCTGTGTTTTGAATAGAGACATTACCTAAATTTGCCAAATTTGTGGAAGTAATGGATTGGTCAGTTAACTGCAAGAGCGCCATTTCAATATTGTAAATAGAACCTTCAATTGTTTTCATCTCTTCGGTAATTTTCACAATGTTTTTTGTTTCATTGGTTATGAATTGAAACATGATTTCAAAGGAAGAGGTTAGTTCTTCTAAGGATGCAGCAGATTCTTCGGATATGGAAGCAAGTGAGGATGCATTATCGGAAACAGAAATGGCATCTTGTTTTAATTTATAAGATACTTTTTCTGCATCACTTACTGATATCTTTAATTGATTCATGATAGAGTTTAGGTTTGACAAGAAAAGATTAATCGAATTTGTGATTCTACCAATTTCATTGGTTCCAAAATCAGGAAGGGTTTTTGTTAAATCGGCTTCACCGCTAGAAAGTTCGTTTACTTTGCTTAGGACAGAAATTAAAGGATTATTGATACTTCTTAAGATAAAAACAACAAATAAAGTGGATAATAATAAAGAAACCAAAACCAAGATAATGTTCCAGTTTCTTTGAAAAGACAATAATTGAATTCGATCGTTCACAAGTTTTTCAAGAATCACAATCGAACGATCTTGAATATCACCAGCAATAGAGTTACCTGCGTTTAGGATAACAAATAGTTTATCGGCAGAAGTAGGTTTGGTTGTTGTTAGAATGAATGTTTCTTTTAATTCTTTGATATAAACTTCACAGGTGGCTTTAGCGAGTTGGTTTGCTTTTTTAAGTTCTTCCACATAGGGGGAAGTATCTTCAATAGACTTTGTGTATGATTTTTGAATTTCTTTACACGTAGATTCGATAAAGTTAATTGATATCAATGCTTTGGTATAACTGATGCTAGAGTATTGACTATTTTTTGTATTTGCATTCAAATATTCATCACGAACCACTTCATTTAAAGAACCCATGTTTTTTAATATTTCAGGCACTCTAAAAAATATGATCTCCATTTGATAATACGAGTTAACTTCTGGATCAAGAATTAGATTAGAGAAGTCTCCTACTTTTAACGCTAGTTCTTGTGTATCACTTAGAAAGTTCCTAGATGTAGTCTGATCGAAATTTTCGATTTTTAAATATTTGTTCCAAGTTGTAATCTCTTTTGTGTCACTTGGAAGTAGGTCTGTTTCTAAAATTTTCGTTTTAGCCGTTTCCATTAGAGGGATTAAGTTTTCGGTACTCTCTTGCCCAATTTTTAGTCGCTTTAGTCCTTCGCGGTACGCAAGATAAATTGGTTTTAATGCCTGGATTCCTAACTGCTCTTTTTTAGAAAATTCAATCGTTCCATTTAAAGATCGTACTAAAATAAGCAAAATGATGAATAGTGATGCAATGAGTGGGATCGGCAAAAGTAGGAGTCTACTTCGGATGGAGAACTTTGATAGAAACTTTAACATAGAACCCTGATCTTCCTAAAGTAGACGAAAAAAAATCTACTTCACTTCTAACGATAATTGATTTTCAATAAAGCAATCATTTAATTTTATAGAGGAAAGAATGGGAGGGTTTATGAACAAACCCCTGATACTAATTACCTTGTTTGCCACAGTTTCCTGTGCTCGCACTTTGGAAGTAAAAAATCAAGAAAGTCTATTTGAAAATTGTATGAAGACTTTTCAAGACGAAATCAAATGCCGAGAATTTATGTCGTCATCGGTGAAAGAAATTCAATCGGAAGACGAGAAACGGGAAGCAGATTTGGCCCAGCTAACGGTGGAGCAGTTGGCAGGTATGAAACTCCGAAAGGAAATCAAAGACACTTTACCTGGAAAAAATGGTAATTTCGTAAGAGAGTATATTGGTGCTCCCGATGAAGTCAAACGTGGTGGCGATAGAGAATATTGGGTTTATAAACGACCCATCAGTAAGTTTTCAAGTGATTCTCCACCTGATAAAGAAATTACAGTGATATTTCGACGTTCCTTTGTTGAGAAAGTTGATTATAAAAAACCATAACATCCTTTCACTTTATAACATTATTAAAAAACAGTGTTTAGGATTTAATTACAGATTGGATTGGTAAGTTTAAAAAAGGTAAGAAAGTAGTCAGGAGAGAGTATCTCCTGACTTAAGTTTTGTTAGTATACTAAGTAGTCTTTTAAGTCTACCGTTACACCAGCAGCAGTCGTATACGACTTGTTACAAGCTGAAAACGCACCCGCAAGGGCTTGTTGCGCAAGGCCATAAGTAAACTGTGGTAAACTACAAGGTTGAACAGTATCATTAACTTTTGCTAAAACACATTCTTTTAATGCATTCATTTGTTCAGTTGTTTTACCATCTAATTTCGTCAAAGCACATCCAGTTCCAGCATTAAAGTATTCTTTTCCGCCGACACAAGAGTTCGCTGCCGTATAAGCAGCAACACAAATTGCCTGAACATCCGTGAGGCCTGCCGAGTTATTTACTAAGTAAAGTAGAGCCGTTGGGTTATCTTCTTTTTTTGCACCAGATTCTGAGCAGCCAACAAGGCCTGCTGTCAAAAGAAGTGCCAAAGAGATTCCTACTAAACCAGATTGAAAGGATTTCTTATTCATTTTCATCATTTGCTCCTTAGAATTTCGCTACCATACCGACGATGATACCATTTTGGTATGAAGCCGGTCTTCCGGAAGTGTCTACGAATTGTTGACCAGGACCCCAATCTCTTCTTAAGTCTACTTTTACTTGGAGGTTTTCCGTTAGGTCAAAAGTAGGTGTGAAAGTGAGAGTTTTGATTTGTCCATAGTTACTAACTGCTCTTGTTCCAATTGAGTCTTGGAATTTAAGGTCATATCTGTCTGCTGGTGTTACAGCAAAAAGAGGTGGGTTTACTACGAGCGATCCACCATAACGTTTGTCATCAAGATACTCAAAACGGAAACCGAGTGCAAAGAAGTTCGTGAATTGATACTTAGCTTGCAATTGGTAAGTTTGGTAAATTCTTTTAATTCTGTTCTCACGGCTTAGGTTTGTGTCTTTTGTTAAACCAGCTGCTACTAAACCAGGATCTAAATCAGGAACAAGACCTGGCATCGCTGTATCTAACTTAGTTTTAGTAACTCCACCCGCTTCGTAACCATACGCAGCTGTGTTGGTTTGACCAGTTCTTTCACCGTAAGTATAGTCAAAGATTGTTGTCAATTTATCAGTTGGTTTGAAGATCAAAATCAAGTTTTGAATCATCCAGTGGTCAGTTTTGAAAGCGGATTGTTTCGGGAAAGACGTACCAGTGGATTGTTCTAGGTAGTATAGAGCATTGTTTTGTCTGCCTTTGATGTTATCGTTAGCTTGCAATGTGTTCCATACAACTTGAAACTTATCAGGTACTACATCATACTTCACTTGAGTTCCAATCGCTCTTGTAGGGTTTGGACCGTCAGCATAAGCATGTTGTGAAGTGTTAGTTAAACTAGATCCACCCGCAGCATCACCGTAAGGCGATAATCCGTTGTAACCAAATTGTTGGCCGTTTCCTGTGTAGCCAGTTCCTTGGGCACTATTGTAGAGATAAAGACCAGTGGATAGTCTATCGTTGATTTGGAGGTTTGCTCTCGCACCTGTATGGATAAATGGGATTGTGTTAAAGAACACATAACCAATCGTGTAAGCGATGTTATCCTTTGAGTCAAGTAGTTCTAAACCAATATGTGTTGCCATTTTACCTACGTCAACTGTCAACCCTTTGAATACAGGGAAGTATGCTGAAACATAAGCTTGTTGTAACAACTGCATGTTCTGAAGAGAGTTTGTTGTTTGATACGGACGTTCTTGATACATGTTGTTTTGTCCGTTTTGCAAATCAATTCGGAATCCCCAAGGACTTTCCTTTTCAGCTAACTTTTCCATAGCGAGTTTTACTGCGTTCACAGCAAACTGCTTGTTGTAAGTGTTGAAAGTTCCCGCCGTATCTTGGGTAGCCCCTTGCCGGTTATTTGTAGTATAGTTATAATATACGTCCACATATCCAGAAAAATTTACCAACTCATACCAAGACTTATCCTTTTCCTTTTTATCCTGAGCAAAAAGGGAAGCCTGGGAAAATAAGGTAGCAACGATCGTCGCCAACAGAGTGTATTTATTTCTCATTTGCCATTTCTCCTATGTGAACTTGTTGTGCAAGTTGTGTACCAGGTTGGCGAGGTTGTCCTGGGTCTTAGAAAGAAAAAAAGAGAAACAGAGTATTTGAATGGGATATTTGGGAAAAAAAATAAGTTTTTGATTAATTAAAGAACAATATGAACTTTAATTTTTTTAGATTTTTGAAATTATTTGATCAGTTTGCCTATAAATTGGGCAGAGTGTTGCAATAGTCTTGAATATTCATTTTCTTTAGGCGAGCGTAGGACAAGTTCTAGGAGTTGGTTTAAAATGATTCCGTAGTTGGTTTTTGCCAGTTCTGGGTAGGTTTCTGCTAAATGGTTACCATTCAATTTCATGTCTGTGAGGAGAAGGGGGGGGGCCTCATCCCAAATTCTTAACATTTGCAATGTGGTTTTGCCAAAAATTGGTTCGAGTTTTAGAAAAAATTCTCTGTCGATAGGAAAACGTGTTTGGAAGTGTCGCTTAACGTGCGCAAGGTATTCTTTTTTTAGAATAAACTCGTTTTCCCTTGTTAGGCTCTCCGTTTTTTCCCACTTGGCTAAGAATTCAAAAAAAAGGAGGCAATCTTTTATATTTTGACCAGAAAATTTTAAACTGCGAAGGATCGATTCCAACTCCTTTAAGGAGATATCATCCAAGATGGCAAAAAAAGCCAATGCCAATTGTAAACCTATTAGATCTTTCGAAGTTTTGTCTAACCTTTCTAAAACATGATTTTTTATCGATAGTAACTTTGGCAGGTTAGGGAGGAAAATTTGAAAGATATCTTCCTCGACTAATAATTGAATCATACGAGACGGATAAGGACCTAAAAAAGATTTGAGTACTTCATCCTGGAATCGCTCTAATGAAATTTTTTTTGTGATTTGTTTGGTTTCGTGAATTGCTTTTTTTGTTTCTGGTTCGATTACAAAATCTAAAGTACTTGCAAATCTTAAAGCTCGAATGGGACGTAAACCATCTTCCGAAAAACGTTGGATCGGATTTCCAATGGTACGAATTGTCCTTTCTTGTATATCTTTTTGTCCAAAATGTTCATCTATAAGAAGACCTGTCGATATATCAAATGCCAAAGCATTCATTGTAAAATCTCTACGTTTTAAGTCTTCGGACAATGTGGTACCAAATTCTACAAGATCGGGTCGTCTACCGTCAGTGTAATCTTTGTCTATTCGATATGTTGTGATTTCATAATTGATTCTATCTAAAACAACCGTTACAGTACCATGCTCTATTCCGGTATCAATAACCGTTCTAAATAAACGTTTTACTTGTTTAGGTTCGGCGTTAGTGGTTAAATCATATTCTTTCGGGGTTTTGCCCATGACGAGATCGCGTACGGAACCTCCAACAAGATAACATTCGAACCCTTCTCCTTTCAGAGCAGAATCAATTTGCACTAGGTGATTTAAAAATTTAGTGGGAATCAGTGAACGTAAATCTATTGGCAATTTCTACATTTGCCCCTGAATACAATTTCGACTGATTCTGTAGAAAAACCTTTCAAGTGTTTGGCGGATGGAATTCCATTCCAAGGATCATCAATACATTCAATTTTGCCACAAACGTTGCAAATCAAATGTCCATGTGCTGCTGAAACTACATGATTCCCATCTGACTTTAACTCAAAGTAGGTGACTCTATCTGTTGAATGTAAAGAATTCAGAAGGTTTTTTTCTTCCAAATCAGATAGGGCTCTGTAGATGGTAACTCGATCCCAGGATTCTTCTTTGGGAAGTTTTTCCATGATTTCCTGGTGGTTGAGGGGTCTAGGGGATCCTTGAAGAATGGACAAAACTTGTTCACGATTTTTTGTAACTTTCAGTCCGATTTTTTTAAGAATTTGAGAAGGATCTCCTGCCATGATTTGTTTATCCTGTGATGGGGGAAGATTGTCTATTCTAAAATCACGTTTGCTTTCCAGATTTCCCAATACCGAATTCCCATTCGAGTATGCGTCTGTAAGAACTCCTCAATTTCCTGCCCCTTTGTTTTTTCTACAATGACAGGGGCGATTCCTAAATCCAGTTTACGATTGAGAATGGATTCGATTTCTTCTTTGGCGGCTTTAGCGACTCGATCACAATCGTCATTACGATCTACCAGTTGGGTTTTGTTTTTTTCGCAGAAAGTAGCTGCTAGGAAGGGAGACCGTGATTCCAATAATTCATCTAATTGGCGAGTGGCGGATTTTTTACACTGAGTTAAAGATGTCGCAACCGAAACGATTAAAACAGCCTTCATCCAAATTCGAAAAATCAAATCTTCGCATCCTGGGCCAAGTTGGCTAGCTGGTCAGCTCTTGTATTTTGTTCGCGCGGGATGTATTGAATTTCAAAATTTAGAAAAGATGTTTTTAAGAAATCACATTTATTCTTAAAAACAAGTAGATCTTTGTTTTTTACTTTATATTCACCTTTCATTTGTTTAACGACAAGTTCCGAATCCAACCGGAATCTAATCTTTTGTAAGTTCTGTTTGATTGCTTCTTCCATTCCCCGATATAGAGCCTGCCATTCTGCCACATTGTTTGTGGCATTTCCAATTTTTTCAGATAGGAAAAAGAATTCGACTCCATCATTGTCTTGAAACGAAACACCGATGGCAGCAGGGCCGGGATTTCCGCGGGAACTACCGTCGCAGTAAATGAAGGTTATATCTTTTGTCGACATGCCAACAGTCTTTTTGTGAACTCAATCTTCACCAATCAAAAACCTGAACTGATCATAAAAAAAACTTTTGGATTTTGATTTATGAAGGACTTTTTTCCGGCTCCGTGGTAAACGGAGCTTATTGGGTGGCGGGTGGATAACCCCACCCAGTCCAGATAGGGCGGGGACATCTACCTAAAAATCCCAACCTTCCCTAAAAAAGGAATTGTATGACCGAAAGGGGATTGGGTGCCCTCACCATGTTTGAAAACCGCCTTCGCAAATTAAAGAAGGAACGCGAAAAGTGGGCAAAAAGAGAATCAATTACATGTTACCGCGTTTATTCGGAAGACATTCCACAAGTTTCTTGTATATTAGATCGGTATCCGAATGGGTTTGTGTTATACGATAAAAGCTCTGTCCGCTTTCAACTGGAAGAAGGTCATGATGAACGTTTTGATCGAATAGCATCTATAGTCAGAGAAGTTTTTCAGATTTCCGAAGAACAATTATTTCTGAAGCGACGTAAAAAACAAAAAGGGTCAGATCAATACGATAAACTTTCGATCGAAGGAAACTTCGAATGGGTAAAGGAATCTAATTTAGAATTTCGTATTAATTTATCTGATTATTTGGATACAGGTCTTTTTTTGGATCACCGCATCACTAGAGATTGGTTAAGAAAAGCATCAAAAGATAAATCAGTATTGAATTTATTTTCTTATACAGGTGCATTTTCCGTTTATGCCGCGTCAGGTGGTGCTAAAAAAACAAAAAGTGTGGATTTATCCAAAACCTATTGCGATTGGGCTTTAAAAAATCTCGAACACAATGGTTTTAAGTCAGCAAATCATCAAATAGTCAATGCTGATATTTTACAATGGATCGAAGAAGAAACCAAAAATCCAAATAGAGAGCGTTATGATTTAATTTTCTTAGATCCTCCAACCTTTTCCAATAGTAAAAAAATGCGAGAAGAATGGGATGTGCAAACAAAACATAGAAATCTTCTTCTTTTACTTTTGACAAAATTTCTTACTGACAATGGAGAGATTTGGTTTTCTACCAATTTTAGAAAATTCAAAATGGAAGTTGCAGACGAGGAGTGGAGCGAACGAGGTTTCCTTTGTGTCAATCGTTCCAAAGAATCGATTCCAGCTGACTTTCGTGATGAAAAAATCCATCAGCTATTCTGCATCAAACCCGATCCCAGCAATTAAAAATTAATATTTCACGAAGGGATCTATTCGTTCTGCAAGAATTCTACGATTTTCGCCAGATTGTAAAGATAGAATTCCTCTCATAATTGCTTGTCTTTCGTTACTCTCGCGTTTGGCGACAACTTTGAGTTGGTTTGAGATAGGAAGTAAGATTAAGTTTGCAAACGAGATCCCATAAAAAGTGGCAATGAAGGCTGTAGCAATTCCTTGTCCCAGAACTTTTGTTCCACCATCTAAATTTTCAAGAACAGTAACAAGGCCGAGTACAGTTCCAATGATCCCCACCGTAGGTGAAAAACCTGCTGCCGTTTCAAAAACTTTTGCCGATTTGAAATCGTTCTTTTCTTCTTCTTCGTGTGCTTCCCATAAAATTTCTTCGATTGTCCTCGGATCTGATCCATCCACAATCAACTGTATCCCTTTTTGTAAAAACGGATTATCTAGCTTTTTGGCTTCGTCCTCTAAAGATAATAGGCCATCTTTTCTAGCTTTTTCCCAAAAACGAAAAAATACAAGTTTGAGATCTCTTTCTTTTTTTCGTGAAAGTGCAAATCTTGTGTCTCTTACTGCTTTCGTTACTTGGGAAATGGAATAAGATGCAAAAGTGGCACCTAATGTTCCACCTACGATCAGGAGCATTGCAGGCAGGTGGAAAAAAGATCTTAAAGATGCGCCTTCGATTAAAATTGCGACAAATACTGATAAAACAGCCGCGAGGATTCCGAGTAGTGTTGAATGGATCATTGAATTCTTGCCTCTCTCACATCAGGTCGAATGCTCAACCTACGAAGTGAATCTTTTTTTTCTATAACTTCGTTTTTTAGTCTTTCCCAAATCACCGAATCTGGATTTTCTCTTATCCTTGCTGCAATGAGCGGCTCTACTTCTTTCCAGTTCTCTTGGTTAATGAACAGTCGAACGCGAGCTAACTCTAGTTCGTTGGCCTGTTCAATTTGGTTTCGGGATCTATAAAATTTTTCCAGTGCGCTCATGGTTGTAAGAGCACGGTTCCAATCTCTCAAAGATTCAAACATCGAAATCAATGAGTTCCATGCAAATTCTTGAAATTCGACATCGGAACTCAGATCTTCAAGGATGGGAATGTATTCGGCTTCAGGAGTTGTGAATTTTAAACTGTTAAAGGCAATGCGCAGTAAATCTGGTTTTGGTTGTTCAAATTTTCTTGCGACGGCAATGGCATCTAACGCTAGTTTATTCTGTCCAATGTTATGATAAAATCTTGCATATTCAGCAAATGACTCATAATACAAATGTTTGATTTCTAAAGCGTCTTTTCGTAAATCACCAGATGAATATTTTAAAATGGAATCGAGTACAGCAACTACTTCCAAGGTTGTAGCATTGTCTAATTTCTCTGCAAAGTATTTAAGTTTCCAATCTGCCGGAAGCGTTGTGGCAAATCCAATTTTTGATTCCAGATAACTAGGATAATAAATATCGAAATTCCAATAAGACTTCCTATTCAAAAGAGATAGTGCATTGATGTGATGGAACTGATTGGATTTGTTTCTAGTTGTAAGGATAAAAAATGGATGTTGTTCTTGGCTTAGTCTTTCTATGTAAGATATGATTTGTGATTGGTTGGAACTAAGTCCCAATACAACAGTTTTCCCTTTGATTTCTGAATGTTTTGGTAAAAACGGGTTGGATTCAAAAGGCAAAACAGATTTATAAAATATAAACTCCTCTTCGTTGAATGATATGTTTGTAATCGCAAAAGGAATGGGGTCGAAGATTTCTTTTTTTGAAAAGGGAGAGTTTGTTCGTATTGTTGGTGGCGAAAAAAAGAGCAACACAATGATGGCCGCCGTAATTAACATCAAAATTCTTGGTAGGCGCACAATGTGTTTTTGTATTAAGTAAGGATACATTAAAACTGGAACAAATAACAATGCTGAGAGGGTTCTAATTCCCATTGGTAAATTCCAAAAGTATAACAAAAAGGAAAGACCTAGATAAATACTGGTTTCTAAACCAACAAACATATACTCCTTATACGCAGTTTTGTTCGGTTTGAAAAAACCAACAATGGATCCCGTGATGATACAGAGTGCAATGAAGAAGGAACTCCAATAAGTTTGGTAGATAAAAAAGAAAAAAGCAAATAGTAGGGTCACTCTTCCAATTAAGAATACTGCTTTGGTTTCTTTTTTTAAACCACCAAGTAAGGACAAAACTCTACCAAAAATCACCGAAAACGATACAGAGAGGATCAACGGTATTTTTGGTCCAGGTTGGAAATATAAATGTAAAATACAATACGAGATGAGTAGTGATAACGCAGATCTGTAAAACGGTGCAAATAACGGATGTTTGCCGATTTTTGATCTTATTTTGTAGAACTTGCTGGAGTACGGACTTCGTTGTACAAAAGTACTAATGAAATATAAAGATAAAAATATATAAAGGACAGCTAACAAAACTTTCATGGAATAGTTTTGGTTGGGTTCAAACAAAGAATAGAATGTAAATGCTGTTACACCAAGGGCAAAACTTAAGAAACGGAAGTCGCGTAAAGACCCGCCATAAATACCCACAGAAAATGCAGACAAAACCCCACTGAGTAAAACCCATTCAAAGGAAAAAATATAATCGATCAGAAACTCAGCAGAATTAGCCCTAAAAAACCAAAAGATCTGAATGATCGCTGCAACTAAAAGAGCAATCGCTAAACCCATCGGTAACGTTTGTTTGTATTTCCTGTAAATGAATCCAACAGAAAACGAAACAACAAGAAGTATCTGTAATACAGGATAAGCCGTGTCAGTGCGATCGATCAGAGCAAGTTCGGATCCGGCTACATAAAAAAATAGAGAGAGCACATAACCAATCGAAAGGCTAAGACTAAACTCCAGTGAGGGGAAGAGGCCGGTTTCCCAGAAACGTTTCCATTGAGAATCCATAGAATTAGCTACCAAAGATGTTTTATGGGCCACATTCGCAAACTAAAGAAAATCTTATTTTATTTGGCGGTGCACAAAATGTTTGACCAAATGAGCCCTTGTGCCGATTTTGACTATAACTATGCTGACGTTTTTATCTATATCCTTTTTGGTTCTTTACGGCTTTGACATTTTAGTTCTGTTCTACTTCGGTTTGCACACTTACCTCATGGTTTTTTTGTATAGCAGATACAAACAAAACTGCGCAGAGGACGAAACAAAACTCCTTTCCTTAAAGGACAAAAACCTCCCTACAGTTACCGTTCAGTTGCCCATCTTCAATGAATTTTATGTTGTCGATCGTTTGATCGAATCTGCATGCAGCCTAGAATATCCAACAAAAAAACTCCAAATCCAAGTACTTGACGACTCCACTGATGAAACTGTGGAAAAGGTTGCGAGCCTTGTTGCTTTGTATAAGAAAAAAGGAATTTGGATCGAACACGTTCATAGAACCAATCGCAAAGGACACAAAGCCGGTGCTCTAGACGAAGGAATGGCAAAAGCAAAAGGCGATTACATTGCTATTTTTGATGCTGACTTCACTCCAGACTCAGACTTCCTACTTAGAACTATGGGATATTTTGAAGACGAATCCATAGGAATGGTGCAAACACGTTGGGGCCATATTAACGAAACATACAATGTTCTTACGAAAGCCCAAAGTTTTGGGATCGACGGTCACTTTATGATCGAACAGGTCGCAAGAAATGGAGCTAGTCTTTGGATGAACTTCAATGGTACTGCGGGAATTTGGAGACGGGCTTGTATTGAAGACGCTGGTGGTTGGGAACATGACACTCTCACCGAAGACTTCGACCTTTCTTACCGAGCCGAACTCAAAGGTTGGAAATTCCGTTATATTAAAGATGTAGTTTGTAAGGCAGAAATTCCTGCTACTATGAACGCATATAAAGCCCAACAGTTTCGTTGGTGCAAAGGTTCCATCCAGACTGCCGTCAAACTCATTCCTCGCATTTGGAAATCCAAGGAATCTTGGAAGATCAAAGGGGAAGCGATCACCCACCTCATTAATTATTCAGTGCATCCACTGATGATCATCAATATTTTACTCACGGCACCACTCCTACTTATGGAATTTTGGGCTGGGTTTAAGATGGATGACCTCCCAATGGAAATTCTTTTCGGATCAGCCGCTGTCCTTTCCATTGGATCCATGGGACCTGTCATTTTCTACGCCTACTCCCAACGCGAAATCCACAAAAACTGGAAATCGAAATTGGTTTACCTTCCTATCCTCGTAATGATTGGAACGGGTATTGCTGTGATGAATACTTACGCTTGGATGGAAGCTGTTTTTGGCATCCAATCTGGTTTCAAACGCACCCCAAAACTCAGAATTGAGAAAGAAGGGGATAGTTTGCAGGACAAAATCAAATACGTGGTTCCAGTAGATTACCGAGCTTTTCTCGAGTTTTTTATGGGCGTGTATTGCGTATTTTGTATCTACCTTTCTTTTATGGTCGGAAAACCATACATGATCGGTTTTATGGTTCTTTATTCTATCGGTTTTTTCTATGTCTCTTACCTTTCTGTTGCAGAGTCGTTTTGGAAATTCAAACCAGCGACCAAGGCAGAAAAGGAACTTCGTGCCGTCGCTTAGGAAGAGCGATGGTACTTACTTGACGAAACCTTTCCTTCCAAAAAGCTGTAAATTCAACCTAGGTTCAGGGGTCATCCATGAGTGAAAAAGTCTACTGCGCGAACTGTTTGCATTGTGTTGTGGTTCGCCAATACGAATCGGAGCAAGATAAATACATTCTTCGAGTAAAATGTAACAAGAAGAAATGGTCTAAACGTTCCGGTGAAGAAAAACTTTATAAATACTTTACAGTGGCTCGCCGTATGCAAACCAACTGCGAGTATTATGAAGAAATGGGAGAGATTCTGCCTTATATCAAAAACTTGAAAAAAGAACTCCCAATCAAAGACGAAATCTACATGGTGAAAGCCGTCTAAATTATTACTGGCGTGTTGTTCCCTAGGTTACCTCGCGCCTTCGCTCGCAAATTTCATAAAACTGAAAACAAAAAAGAACGGACGATTCAGGGTCAATTCCTGATCCCCGTTCCTGCGGGTAGCGTCATTTCCGATTCCTATCCCACTCGAGTGACTCATGGTCAGGTTATGCTTGCACATAACGGAAAGAAGGTGCTTGCTCCCGTCAATGGGGTGGCTAGTTTAACACCTGACCAAAAATACTTCCAAATCAAACAAGATGGTTCTTGGTCGACTACTTCTCCTTACCATTTTCGTCAGTATGATTTTCCTGCACTTTTAGAGTCCTTTGACGAAGGTGCATTGTATTCTTTGGATTTGATGGAAATTCCGCTTAAAGATTACTTTCAAAAATTTGGGAAAGATTCTTCTTTTAAAATTGTTTTATCGCCGTTTTGTAGATACCAACATCTTAATTTTGAAGAAATGATCCTTCGCGATATGAAGGATGCTTATTTATCATTCTATGAACTTCTGAAATCGATATTTCCGAAAGCAGAAGTATCCAACTTTTTTGAAGTTACTTCTTTGGATTTTAAACATCCCAATGGAATCCCGGAATTTTTTCTGCACAAACAATTCCATGAGCCTGTTGAAAAAACTAGAAAGTCATTAATTGGGCATGAAGTTCTTTTTTTAGGTGCAGAAACGATATTCCACATCTTACGTAAGTTATACTATAACGAACCTTTTACGAAAAGACATTTAGCAGTGTTTTTGGTAGATCGTAAAGGAAGAATGGATTTGGAACCTCGTCAGTTCTTTTTAACCAATGGCCAAGCTTTGGCTTTCATTCCAGCAAATTTAGACAAACGATACAAAATTGCTTCTTTCGAAACTGTATTTGAAGAAGTAAAACCAATGGATGTTGGCTCTCTTGGTTACTTTAACATTTACGAACATTATTCTATTACTTTATATGAAAAACTTCCCGCAGCAAGAAAAGAATTCAGTTGTATCGATTGTATGGAATGTAATAACTACTGTCCCACCCATGCAAATCCTGTTCAACTGATCAAAGGGAAAGTAGAAGAATTTGAAAAGAGTCAATGTATCTCCTGTGGGATATGTACTGTGTATTGCCCTTCAGGAATTGATATTCGGAAACGAATCGAAGGAGTTGTTGTTTAACAACCATTAAATTATGTTAAAGAACCTTTATATTCTGTCTGAAAATAGTTGGGGAGTTAAATCTTCAGAGATATTTGCCGATTTTTTTTATTTTCTGACTCTAATGGGTTTTCTTGGATACTCGCTTGCTCATGTTTTTCCAATTCCTATTTTGCCAATCGTTATTACATCAATACTCACACTTGTCTATTTAGGTTTTTGTATTCGTGCGAATCAGTCGCCGTATTGGTTGGGGTTACTTTCACAATTGCTGATTATTTTTTTGATTTTGCCAACAACCTGGTTACATCCAATTTTGTTACCGGTAGCATTATTTTTTGCCATGGTAGTTCATTACCTCCTAGGCCAACAGTATTCTTTACGGGTTCCTATTTTTAGTTTGGTTCTCCTCTTTGTTCTCGTTTGGGACAGTGTTTTCTCCTTACTTGGATATACTTTTCGAACTCCAGTGGAACTAATTTCTTGGACGGGGATTTCTTTTGAGTCATCTCTTTTGCCTTTGACCTTACCTTGGTTCTCCAATCTTCCCTTAAATGGACTTACGTTTTTATCTTTCGCTGATAGTTTAGGCATTTATGTTTTAGTGGGAATTGCCTGGGTTTCTTTTCGAAGAACGATTCTACTCGGGTTTTTCTTAGGATGGCTTCTTTTATTTTCTTGTTGGGGGATTGGTTCGGGTCAGTTAAGTTTTAACTGGATTCTTTCCTATTCAGCCCTTGTTTTCTTTTTGCATCTAAGTCCAGGACGGAATTTTTACGGATCGTATTATGTTTCCCTACTTAGTTTTGTCATTTTACTTCCCATAGCCTTTTTTGTGGGTAAAATGGGGATAAGCGCCGTTTTGGTATTGGTTGTTTTTTTTCTTTTAGAAGGCATCTTCGTCAGGGTTTTTCTTGGAAAATAAGTCGATCTTGAAAAGGTGGGAGTAAGTTATACCATATGAATCAACTTCTGGAGATTCTGGACCCTAAAAATATCATTTTCGACTTCAAAGCATCTACCAAAGAAGATGCCATTCGAAAAATGATCTCTCATATGGTCACCACACAATCGTTAGATCCAAGTCATGAAGAAGAAACAGTTTCCTCTCTAATGAACCGAGAGAAGTCAATGTCTACCGGCATCGGAAGTGGAGTTGCCATTCCGCATTGTTCCGTTCATTATGTGAATGAGTTGAAATGTGCTATGGCCATTGCACCACAAGGGATCGACTTTGATGCACTTGATCATGGGTTGGTTCAAATTTTTATCATGCTCATTGTTCCTAAAAATAAATTTCAGGACCATATCAAAACACTAGCATTGATTGCTAAAACTCTCAACATTCCTGAAGAAAGAGAAAAACTCATCAAAGCCAAAAATTTCGAAGAAATCCAAAAGGCATTCCTTTCGAAAAGTTAATCCAGTGAAGTCGGAAGGTTTCCGTTTTCTGTATTTTCTACTACTGTTATCTTGTATCAGTAGTTTTGTTTCAGAGTTCCACACAAAAGATAAATCCTATTTGTATGCCGATGCGGGAATGACAGAAATTCAAAGTCAGGAAAAAAGTTTTTTATCTTCCTATGTCCAGTTTTGGAAATCTTTGGTTTTGGAATCAGGAGGCAAAACGGAAAATGGGGAGACTGTTTACTCACATATCGGAACTCGTTTCCTTTCTACCTTACACCTAGCAGTCTTTAGTATTTTATTTGGTTCTTTCCTTGCTTTTGGACTTTCTCTTGCGGCAACATACTTTCGATCTGGATTATTTTATGATATTGTTTCGTTTAGTTCTCATCTGATTCTATCCACTCCTGTTTTTATTGTCGCCATACTACTGTTACTTGTGTTTTTTTATCGACTGGAGTGGTTTCCTCCCGGCGGGTATGAATCAGGTAACACATATTATGTTATTTTGCCTGGAATTAGTTTGGGTTCAAGAATTTACGCAAGAATGTCCTTATATCTATTGCCAGAAATTCGTAAAGAAGCAGATTCGAAGTATGTGCAGTTATTACAAACAAGGTCTTATCCTTGGAGCCATATTGTTGGAAAAGAAATTTTCTTAAAAGTTCTACCGATTGCACTCATCCTTTTGATTTTAGATTTTGGGTCTTTGTTGTCGGGAGCAATGGTCGTAGAAGAGATTTTCTTTTTTCCTGGAATTGGAAAGTCTTTATACTTTTCCATTAAATCAATGGATACGAAGTTACTCGCAACACTCCTTATGTATTCAGGAATTTTGTTTTATGTTTTAAATCGTATTGGATTTTATCTGCAAAGATTTTTTTCAGGTGGGGTATAAAAAAATGGCAGTCCATACCCTTGTTAGATTTTTATTTTTTGGATTGGTCTTTTTTGGTGCGTTTATTTTGTCCTCACCTACAAATGTAGACTTAATCAATAATAATTTGCCCATTCTTTCACCTGGTTTTTTTGCAGGAACGGATCGTTTGGGGAGAGACAACTTAGCCTTGTTTTGTTATGGATCTATGTCTACTATTGTGCTTGTGGTGCCGGCTCGAATTTTGACTATCTTCGTATCTTTTATTTTGTCTGCTTTTTCTATCTTCTTTCCTAAAAGATCTGAATGGATTCTTTCGGGTATTGTTTCCGTATCACTTGCGATTCCTTCTTTATTGTCTGCGTTGGTCGTGATTAGTCTGTTACCTAACAATCCCTTTGCAATTTTTATTGCTATTCTTGTTTCTGATTGGGCTTTGTCTTACGAAACACTTTCAGCCAAGATTCGTGAAATCAAACAAAGTTCTTATGTATCCGCTTCCCTTTGTATGGGTGCTAAGCCGTATCAGCTCATTCTTTTACATTATCTACCAGCCCTCCGTGATATGTTCGGTTTTTTATTTTTTTCCGGATTACCGGGTGTAGTTATGACAACTGCCTTGTTTTCCTATTTAGGAATCCAAACATCACTTGGAGACACGGGTCCTGGGCTTGGAGAACAAATCTCATTTTCTAAAGATTATTTTGACAAAACACCTGTTTCCGTTTTGCTTCCGATAGTTGCCATTTTAACTTTGGTGTATTCTTTGGGATCTAACCAGAAAAAGAATGAAACATAAAATTTCAGCATTATTCATTATCCTTGGGCTTTTGTGCAATGTGTTGCCATTATATTCCATTGATGATTATTATAAATTTCCGAACCAAAGTTACAAAGGGAGTGTTACTTATGAATCCTCTCGTAATTTATGTTTGTTCTCTTTCGTTGCAGTCAATTCAGATCCCACAAAAGAATATTTAGTCAAAGGAATTCCTTCCGTTTTACTTTCTGAACTTCGTAATTTAGAATATACCTATGTAGAATATCCAAAGGTAAATGTAGTATATCATTCCTTTGGGGAAGCACCTGTTATGACTCTGCAAGAGAAGATTGATGCAGAATCTCCCAACGTAAAGAGGAAAAAGAAAGAGATTAATGACGAGAAAGATTTACAAGACTTACGATCGGGTAAAAAACAACTGGCTCCAGAAAA
>NZ_AOGY02000063.1 GCF_000332455.1 Leptospira vanthielii serovar Holland str. Waz Holland = ATCC 700522 | reverse complement strand
ACGCCACGTATAAGTGCTCGTAAATATAGAAATAGGCAAAGAGTCCGATTCCCTTTTGGAAAAGTCCCCAAATTTGGGAAACGATTCCTGTGCTTAGGTCCGCAATGGAATCATTCAGCCGGTAAAGGGCTTTGTTTTTACGGTAACCAATGTAAACTTCGATCCCAATTAGGAGGAAGAATACAGGGATGGCATAGGTGACAATGGGCGGAGGTGTAAAATTCTCGAACATGGCGGAGTAAATTTGACATCATTTTGACAAATAGTCAAGTAAATGTTGACCCAAAGTCAGAAATTGTTCTCGGTTCAATTCTTCCGGTCTTGCCGTAGGAGGAACCCCTGCCGATTGGATAGCTTTCCCTAAAGCCTCCCGAAAGTCTGGATCCTCAGAAAAGGGAGATTCGCGAAGGCTCACTTGGATTTGTTTTCGTTTCCCCCAAAAAAGAGTTCGAAGCATTCGCGACCAGAGCTCCACTTCGCGGTTGTTTGTGAGTTTCCACTGGTTCTGTTTTGTTTCTTTTTTGGGACTGAGTAGGATGAGGGCGGAATGGATTTTAGGAATGGGGAAAAAACAGTTCTTATGAACGGTTTTCAAATACTTTACTTCACAAAAGGCTGAAAGAAAAACAGATAAGGAAGACGTTTCTTTCACAAGGCGTTCGGCGAATTCCTTTTGCACCATAAAAATCCCACCCTGGAAATTGCGACAATGGATGACCAGGGTATTAATGATTTCAGTTGTTAGGTGGTAAGGTAAATTTCCAAATACAAATACTTTTTCGTTATAGATATGGAAGAGGTTGTCTAAGGCATCCCCTTCAAAGAGGACTGCCTTCGGAAACTTTGGTAAAATTTCTTCTTTGGTTAATTGGATGTAAGCGTTGTCGATTTCGAAAAGATAGGTTTTTTTATCTAGGCCTAGGACGGGGTAAGTTAAAGTCCCGAGCCCAATTCCAATTTCTGCAAGAACAGTTGCTTCATCATGTAGCAGAGGTTCGGTGGAATTGACTATGAAATTGACTATGTTTTGGTCGATGAGGAAGTTTTGGCCAAATTTCTTCTGAGCTCGGATCCCTTTGGATTCAAAGAAGGTTTGTATGTTGGAGATGGTCGCGTAAGGGGATTTCAAAAGTTTCCTCAACGAGTATCATTTTCCAGGCAGTAGAAATCCCAAGTAGTTTTTGGTATTGGATCCATTCTTTCGCTTCCTTTTTTTTCCAAGGAGGAAAGTCCAAAAGAAGGACTCCCTTCCATTTGGGGTTGGCACTGGACTTATCTGCTTGTTTTGTTTGTTTTAAAAACCGTCCCACCTCCTTCGGATTCCCATCAAACCGGATAATGGAAAATAAGGGATTCATTCCAGCCCCAAGGATCTCCGTTTCCTTTGGTTTTATTGGGAGTTGGAATTTCGAAATCCACTCTAGGGATTTCTCTGTCCCATGCCAGTAAACGTCTGTTATTTTATGTTTGTTCATTGAGGATAGAATTCCACGGAGACAAGATTCAGATTCAAAGGAAATGATTTTTGGGGGTGGAAGGCCTGGTGTGGGTTCTGTTAATCCTTTGGAATAACAAGTTCCAAAAATATAGAGATGTTCGCCGTGTAAAATGGAAAGATTTCCCTTTCGGAGTTTGGTTAGAAGTATCGGAAAGTTTGTCGTCGGGAAAAAATAAGAAACAATCAAAAAGAAAGTGGGTAGAAGGTAGAGAGGCGTTTTGATTAAGGGATGTTTTAAGAAACGAAGTTTTGGATAAAGTGTGAATCCAATGGTAATGAGGATAGAAACAAAACAAATTTCTGCCGGTGTGGTGGCCCAAGTTTTATAACCTCGGCCTAGATTTCCTAATTCTTGAAATAGTTTTAAGAAGATAGACAATTCGAAAGAAGCAGGAACCCAAATCCAGGATGAAAGTAAATCTACAAAAAACTCAGGAACCAAAGACTGCAGAAAAAAACTAAGATAGAGTGTGGGAAGAAGAATCCCCGCCATAGGAACCAAAAGAAAATTGATCCAAATCCCTCCAAAAGAAAAAGATCGGAAGTAATAGACTAAAACAGGAAGAGTGCTAAGAGAACAAGCAAGTGTTAAGTGAAGATTCTCTTTGAAAATGGATTTGGATTTGGGAAGAAGGATTTGGTCAAAACTTGGTTTTAGAAAAAAAATTCCAAACACAGCTCCAAAGGATAATAAAAATCCAATGCTCAAAAAATCATAAAAAAGAAAAAATGCAATGCAAGCTGTTGAGATCGCAAGTAAATCTGCCGGCCCAATCTTTCTATAAAACAATGAAGCCGTAAGGGATAAAAAAACAAAGAGGTAAGCCCGTAAAAAAGATACGGGAAAGTCCAATGCCGACAAATAGAGAAAACCAACACCTAACGAAAGGATGATGGAAATCCATTTCTTTTTTCGAAAACAAAGGTTTCCCAAAAATTGTAAGGAACCAATAAAAATTCCTAAATGGAGACCGGAGGCCGCAAACAAATGAAGAATCCCTGATTCTTTTGCAATATCTTTGAAACTTCCAGGAATTTCCTTTGTGGATCCCGTGACAAAACCCATCACTATCCTTGATTCAAATTTGGTGAGGGGAGATTTTTTAAGTTGGGTTTCTAAATAAGTACGAAAGAGGGGATGGATGGTTTTTACACGAGGGCCTGAATGGATGTTGGCAAATAATAAAAATAGAATCGATGCCAATAAAAAAAGATAAACCCTTCTATCGATGTTACGCGTGAGGAACGGTGGGAGGAAGGTATAAAGAACGAGAAGTAAGAGAGAAAAAAGGATGAGTGTCGAATGAAATCCGGGAACTTTCATTCCCAGTTTTAAAAGAAAGGCCGTCCCACAAATTCCCAAACAAAACCAACTAAAATCGGCCCTGGGAAGAAGATAGATCTCCTGTTTCATACTGGAATAGGTGGAAAATGGTGAACTTTGGTTCTTTAGAAATTAGAAAGGATAGATGCCTAAGGTTTTTCTCACATCCTCTATTTTCTTTTGTGCGACTGTTTTCGCTTTTTCTTTCCCTTCTTTTAGGACTTGGTGCACATAATCCAAGTTTTGTGAGAGTTCTTCTCGTTTGTTCCTGTAGGGTGCAAAATGACCTAAAATGGAATCCAAAAGATCTTTTTTTAGATCTCCGTATCCGAACCCACCTTGTTTGTATTTATCCATTTGGGCGGATTTTTCTGCAGATGTTAGGAAGAGAGAATGGATTTGGAAGATAACAGATGTTTCTGGGTCTTTGGGTTCTTCTACTGCTTTGGAATCACTGACGATAGACATCACTTTCTTTTTGATCTCTTTTTCAGTTCCAAAGAAGTCGATTGTGTTTTTGTAAGATTTGGACATCTTTGCACCATCCACACCGGGAACGGTAGCCGTGTTTTCATCGATATCGGGTTCTGGGATTGTCAGAGCCGGTCCAAATTGTGTGTTGAATTTTTCGGCTATGTTCCTTGCAAATTCCAGATGTTGTTTTTGGTCTTTTCCCACAGGAACTTTTTCTGCGGAAAAAAGTAGGATGTCACTGGCCATAAGTACCGGATAAGTAAAAAGTCCAGCACCTGGAACAAATCCTTTGGCTACTTTGTCTTTAAAAGAATGAGCCAATTGTAATTGCGATACCGTAATAGATTGCGATAAATACCAAGTGAGTTCTGTGACTTCAGGAACATCACTTTGCACCCAAAATACAGATTTTTCCGGATTTACACCTAGTGCGAGTAAGTCGATGGCACATTCTAAAGTAAAATCTTTTAATTCTTCTTTGGATCGGAAAGTTGTGAGTGCATGTAGGTTTGCTATAAAAAGAAATAAGTCTTCTGTGGATTGGTAATCCAAGATTTTTTTGATCGCAGAAAAATAGTTACCTAAGTGGAGTTTTCCTGAGGGTTGTAAGCCAGTGAGGACTCTCATGTTTCTTCTTCCGTTTCGGAAAGATCTATTGGTTCAGAAGTTTCTTGGTTCTCTGAAGATTCTGAACTTCCAGTGTTACTTCCCGCTTCTTTATGAAAGCTGGAGTAGGTGAGTCTTTCATATTCTTTATTTAATTTGATCAGTTCTTGTTCGATTTTGCGGTGAGCAGTTAGCTTTGAAGTTGTCGTTGGATCTTTGAAGATCACTGCATAATTATATAAATATTTGGTGAATTGGATGAAAACATCTTCTACCTTCATTCCATTGATTCTTTCTTTAGCCACTACATACTTATCAAAATGGGGAATGAACCTTTGTGCAATTTTGACTTCTTCGATGACTTTTTCTTTTGTGGATGCTATTTTATCATTTGTTTTGCCTTTGGATTCGGTGACTTTAGCCATCAAATGGTTTTCCACAATGATATTGAGTTTGCCTGCAAAACTTCCAAAAAACTCCGAGGATTCTTGTAATGCCTGAACTATGGTTCCTGCGATCTGGTCATTGGCCGCATTACCCGTGCTATAGTCCATTCCATACTGCTGGAAACTATATTGGAAACTAGGAAATTTTTTATTAAAATTGTCTATGGTTCGAACGAGTGAATTGAGTTGGTCAATTTCATTTCGAAAAAGTCCAGGTTGGACAAGGAGGAGTTCTTGGTTTTGGTTTTTATCACCTAGACGAATATAACCTTCAATTAAGTTAATGTATACTGTTTGTAAATCACGGAGTAATAAGTATACAAGTCTATGTGGTTGTGATTTATAGCTGTTTTTAACCGTTTGGCTTTTTGCCGATTCTGGCATGTGGTGGGCCATAAAATCGTCTACCACAACATTCAAAAAATCAAAACTGATTTTTCCTTTGTTATCAATGGAGAAATAACGAGATCTAAGATTTTGCAGTTCTTCCATTTTGAAGGAACGAGAGTTGATATCGTCGGAAAGTTTGGCAACAGTGATCTCAACTTCTTTTTGGATTTCTCGTGCTGCTTGGAATTTATGTTCTTGGATGATAGGAACTCGTAAGTCCGCAACAATCTCAGGCCAAGTGAACATTTTTTTCTTTGCTACAATGTAGAAAGCCGTAATGGCCTCGGATAACTTTGGTTTTGTGTTCTCAAGGTTTAATGCGTAACCAACCCCTTCCATTATTTTACCCAACTTGGGAGTGAGTTTGTCGTCCATTTTGACAATGTCTGGAAGGTTTGAGAGGATGATGTCGTTTGCATCGTTTCTTTGGAGAAAACGTACGTAAAACATCTGCATTTTTAAGGAACGTTCTAAAAAAATGTCAGCAGAAATTTTGTCTAAAATGAGTGCATCTAAAGAGGCGAAGGCATTATAGAACTTATTAAAATTATTAATGATATTGTAAACTAGTGGAGTCCAAATCCTCCAACCTTGTTGTTCTGAAACACGTAAGGCCTGGATGGTAGGAATGAGAACATCTTCTTTCATCCCACGAAAAAGTTTTTCCACATTATTGGAAATGGTAGGGTTACGACCAAAAAGACCTATGTCTATCGTTCCGGTATCCCTTCCAAATTTGCTGATGGAGTTGTTTACACTGCCCGCACCACCACCAAAAAGACCGGCAAGAAGTCCACCACCTTGTCTTTGTTCGATGGCCCTTTTTTTTGCTGGGTTTTGTTTTTGTTTGGCACTGTCGATAGTAACTAAATCACTAGAACGTTTCGGTTTTGGATCCGGTGTTGGACTCGCGTATGGTTTTGGATTTTCTCTGCGAGGTGATTCTCTTTCGGGAAGCCCGCGGTCTCGCCCATCTTCTTTTTTTGGTTTGTTTTTGGCTTCATAGTCTTCATCTACTTTACGGATGAGATCAATGCGTATAAAAACGTCGTTTGATTTTAAAATGGCCTCATCGATCAGTTGTTGGTGTTCTGGTATACGAGTTTTACGATACAAATCGGCAAATACGCGGTGTGCTTCTGTACGAGAGACCGGAGTCACAATCACTCCTTTTGGTTGAGAGGGTTCTCAACAATCTGTGAGCTTGTGGGAGGTTGGAAGTTGAATAGGCCTGTTCCGAGACCAATATTTGTAGCAATGCCTGAGAAGGCCACTTCGGTTATTTCTTCGTCGGAACGTTTCATTTTGAGTACACGAGGTAGGTCGTTATCGGAAACAACCAAAATAATTTCATTATATCGTTTGGTATTAGAAGTGAGACGAAAAGTTCTGCCACTAACTGACACATTTTCGTAACCAGACAAAAGTCCACCGAGACCCCCGGAAACACCTCTTAAATCCTGTTTTCCGGCAATGGATGAGTCTGGATTGTAGAACCACAAGATCCGCCCGTTAGAAGAAATAATCCTTCCATCACTGAAACGAACATGGAGTTGATTGGGGCTTTTGAAAGAAACGACTCCTGTGAGTCCACCGTTGATAGTGACTGAAGCACGAAAACTTTCTAATGAATACATTTTGCCGATGACGGCATTGAGACGATCTCTTCCTTCCTCTGCCCAAAGGAAACCCGTTTGGACAAAGAAAAGAACAACGATCGAAATTTTGGGAAGGAAATTCCTCAAAGGACGAAAGTTCGTATTGGGAATTAACCCAATACTTTTTTGAACTCAGAAGTCAGTGCAGGCACTACTTCAAAAAGGTCAGCTACCACACCGTAAGTCGCTACTTTGAAAATAGGAGCGTCTCCATCTTTGTTGATGGCAACGATGTATTTAGAAGATCCCATACCCGCTAAATGTTGGATGGCTCCGGAGATACCGCAAGCAATGTAACAGTTAGGGGAGACAGTTTTACCTGTTTGTCCTACTTGGTGGGAGTGAGAAATCCATCCTGCATCTACTGTGGCACGGGAAGCACCAAGTGCTGCACCGAGTGTATCTGCTAGGTCTTGGATGATCGGCCAGTTTTCTGGTCCTTTGATTCCGCGTCCACCAGATACAATGATAGAAGCATCTGCAAGTTGCACTTTGTTTCCACCAGAAAGATCTTTAGATAAAGACTTAGTTCTTACTTCACCAGCTACTGCACCAGATTTTTCTACAGCTCCTGCTCCGTCTTTTGGAGTTACTTCTTGGGAGTTTGCACGCACTGTAAAGATTTGGATGTCAGAAGTTACTTTGAAATTTGCATACGCTTTTCCAGAGTAAATCGGTTTCTTTGCTACTACTTTGCCACCGTCAACAGAAAGACCCACTGCATCAGCAACGATACCAGCATTTGCTTTGATCGCTACTCTTGCTGAGTATTCTTTTCCTTGTGCAGAGTGTGGAATTAAAACCACTGCTGGTTTTTTCTCTTGGATGATTGCAAAAATTCCATTTGCATAACCTTCAGGAGAAAATTCACCAAGGTTTGCGCCGATGACAGTATCTGCACCAACCGCTTTTAGATCACCAGCAAACGCATCTACGTTGTCAGTAATGATTACTGTATGAACTTTACCACCAATGGAGTCCGCAATTTTGCGAGCCGCAGAAGTGAGTTCTTTTGAGATTTTTTTAAGTTCGCCGTTTTTTAATTCACCAACTACTAAAACATCAGCCATGTTCGTCTCCTTAGATGACCTTCGCTTCTTCGCGAAGAGCTTTTACAAGTTGAGATGCAAAACCTTGTGCATCTGCCGCTTCCAGTTTTCGACCAGCGATACGTGGAGGAGGTGGTTCAAGAGATACTACTTCGAGTTTAGATCCTGTTGCTCCGAGTTCTTCCGGTTTTTTAACATCTACCGGTTTTTTCTTCGCAGACATGATACCTTTTAAACTTGGGTATCTTGGTTCATTTAAACCTTTTTGTGCAGTTACTGCTAGAGGAGCAGAAGTTTCTACAACTTCAGTTCCACCTTCGATTTCGCGAGTGGCAGTTACTTTGTTTCCGTCAAACTCAAGTTTGAGGGCCATAGCTACGTGAGGAACATTCAATCTCTCTGCAATTTGCACCACAACTTGTGAGCTGTCAGTGTCGATTGATTGGCGACCACCGATGACCACATCTGCGTTTTCTGCTTTAATGAGATTTGCAAGAAGTTCGGAAGTATATGTAGAATCAAAAGTTACATAGTCATCCACTTTTACATGAACGGCTCTGTCCACACCCATAGCGTAAGCAGTACGAAGAGCTTCGACTGCACGGTCTGGACCGAGGGACACTGCGATGACTTCTCCACCGCTTTTTTCACGAATTCTGATTCCCTCTTCGATTGCAAATTCATCATAAGGAGAGATGATCCATTTTACGCCAGCTTCGTTGATCGATTTTTCACCGACCTTGATATTAGTTTCCGTGTCCGGAACCTGCTTTACTAGAACAACAATTTTCATTCCTTAACCCCGTTATCGTGGATTACCTAAGACCAGAAAACGAGAGGGAAGTCATAAGGGAAGTACATTATTCTCTCCAGAACGTGTATTTACTCCAATTGTAGGCCCAAATGATCCAAACAATGACAACAACGACGTTTGCATCCGTTCGGAGGAAGAAGGTAAATCCCAAGGTCAGAGGGAGTAGGAGGAGGAGGGCAAAACTAATGAGGAGGACCAAATAGGGAGTGGATTTCCAGTCTTTAGAGGCAACTTGGATTTGTTCCAGGATGTTTAGGTTAGGGTTTGGCACTAATTTTTGGAATCGGAAAGAGTAGAGTAGGACAAAAAGGAAAAGTGCGACCAAATGTACGATGAGTAACCACATAAACCCACCCTAATTTTTAAGGAAGTAGGGAGAAGAAAAAAAAGATCTGGGGTAGGAACATCGGAAGGTAGGAAAGTTCACAAAGAGACTTGAATCCGAAACCTTTCTCTTTTTGCAAACTACAAATACCGAGCCAGAGATACGTTAGTCCCATCCCGATAAGAAATCCACCCGAGTGATTTTGAAAAATTGTAACCCAAAGGAGGAAACAAGTCCCAATTCCCAAAAGGCAAAGGACAACGGTTCTTACCGTTTTTGGTTTTGCATATTGGATTAGGGTGAAAGTTTTTTGCGATTGGTCAAACTCGCGGTCTGTATTGTAGGTGAGAAGGACGTTCGCAAATACATGGAGAAATAAAGTCCAAACCATTGGGTCTGAACCACCAAACAAAGGAAAGGGGAGGAGGACTCCCAAAGTGTAAAATCCTGATACCAAAATTTCTTTGGGGATAGGAGAACGTTTTGTGACGGTTAAAACCAAAAACAAAACAAAGGAAATGAAAATAGGAAAGTGGTTCCAAAGAAAAGCCAATTCAAAAAAGATCCCGATGAATAGAGAAACAAGTGTGGAAAAAGCCAGTAAACTAACAATGATAAATCGGAATTGTATGTAAAAGGCCCCCCGTTCGGAGAGAGGTTCTATTTCACGTTTAGCATCCCATAAATGGTCGGCAAGATAAAGCACCCAAACGGAACTTAAATAAAAGAGAAACAAAGTAGGTCGGATTTTTTCGTTTAGATATAGGGAAAAAAAAGAAAGGTTCGCAGAAAGGGAAAGAAGCACATCCAAAGCCAAAAAGGAACTTAGTTTTCCAAATTGCATCAAATATCCTTTTTGGAACATCATTCACTAAAACATTAAGGTTTCTTGGTTGGCAAAAAGAAAATTCCCTTGTCAGTAAAACTTTTCATGTTGGAATGTTGACCTATGTTCCACTCCATTGTTCAATCCATTCGATCTGTGTATTGTATCCGGGATCAGTTCCCTCGGTATATGTCGGAGCTTTTGTTTCAAGAAGAACAAATGGGCGCATTATTCGCCGTTCGATTTCGGTACGTGATTGGACTAGCTTTAGCTGCCAGTGCAGTCGCCAATTTGAGTAATACAGATTCTTTGTCAGGTTTTTTAATTAATTTTGTGGCCCTTGGATTTTACTTTCTTAATACATTCCTTCATGCTCAAATTCTAAAAAATAGTAAGGGGTATTGGAAAACAAAATATGACTATATTAGTTTATTCATAGATAACCTTCTTGTCACGATCACGATTATCAATTGGTATCTTTTGAAAGGAGAAGGGAATCCCAACTTCCTTGTCAAATCTCCGTTGGTTGTGTTCTACCTTCTTCCTTTGTCTCTTAGTTTGTTCCAATACCGATTTTCTCTTGTGAACTTTTCTTTTGTTTGTTTTTTAATTAGTTATTACGGATTCATTGTATACGCATTAGTAGCGGATTCTCAGGCAGTCAGTGGTTTAGATTGGTATCGTTATGTTTTGGGAGACCAAATCATTCTGGCAGATGCGCTGGTCACAAAACCCACCATTTATTTGGTCCTGGTGTTTGCCGTTTCTTATGCAATTTTTCGAAGCCTTCGTATGTTATTGAAATTTGCAGCAGCAGAATCTCAAAAAACTACTTTATCTCGTTATTTTTCCCCGGATTTAGTTTCAGAAATTGTTTCCGAACCAGAAGTTATCGGCAAGGGTAAAAGACAGAAGGTAACGGTTCTTTTTAGTGATATTCGAGGGTTCACACAGTTTTCTGAATCCATAGATCCAGAAGAGCTCTCCATTTTTTTAACCGAGTTTCGTCGTCGTATGGTACGAGCGATCTTTAAATACAAGGGAAGTTTAGATAAATTCATCGGGGACGCGGTGATGGCGACCTTCGGCACTCCCTATCCTTCGGAAACAATAGGAGAAGATTCCAAAAATGCAGTTTTTGCCGCAAAGTCTATGTTAGATGAGCTTGGGCAGTGGAACAAAGAACGAATGGCAGACGGATTGACCGAAATTAAAATTGGAATCGGAATTCATACAGGAGAAGTGTTTTGTGGGAGCATTGGTTCAGAAGAAAGGATGGAATACACTGTTATTGGTGATACAGTCAATACGGCATCTCGGATTGAGTCGGCTTGTAAAGATTTGGGTGTTTCTTTTCTGATCTCAGAAGCAGTTTGGTTGGAGACCGGCTCTCCTGGTGGTTGGGATAAAAAAGAATCTGTGGCTCTATCGGGAAGAGAACAAAAAATTCATCTCTATTCACCAAACGAAAATTAGGAGGCCATGTTTATTTTGTAAATTGCTTCGTGAAGAGCCGGGTTTAATTCTGGGTCAATGATATAAATGACACGAGTGGTTCCCGCTTGTAAGGCCAGATCCATAATGGCTTTTCTGCGATCAATTTTGATACTGTGTAAATCAAAGTCTGCAATTTTGAATTTGTTTCCTTTTTGGAACACTGGGTTGATGCTACAAATTCTTTGGAGTTTGGGACGTGTTTGATACCTGCCTACATCGAGAACAATACAAATATCAAAATGGGCCCGTTTTTCAGAATCCACAGAGGCTGTGATGACAAAGTCTCCAAAGTTCACAATGTTTTCGTTATTGGTAAGGGAACTTCCCACATAGTCGAGAAGATGTCTGATGTTTTTATTGCTATAAGAGAAAAACGAATCATTCAAAATCATTTTTAATGCGGTGGAAGATTTGAATGCGGGCCTCCAAGGTTGGTTGGAAGTAAGGGATGCATATTCACTAGCAAGTGAAAGTATAGCGATGTCTTCTTCGAAACTAGAAGAGGTCACATTGTTTTCTTGTAAGTGGAGTTGGAGTTCGATATCTTGAGTGATTCTTTCCTTTCCCACCTCTTTATTGTATTTATCACGGACAGACATAAGTTTTGTAAAAAGGGATCTTGGATCTGGAAAGTTGTTATTCACTCCATTGCCCCGGTAAGGTCTGTGGTGGTTTAAAATAAGTGTGCGAACATGAGAATCAATTTCTGGCGCAGGTAAGGTCATCAAATAACTGATGATAGGGTGTTGTTGAACTACCGCATATTCTTCTTTTGTGAGTTTGGGATTGTTTTTGATATCAAGTCGGGAATACCCAACATCTGCCAAATAACTTGCCATCATAAGACTGAGATGGTCTTTTTTATTCGATTCTTCTTTTCCTTCATTCACAATCTTTTTTGTGCGGACCTTCATTCCCATGGCAACTACTGTGCGTTTGGTCATCAGTTCCGATTCTACAGAAACACCCGCTACACCCAGAATTTCTAAAATATTAAAGATACCTAGTTCGTAGTCCGGATTACTTGTGAAGTCAGTGAGAAGTTCGTTTACTGAGTTTTGAACAAAGACGGCTTGGTCCGAAGAGAAGGAAGTTTTGCGTAAATCTTCAATGAGAGCCTGGGATTGTTTGGCGAAACGAGAAGTTTTTTCCTGATCAAATAATTTTGTAGTCCGACCTGGTTCCAAATAGGCACTTTCAGCACCATTGGGTTTGGTTTTTCTCAACTCTGAAATCAAAAAGTAAACACCTTGCATTTCGAATTTTAGTAGTTTCCCGAAATCTGCTTCAGAAGGATTCCTTTTTTTATGAATGAGGATTTGCCCGTCTTTATTGTAAAGATCGAGAGGAATGTTTTTGTTTTTGCGGAAACTATTTAAAGACTCTTCAGTTAACTCAAATTTGGCGAGCTTATCAGTTGGTACTATGTTTGTATCGTTAGTGCTCATTGTTATTTCGGCTTATGTGACGAAAATTTTCCAGATGTTATGGTGATGTTTATATAGATTGAATAATATGTAAATCGATTCCTGTATTTAATTATTACTTTTTATTACATAGGAATTTCCTCATAGGATAATCACTAGTTGTAGGTAGTTATTCTATTGGTGCATACGGTTTTTGTTTTATCTTTTCTTAAGTTGTGTCAATGTTGTTACGCAAAATAACTCTCGTTAGCGTATCTATAATAAACTCTTTCTTTTGGTTGGCATTTTAAATGAAAAACGGTTCGTTTTTGTAGCGATTTCAATTAGCGGAATGTAATGGTCGCAGGTTTTTTCGTTTACAGGCTCAGGAAAAGTACGAAAAAATTATCTTTATGAGTACGCTTTCGACAAAAAAATCATCACTGGATTTATTCAATCCTACAGAAGACCATCTGGCACTAAGGGAGTCTGTCGCATCCTTTGCGGAAAGGGAGATGGACGAACAAGCAAAAGAAAACGATGAAAAGGAAACATTCAATACCATGCTTTTCAAACGGCTTGGTTCTGAACTTGGGCTTTTTGGAATCACTGTACCAGAAGCTGATGGTGGGCATGGTTTGGATCCACTTGCTGCAGTCATCATCCATGAAGAGATGTCTAGGTTTGACCCAGGTTTTACACTTTCTTATTTGGCCCACGAAGTACTTTTTGTGAATAATTTTTTCTATAGCTCCAACCCTTCGCAGAGAGTCCGTTATTTGAGTAAGGTCATCACAGGTGAATGGATTGGTGGGATGGGGATGACAGAACCTGGTGCTGGAACGGACGTTCTTGGGATGACAACTCATGCTGTCAAAAAGGGAGATCGTTATATCATCAATGGAGTCAAACAATACATTACCAACGGATCGATAGGCCAGGTTTTTGTTCTTTATACGAAGCTTGAAAAAAATGGAAAAAAAATGACCTCCTTTGTAATCGAGTCGTCTTACAAGGGTTTTTCGGTCGGTAAAAAAGAAGAAAAGATGGGAATGCGTTCTTCACCCACTACCCAACTAGTTTTTGAAGACATGGAAGTTCCAGAAGAGAATTTACTCGGTGTGGAAAATGGTGCTGTCACTCATATGATGCGGAATTTAGAAATTGAACGTGTGACTCTTGCGGCCCAGTCACTCGGAATTGCTCGTCGTTGTATTGATATCATGTGTGATTATACCATCCGTCACAGGGAAGCCTTTGGCAAAAAACTGATGGAGTTTGGTCAAATCCAAAGGATGGTTGCCGAGTCTTATGCTGATTACCAAGCCGCAAGAGCTCTTGTGTATCACGTGGCAAGTGAGCTCGGACCCGATGTTCGTAACTCTCTGGGTGCAGCATCAGCAAAACTAGTTGCCACTCAAATGGCGGAACGAGTTTCAAGAAATGCCATCCAAGTTTTAGGCGGGTATGGATACTGTCGGGAATATCCTGTAGAACGTTTGCATCGCGATGCCATCTTACTTAGTATTGGTGGCGGAACGAACGAAGCCATGCAAAAGAACATTGCGAGCGATTTGAAAAAACTTTGGTCGGAGTGATGGTCAATATCTAATTGTAATTCACTTCTCACTGATGGTTCCGTTGTTTTATACGAGAGAATTCCTGTTGGAGATTCTTGTGGACTTTCTGGCAGCGGAACCATTCTTAAAAAGAAAGAGAGGTTGATTTTGGAAACCGGTCTTAGAGCCTGGGCGAAACGATGATTCGCCTTCCTAAGATTTTTATCCAAGTGCCGGGAACTTCTGCCAACTTAGGGCCCGGTTTTGATCTTATGGGTCTTGCTCTCGATCTTCGTAATGAATTTGAATTTACTTTTTCCAAAGAAATTACCGAATCAAAAACAGAATTAAAAAACGGCCAACAGTTACCGTTTTCTGCAAAAGAAGATTTGGTGTATCAATCCTATCTTTCCTACTTCGAAAAATTTTTACCAGGCAGATCGGCACCTCCCTACCATTGCAAAATGAGTTTGTCCTTACCCTTAAAAGGGGGGCTTGGTTCTAGTGCTTCGGCCATAGTCGCTGGCCTCTCTTTGGCAAGGGAAGTACATAAAAGATTGGATCCGGAAACTCTGCCAACAGAGCCAAACTTCACCCAATATTTAGCGGAATTTGAAGGCCATCCAGATAATACCTTGCCGGCCTATCTGGGTGGATTTGTTTTCGCCTATTCTACGTTTGGTGAAAAGCTGAGGTATTTCCGTAAAAAATTTCCATCATCGGTTGCTATTTTTGTTTTAACACCAGAGTTTCATGTTTCGACAGAGGAATCAAGAAAGACACTTCCGAAAACCTACCCCACGGCCGATGTCATTTTTAATTTATCTCGCATTGGTGCTTGGATGCATTTTTTAGACAAACGTAAGTTTGGTGATTTGCTTGTTGGTTTGGAAGACAAAATGCATACTCCTTACAGAATTCCAAAGTCATCTCCTTTGTACCCATTAGCGGATCTTTTCAAAGAGGCAGGGATTGGTTATTGTTTGTCTGGCTCTGGACCAAGTTTACTTGTGTTTTTAGAACGGAAGGCAGTAAAAACCAAACAGTCGGAATTGGAAAAGATGGTATCTCAAGTGATGGGGCCCGCAAAAATTGCGTATAGTTTCAAACGTGTCAAACCCGATGGACTTGGGGTTCGCATTCAAACAAAATAGTTTATCGTTTTAGTCTTCTTCGGCACCTTCTTCTTTACCAAATCCATACACGTCTCCACGAAACCTCGCTTTTCTGTTGATCCCTGGTTGGATTTTTCCAACTTCAAATGTAAATTTCATTCGTTCCTTTCCTGATCTATTGAAATAAAAGGAAGAGGTGAGAGAAACTTCGATGTAGTTCACCATCCGTTCTTTGGCAATTTTATCGGAGATTCGAAATTCGGCTGGATGACCAATGATTTCATACGATTCAAAACTTTCTTTGGACTCCATCTTTCCGTAATGTTCCATTCGTGGGGGTTTATAGAAAGTGGGTCCGTTCTTTAAAACAGTAATGGTATAATCTTCGCTATCTCGACTTTTTTTGAATTGGAAGATCAGATGGTCTTCCGAAATCGCATTACATCGGGTAGCCAGGTTTCCGGTTTTACAGCCAATTTGGAAGGTGGCAAACCGGCTTAGTTCATCAACAACAAGATCGTATTTGTCTCCCGTTTGGACGGGGATAAACCGGTCGGATTCTTTTCGAGAGATGACAGGATGGATGAATTGGTTGTATACAACAAGTCCTAGTCCCAAAACGGAAATGGTCAATACTCCGCTAAGAACTAGGATAAAACTATCAAGAATGGCAATGCTAAGGAACAAACTTACCTTTTGGTATCTACCTTATGACTTTTGGGGGACGGTAGGGGAGTTCGGGTCACTAGAGAAAGTAAGTCTTTCACTTCTTCCGGTGAAATGATTTGGTTTAGTTTTTCTTCCAGAGACGCAGGTGTTGGCTTCAATACCAAATCTTCCGGCTTTAACTTTGTTTCTCTTTCTGCCTCTACCTTTTTGTTTGTCGTAGGTTTTGCGACTTTTCGGGAAGGGATTCCTTGCCTTCCTCCGATTGTTTCCCAGTTTGGGTGGGAATCGTGGGGGGGACCGAAACGTGCGAGTTTCCTTGAATGTTAATTGTGTTCATTTTTCCCAAACCTCCGTGTTCAGGATCAGCTCTCTTGAGAAAAAATATCCTTTTCCCTCCCTCAGATTTTCGGATATTTTGAGGTAGGCTTTAGCGAAAATCGATATTTTTTTTCAGATTTTTCCGTTTGATTGCCCGCTTTATGGCCGGGAAGCTGGCAGGGATGGAAAATATTTTTAAAAAGTGGATGGAAAACCCCATCTCCAAAATCGTCCTTGCGACTAACCTCGTTTTCGCCCTTCTCTTTATTGTCAGTGTTCCTTCCTTTGTTCGGGAATACATTACCCAAGATGCAGTGAGTATCGGTGGAAAAAAATATGACTTGAGTGATGTGAAAGAAACTTCTCCCATAGCCTACTCTAAATTCCAATCGGAATACAAGGGACTTATCAAAAACACTCTAGGTGAATTTGCTCAAGACAAACTATTTGAACTTATTGCCAAAGACAAAAACATCAAACCATCCGAAGTATTAACCCAAGGATTCACTCCAAGAGAACCGTCGGATGAAGAAATTATCAATGTATATATGTCCAATAAAGCTCAGTTAGGTGGGAAATCCTTAAACGAGACAAAAGACAAAATTATTGGATTTTTAAAAAACCAACAAGAACAAGAACATAGCCGCACTGTTTACCGCGACATCGTTACAAAGTACCCTGTTGATTTTTTGATCAAAGAACCAGAAGCAGTAAGAGTTTCCGTGGAAGAAAAAAATAATCCTTCCATTGGGCCAAAAGACGCAAAAATCACCATTGTAGAATTCTCTGACTTTGAATGTCCTTTCTGTAAAAGAAGCCAAGATGTGAATCAAAAACTCCGTGAAAAATACAAAGGCCAAATTCGTTGGGTTTTCCGCGATTTCCCACTTCCTTTCCACCAAGATGCAATGTATGCTCACATGGCTGCTAATTGCACAATTTCTGAAGGAAAGTATTGGGATGTATTTAACACACTTTTTGAAAACAGTGGGAACTTAGGGAAAGCCAATGTAGACGCTCTCATTGTAAAAGCTGGAATGCCCAAAGAGAAATACCAAGCTTGTATGAAAAATGCTTCTAGTCTGAAATCTGAAATTGATGCCGACATTGCCGACGGTCAAAAAGTAGGTGTAAGTGGAACTCCAGCATTCTTTATCAATGGAATTTTCATTTCTGGTGCACTACCTTTCGAGAACTTTGATGAGATCATCCAAAAAGAATTAAAACAATAATAGATTATAAATCAAAAAGGAAAATTATATGAGCAAAAAAGTAAAAGTTGCTGTTACTGGTGCTGCCGGACAAATCGGATACGCACTACTATTTCGTATCGCTTCAGGACAAATGTTTGGACCTGACACTGCAGTGGAACTCCAATTATTGGAATTAGAACAAGCCCTCCCTGCTGCTAAAGGTGTCATTATGGAACTAGACGACTGTGCTTTCCCTCTTTTGGAAAAAGTATCTGTCTCTTCTAACATCGATGAGGCGTTTCGTGACATCAACTGGGCACTTCTTGTTGGTTCTGTTCCTAGAAAAGCGGGAATGGAAAGAGGGGATCTACTCAAAATCAATGGTGGCATTTTCACAACGCAAGGAAAAGCAATCGAAAAGAATGCTGCAAGTGATGTGAGAGTTCTTGTTGTTGGTAACCCTTGTAATACAAATGCCCTCATTGCAATGAATAATGCAAAAGGTGTTCCGTCTGACAGATGGTTTGCGATGACTGGCCTCGATGAAAACCGTGCAAAAACACAATTGGCTGGGAAAGCAGGAGTTCTTGTAAAAGATGTTTCCAATGTTGCTATTTGGGGAAACCACTCGGCAACTCAATACCCAGACTTTTACAATGCAAAAATCAAAGGAAAAATAGCAACAGATGTAATCTCTGATCATGACTGGTTAAAAGGTGATTTTATTTCTACCGTACAAAAACGGGGAGCAGCCATCATCGCAGCACGTGGTGCCTCTTCTGCGGCATCTGCAGCGAATGCAGTGGTTGATACAGTGCATAACATCGTGACTCCTACAAAAGCCGGCGACTGGTTCAGCGCCGCTTGCCATTCCAATGGAGAGTATGGTGTGGACAAAGGCCTTATCTTTGGATACCCACTGAAATCAGATGGCAAAAAAGTAGAGATCGTTACTGGTCTTGAAATCAATGCTTTTGGTAAGGAAAAATTTGATATCACTCACAACGAATTGAAAGAAGAAAGAAACGAAGTAAAAGACATGCTTGGTTAAAACTCAAGATTCAACCATTTGTTGGAAGGACCCGCTTACCGAAAGGTGGCGGGTTTTTTTATACACTTTTTATTTTAGTTTTTTCGATTTTTGGGCTTTATGCAATTATTTGGAGCATTTGCTAAATGGAAAATCGACCTATCAAAAATAATAGGTTAACCTATCAAAAATAATAGGTTGACCTATCAAAAATAATAGGTTGACCTATCAAAAATAATAGGTTGACCTATCAAAATGAAATCAGTGATTAGTTTGCCATTCCTTGTGCAGTTGGATAAAAATCTAAAAAACTCCAATCATCTGATTCAAGTGGTCATTGGCCCAAGACAAGTTGGCAAAACGACCACTCTCCTAAAGTATCTGGAAGAAAGTCATTCTGGAAGGTATCACTATGTTTCCGCTGATACTGTTTTTCATTCCACCGAGAAGTGGATCGTGGAGCAGTGGAATTTTGCCAGGGCAAATCATAAAATCCTAGTCATCGACGAAATCCAAAAGTGTGAAAACTGGTCCGAGGTGATCAAAATGCTCTGGGATGAATCAAAAGCCCAAAAAAATCCTGTGGTTTGTATACTACTCGGTTCAAGTTCTTTACACTTACAAAAAGGACTCTCCGAGAGCCTAACAGGTAGGTTCCAATTGATTCCCGTTTATCATTGGAACTATGCCGAATCCAAAAAGGGATACAAATTGAGTTTTGAGGAATATTTAAAATTTGGTGGTTATCCAGGTTCTTATTTTTTGAAGGGCAGTCATGAGTGGAAAACCTATCTCAATCAATCGATCCTTACAACTGTTATCGAAAAAGACATTCTTCAATTTCATACGGTCAAATCACCTGCTTTGTTTCGGCAAGCTTTTGAAATTTTGATTTCCTATCCTGCTCAGGAAATCAGCTATACAAAAATTCTGGGACAAATCCAAGACAAGGGAAATGTGGAACTCGTAAAACATTATATCGCTCTATTTGAAGGTGCTTTTCTGATTAAAACTCTCTCCAAATATTCAGAAAAGAAAGTGATCACAAAAACTTCTTCTCCGAAAATCCTTCCCATGGCACCTTGTCTGTATTATTCGACAGTGCTTGACGAGTATACAGCTGAGGAAAAAGGTCGGGTTTTTGAATTAGTAGTCGGAGCACAACTCCAACGCCTACAAGGTGAATTGTATTACTGGAGAGAAGGAAATGATGAAGTCGACTTTATTTACAAATATGGTAGAAGACTCTATGCCATCGAAGTAAAGAGTGGTCGCAAAAAATCAAACAAGGGGCTTTTGAAATTCAAATCTAAATTTCCAAATGCCAAGTTAGTTTTTGTTACTGAGAAAGACTATCTAGAGTTTGAAGCGGATCCAGATGGATTTTTGATTAGGAATGGTGGGTGAGGGGTGTTTAATTTTGATTCTCAGATTGTAAAGAAAGGAGCATTTCATAAAAATCATTTTAACCTATGCGATTTTTCAGGTTCCAATTTTCTCACCGCATCCAAATTTGCATTTGGGATAAAAACTTTTCAGGTCTTTCTAAAAAAGGTAAGTGGCTACATTCTTCCAAAACTGTCATTTTGATTTTCGGAAAACAACTTAAGATCGGTTCCCAAGTGTAATAAGGTGCTACCTGAAAGTCCTCTTTTCCCATACAAATCCAAACGGGTATAGATATTTCTTTGAAATATTCTGATACATCAATGTCTCGAAACACTTCTCCAAAAAGATAATCAAAGGCAAGTTTGTTTGTGTGAATCCCTTTCCAAAACTCTCTAGAAGGGAAGGGAATTTGGTAAAAACCTTTGGCCTCCAAACTCACACAGTAGTGTATAAAAAAATCTTCCGGTGATGTTTCTATATTTTTTTGGAACTGAACTTGGTTTTCTGTATGTGCCGCCTTACGCACGTCAGATGCCTCTTTTTGGAAGTAAACTTCCGCTTCAGACATGGGACTTCCATGGCTTGGGCCCGTGGAGATCATACAAAGTTTTGATACCAAGTTTGGAAATTTCGCCGCATAAGCAAGAGCCATATACCCATGTCCCGAATGGCCAACAACAGGACAGATTGGTATTTTTAATTCTGTTTGGACGAAAGCAAAATCATTTAATAATTTTTCTAAGGAATAATCTTCTCGGGTTTCCTTTTGCGAGAGGGTTCGCTTCGCAAACCCTCTTTGGTCTACGATGGTGATTTGATACTGTTCTGCCATTTCCTTGGGGATGACTCTGGGATAATACAAAGCGCTTCCGATCCAAAATAGAGGAGGCCCATCTATATCGTTTTTTGCCACTTGGAGGACAAAGCCCTCTCGTTCGATTGTTTGGTATGTCCAAATCATGATGAAACCCCCTGGAACCTTAGTTTAAAATTCCATATAGTTGCACAATACAACTATATGGTTGCTTGTTGCAACTAAAAAAGACTTGAAGGGTTCAAATAAAATTAGGGAAGTGGAATTGTGAAAGGACTCTCTACTTATTTGGGAATTTATATGAGTGAAACATTGCTTCTTATGAGGCGGTTTTTAGCGAATGAATTTACTAAAAAAGGAATCGGGATGCGTTTTGAAGAATGGATGCAGCTTCTTCCTTTGACGGAATCGGAAACTGTAAGCCAGAAAGATCTGAGTGATCGTTTGGTAAAAGACAAAACTACAGTATCCAGGTTAGTGGATGGTTGGGTTAAAAAAGCTTGGGTGAAACGAGAAGTATCCGCCACTGACAAACGATTTTATATTTTGCGTTTTACCAAAAAGGGAAAAGAAATTTGGGAGAAAGGCCTTCCCATCATAACCTCCGCAGATGCGGTATTCCGAAAGGATTTAAGTGACGTGAATGAAAAGGATTTATACCTTCTTCTTTTCAAAATCCAATCTTCTGTCCAAATAGCGGAGAAAGAAAAATAAACTTTAAGAAAGAGAAGGCACCTCGGCAAAGAAAAAACGTTCCTTCTTTGAGCTGTCTAAAATTCTCTTTGAATGAATAAAACCCAATTCCGTCGCTATTGATTCCACATCATTCATATACAGAGGATGAGTTTCCATCATCAACTTTCCACTAGGTTTTAGCCTGTTTTTCGTGGCAGTTAACAAACGTTTGTGGAAATCTTTAAAATCAGATACAAATAAAGCTAAATGTGGCTCATAATCCAAAACATCTGGCATAATGTCCGGTTTTTCTGATTCAGGAATGTAAGGCGGATTGGAGACGATCAAATCAAAATGTAATTCTTTTGGAAGAGACAAATCCAAATCAGAAATAAAAAAATTAGTTTTTTCTGTTAGATTGTATTTTTCAGCGTTACGTCTGCTCACCTCAATCGCTTTTTCGGAAAGGTCAGAGAGAGTTACAACACTTGATTCTAAAAGTTGGGCAAGGCTCAGGCCAATACATCCACTCCCTGAACATAAATCCCAAATTTGGATTTGATCTGTGGTGTTCGCTCTCAAGGATTCCTTCCCTTTCCAAAGATAATCCACAAGTTCTTCTGTTTCTGGTCTTGGGATGAGAACATCATCCGTTACCAAGTATTCAAATTTATGAAATCCTTTTTTACCTGTGATATAGGCTACTGGTTTCCGTTTACTTCGTTCGAGAATTCTCAACCTATAGAGATCAATTTCTTTTTGGCCGAGAGGCATTTCAAATTGCGAGTAGAGTTTGATTCGGGGAAGGTTTAATAGGTCAGAGAGGATCCATTCTGCATCCACACGTGGGTTTGGAATTTCCTTTTTTTCCAGAAATTCTGTAGACCGCTTTAAATAATAAAGTAGAGTTCCGGGTTCTTCCGCCATATCTTATGCCCCCAACAGGATTCGAACCTGTGTCCCCAGTTTAGGAAACTAGTGCTCTATCCACCTGAGCTATGGGAGCTTTTTTACGTAGGTTTACGTTTCTGATTCACTATCCTTTGGAAATCGGAGATATTGTGAATAACAATTTTATCCGGATAGAGATCTAGTTTGCCTGTTTTTACATACTGCATCAGCACCTTTTGCACTTCTCCCACAGGTTGGGCGCACCAATTGGCAATATCATCTACAGTCGCAGAAAGGATAATTTCATTATAAACATCATTGTTATACTGTTTTTCATATAACATCACAAAGACGTCACAAACCTTTCCGATGATATCATCCATAAGGAGAATCATCAGGCGGCGTTTTTGATCATAAATACGAAAGGAAAAAATATGAAGGAGTTTCATCGCTAGTGCGGGGTTTTTCGTCATTAGCATTTCGAAGTTGGCGCGGTTGAAATTGAGAGCTTTCACTTCATTCACAGCGATGGCAGTGGCAGAACGAGGTTGTTCTTCTAAAATTGCCATCTCACCTAAAATATCCCCAGCTTCTAAAACATCTAAAGTTTTAATACTGGTTCCGATGGTTTTTGTGATTTTGACTTTCCCTTCTTTGATGAGGTAAAAGTCGTTTCCTGGTTCATATTCACAAAACAACACTTCGTTCGGTTGGAATACCTTCCCAAACTTTCCAAACATAGCTTCCAACATCTGGTCGTTCACTACTTGCCTCCTTTGAGTTTGGATTTAGCATCTTCTGAGATACTATCATCCAAAGGTGGCATTTGTGTTACCTTTTGGAATAACTGTTTTGATTTTTCCTTATCACCAGATGCCTCTGTAGCGAGTGCTAGGTGGTAAAGGTTTTCTTTAAGTAAAAGGCCTTTGGGATATTTTTTAATAAAATTAGAAAAATGTGTGATGGCTCCAGGATAGTCTTTTGCTTTGAAACTAGACTTACCCATGTAAAACATAGAATTTTCCACAAACTGTTCTTCTTCTTGAGTCACAGAATCTGTTCTTTCTGAAACCATTTTGAATAAGTCAATGGCGTCGGCATACTTTCCTGCGTTCATTAAAGTTGATGCTTTGTCGTAATGGGAAAGGATGGAATTTGGATCTACGCTAGAAGTGGAGGTTTGTGTTGGGACTGCCATGGTTTTTAACATCTCTTGCAGTTTGCCCGATTGTGCGCCCGGTTCCGGTTTGTAAACTAATTCTTGTATGGTGAGAGGGAATGGTGTTTTTTTACGAGCTAGATCCAGAAGTTGTTTGGCTCGGTCTACGTACATTCCGTCCGGATAATGTTGTAGGTATTTTTCAAAGGCATAAGCCGCATGATCAAAATTGCCGTTTTTGTAATAAACTTCGGCGACATTCATAAGTTCGAAGGCAGGATTCTTGGCTTCGCCTTGGCCGAGGATTTCCCTAACCTGGCGGTGGACTTGCCTAAGTTGGCTTGAGAAAACTTTTAGCATTTTGATGATTAAATGGGTTTTGTCCGATACGAATTTTTCGAATTCGGGGACTTTGAAAACGAGAACTGTAGCGGCTCCAATGACTTGTGCCGTTTCTTCTCTGGGGTAACGGCCGATGGCACTCTTAACTCCGAAAAACTCACCGAGTTTTACATCCTCTTTCAGCTCCACACCGTTGATATTCGTGTAAGTTAGTACAACACGACCTTTTTGTAGTACAAAGATATCCTCCGCCTTGTCTTTCTCGAAGTAGACGATGGAACCTCCTTTGTAATTACGAACTATGGGACCTGACAACTCATGCCTCGCTTGCGCTTCATTTTCAAAAATTAGGTAAAAAAGCCAAACTCTTTTTATAACCGACACTGTCAGAAACTTGTTTCAAGAGTTTTTTTGGTGAACCAGCAACCAATTTGGTTTTACCATCAATAGAAAATTCTTCTGTTTCTAAACCGAAATGAAGAAAGAGTGACTTGTATTCTATTGACCCATAAATAGGATACCCATCGATCACAACTAAATCAATATGTTTCCAAGAAAGATCCGACACATTGATCTCTGATATTTTTTTATCATCGTTTACCACCAGTAAATCGGCAGAAAGACCTGGCATTAGTGCATCTGGATTTCCTAATCGAAAAGCCTTTCTTGGATTTTCTGTGACCATTTTAAGAAGTGTGGATTCTTCCAATTCTTCACCATACAACCCAAAGTAAATGGACTTCGCTGTTTTTAATTCTTCGAGTAAATGATTAGATCCACTCGGAGAATAATCTGTCCCCAAACATACATTAACTCCCATATCTAAAAAGAGTTTGATATTGGTTGTTTTTCCGAAGATATGAAGGTTGGAAGTAGGGCACCAAACTACAGAAGCACCTTTCTCCAAAATTTTTTCAACCTCTCTTTGTCCAAAGGGCAAACAGTGCACGAGTACAGAATGTCCGCCAAGAGCATCCATTTTTTCAAGCAAACGAAGGGATTGTTTGGAATCGTCATCGACTCCCTCTGCTAGATGAGTTACAAAAGGAAGTCCCGCATGTTCCGCCATCCGGTATTCTAATGCAGGTCCTTCTCCCCAACCCAAACTATAAGTTCCGACCGAGTGTGCGAGTGTATAATCGGAAATTAGTTTTACGGGTAGGATCCCCCGGAATGGATTTTGTATTTGATGAGGGATATGATCAAATACCGTAGTGACTCCAGCAAAAAGATTTTTATAACCACCAAGATAATATAAAATTTCAGGATCCACTTGTTGGCGTTCTGCAAAAACCCCAGAACTTTTATAGAGATTGTCATAGGACAACCAAGATTGGTGTTTTTCCGTTCCTCCTACTTTTGGTAGGTAACTTGCCAGTAGGTGGTCATGGGAATTGATAAAACCAGGATAGAGTTTTTTCCCCTGTAGAGAAATTTTGAATGTCTCGTTACTTGGTGAGAGATTTGGTTCGATGGCAGAAATTTTTTCTCCGTCGATGAGGAGGTCTTTCGTTTCTAATTTCCCATTGCGATACACTGAACCTGATTGGAAGAGGACTGAGTTTGCCATTAAATTCCGGCCTCTAATATTCGTTCGGGATTCAAACTTAGTTTTTGTCTGTTCACTTGAAAATAAAGGCCTTTGTCTTTTGCCAAAATTCCCAACCGGTCTTTTGACTTCACTTGTTGGCCTTCTGTAACTTGGATTCTTTCCAGGTTTCCATAAACGGAATACAGTCCATTTTGATGTTCTAAAATTAGAAAGTTTTCATATCCATCCATATAATCCACATGAACCACCTTGCCAGGAAGACTTGCTCGGACTAGGGAGGAGACACCGCGTTGGAATTGAATTCCTTTGTGGGGGTCATAGGTCAGTTCGGAAAATTTTTTCAAAATCTTTTCTTTCTGCACCAAGGGAAGGGATGGTTTTTCGGTAAGAAGGGAGGCCGGGGAAATGGAAACTTTCTCCTCTCCTTTGGGAATTCGTAGTAATTCCCTTTCGTAAAGATTTTCTTTGGTGGTGCGGCCATTTAACTTGGCTAAGGTTTCGGCTGAGGTCTTAAATTTTTTAGCAATTCCAAACCAGGAATCCCCTTTGGTCACACGGTAAGAGGAAGGAAACTCTGTTTTTGGGTTTTGTTTGGAGGTTATAGGGAGTATGAGAAAGAAACCCAAAAAAATTAGAATGTATAGCAGTCTTAGCATCCGGTATCCCTGGTAAAAGTATCGACACCTGGCTATAAGAGGGCAATAAAAAAGGCGGGAGAACCCGCCTTTTCCAAAGTCGATGGACTGAAGAAGAAGGGTTTATTCTTCTTCGGTTTTGTGGACCTTGTATTTTTTCATAAGTTCGTCCGCTACGTTTCTAGGAACAGGGGCATACTTGGAAAATTCCATAGCAAACTCTGCTTTTCCTTGCGTAGAGGAGCGAAGCACTGTGGAGTATCCGAACATATCCGCAAGAGGAACTTCGGCTTCGATCTTCGCATAACCGTTTTCTTCGGTAGTGTTTAAGATCATACCACGTCTTTGGTTCACTGATGCAAGGATGGCTCCTTGGAATTCAGTAGGACCTTCTACTTCTACTCTCATGATTGGTTCGAGAATGATAGGAGCTGCTTTACTGAATCCTTGGCGGAAACCATAACGAGCACCAATTTGGAAGGCCATATCAGATGAATCCACATCATGGTAAGCACCATCATTGATGACACAACGAACTCCAATGATAGGAAATCCAATCAGTGATCCTCTTTCTAAACAAGAACGGAAACCTTTATCACAAGATCCGATGTATTCGCGAGGAATGGATCCACCTACGATTTTATCTACGAATTCGTAATTTTTTCCTTCTTCTTGTGGGATTGGTTCGATAAAACCAGCCACTCGAGAGAACTGACCTTGACCACCCGTTTGTTTTTTGTGGGTATAATCAAATTCAGCGGACTTAGTGATGGTTTCACGATACGCTACTTGTGGCGCACCAGTAACTAGATCCACACCGTATTCCCGCTTCATACGTTCGATGTATACTTCTAAGTGAAGTTCTCCCATTCCTTTGATGATGGTTTGACCAGACTCTTTATCAATTTCTGTTTGGAAGGTTGGATCTTCTTTCGTGAAACGGTTGAGAGCTTTGGCAAGGTTTGGAAGTTGTTTTGATTCTTTACATTCAATAGTAAGAGAGATCACCGGGTTTGGAACAAACATGGACTCCATAGTCACTTTTGCTTTTCCATCAGTGAAAGTATCTCCGGAAGCACAATCAATACCGAATAGTGCTACGATATCTCCTGCTTCTGCTTTCGCAATATCTTCCATATCGTTTGAGTGCATACGAACGAGACGTCCAATGTTATGGCGTTTATTGTTAGAAGAGTTGTAGATAGTCATACCTTTTTCGAGTCTACCTTGGTAAACACGAACATAAGTTAACTGGCCGTAACGACCGTCTTCTAGTTTGAATGCGAGACAAACTAATGGTTTTTCTGGATCTGATTCTAAACTGAATTCGTTTTCTTCGTTTCCGATTTCTTTTGCTTTGTTATCAACATCATAAGGAGATGCAAGGTAATCCGCAACTCCATCAAGAAGTCTTTGAACTCCTTTGTTTTTGAAGGCAGAACCCATAAATACAGGAACAAATTTTAGAGCAAGAACACCACGTCGAATTGCTTCTTTGACTCGTGCTTCAGAAGGTGTTCCTTCTAACAACTCTTCGGTGAGTTCATCACTGAAAAGTGATACTGCATCAAGAAGAGCTTCGCGTTTTTCGTTCGCTTGGTCTTTTAACTCATCAGGAATATCAGTGATTTTGATGTCTTGACCATTGGGACCTTCGAAGTAATAAGCTTTCATTTCAACAAGGTCCACAATCCCTTTCAGATCATTTTCCAAACCGATAGGAAGTTGTACTGCATGTGCATTTAGGAAAAGTTTTTCACGAAGTTGATCGATCACTCTCCAAGGGTTAGCACCTGTACGGTCTAATTTATTGATAAAGGCAACACGTGGAACATTGTAACGTTTCATCTGGCGGTCAACAGTGATGGACTGGGACTGTACACCCGCGACCCCACAAAGAACCATAATCGCAGAGTCAAGAACACGAAGGGAACGTTCTACTTCGATAGTGAAGTCTACGTGGCCCGGAGTATCAATGATGTTGATGGAGATATCTTTCCAAGTGGCATAAGTTGCCGCTGATTGGATTGTGATCCCTCTTTCTCTTTCGAGATCCATACTGTCCATAGTAGCACCCACACCATCTTTACCACGTACTTCGTGAATGGCATGGATTTTGTTCGTATAAAATAAAATACGTTCGGTAAGAGTTGTCTTTCCAGAGTCAATGTGTGCAGAGATTCCGATGTTACGGATTCTGTCCAATTTAGGGTCGCGTTTTGTTTCTGTCGCAGAGGTCATATTTTCCTCAAAATAATGGTTAAAGTTGAATTGATTCTACCAAAATCTGAAATGGACTGCGTTTGTAAAGTACTTGGGATTTTTGGTCAAAGGGAAAATCCTGGAGAAAGTAGAGATTAGGGGAATATGCCACTAGCGCGCTTCAATCGATTTTTTCGAACATTGTCTTTTGCCCGACTTGTATGTCTGGGATTCTTTGCTGCCATCCTTATCGGATCGATTGCCCTCTATATTTCTGAAGAAGGGGAACTTTCCTATGTGGATAGTTTTTATCTTTCTGCCTCTTCCATCTGTGTGACAGGCCTCTCTCCTGTTCCCATCTCTGGACTCAATCCTGGAACACAGTGGATAATGCTCTTTCTCATCCAACTAGGCGGTCTTGGGACCATTAGTTTTACTGTAATTGTCGGATTTCTCATCACTCAGGGAATTTCTAGAAATGCACGTTTTAATGCCTTTGTTGGGGCGGCCATTGATACCCAGGCGGAAACCGAGTCACTTGCTACAAATGAAGTGAATCGGATGTTACTCTCCATTATTAATATTTCTTTTTCCATTGAAATCTTAGGTGCCATAGGACTTTACCTCCACATGCCGGATGGTGTGGAAGGGGGGAACACACGTTGGTTCTTTTCACTATTCACAGCAATTTCTTCGTTTAATAACGCTGGTTTTTCGATCACAGACGATTTGAGTGCGTTACGTTTGGATCCCTTTTCTTTATACATTGTTTCTGGCCTTGTGATTTTTGGAGGGATTGGATTTCCAGTGATCATTCTTTTGGAGAAGTTTTTACTCACGGTTTTTGTTCGGATTGTCTACCGCATTGAAGTGATGGCAGAGACTCTGATGATGGAGAAGGCACTGAAAACTGGCAATGTTCCTAGGTTTTTGTTACTTCCTGCACAGTTTTCTGCATTTTTAGAAAATCGCATTGAAGACTATAATAAACATTTACGGGGAGAAACCACAAGGATTCAGTCTAAACTTCTTGTTTATGGCTCTTCCGCCTTACTTTTGTTTGGTTTTCTTGGAATTTATTTTTTGGAAAGGTCCAATCCACATACCTTCCACGGAATGGCTTTTGTTGATAAAATCTCGAATGCTTTTTTTATGTCTGTCTGTTCTCGCACTGCTGGGTTTTCTACAATGGATCTTGGTCATTTAAATGATGCCACTGTCATCATTATTACAGTCCTTATGTTTATCGGTGGTGGTCCACAGGGAACTGCCGGTGGTATCAAAATCACCACCTTTGTTTTGTTACTTGCTTATTTGAAAAATGTAATCCAACCCTCAAAACCAGTTATGTTGTTTGGGGAGATTGTATCCAAAAATTCGGTCGCGGTTGCCATTCGCGTTTACTTTCTTGCAACCATTGCCTTAGCTTTTGTATTTATTTTTCTTGGGATTCTGGACCAAAATCAACATTCTTTGCATGTCATCTTTTTCGAACTCATCTCATCGTTTTCGACAGTGGGTTTTAGTTTGAATCTCACTTCCCAGTTGGGAGATATTGAGAAGTTACTCTATGCCGCTGTCATGTATGTGGGCCGGGTGGGAATTTTTACGGTTCTGATTGCTGCCACAGGCCACTCAGGAGTTCCAAAAATGGGAACTGTTGATGATGGTGTGAAAATCCAGGTTGGTTAGAATGGACATAAAAATCAGTTTTAGTATTTTGAGGAAGGTTCAGACTTGGTATTTGTGAAATTACATATTCGAGATCTATTTTTTTCGTTTTGGAAGTCCCCAGTTCTCACTGCAGAGGAGCTAACATTTGAGAAACAAAAAGAGACTCAAAAGAACATTTTGTCCTCATTGGAATCCCGATTAGAATCCCTAGAGATTCTTTTGTCTAACGACAAATTGGAAGATACAAAACTTCTATTTCGTTATTTGGTTTATGATTTGGTTAACTTTCAATTGTTAAGAACCAACCAAAAAGAGATTCCTTTTGGTGGAAATCTCCAAACTTTTGTGATTCCCGAAGCAAATAAAAAAATAAAACTGTTTCGATTTTTAGAGTCTTTGGAGAAACTTCCCGAGCTCAACTGGAAGGAAATAGATGACCTTTTGTCTTCAGCCATAGAAACTTTTGAGTTTTTATCGTTGGAATCAAAAAAAGAATTTAGAACACGTTATGTAACCAATTTAGACCATTTTCGATTTTTGCAAAAATTTCGAATTGGATTGGTTAGCACAATCGTTTTAACCATTATCGCAGGCATCGCTTATTTCCAATACAAATTCCCGGTGATGAAAGACCAGTCCATCAAACTCTATACATTCATCAGTAGAGAAAAACCTGAAACCTCAGAAACTCTAATGGTGACAAAACCTGTTTTGAAAAAAGACATTGGGGATTGGGTCGAATATGAATGGGAACTAACTAAACCCATGTCAACGTTTGGTGGTCTTCGCATTGATCCACTAGAACAAAGAGGAATTCGTTTTGTATTGGATCAACTTTCAATTTTTGATTCCAAGGGAAAAGAAATTTACACTAAAAAGATAGTAGTGAGTCCAAGTTTATTGCCCGAAGACTATCAAGATTTTTTGAAAATTATAGATATCAAAACTGCCGGTAAACAAACACCAGGCGAACTAGTGGAAATGATTACAACGGGATCTGATCCTCAAATCCATTTTGTATTTCCAACACTCAAAGATGCAAAAACTATCAAATTAAAAATGAAATTCATTGAAGCTCATAAAGTGAAGAAAAAATGATCAAACTATATCTTAAGTTAATGCGAGTTCCTCAGTGGGTGAAAAATGTTATCCTGTTTGCCGGATTGATTTTTTCTAAAAAAATCTTTGAACTTCCTTCATTAACAAAAGTTTGTTTGGCTTTCCTTTGTTTTTCTCTCGTTGCTAGTTGCCAATATGTGTTTAATGATTTTTTGGATCAAAAAGAAGACGCAAAACATCCAGAGAAAAAACATAGACCTCTTGCGAGTGGAGAACTGGATTCGGGAATTGCTTTGGCAATCACCGGTGTAATTTTGCCTGTGGCCCTGATTGGTGCGTACAAACTGTCCCCGGTTTTCTTTTACCTTACCATCTTTTATTTGCTTTTTAATATGTTGTATAGCAAGGTTTTGAAACACATTGTAATTTTGGATGTCATGAGTATTTCTATTGGATTTGTATTACGTGCCATTGCGGGTGCCGTTGTCATTGGAGTAGAGTTTTCTCATTGGTTATTACTTTGTACGTTTATGTTGGCACTCTTTTGGGGATTTTCCAAACGCAGAGGTGAGATCAATATCTTAAAAACCGATGCAGGAAAACATAGAAAAATTTTAGAAGAGTATTCTATTGAATTTTTAGATTTGATGATGGGGGTAGTGGCTACTCTAACTCTTGTTAGTTACGTGATGTATACTGTGAGTCCAGAGACTGCAAAAAGTTTGGGAACTCCTTATATGGTGTATACAGTTCCGATTGTTGTTTATGCCATCTTTCGCTCTCTTTACATCATTTATATCAAGAATATGGGTCATAACCCCACAAAAGCCATCCTCACGGATGTAAGTGTCCTTACTTCAGGTTTTATCTGGTTACTCCTCATCTTATTTTTGATGTTTGGGAACATATCCGGCCAACCACCAGTCTTACAATAAAGACTATGAAAATTTGGAAGCAGTTACCGTACGGATGGAAGGTGGTCTCCGCCTTTGTTTTCTTTTTTTCGACCACCCTTTGTTTTGCCTACTTTAAGGGAAGGGACACACGTCCAGGAGTACCTATTGAAATCCTGGCCACAACACCCACGGAAGCAAATTCCTGGAAGGGCCATCCCAAGGTAGTGTATTTTTGGGCCACCTGGTGTACGGTCTGCAAAGCCTATGCTCCCATTCTAGAGGCAAACTTAAGATTATTGCCAAAATCCACTATCTTCCTCTCTGTTCTAGAAGCAGAAGATTCAGAGGAAACAAAAGAGGTTCTGACAAAACTCACCCCTGATGCGAAACATCCCATATATTCTGCCGATTACCGAATTTTGAAGGAATGGCGGATCACCGCTTACCCCACAACGGTTTTTTTGAATGAAGAAGGTAAGGTTGTGTTTTCCGATACAGGAATCTTAAGCCCCATTGGATTTTGGTTACGTTCTTTTCTTTTGCGCTTTTTCTAAACTGTCGATGATATAACATGGATTCTTCCTTCAAACCCAAACCGCTTTTGAATAAGTCGGAACTCCGACAAATCAAACGCAGTAAAACTCGGGTTGAAGGAAAAAAAGTCATCACTGATGACGTAAAAAAACTAAAATCCCTCAAAGTCACACCGGAACTCAGTTTCCAAGAATCCATTGATTACTACAAAGAACCTATCTGGATTGAATACTATATTCCCAAAGAATCCCGGTTTGCTTTCGAAACCAAATATCTTTTTATCCTACTCGTAGATCCAACAATCACAAACGATCCTTGTGACGCAGAAAGAAAACGTGCAGCGGCCAATCGGGAAATTGTCGATGTATTTGCCTATATGGAATCCCATCCAGAAGCCATCAGACTCATTGAAGATTCCTATCATTCCACAATATCAATGCATGAAACAGTCCATCATATCTTTAGAGCCTTTAAGGAAACAGGAGCCACTGAAGATTTAAAAACTGCATGTTATTTGACAGAGGCTCTCCTTAAATATGAACCCACCATTGCAGGGCTTACTTACTTTAGAGATTATGTAATTTATAATCTAAATTTTTTCATTCGTACTTTGAATCGTTTGAAGATTGAATTTGCCTTGGAAGATGCGACTGTATCACTTCTTATCAAACGCAGAAATGAACTTTGGGAATTAGAAAATAGAACCGAGGATGAAGATTTCGATTTACTTGCCGCACTTTTTTTTGAACAGGCTTTTCCTAACCGTGGGGCAGGGGAACTTTCTAGTGATGACATGTTACTCTTTGAGTGAGTTTAGAGTGATCATAAAAACCAATTATAAAGATCTAAAAGATTTTGAATTTGTGGGAATGCCGGAGTTTTCTTTAAAATCGTTGTTTCTGTTAGCTGCATTGCGATAGGAATTTGTTTTTCTTGGAATGTAAAACTGAGTTTGGAAACAGAACGTGAAATTTCCTTCCAGTCACTGAGTTCTTTCGATTCCTCTCTAAGAGGGAAAGAGTGGAGTAACACATCCCAAAAATCAGATTTAGAAACCAGTACTTCTGAGATGGTTCCAATCCCTGTTTTCAAATCCCTATAAAGATGTTCTTTCATAAAGTCTTTGATTCCAATGGATAAAAACTGTTTTTCCCTTTTTAGTTTGGAGAGTTCAGGAATTACGGTCCTTGGATTGATTACATCCCAATCTAAAATAAGAAAATGACAGGGTCCTGTTTGGATTCGTTTGGAAAGGAACTCCAGACTCCCTTCAGTAAATACAGTTTGGCCCATTGATTTTAAAAATACTGACAGGTGTTTGTCTAGGGATTGGTCTTTTGTGTAAATAACCCAAGTCAATTTTGACATAGGTAAGGTTTTACATGGAAATGTATGGATTTCTGAGTATGGTTTTTCCCAAAGTAGTGAAACACCGATGTTTTTATAAATTTCTTTTTCTTCGTTTGTAAAATTACCGCATAAGATTGGTTCAATGCTCCAATCTAATAACTCTTTTATGATCTCTGGTGTTGGTTTGGAAAAAAGACGAATGGAATCGGGATGGTCTTTCCAAGTTTTCTGCGTACATTCTTTTATGACGAATCCTTGCACTTGTAACCATGTTACAATCAGGTTTTTTTCAAGGTCGGGAAGTTGTGTCAAAACAGCACCGAATAGAGAGTCCATTACGATTGTATTTTAGTTGACCCCCTAGGCTTGAAAGTCATTTTAAAAAGCATCTCCGATGAAGCTCCTCAAGCGATACGCAAACCGCAGACTCTATGATCCAGAAACTAGTTCCACCATCACACTAGAAGATGTGGCTAAGATGATCATCGGAGGAGAAGAAATCAAAGTCCAAGACAATATGACCGGAGAAGACATCACTCCAAAAATTTTGGGACAAACCTTTCTCAAAGTCAGTTTGGGACAAAGAAACGAAGATTTTTCAAACTTTATGTTAACCTCACTGATCCGAGAAACGGGAAGGGATGTATCAGGACTTTTTGAACGTTTGATTCTTGGAGGCATCGGTGCCAACTACCTGACCTCAGAACGATTGGAAAAAATTGTAACTTCCATGGTAGAGCTCGGAGAATTGAAGGAAGCGGATTTTAGCCATTACCGTGAAGACCTGCTTCGCAAAATGGCTTCGAGAGCCAGCGAGAAAAAAGAACAAATCCAAAGGGATTTAGAAAAGTTCAGCCAATCCATTTTGGAAGAAGATAAAGCCACTCTGGGTGATCTTTCCGAAAAATTAAAGGAAGTCGCAGAAAAATTGAAGGAAAATTAAAAGAAAACGATCAGAATTTTCGTCCGCTATTAGATGCGTTTTATCACGATTCCAAAGTTTATTTGTATTTCCTTTGTTTTCTTTGTACCGGCAGTCCTTTTTGCTGAAATGAATGAGCGATTTTTCGAGATCCAACGCACTAGATTATCCTCATCTAATATATCTGAAATTCGGGATGCGATCGACCAGCTTACTTTCGTTAAATCAAGTCAAGGAATCCGTGATATCATTTCTGCTATGGAAGGATCTTCCCATTTTCCAACGAGTCCTGGAAATGCCCCAGCCGTTAAGTTTTATGCAGCGCAGGCCTTAGCTAAAAAGGGAGACAAGTTGGCCGTTCCCTATTTAATCAAAACTTACCAAAAAGAATCTGCCAATATCCCAGAATACAATCCACCGAAATCGCGCACTTGGAAAGATGGTGTTGCTGATAGCACTTCTGTATCTAGTCCTTACTTTTATGAAGAAGGAGAAATCCCCATCACTCTAACTTGCGGGGAAATTTTGCGGACTTTGGGTTCCTTACCCCTAACATCTGAATCGGAGTCCACCATCAAATCGGCATTAATGAGCCCCAATTTTTATATCAGAAGTTCTGCTGCCGATGCACTTTACTTTTCTGGAAAAGGACAGGTTCTCAGTAATTTGTCTGAGGCACTCAGTAAAGAGACAGTTCCTTATGCAAAAATTTCGATTCTGTCGGCTGTGGTGGGACTCGAACGATTGCCAAACCAAAATTACAAGGCTGTATTAGAATCACTGACAGATAAAGACCCGCAAGTCCGGGCCAAGGCGTCGGATGCCCTCAGTAGATTGAACTTTCGAATTTCGGCACCTTACTTAGAAAAGGTGATTCAGTCTGAAAACGATCCTAAAGTCTTAAAACAAATGAAATCCGATTACCAATCTATCATTTCTTTTCATACACCTTAAGAATTCTTGATTTTCATTGTGGACAAATCCGCTTTTTCTCCTAAAATGTGACAGAGTGGAGAAATTATGAAAATAAATAGCATTCTAGAAGCCATCGGAAATACACCTCACGTTAGACTGTCACGACTTTTTGGAACAGACCATGAAGTTTATATGAAACTCGAAAGACAAAATCCTGGTGGATCCATTAAGGATCGGATTGCTCTTGCGATGATTGAAGAAGCAGAGAAGTCAGGAAAATTAAAAAAAGATTCTTTTATCGTCGAACCTACATCTGGTAACACGGGTATTGGTCTTGCTATGGTAGCAGCTGTTAAAGGGTATGCCATCACTCTTGTTATGCCAGAACATATGTCTGTAGAAAGAAGAAGAATCATGGCAGCTTATGGTGCAAAGTTTGAACTCACTCCTCGAGAAAAAGGAATGCCAGGTGCCATTGCTAAAGCACAAGAAATTGTTGCTGCCAATCCGAATGCATGGATGCCTCAACAATTCGAAAACGAAGCGAACATTGCCGTCCATAGAGAAAAAACGGCAGAAGAAATCGCAAAAGATTTTCCAGAAGGATTGGATTATATCATCACGGGTGTAGGTACTGGTGGTCACATCACAGGATGTGCAGAAAACCTAAAAAAAAGATTTCCTAAACTCAAAGTATTTGCGGTAGAACCAGAAGGTTCACCAGTTCTTAGCGGTGGTAAACCTGGTCCACACCCACTCCAAGGAATTGGCGCTGGTTTTATTCCTAAAAACTGTAAAACAGAACTTTTAGATGGTATCATCACTGTAGGTAAAGACGAAGCCTTCACTATGGCCGTACTTGCCGCTAAAAAAGAAGGAATCTTTATTGGAACTTCTTCTGGTGCAAGTCTTGCTGCAGTTTCCAAAAAACTAAAAGAAATTCCAGCAGGTTCCAAGGTTCTTACTTTCTGTTATGACACAGGAGAAAGATACCTATCTGTGGAAGGTCTTTTCGTTTAATAGGATTTTAAGATCACCAAACTCCTAATAGTCGAATCACCGACAAAAGCAACAACAATCGCATCCTATTTAGATAAGGACTGGGTTGTTGTTGCGACCAAAGGTCATATCAAAGACCTTCCTCCCAAATCTTATGGGGTGGATTTAAAGAATCAATTTGAACCTGAATATGAATGGCTAAAAGGAAAAAAAACAGTTTTTTCCGCAATCAAAACCAAGGCCAAAGGTTCCTCCATCATTTACATTGCTAGTGACCCTGATCGCGAAGGGGAAATCATCGCCAAACATTGTTATGATGAATTAGTAAAATTAAAAAAACCAATCTTTCGACTTCGTTTGAAGGAAATTTCGAAAGAGGAAGTGAACCGCCAGATCCAACTAAAGTCTGGACTAGATTTAGCAGAAATTGAATCACAAATTGCAAGAAGAGTAGTAGATCGTATTTTTGGTTTCGAAGTATCGCCGGATCTCTGGAAACATTTAAAAATTTCTTCTTTATCTGCGGGCCGAGTTCAATCCACCGTTTTACATTGGATTTGTGAAAGGGAAATCGAAATTCAAAATTTCTCAAAAGAAATATATTACCAATTAAAATTGAAGGGATCTGTATCAACAGAACACGTTGTTTTGGACCACCAAACTAAAGATAGGTTAGATTCTAAATCTATACAAAATCTGCTTTCTGAAATAGAAATCCTACCAGAACCAACCAGGTTAAAAGAAATAACCTTATCTCAAATCAAAAAGAAAAATATCAAAAGAAATCCGCCGCAAGCGTTTTCGACTGCTAGTTTGCAAGAAACGAGTTTTCGTGTTTTAGGTTTTGATTCCAAAAAAACAATGAAATTGGCGCAAATGTTATTTGAAGGCAAACGGATTGGTTCTGGTGAAAGGGTAGGGCTTATCACCTATATGCGAACCGATAGCACCCGTGTTTCCGATTCAAAACGGGAGTTAGGTGAAAAATATTTAAATCAACATTTTCCTGGTTTAGTTTCTGCGGGTAGTTTCACTCCCAAAAAACAAAAAAAATATTCTCAAGATGCCCACGAAGCTGTCATTCCCGCAAATCCCAATTTTAGTCCCGATTCAATCGCCTCTTATTTATCATCTGATGAGAGAAAACTCTATCAGCTCATTTGGGAGCGTTTTTTAATTTCTTTAATGAAGCCAGAGTTAGGTGAAGAAGCTGTATATGAATTTCAGAAAAATAAACATATATTTATTTATAAGAATGAATTCATTACAGATCTTGGGTTTAAAGCTTTCACCAAAGCAGAAAAGAAAAAACCTCAGAAACGATTGGATTGGAAATTGGGAGATCATTTTAATTATGATTCCTATTCTGTAGAGGAAAAACAAACAGAACCTCCCGTTCGTTACACACAAGGAAAACTTGTCCAGAAAATGGAAGATACGGGAGTGGGTAGGCCTTCTACTTATGGAAGTATTATCGAAACTTTAAAAACTCGGAAATACATTGTAGAATATCATAAGTCTATTGGTCCATCGGCCCTTGGTATGAAAGTGAATGAATATCTTTTTCTTAACTTTCACGATATGATTGGTGAGGCTTTTACAAAAGATTTGGAAGAAAAATTAGACCAAGTCACAGATAAAAAAGAATCACGCATTGCTCTCATCCAAAATTTTTATGAAGGACTGATCCGCATTTTAAGAAGTCCTAGAAAAAAAATGGTCCAGACCTACGACTCTCATATAAAAGAAATTGGGAAAGGCGCTAAAGAATCATCTGCTAAAAAGAATACTTCAGACAAAAAAGAATTTTTTGTTTCGCCTCCTCCCAGTCTAAAAGGTCAAAACATATGTCCTGTGTGTAAAGAGGGTGTTGTAAAAACCAAACTAGGGAAAAAAGGAAAAACCATTTATTTTTGTTCCCGTTACCCGCACTGTGACTACATTACCTATGAACCATAAACCAAAAAAAACTCTCATCCTTGTTAATTTAGGTGGGCCAAGAACCACCGAGGAAATTGAAATTTTTTTAACTGATTTGTTTACTGACCCATTTGTTTTTGATTTGCCTCTACCTGAATTTTTACGTCTCCCTCTTGCCCGTTTTATCGCAAAGAAAAGAACTCCCAAGGTAAAAAAAGTCTATGAGTCTATGGGATTTGGTGGTGGTTCACCTTTGGTTTCGGAAACAGAAAAACAAGCCAAAACACTCGAACAGATATTAAATCAAAAAACAGATATCGATTGGAAAGTGAAAGTGGCGATGACCTGTGGTTTTCCTCATATCAGAGATCCAGAATTTGAAAAACCAGGTCCAAATACCATCTATCTACCGTTATACCCTCAGTATTCCAGATCTACAGTGCTTTCCACACTGAATCATTTAGGAAAAAAGTTCAAAGAATGCCCTGTGGGAAGTGGTGGATATGTTCCTAGTTTTGCCTCCGATCCCAAATTTCACCAAATCACTGCTAGGTTTATTTCTGAATTCTTTGGTGGATCTTTAAAGCCAGAAAATTTTTTGCATTTCCCCGAAGGAAAATTTGATGGAGATTGGAAGGATTTGGATTTGGTTTTTTCAGCCCATGGTGTTCCGATGCGGCTCATTCACAAGGGTGATAGGTATATGCAAGAAGTTGAATCTTCTGTAAAAGGTATTACGGAACAACTTCGTTTGATTGGATTTCGTGGACAAACACATATATCTTACCAGAGTAAGGTGGGACCGGCAAAGTGGACAGAGCCAAGTTCTTTACAGATGATCGAGTCGCTTGCCCATGAGAGAAAACAAATCGCAGTTTACCCCATTAGTTTTGTGAGTGATCATTTAGAAACTTTAGAAGAAATAGGAGAGCAGTTTAAGGATCTTGCCCTAGAATCGGGAGCCAAATCTTTTACTCGGATTCCCGCCTTTGGAACTTACCTTCCGTTTCTGGTGTATTTGGCGGAGAGAGTGCTTATTGCAGATACAGCCATCCAACATTGTACTTGTAAAGAAATGGGTGGTGAGTCACTCCCTGCTTGTCGATTCAAATAGAGACCGAAGTCCTATTCCTTTGCGGTAGTTTCCCAAAAATCGAATGTCAATGCCTTCGGCCATCCATTTCGATTCCAGATTATCAAGTTTCTGATTGAATAAAAATAACTTTCTATCGTAAGCAGGAAAAGCCCCCGTCCAGGAAGTTACATACACTGCCTTCGGAGTATCTGTTTTTTTTGTAATTAGTTTTCTATCTTTTTCGAGAATGGATTCCCAAGAAATTGTTTCGTCCGTTTTTGCCAGACTTGGATAAATCCAGGTTTCAGAATGGAGACCATCATTGGTCCTGCCTGGAAAAATATCTGAATTGGACAAAACACCAAGAGCATGGATTCCTTCGTTTTTCCCAAAAAGAATTCCAAAACATGGTTTCTTTGTTAGGTGGTTTTTTCCAAACCTTGTGATTGTAGTGATGGAAAGTAAATTAGGAAATTCATCTCTTTCGATTCGGTTCCCGAGGAGTGGGATTAGATTTTTTAAGGACAAAGAAAGTCTGATTTTCCCTTTCCATTGTAAGGTGTCGTCCAAACTTTCCAATGGGAACTGGGTTTTGATTTGTATTTTTGGTTTTAAATATGTTACCAGATGAGATACTAAATCCTCCATTCCTTTAGGAAAGGAAACAGTTCCGTAAGTTTTTACTTTGTTCTTTTTAACTTCCTTTAGGATCGTACTTTTTCCCGATCCATCCCATTTAGAAAAAATAGATTCTGCTTGGAGCGAGTCGAGTCTTGTTCCATACACTCCACCTATGGCTGGTTCCATGATGTTTTTTGTGACGGAGATTCCAAACATTTGGCCTGCCCAAGTTTCAAAGTTTTGTTCTTCATAAAATTTTAATTTTTTGAAACCAACAGTGTAGAGTAATCTTAATCCAGTAAAAATAGAAATGGGGAGTCTCGAAAGTTTTCTTTTGATCCAAAAATACCGTCTTCTGGAAGCCTTGTTCGGATAAAGTGGAGTAAGTCCAATATCATCTAACATGGATTTCATTGCATCTGTAAGTAAAACTCCGTTGGCCGCAAGTTCTACTAAACCTTCTTCTACAACTTTTGTTCCAATCAATCCACCTAATCGATCGGACCCTTCATATAGGGTTACCGAGTCTCCTCGTTTTGTATGGTGGTAGGCGAGAAATAATCCAGTAATTCCTCCTCCGATGATATGAACCTCTTCCTTCATATTGCTTTTGAAAAAACAGGTTTTGTTGGTTGGCTCAGTTGTAATTTTTCATCGAAAGCCATTGCTACAATTCTTAAAAAAGGTTTTCCAAGCTCAGATACAGTGAGTGTATCTCCTTGCCACTGGACCAGATTGTCCGATTCCATTTCTTGTAAGAAGTTAAATACATGGGACTTCATGTCAGAGGGAACATGAACTTTCCAAGAGGTCATCAAATCTAAAATCAATTGTTTACGAATTTGATCTGACTTTGTGAGTTTGTGTCCCCGGAGAATGGGAATGATTCCGTCTAGTATGGACTTACGGTATTTCATTTCTAATTTTTGGTTTTGGAAAAAAAGATCGGGAGTTTCTGAAATGGAAGAAGAACCAAGTCCCAACATAACATCTGTTTTGGATTCACTATAACCCATAAAATTTCTATGAAGTTTATTTGTATCAAAGGCTTTCCATAGTTTGTCATGGGGAAGGGCAAAATGATCCATTCCAATTTCTCTATAACCTTCTTTTTCCAATAAAGACCTACCAATTTCGTATAAGTCTCGTTTTACGGTCGCTTCAGGAAGATCTTTTTCAGTGAATAATCTTTGGGATGCTTTGATCCATGGTACATGAGCATAGGAATAAAAGGCAATTCGATCTGGTTTTAGTTCTAATGTTCTTTCGATTGTAAATTTCATGGAGTCCACTGTTTGTTTGGGAAGTCCATAAATCAGATCAAAATTGATGGAATCAAATCCCAAGGCCCTTGCTTCTAAGGTAATGTTTTCCGTCAGTTCAAATGGTTGGATGCGGTTGACGAGTCTTTGTACTTCGGGATCAAAATCTTGAACCCCAAGACTAATCCTTCGAAATCCTAGTTTTTGTAAAAGTTTTAGTTGAGAGACTCTTGTTCTTCTTGGGTCCACTTCAATGGAATACTGCGGTTCCTCTGCGGGATTTAGTTTGTTTAGAATGAACTCAATAGTCGACTGGAGGTGATAATCTGATAAGTAAGTCGGGCTTCCTCCACCTAAATGAAGTTCGCTTAATTTTTTTCCACTGAGACTCGTTACTTTCTCTGTATATAATTGTAATTCATTTTTAAGAGCCGCTACATAAGGTTCTTCCACTGTATGGTTTTTTGTGATGGAAGTATTACATCCACAAAAAGTACAAAGTGTTTCACAAAAGGGAATGTGAAGATACAGTGCAAGTTTGGATTCTTTCGGTGTTAGGTGTGTTTCCAGAGATTGAATACATTCTTCTAACGTAGGAGAATCAGTCCAATAGGGAACGGTCGGGTAACTTGTATACCTAGGTGCAGGTGTATCATATTTTTCAAGTAGGTGTTTCATTTGCCAAATACCTTTCTTGTTTCGTCAATGAGTAAGTGGACAGAACTTTCTGGTGTGAATTGTAGAACTCCGTGTCCAAGGCCAGCCACCCATCCTTTTCTTCCTTCCGGATCCATATCTCTCATCGGTAGAAGATATTCTCTTATTTTTTCTTTGAGAATGGATGTTTCCGCAAATAAGAGTTCTTGGTCAAAATTTCCTTGGATAAAACCTTTTCCACCGAAGTCTTTCAGTGTTTGTTGAATCGAAAATCGATGATCCACACCAAATCCTGCTAAATTTGGAATCTCATGGATTTGTCTGACTTGTTCTTCTGTTGAATTTTTAGCGTAATAACCAATTTGTTTTGGATAAAGTTTGGCAAATTCTTTAATTGGTCCTGTCACATAACGTTGGAAGTTGTAAGGGTCTAACATTCCAGCGGCAGTGTCAAAAATCATCACCACTTCAGCACCACCTTGCAATTGTAACTCGATATTCTCTTTTAGAAGAGGGACAAGTAGTGAATAAAATTGATCTACAAAGTTTTGGTTGGTTTTGATAAACGATAAGTTTCCGTCATGTTTTCCAATACTTGCATAAGTCATTAGGGTAAAGGGGCCACCCACAAATCCGATTAGGGAAACGTCTTTGGGTAATACCTCTCTCGTTCGTAAAACGGCTTCTTTTTGAAACTTGAGTCCCTCGATAGCTTCCTCAGGTGATTTCAAACGTAACAAATCTTTTTCTGAAGTAAGAGAAAAGGAAAGTTTTGGACCTGGATCATAGGTCAAACCCATACCCAAAGCCTCTAGAGGAAATAGAAGGTCGGAGAACAAGATACTCACGTCAAAACCAAATTCTCGAACAGGTCCTAGAGCCACTTCTGCTGCGAGTTCTGGTTGTTTACATAACTCCATAAAACTATAAGTTTCTTTTAGTTTACGGTAATGAGAGTGGTAACGCCCCGCTTGGCGCATAAACCAAATGGGAGGAAGGTCTTGCGGAACTAAATTTAAGGCGTTGGCAAATCTTTCGTTTCTAAATTGAGTGGTGATCATTTTACTTCCTGTAATGCCTTTTTGGTTTTATCTAATGTAGCTTCTATAATTTCGTCGCTATGTGCAGTTGATAAAAATCCAACCTCATATCCGCTAGGTGCCAAATACACTCCCTGGTTCAGAAGTTTATGGAAGAATGTAGCAAACCTTGTTTTGTGATCATGGGGAATGTTGGCGATGGTTCGAATGGGATCCTTTGTTTTCCCTTTGAGCCAAAAGAGACTTCCGTAAGTAACGGCTTCCCAATTGGAATCACCGGATTCAGCTAGAAGTTTTAAAATGCCTGTGGTGAGTTTTTTTGTTTGGGATTCCAATTTTGGATAAGGATTTTCGTTCCAAGCTTTGGTTAGAGTTTTTAGGCCAGCCCGCATACCTATAGGATTTGCGGATAGGGTTCCTGCTTGGTAAACCGGGCCACTGGGTGCCACTAAATCCATAAGGTCTTTTTTGCCGGCATAGGCCCCAACGGGAAAACCACCGCCGATGATTTTTCCGTAACACACTAAGTCAGGAACAATTCCTGTAAGACCTGCCATTCCTTGGAAGGAAACTCTAAACCCGGAAATCACTTCGTCAAATAAGAGTAATACGCCATATTTAGTTGTGAGTTCTCTGCATTTTTTTAAAAAATCAATTCTTTGAGGGAGGAGTCCGTAATTTGCAGGAACTGGTTCGATGACAAGGCAAGCAATTTCCTCTCCTTGTGTTTGAAATAATTCCTCTAAAGCCGTTTCATCGTCTAACGGTAGTACAAGGGTATTTTGTATGATTTCTGGACCAATTCCTTTGCTATCACTTGAGCTAAGACCTGCAAGACCAGAACCTGCTTTAACGAGTAGTTGGTCCAAGTGGCCATGGTAACAACCATCAAATTTCAAAATTTTACTTCTACCAGTCGCTCCTCTTGCCACACGAAGAGCACTCATTACTGCTTCTGTTCCTGAGTTGACAAATCGGATTTTTTCGGCCCAAGGAATGCGGCTTGTGATAAACTCGGCAAGCTCTAAGGAATAGGGCTCACAAGCTCCAAAGGACCAGGCCTTTTTTACAGTATCTTCGACTATTTCTTGGATTTCAGGATGTCTATGACCAAAGAGAAGAGGTCCGAAACTTAAACAATAATCGATATAATCTTTTCCTTCGACTGACTTTAAGTAGGCGCCGTTCGCCTCACTAAAGAAAACGGGAGTTCCACCTACCGATGCAAAGGAACGAACAGGGCTATGCACCCCACCAGGAACCACTTGTTTGGAACGAAGAAATAGTTCTTCTGAATTCATGAATACAACCTTTGTGCTATCCTTGCACCATAAGTAATTAAATAGGACGAACCAGCTCTCCGAAAGACATCCCAGGTTTCTTTTAATCCTTCCTCAAAATTCAAAAAACCTTCTTTGGCTAAATACACAAGACTTGCATACTCACCACTCACTTGGTAAGCACCAGTAGGAAGTCCTGTTTTTTCTTTGATGGGACCAATGAGATCAATGGCAGTCATTCCTGGTTTAACCATAAGTAAGTCGGCACCTTCTTCTTTATCACGAATGGAAGTGTGAATGGCAGTATCACGATCTCGCACATCCAGTTGGTATCCGCTTCTATCTCCAAATTGTGGGGAAGAATCTGCGGCGCCACGAAAAGGTCCATAAAAGTTACTTTTGAATTTTGTCGAATAACTCATGATAGGCACCATAGAATGTTCGTTAGCATCTAAAATTTTTCTGTGCGATCCGACACGGCCATCCATCATATCACTCGGCGCAATTCCGTCCGCACCGGCATCTGCGTAAATGAGGGCAAGATCAGACAATCGTTTGAGTGTTAGTTCCAGATCTATCGTTCCTGATTTGTGGAAGTGGCAACAGTGGCCAGTCGTTGTCACTGAGCAAATGCATGTATCAAGCCATAGAAACATGTCCGGGAATTCTTTTTTGATCGCACTGATATTGGTATGGTAGAAGTTTTTTGGAAAACCTGTATCTGATTTGTCTTTCGGAACCATAAACAATAAAAACTGAGAGACACCGGCTTTTAAGTCAGATTCAATTTGTTGGAAAATTGATTTATCTGTATCACGGAAAACTCCAGGTAACCCTTTGATTGGTTCCTTTTCATCGATGCCTTCCGCAAGGAAAAGAGGTTGGATCATCTTGTTTACGTTAAGCGATCCTGTTTCTCCTAAGTTTCTTAAATATTGGTTGGAACGAAGTCGAAGTGTTTGTTTTTTCATGGTTTTATATACCTTTCTACCCAAGAATCAAAAGATAATGATACAAAAACTCGTTTTGTGCTTGCTTCTTCACCTATCGTCTGTTTGATCTTTTTAAATGTGGATCCAGGACCAACAAAGTGAATTACGTTTAACAATTCGGGAAATCTTTTGGTGACGATATCAAACTCAGAACCGCTTCTCCAATACGCTACTTTGATTTTGGAAGTATCAAAGGGCACTGGGATTTCTGGCGCTGATACAAAGTAAGTTGGGATGACTGGATAAATACTATTAATTTTGTCTGAGTCTACATGGGTGAGTTTGATGAAATTTGTTTTTCGCCCCAAAAGCAGGTCGATCATCGGAGGTTCACTTTCGCCCAAACCATCACAAGTTCCATTCACCCAAAATCCCCTTAGCGCTAAGTCTTTCCAAGTAGAGAGACCAGCCGACCAAAGGATTTGGTTTGTTGGATTTACTGATAAATCTAAAGGAAAGGCATAACCCCGGGAAACAAATACATCCACATCTTTGGGAATGGAATAGGTAAGTCGTTCTCTTTGTCTTGCCGCCATCTTAGCGTTTGGTGGCCAAACTTCGCTCCGATCAAACTTTAGATTCGGAGTGTCTGATAATTCTTTGGAAAATAGAATTTTCCCATCTTCCGTTTCCCCTCTAACAAATGTTATCTTTCCGTAACCTCTTGTTAAAACTGAAACTCCAATTTTTTGATGGCAACCACCGCCATACCTGGATAATATTTTTCTTTCTTCATTTGCAGTTAGTTCTGCATTTGCATCAGTGATTTCTCTCAGTAGTGATTCTAGATGTTTGTCTTCTTTTCTAATCTCTGCACAAAGAGCTCCTTGTGCCGGTGCACTCGGAAAAATTGATGATGGCATTACCATAAACAAAGAAAGGTTTATCGTTTCTCTGATAAGTTGTTTCACTTCCCTTAGTTCTGGAATCTGGTTTTCAAAGTCATCAAAACCAAGAATCCGATCTAAAGCAGCTTTTGCGACTAAGATACCACCATTTTCATGATCTAAATACTTCCGCAGTCGAGTTTGGATATTTCCTCGGACCGATTCGATTTTAACTTCAAATGAATTGATGGGAGTAGGGAAATAAGATTTTATGAAATCACGAATGTGATGTTCTCTTCTCGGTGAAGAAGTAAGAATTGTAATGTCTGTTGGCGCAGAGATCCATTTATTTCGTTTGAATAGTAATACGTCCCGAACATCTTCCCGGGGTAAGATTGGTACAAGGATGGTTTCGTTTCGTTCCCTTAGATCCATATCTTTCCAGGAATGGATGACAATATCAATTTTTTTATTGAGTAAGTCTTCTTGTAGATCTTTGGTAAAAATTCCTTGGCCAGCAAATTGCCAAAGTGGAGTCTTTAAATCTTTGTCACCGGCAGATTCACGAAACACTGGTAAAAATTCTTTTGTATTGTTTTTTTCCTGGAGTGCTTTGATTACGGAAAAAATTTGAATACGAGAGAGTAGGGAGGACCTTCCTCCGACTTTGATAAGTTCAGACAAGTAAATCTTCCCATCCATTCATTATGTGTATCTGTTCTTCCTCCCTTTCTCGAGTTAGTTCCGTAAGAAAGATTTGTAAGTCCATTTTCACTGATTGGATTTGTTCGTCGGTTTCTTGCAGATCGTTTAGGATCTTAGATAAGGGAATATAATTTATATATCTGGATTCACTAAAACCAGTTTCACGAAAATCTAAAATCAATGATGAATTTTCAATCATTGACTCCCAATTAAATGGTAAAAAACTAGAGGCAATGACAATGGCTTCGGTACTCGGTTTGTAATCTTCCCAGTGATGAGTCGTGATAGAAAACTCTTTTTGTAATTCAGTCATTCTTGTTTGGTTTCGTCCGATGAGCCGAATTTCTTTATTTTTCGAAACAAGATAAGGAAGAATGGAAGTGGCGAGTTTTCCTGTTCCGAGTAGAGTCACCGACTTATGTTTTTGTAAATAAGAATCAGCAACACTTCCGTAAGTTTGCCTTCCAATTCCAGTTAGGTATTTGGAGCGAATTTGTTTTGTGTGTTCTAAAATTTGGTCCCGTAATCTTAAGAGAGAGAGTGCAAAGTTGGAGTCAGTCACCCTTTCTTCTCGAAAACGATCTCTGAACTGAGCTTGGATTTCTGATTCACCAAATAATTTGGATCGTAAACCGGAAACAACTTCGAGCAGAAAGCGATAGGCTTCAAAACCATGAAAAACTTCGTGACCTTTGTAAAATCGTTCTTCTTCTGTAATCGGAAACAAACGACGATCCCCAAATGCAATAGTTCTTTGGCATGTTTGCCAAACCTCTAGACCAGCGTCGTCTAAAGTTTTGATGGGATCATTTGAGTGTAATAGAATCAGGTTTGACCACATAGTTTTATTCTATCAAATACAAGGTTCCAACTGTCACAAGATTGTCAGTCTCTAAAAAAATAAAATATGATATTGAAACTAAGTCTCAATTAATAAGGATTGGATTATGATGAATGAAGAAAATTGGAAAGAAAAACTCACTCCCTTACAATACCAAGTGACACGTGAAAAAGGCACCGAACGGCCGTTTACTGGTGAATACTATGGACATAAAGAGAAGGGAACTTATCTTTGTGTTTGTTGTGGCGAAGCATTATTTTCTTCCAATGCAAAGTATGATTCTGGTAGTGGTTGGCCGAGTTATTATGAGCCGGTTCGTAAGGAAGTTGTTGCCACTGAATCGGACGGAACACTTGGAATGCAACGTACTGAAATCCATTGTCAAAACTGTGGAGCACATCTCGGTCATGTGTTTCCAGATGGTCCCAAACCAACGGGTTTACGTTATTGTGTGAATTCTGCCTCCTTAAAGTTCCAAAAGGAATCTTAAGGAAGGAGGATCTTCTTATCTGTGATGGTTTTCTGTGTTGGAGGAGACTCGGTTGGTATTGAGAGTGTTGTATCGAAGTATCTTATTCTTTTAACCAGGATACTTCAATACTGTCTTAGTTCAGTGAAAAACAGAATTTTGAGATTCAAAATTAAGCTAAGCAACAAGCCTTATATTAGCCTTTACCGAGTATTCTTTTCTCTTCAATTTTGCTTCAAGTAGTTTTTCTTTTCTTTCTGCTAAAATCTTTTCCTTGCGACCATAAAACACATCCATAGGTGTTACGTAACCGATTGCAGAA
>NZ_AOGY02000064.1 GCF_000332455.1 Leptospira vanthielii serovar Holland str. Waz Holland = ATCC 700522 | reverse complement strand
ACGCCACGTATGATAAAAATAACTTTCTCCCGGTGCAAGGAAGTCCCCTTCCAATTTTTCAGAAAAAGAATCCACGGAAGCAAGAAAAACTTTTTGTAAACTAGGGAGTTGTGTGTAGGACTTGACCTCCAAAGCTGATTCGGGAAGAGAAAACCCTTTTTCTAAAAAGGATTTGTACTCCGTTGGAAATTTAGGATTCATCCTTGTATAACCAGCTAACTGAAGTTTCTTGCCATCTCGAAGAACAGAGTCTTTCTCTTTTTCAAACCGCAACAAACTATCTTTCAAAATTTGGTCTGGGGAAACACCTGTGGCATTTTGCAAAGCCAAAGCCGGTGCAGTTCCCACGCAAGTGTCCCTTTGGTAGGAAATAATGGCCTCTTTTCCATAAGTTTCGTGGATATGTTTAATCATAAGTGGACCAATAGAATAAGGAAGTAAATCTCTATACTTTGCATCTAACAACGATTTAAAGGTTTTGGGAACTTTGTTTTCACGAATCAACTTCTCTGCATCATTATAAATATAAAATTGTTTTCGTTCGTAAAATTTTGCTTCTACATAATTAGCAAGACCTTCTTCAAACCAAGGATCCAAAATATCGGCTGTGGGAATTTTACCTGTCTCTGACTGAATTTTCAAACAAGAAATTTGTTCTAAATTATGAACCGCTTCATGGTAAAAAATGCCAAAGTGTACACGACGAAGTGCATCAGAATCAAATTCCGGATTTCCTGTGGCCTGCGGCATTTTTTCCCCGCAGCACAAACTAATGGAATCCCTTCCCCCAAACCCACCCTCTTCCGTTCCACCAGGGATATCGGCCCCAATGTATTCTTTGATTTCTTCATATTTGTCGAATAACAATACGGGGATTTTTCCCCGATTCTCCAATTGAAACTCGGATTTCATATATTGAAAAAAAGGTTTCATTTTAAAAAAATCACCAAATACACGTAAGTATTCATTCCACTGTTCGGAGCCGTAAAATACATAGTTTCCTAATTCCAACTTTGGTTTCCCAAATTTGGTTTCACTTACGAGAAGATAGTTTTCGAAATTGAGTGGTTTTTGGTGGATATAATCGTATTCTTTTCTATGAGCCAACCAATACTTTGTGATTTTAGTTAGGTCAGGATAATTCCAAACCAGTGTCGGCAAACATCCATTACACGATGCAGGTGCCGAAACAAAACCAATCCCTGTGGGGAAATCGAGTTTAAAAGTTCCATTCGCCCATTCCGTATACACACTTCCATCGGCCCTTTTCCACTGGTAATGGTTTTTTGCCCATTGGTAAACCTCCCCCCCATCCGGCCCATTGTAATACCCAGGGCTTGGTTCCAAAAATCCTAACTTTAAATCTTCTAGTTTGGGTTCTTGGAGTCTTTCTACAGAGAGATAAGAAGTGGGGGCCGTCTCCCCAAAGTCAAAATACAATACATCGGAACTGGGTCCCCGTTTGAGTGGGACTGTGACACGTTCCGTCTCAGAAGAGATAACGGTAGTTAGGAGGAAAAGTGCAAATAAGATTGGCTTACGGATCATGGGGCAGAGACGAACTCACTTGAGGCCCCTATGGTCTCCGAAAATCAAGGCTCTGTCAAGTGGATTCTAAACGGAGTTTTGGTTCCGATAGGCAATCGCAATTTGACCCGTACGAGAAATCTCACGAATTCCGAAAGGTTTAAGAACAGAAATAATATTGGTTACCTGTCTCGAATTTCCAGAAAATTCAATAAGCAGAGAATCTTCTGTCATTTCCAGAATTTTGACATCGAAGCCATTGCAGATGGTCAGTGCTTCGCTCCGATTGCCCTCGGTAATGCAAAAAGAAATAAGCACTAGTTCCCTTTGGACAGAACTTGCATAAGCCATGTCTTGGACTCGGAGCACATCAGGCAATTTAAGAAGTTGGTTTTTGACTTGGCCTACGACAAAATCGTCGCCATTCAAAACGATTGTCATAGAAGAGACTTCCGCGTTGTCAGTCACACCTACGGCAATAGAATCGATATTATATCCGCGACGAGTGAAAAGACCTGAAACATGGCTCATCACACCGGGATGGTTATTGACTAAAATACTTAGAGTGTGTTTCATTTTTTAAATTTCCCCAAGTCTTTGAATTCGATTAGATCTTGTTGTGATTTTCCTGCAGGGATCATTGGGAATACTTTTTCTTCCGCAGGAATCATCACCTCAATCAATGCTGATCCACTGTCTTTTAAGAAAAATTCTACACCCTTATCGATTTCAGATTTGTGTTCGATCTTCATCGCAGGAATTCCATAAGCTTCGGCAAGTTTGACAAAGTTTGGATTGTAGGTCCACTGGGACTCACTAAATCTTTCCTCATAAAATAATTCCTGCCACTGGCGAACCATTCCAAGAAAGTTATTATTGAATAATAAAATCTTAACACCTAACTTAGATTGTGCGATTGTGGCAAGTTCTTGAATACACATCTGAATGGAACCGTCTCCTGTGACACAAATCACAGTTTTGTCAGGGTTTCCAAATTTGGCACCAATCGCTGCAGGAAGTCCATACCCCATAGTGCCAAGGCCTCCAGAAGTTAACCAAGTATTGGGCCTATCAAAGAGATAATACTGGGCTGCCCACATTTGGTGTTGGCCTACATCAGTCGAAACAATGGCTTCCCCTTTGGTTTTCTCATACACCCGCTTAAGAAAGTCTTGAGGTTTGATACTGTCCCCACTGTTGTCAAAATCGAGTGGATGATTTTTCTTTAAGGTTTGAATGTTTTCAATCCAAGAACTGCGGTCGCCACCCTTAACAAAAGGAAGGATTTCGCGAATGGCGTCTTTTAGATCTCCATGAAGGATATGGTCTACATTGATTCGTTTGTTAAACTCAGCCGCATCAATGTCCACATGAGCACGAATGGCATTGGGGGCGAAGTCTTGGTATTTGGCAACACGGTCATCAAACCTGGCACCCAAGTTTAAAATATAATCACATTCTAATACTGCTTTGTTGGCGTAAGCGGTTCCATGCATTCCAAGCATTCCCACCGATAGTGGATGGGTTCCCGGAAAGGCACCAAGACCCATAAGGGTTGTAGTCACTGGTGCATTTGCCTTTTCTGCCAAAGCTTTGATTTCAGCAGAAGCAAAAGAATTGATGGCACCACCACCCACATAGAGTAACGGACGTTTGGCCCCGTTTAAAACTTCTGCGAATTCTTGCGGGTCCCCTTTGACCTTTGGTCTTTCATAATGATGAGGAGCAATTTTTAAAGAGGCAGCTTTTCTAACCGTTGTTTTTTGTGTTTGTACATCTTTGGGAAAATCAAGTAAAACGGGTCCTGGCCTTCCTCCCATGGCTATTTTGATCGCTTCTTCGAAATGACGAGCAAGGTCATCAGCTTTTTTGATGAGAGCATTGTATTTGGTAATAGGAATGGTGATTCCAAAAATATCTGCCTCTTGGAAGGCATCCGTTCCGATGGCATCTGTAGCAACTTGTCCCGTTATGGCAAGGATGGGAATGGAATCCAATTTGGCATCGGTAAGACCAGTGATTAAATTAGTAGCACCTGGTCCCGAAGTAGCAATACAAACACCTAACTTGCCCGTAGAACGAGCATAACCTTCTGCCATATGGACGGCACCTTGTTCATGGCGAACGAGGATATGTTTGATTTTTTTGCTATGATAGAGTTCGTCGTAGAATGGGAGGATGGCACCACCTGGGTATCCAAAGACAATCTCCACACCCGCTTCTTCCAATAATTCGACCATAAGTCGACCGCCTGTAATTGCTTCGGTTGTAGATGACATACATTCCCCCTCATTGTCATTTCTGCAAAAAAGAGCCTGTTGTCAATGTTCTCACGTTTTTAGGTCGATTTTTACTGTCTAAAAAAGAATGCTGAAAATTGGACCCTAATATGGAAAATGCAGATATTGAAAAGCCACAAGAAGATGAAAAGTTCACAAAAATAAAAGCCCTTGCAAAAGAGGCCTATCGTTTTCTTGATCAGGGTCGTTTTAAAGAAGCCAAAGAACGATTAGACATATTACTGGATGAAGATCCCTTCAACACCTATGGACTTGTTGGTCTTGGTGACTATTATGCAAAAACAAAACAGCCAGAACAAGCCATCCAATACTACCGAAAATGTTTGCTTGGTGATACAACCAATAAGTTTTCTCTTATGGGACTTATGAATGCTTACAGAGATTTGAACAGCCTCAAACGAATCATCGAAGTTGCAGAAGAATTCCACCATATAACAATCACAGATGCAAGTATCCTTTCTCGAGTTGCCGATGCCCATAGAAAACTAAAAAACTTCAAAGAATCAGAAGTTTATTATATGGAAGCTCTCCAAATTAATCCTAATGACCAGTATGTGATTGTTGGGCTTGGTCATTTATACTTTGCTTGTCAAAGGTATGTGGATGCCATCCAGTGGTGGGAAAAACTACTTTCTAGCCAACCAAACAATATAAAAATTCTTACAGAGATCGGAAACAGTTACCGCAAAATCAAAGACTTTGACAAAGCCATTCTTTATTACGACCGTGCCAAAGAGTTAGATCCCAAAAATTTCTTTGCTCTCTACGGTCTTGCCGAATCCTATCGTGGTAAAAAAGATTTTAAAACTGCAATCACCTATTGGGAAAAAATTCTCGAATCCGATCCAGACAACAAACTCATCATCAATCGTTATGCAGACTCACTTCGAGGACTTGGCAACTATGACAAAGCCCTCGAATGTTTTAATAAAATCCTTGCCAATGGTGATGATTACTTTGCCTTACTGGGAAAAGCAGCCGCCTTACGCCTTATAGGTGACTTAGAAAAAGCAGAAGAAATTTATTTAGGCCTACGTTCCAAGTCTCCGAGCGACCCAAGACCGGCACTGGAACTTTCTGACCTTTGGGACATTATGGGGAAAAAACCTGAGGCCATCAAACTTTTGGAAGATTTGGCAAAGAAAAATCCTTCCAATGAATCCATCCGAGAAAGGATTGAATACTTAAAGGATTAAACTTTTGATCCTTCTCCTATCTTTACCTTGAAAAAGTAAAGAAAAACTAATATGGCGACAACTCCAGTGACAATAAAAGTAACTGGAGCCCCGAAAAGAAACCATAACGACCCCGCCACCAAACTTGCAAAAAACGAAGAAATACTTTGGAGTCCAGTATACATACCAATCCCTGTAGCTGTTTCATTATTTGGGATGACATTACTAATCCAAGCCTTGGAAATCCCTTCTGTTGCTGCAGCATAGACACCATACAAAAAGAAAGCCAGTAAAATCAAAATTGGATTTTGAACAAGTCCCATAAGTAAGTATACAATGACATAAATTCCAAGACCCAATAAAAACATTTTTTTTAATCCAATTTTATCGGCAAAAACTCCGAGTGGATAAGAAAAGAGAGCATACACCAAATTATAGAATATATAAATTCCAATGACTTGATGATCATCCAACCCAACCTCTTTCGATCTTAATATCAAAAACACATCAGAACTATTCCAAAAGGCAAACACGAGCAGTCCAACAACTAACTTTCTATAGTTGGAATTCGATTTTTTCCAATAAGAAAGAAAAGAAAAAACAGAATTTTTCCCTTCCGTTAAATTCGTTTGAATGGATTGTGTCGTCCTCTCCTTTAAAAAGAAGGTAAACCCAATCGCAATGATACCAGGCAAAAATGCCAAATAGAATAGAAATATATAATCTTGGGGATGGAAATACAGGTATATTAAGGCTATGCTTGGACCAAGGACTGCGCCCAAAGTATCCATAGCACGATGAAATCCAAACACTCTTGCCTTAGTTGTTGGCGTAGCCTCGGAAGACAAAATAGCATCCCGCGCTCCTGTTCGGACTCCTTTTCCAATTCGATCCAAAATGCGTGAGAATAAAACAACAAAAGGGGCTTGCCCTATACCTAATAAAGGTTTTGATATGGCGCTCATCGCATACCCCAATCTGACAAAAGGAACACGTTTATCAGTAACATCCGATAGGTGGCCAAAGTATCCCTTACCATAACCGGCAACGACCTCTGTGATTCCCTCTAGAATCCCAATAAAAAGGATAGAGTATCCAATAGACTTTAGGTAAATAGGAAGAACGGGATATAACATCTCGCTTGCAATATCTGTAAAAAGACTCACAAGCGATAAAACCCAAACGGTTTTAGAAATGTATTTCAGAAACGAGAACCCATCCTCCTTACGGAGCGATGGTTTTGAGTAGGCTTAAGTCTTCTTTTTTAAAGACCTTAATGGTAGTTTTGTCACCTTCTTTTGGTTTACCAGTCACATAGATTTTATCCCCAAAAAAAGTAAGTTCGGAGTTTTCTTCTACCGCTTCCTCTGTCCTTTTTTCAAAGGTTAAGTCCGATTTAAATCGTGCAACATGGTATTTGTCTTTTACCTTTTCAATCACGTAGATTTTATCTTCCCGATTGATCATAGGGGTTCTCCAGAAAATATCTGCAGATTCGCTTGTTTTTTTGACACCCAACTTGTCTGGATCAAGTAACACGAGTTTGTGTTTACGTGTTTCTACTTTTTCACCGTCATAACCTAGAACAAGGACACCTTGGTTTGCAATTTCTTTAAATTCCTTAGAACAAATATTATTATAAGAACTTTTATAAAGAGCATCGTCTTTGGCAGGATCAATGGCCCAAAGTTCGTTGGAATAATGACCACCTGTATCGTATTTAATAAACTTCATAAAAAGAATTTTGTTGTTCACAACATTATCACTTTGATCTTCTTTTTTCTTCAGTTCTTCTTTGGTTTGTGCGAGTTCCGTTTTTAATTCTTCAACTTTGGCTTCCACCTTTTGGACAGTGTCATCTTTTTTCGCTGTGTCACCGCCCGTGCGAGCTTCTTCTTTTTTAGCGATTTGTTCTTCTTTTTTACTAAGCTCTTCTTTTTTGGCTTCTACAGCTTCTGATTTTTTATCAGTGTCTTTTTTCTCTTGTTCGATTTTTTTGATGTCTTCGGTTTTCTTTTCGATCTCTGCTTTGTTTTTAACAGGATCTTTTTTCAACTCATTGAGGCTTGCAACCGATTCTTGTTCTTGTTTTTTTAGTGCGTCTTTTTTGTCTTGGAGTTGTTTTTGTTCATCAGCCACTTCTTGTTTTTTATCCTGCAAAACCTTTTTTTCATCTTTCAGTTTATCGGTTTGCAACTTGTCCATTTTTTTGGCTTCGTCTTCCATCTTCTGTTTGGTGGCCGGATCTTTTTCTTTATCCTTAACCGTTTTGTTGACGTCTTTTTCTAACTCATCCGTTGTGAGATCCTTCCCACTGTCTTTTAAGATATTGCCTTCAATCGGAATGATGATTTGTGTTTTACCGGGCCAATTTTTATAAACAGTATCAATTCCTAATTTGTCACTTGCAGTGGCGGAGATGACACCCTCTGTATATTTTTTGGTAAAAAACTTAGAATCTTTTCTATGAGTTGCGTTGTAATAAAGGATGTACTGGGCCAAAGTCTCTGCGTTCCCAACTTTGTATTGGAAGGATTTTTCCACATAGGAAGCAATGATCCGTGCAATCGAATTGACATGGTCAAAACTTTGAGACTCCGAAAGAGAAAGGATGTCGGCTCCGAGTTTTCCATCAGCACCAGGCAGCACTCGTTGGATTTTGACTCCGTCCACAGTGGCCGTATTTTCTTTGGCCAAGGTTTCGGCGAGTTTACGACCAATTTCGGTATTTTCTTGGATCATGTCATCAGAAGCCTTACGTAAGGAGCGATTGATGAATTCGATTTTTTTGGAACCCTTGATTTCGGACTCACCGAGAGGGGCTTTGGACTGTGCGGTCAGGGAAAGACCAGCTAATAATAGGCAAATGATGATGGAACGAGAAATTCTCATTGTTTCCTCACGAAAATTGGGGTAAAGATGCCCACAAGATTAACAACCTTTCCGATTCTGCAAAGCAAGTTTTAGAATAAAAATCTATTTACCGGCGGGTGGATATTCAAAATTCTGTGGGAGGATGCCAACGTTTACACACAGAATCTTCAATTTTAATGCCGGTCCTGCCATGTTGCCTACGGAAGTCATGGAAGAAGCAAAGGCCGAGTTCCTAAACTACAGAGGAACCGGAATGTCCGTGATGGAAATGAGTCACAGAGAAAAACATTTCCAAAATATTTTGGACGAATCACTCGCAGATCTTCGAGAACTTCTAGAACTGCCCTCTCGTTATGCGGTGGTATATTTTCCTGGTGGTGCCACTTTACAATTTTCTGCCATTCCCTTCAATTATTTGGCAGCTGGTGAATCTGCCGATTTTGCAGTCACCGGTGTTTGGGCAAGAAAAGCTCATGAGGAAGCAAAAAAATTCTATCCCAACGTAAAATCCATTTTTAATGGTGCAGACTCCCAATATATGGAGTTACCAACCATTACGGATGAGATCGTAAGTGACGGAGCCAAGTATGTTTACATCACTTCTAACAATACTATTTTTGGAACCCGTTACAAAACCTTTCCTAAATTAAAAAAGGCACCCCTTTTTGCAGACATGACAAGCGAACTCCTGAGTCGCAAACTTCCCATAGAAGACTTCTCTGTAATCTTTGCAGGAGCGCAAAAAAACATTGGGCCTTCTGGGCTCACTGTTGTGATTTACGACAAAGAAAAATTGCCCACGCAAACTCATCCCATCCCCAATCTGATGAACTTTGCTCTCATGGAAAAAAATGGATCTCTCTATAATACTCCGCCAACCTACTCTATTTATATCGCAGGTCTTGTTTTCAAATATTTGAAACGAAACGGTGGACTCACTGCCATGGAAGCCATCAATGAAAGAAAGGCAAAAAAACTCTATGATGCCTTAGATGCGTCTTCCTTATTCTATGCACCGGTTCCTGAAGCCTTCCGTTCGGCAATGAACGTGACATTCCGAAGCCATAATAATAGTTTGGATTCCCAATTTTTGGCACTTGCCGAAGAACAAGGGTTTGCCGGTCTCAAAGGATATCGGGAAGCAGGCGGTTTTCGAGCCAGTATTTATAACGCAATGCCGGAAGAAGGTGTGGATTCCCTCATTTCTTTTATCAAAGAATTTGAAAGAACCCATGGGTAAATTTCCAAAATCCTCCTTTAGCTTTCTTCTCATTTTTGTTGGATCACTTTCTGCCCATTCCCTTTGGATTCCCGAAGGGAATCTGGGATGGGAAGCAGCTAAGGACTGTTATTTGCCACTCAAAAAAGAAATCCCTCCAGGTGCCATAAGTCCCAATCTTCTCAATTTGGACCGAATCAAAATGGAAGATTATGCCAAGGAATCGGCTGAGCTTCGTTTGGCTTCCCTAAACTGTTTTCGAGACAAAGTAATCAAAGACTTAACCGAAGACCCACTTGCAGAAGATTTAGGAGAGTATTTCAAAGATTCAATTCTCTCAGGTAAGGAAAAAGAAGAGGTTTTTTTTTCCTATGAATGGAGGATTTTACTTTCCGATAGTCGCCCTTACCCACTGACACCTGCTGAGGTCAACATCGCCAAACAGTGGTTTGAGTCGCATACAGAAATCAAAGAAGAAATCACAAACCTCACTATCGAATACCTTTCCGAAAAGAATCCAAAAGAAAAATACCGAAGGTATTTAGATTTATTCACTGGATATTATGGAACCTTACTCCGAGAACGAGATAAGTTTTTACTCTCACTCTCTTTAGAATCATATCAGTCCTACACCGAAGCCCTAAAACATAGAAAGGAAAAAGCCGAATGAAAGAAAAAATTGGAATTGCTTCTGACCATGGAGGATTTGCTCTCAAAGAATTCCTCAGGAAAAGTCTCGAGGAAATGTACGAAATTGTCGATTACGGTACTAAGAGCGAAGAGTCCGTCGACTACCCCACCATCATTGGAGATGCCTGCCGAAAGGTTCTTTCTGGTGAAGTTCCGAGACTCATCGCCCTTTGCGGAACAGGCATTGGAGCCTCCATTGCTGCCAACCGTTTCAAAGGCATTCGAGCTGCCCTTTGCCATGATGAGTTTACGGCGGAAATGTCCAAACGCCATAACAACGCCAATGTATTGGTTTTAGGGGGAAGGGTTCTCGGAACGGATTTAGCACAGAGAATTGTAAAAAAATGGATAGAAACAGAATTCGAAGGTGGACGGCACCAAAAACGATTGGGACTGATCGAAGAACAGTCGTAACCCTATTCTTAATTTGGGGCCTGCCCGTATTTGGATGGGAAGTCCCCAAAACAGAAATCCTAAACCTAAACCTTTGGAAAAAAAACGGTGTGGTTCAAAATTCGGAACCCGGCAAAAAGAACTTTCTCAAACCGAAAGAAAACACTCCGAAACATGGGGAACTCTTCTTCGATTTTGAGGGAGAAGTGACAGAACCACAAAGTTCAGAAAACGGCATTCCCTTTAAATCCAAATCCATCTCTGTGGTTTTTTCTTCTTATTTAGCAGATGACCAATCCTATTTTTTTGGCAAACGATCGGCTTACTTTTCGGGACGAAGGAATCAAATCCACTTATCGGTTTCTGGAAATTCTCTATTTGGAACCCATCCCGATCCATTCACCATTACCATCCCCATTCGCTTAAGCGAACAAGGTGCGGGTTCTGTGATTTTAGATAGAACTGTATTTGTGAAGGGGAAAAAATACGGCATCTCACTCGCGTTAAACGAAAGTAAACCAACACTTTACGTCAATAATTTACTCCAAAAATCCGACGGTCGAACCACAAGTTTCATTTTAGAATCACCAGTAAAAATCAAAAGAAAAACTTGGGAAGTGATCTCTATTTACTTTGATACACTGAATCATAGATTTGTATTATATCAAAATGGAATAGAAACCGCAGAATATGAAAACAACGAAGCCAATACCTTAGGATTTGGTTTTCCCGAAAACGATTCCACCCCACTTGTACTTGGAAAATCGTTTTATGGGAACTTGGATGGATTTCATATCCATAAGGGCGAACCTGAAGTAGAATACACGAAGTTTGAATCGGTTCGGTATGATGATGAAACTAAAATTGGATATATGGAAGGTAACACTGCCCTTTCCCCCGTTTTAGAAACCAAGTATAGTAACTCCTCTCTTAATAGAATCCATTGGATTGTGGAACAACCAAAAGATACGATGCTCGAACTTTATTTTCGAGGTTCGAACCAGAAGTTTGTAGATTCGAACACAAACTTATCTTGGACAAGGATCAAGTCCCTGGAGAAAGAACTTCCCAAAAACAAATTCAAATACTACCAGTGGAAGTTATGGTTTCGGCCAGACCCCATGGGTAAATCTGTTCCCAACGTACAATCGTTATCCTTTGAATATACGGAACAAACTCCTCCTGATCTTCCTACACGGTTTCGATTGGAATCAAGTCTGACACAAGGGAAACCCCTTTGTTTTTTATGGAATTCCAATCACGAAAAGGAAGTCCAAAATGGTGGAGGTTATATCATCCATTATGGGCTCACTCCCAATCGAATGTTAGGTTCTATATTTGTTAAAAAAGATAAAACGGGTGCATTAACAAAAATTGACGGTAACGAGGAAGATAGTAGTTTCAAAAACAAACGTTTTTGTATTACAGAAGATACTTTAGTGAATAATATTTATATTCCTGAAGGGGAATTAGCTGCTGATGAATTTCGACCTCTTGCTGACCAAGTAGATACTTCGAGAAAAGAAAAGAGAGGTCTCCTCTTTCAACCTGGACTAACATATTATTTTAGAATATCAGCTTACAACCGCTATTTGAACGAATGGGATTCTAAAGACCAACGAAGCCCACTTTCCCCACCGATTTCATTTGGTAGAATCAAATTTTTAACGCAACACCGATAATCTAATGAATAAGGTGTTAATAAATGAATCATTATACAAGAATTAATTTGAAAGAAAGGGAAGTAATTGCTGAGATGCGATTTAAAGAGGAAAGTATTAGAAGTATAGCTAAGATACTGAATCGAAGTCCTTCAAGCATTTCCAGAGAATTATCTAAAGGTTATTCAAGAAATTCTTTCATTAATTATTCAGTATCAAATGCTCAAATCATTTCACAGAAGAATGAAAGTTCCAGAAATTCTGGTAAAATAAAGTTGCAAAAACATCCAAATTTACGAAAATTTATAAAATCTAAATTAGAACTTAAATGGTCACCAGAGCAAATAGAGATGTCTTTAAAAGAAAATCTGCCAAGCGGAATTACAGAATCAGTTTCCCATCAAACTATTTATACTTATATCTATCTTTACC